>CACWLI010000033.1 GCA_902761685.1 uncultured Erysipelotrichaceae bacterium | reverse complement strand
ACAAGATCCATTCATTCTTTGTTCAATGGTCTGATCAAAATAAATAATCTTAGCATCTTCTCCACCAAGTTCAATTGCAACATCTACTCCACTTGCATACTTCTTAATTGCATTTTTACACGCAATTACTTCTTGTACAAATTCAATTTCTAAATATTTAGCAAGTGCAATTGCCCCACTACCAGTCATAGTAATACTAAATTTATCTTTAGGGAATTTTTCCATTACTTCAGTAAATAAATCTTTAATAGTTTTCTTTGTATCAGAAAAATGTCTTCTATATTCTTTATACAAGACTTTATCTTTAGAATCTAATACAATCATTTTAACTGTAGTAGATCCAACATCTATTCCAATTCTTAATACTTTTACCATATAATCACATCCTATACTAAACGCACTATATATATTCTATCAATTTTTTTAAACTATGAAAATATCTAATTGTCATAATTTGTCAAAAAAAAAAAGAAAAAAATTTATTTTTCTTTTCTTATTTTCTTCTTTTGAATTGGTTCATTTACCAAACTATCATTATTAACATTACTCTTCATCTGAATTATAAGATCAACTAATGAAGTATAATCTTCATCTATTGGAACAACACTTCCATTCTCAGTAGGTTTATATCCATTACACTTTGTAAGTAACTTCATAGTATTTTTCAAATGATAAGCCTCTCCAAAAAAAGCTCTTCCTTGTCCAGTAACATTACAAAAAATACTTGCATCAGGAATATTTTTATCCTTTAAACATCTAGCTACATAATCATTTATCCCATCAATAATTCTTCTCATATATTCTTCTAAATCTATTTTAATATAACCATATGACTTCATTTGATAATAATTTAATAAATATCTTCCCATTAAGTGTCTTAAAAGAGTAAAATAACTAACAAGATTTTTTTGATCCTCACCAAAACTACTATCAAGTTCTCCGCCATAGTATTTTGCATACTTATCTGTTATTTTAAAAATAGTTCCTAGAGAAATAGCTGAATCTAAGTTTCCGTTAGGATCTAGTTTAAGATCAGATATTATATCATCATTAAAAATATCACATACACCTTCAAAATAATTATATTTATTTCCCTCTCTATTCTCATATTCACATACATTTATTACATTACAATCATTATCTAAAACAAGGTGTAAATTATTATATCCAGGAACAACAATAACATTAGTATAATACAAAGCTCTATCTTCATCAAGCCCATAACAATCACATACTCTAAATAATTTTTCCTTATCAACTCTGTTTTCCATACAACCTCCAAATAATAATCAAATATGTCCTATATTATAACATAACAACATAATAAAAAGGTATTAATATTTTTAATACCTCTTTATTTCATCAATTTAATAAGCCTCATAGAAGTCTCAGAAATATCCATATCATTTTCCTTTTCAATTCTTTTTAAACAATTATTTTCATAGTCTATTTCATACCCTTTCTCTCTCAAAATTTGATTAAATAGATTACTTATAATAATTGGATTAATTGACAAATTACTTTGTCCTATTGAACTTATAAAATCACACTCAAAAGGTCTTTTATTCAAACCTATACAATAATCAATATAATGATCCAACTCATCCATTATGGAACCTATGTATGTTGGAATACTAGGAACATCATATCCCATTTTTTGCATCCAAAAGTTTACTTGAGAATAAAACTTTATTTCTTCACCTAAAAATGCAAAATATGATAATAATTCTTCTAAATACTTATCATCTATTAATTTTCCTTTAAAAAAACAATTTTTAGTAGAAAAATATGTTTTATTAGAAATATTTTGAATCATACCAAGTGAATAGCTTGTAAAAGAATCACTCATTAAGTCAAGAAACATATCATCTTCTTCATCTTTTTTATTTGGACTATACTTATCAATAAAATAATCTTTCCAAGGTTTATAATAATCTGGATTATTAATATTATCTATTCCTAAAATATTACAGTCCTTATCAAAAACTAAATGTAGTGCACCACCCTTAACAGGAACTACAATTATGTCATCTAAAAATATTGCATCAGCAGCTACAGCTTTATATCTACTGCAAACTTTATCTAATTTATTTTTTATATTATTCATAAAATCCTCCACTTATCAGAATTTATAATATCACAAAAAAAAGATAAAGTATAAAAAATACTTTATCTTGATAATTTTTTTATTTTAGGAACATCGAATTCTTCTTCAAGATCCAAATTTTCTATCAATCTAGCAGTATCTCTATAAATATCTCCTCCACTAATACCTATTTCATTAGGTGTTGAAATAACATAATCAGTATCTTTCAAATTAAAAAATTCCCTTAATGGTTCCTCTTCTAATGTGCTACCATATCCCCATGACCAATCAACTTCAAACGGTATACTTTCTTTGACTCTAAATAGAATTCTACGTAAAAATTCTCTTCCAACTAATGGAAAGTAA
>CACWLI010000032.1 GCA_902761685.1 uncultured Erysipelotrichaceae bacterium | reverse complement strand
TTTAAAGCATTATATGCTTGAATAACGATATGAAACCTATCAATTGAAATATTTTCATTTTTAAATAATCTTTTAGCTAAGAAAATATAGCCAGAATAGAAATCAATAGATATATGTTTAACTTTATCTCTCTCAGACTTAGAATATCTTCTAAAATATTTATCTAAATCAATAGACTTTCTGGAATCTTGAATGTCGAATAAATTACCGGTATCATTATCTGTAATAATAAATGCCATTTTCCCTTTTGTATCTTTAGTAGCTTTAAATTCATCCCAATTCATAGATTTAAGAAGTGATGCATGTCTTAAAACGGTATGAGAAGATATTTCAGTTAATTTTCTATCAATTTTAGAAACAGATATGTCTAATCTTTCAGAAATGTCCTTCTCACTTTGTTTCATCATAAGTTCTAGATTTATTTGAAGTTCAGTATTATTAGAAATATTTTTATTTCTATTAATTAAAGTAGTTTCCGCAATAAAAGTTTTATTACAATTTCTACAGAGAAATCTTTGTTTATGAAGTATTAATAAAGAAAAGCAATTAGAAATCTTAGGGATTTTAATTTTACAATTTTTTCTATATCCCCATTTTATGATGTCACTATGGGATTTAATAACACAGCCACAATAGGGACAAAACTCGGGATTGTAAGTTAGAAAACCTTCAATAATCTTATATTTTTTATTTTTGATTATTCTTTCTTCAATATTAGGTAAAATAAAAATATTTTTATCTTAAATGTTTAGTAAATTTAATATATAATTATTCATAGACATAGGTTTATTCCTTTCAATGTTTTATTGACTAATTACATTGTATCAAACCTATGTCTTTTTAATAAATAAAATAGTGTAGTGAATTTACACTCACCAACACTATCTATAATACAACCAAAAAAAATATAACTTTAATAGTTATATTTTTTTTGATATAATTAATTAGGTGATTTTATGGAAGAATTATTTAAAAAATTAAAATTAAAACCAAAAAATATAGAACTTTATAAAACAGCATTTTCTCATAGCTCTTATGTCAATGAACACAAAGTAAAAAATAATTATGAGAGATTAGAATTTTTAGGTGACGCCGTACTGGACTTGGTAGTTGCAGATTATTTATATACACACTACAAAGAAACAGAAGGTGAAATGACCAAAGTTAGAGCAAACTATGTTTGTGAGAATGCAAATTATGAGTATGCATCAAGCTTAAATCTACAAAATTATATATTGGTTGGACATGGTGAGTCAAAAGAAGGAGAACCAGTTAAAAAAGCTATAGTAGCAGATATTTTTGAATCATTAATAGGAGCGATATATATTGATCAAGGCTACGCCACTGTAAGAAATATTATCCTAAAAGTTATCGTTCCATATATAGAAAATCCAGAAATAACTTTTTTCAGTGATTATAAAAGTAGTCTACAAGAGTTTGTCCAAACCGAACAAAAAAGCATAGAGTATGTTATTACTAATGAAGAAGGCCCAGCTCATAATAAAACGTTTACAATGGATGTAATAATTGACAACATTGTATATGGAACTGGAATTGGTTCATCAAAAAAAGAAGCTGAACAAGAAGCAGCTAAATATGCCCTAAAAAAACTAGCAATTAAAAAATAACTTTCTCTATCTTCATTTTAACCCTATATGCAGCATAAAACCGGAAGACAAAACACAGAATAATAAATGAAAACAAATATTTTAGTTTATTATAGGGAGAAATGATATATGAAAGACGCATTATTAATTATAGATATGCAAAAAGTATACTTACCAAATAAGCAATGGGCTTGCGAAAATATAGTAAATACCATAAATAATATAGAGAAGAAGATAAAAGGATTTGACAAAAGGCATATTTTTTTCTCAAAATTTATCGCAAGTAAAAATCCAATTGGAACATGGAAAGACTACAATAAAGAATACTCCAATATTAATTCAAATGATTATTTAAATGATTATGTAGATGAATTAAAAAAATATATAAATAGTAATAATTCATATATTAAAAATACTTATTCAAGCTTAAAAAATAATGGCCTATATAAAAAATTAAAAGAATATGATAGAATTTACGTTACGGGAGTAGTTGCAGAATGTTGTGTTTTATCAACAATATTTGAATTAATAGATATAGGAAAAAAGGTCATTTACTGCAAAAGTTGCATATCTGGTATAGACAGTATAAAAGAACAGAGTGTACTAAATATACTAGAAGAATTATCACCAATACATGTAGAATTTGAATATTAATTTTTTTTAGATTGTTGAAAGAATTGTATAATTGAAAGTATGATACGATATGTTAAAAGAGAAAAAAAGAATGGTAATCATGAATTGGCCGTGCCATATGAGCAGTTATCTAAAGAAGAGCAAGAAAAAGATTATAATTATATATAAAAAAAGTAAAATCATTCTATGAATCTAACTGATTTAGATAATAGGATGATTTTTTAATGCTTAATTATATATCATTTAGCATATTATTTAATGAGGTGATAATAATTCAAACATATATTGTAAAAGCTGGAGATACTCTATATGGAATAAGCAATCAATTTGGGGTATCAGTAACAGAACTAGCAAGTATCAATAATGTAAATGCCCAATCACTACAAATAGGACAAGTTTTGAATATTCCTACAAAAAGTGGTACTAATCCTAATAATATGTTTATGTACACTGTCAA
>CACWLI010000031.1 GCA_902761685.1 uncultured Erysipelotrichaceae bacterium | reverse complement strand
AATATCAAAATATTACGAACTCTTTAATCAATAAGGTATTCGCAATAGCAACCTATTGCGAAATATTTAATAATTATTTTTTACAAAATCAACTAATTCTTTTGCACTATTTGAAGATATATATTTTTCTTGATTTTTAATCATATCATCATATATATTGTCATTTTTTAATAAAATATTAATATATTTTATTATTTCTTCCTTATTATTTGCCATCATACTTAAATTATTTTTATTAAAAAACTCTACATTACTTGTTTCAACGCCAGGTATAGGATAAACATGTATAATTGCTTTTCTAAATGCTGCAATTTCAGTTGAAGATAATCCTCCTGGTTTTGAAATAACGATATCTGCTGATTTAATTAAATCATTAATATGACTAGAATACCCAATAACTTTTAAATTGGGATTATTTATATTTTTTAATTTATTATATAATTTCTTGTTGTTACCACAAACTACAATAATATTTGCTTTCTTAATTTTTAACAAATCATCAATACAATCTTCAACATTACCAAATCCCATACTGCCAAGCAAAACTAATATATTTTTTTTACTTTTTCTTCTATTTTCTTTTGCATTATTTACATATCTACTAGATATAGGAATACCAAATGGTAGTAATTTATCTTTATCTATACCCCTTGCTATAAATTGTTCCTGTAATCCTTTAGGGATTACATAGTAATCTGCTTTTATTTCGTCTGTAAATGGTTGATATGCATAATCAGTATCTACAAATATAAAGTCTACTTTATGTCTTTTATTAATGGCTGTTAATGCTAAAGCTGGATATAAATGTGAACATATTATTAAATCATAATGATTTTGTTTAATATAATCATATAATCTAAGTGATTGTATTTTATTTATTAAATACACAGGTGACACTAATTTAGTTTTATCATAAACTTCTCCCATTTTATAAATATACTTAAATACTCCACCATTCTTACCAAGTGTTTTTACATATATATTATTTGAAAAGTCCTTTTTACTTAAATGAACAATTTCAAAATAATTTTTAAAGTCACATTCAATATTATTTAATTCAAATTCTTCTTTTATATATTTTCCACAAGAATTATGCCCACCACCAGTGTTACAAGATAATATTAATATTTTCACTACTTTTCCTCATCTCTTTTAAAGAACGATTCTTTAAATCTTTTATTCTTTCTTCTTTTTTTAATTTGTTATTGGGATATATTGGTTTTAAGACTTCACAAACAATTGCTGGTTTTCTTTTATACCACTTATTTACGTATTTAAATACTATTGGTTGAATAGGTACATTTGCTTCAACTGCCATTTTAAATGCTCCATATTTAAAATTTCTAATTTTATCATAATAAGGCCATAGCGATCCTTCAGGGTACATTTGAACTATTTTTCCATTCCTTAACAACTTATTAATTTCATTATAAAATATTATTTTTTGATTATCTCGTTTGGGAATAGGAATAGCATACAATATTTTTATTATATGCCTAATAACCGGTATTTTAAAATTACTTGCTAATGTTGGATAATATACTCTATGAGGATAATATGTTAAACCAATAAAAGTGCAATCCATATAATGTATATGATTTGATATACTTACAAATCCGCCATTTTTTACAATGTTTTTCTTATTAATTACTTTATATCCATAAACAAATTTATTAAATAAAGTTAGAATTATCATAACAAAAAAGGAAATTACATTAGAAATAATATTAAATACTTTATTTTTTGAAACATATTTATAATTATCAGAAATTTCAAATCTCAATGGTTCCCAATTTTTTACTACTTCAGTATCATCTTTTATATTCATATAATCATTTTTTTTATAATTCTTTTCTACTGCTTTATTCACCAGCTCTACCACCTATTATTTTTAGTTAAATAAACCTTTTATTTTATCCCACAATGTTTTTTGTGACTCTTCTTTTTTACTTTCAACCTTAATCTCATCTGATTTTGTTTTTGAATCAATCATAAATATCATTTTTGATTTTCCACTAACATCATCATTTTTTTCATCTAACAATCCATATTCATTACTTAAATCAATAATAGATTCTAGTCTCTTTTGAATGGATTTAACTTTTCCATTAACAATGTTACTTATTTTATTAATTCCTAACTTATTATATTGTTCAAGTCCCTTAGATAGTTCTTTATTACCATTTGCTACTAAAGATGATCCATTATTAAGTTTTTCCATTCCAGTAGATAAATTATTAATAGCACTATCCAAATTATTAAGTCTATCTCCAAATTTACTTTCAATATTTTCTTTAGTAATTTGTTCATTGATAGTTTTTTTAACTACTTCTTTAGTATATGTACTACCCAATTCATTAATAGTTTTATCTATTATTTCATCTACAACGCTATCAATATAATTCTCTACAAATTCAGTATTATATTTCATATTGTTTTAAAAATTCTTTATCATTTAAACTATTTTTTATTTTATTATTTAAATTATTAATATATTCTTTAACTAAACTATTAGTATAATTATCCTCATTTATTTTAGTAAGGACACTATTAATAATACTATCACTATTTACTTTTTCTTTTACTTTACCTAAAGTTGCATTAGCAATTCCTTCTGCTTGTTCATAGCTTACACCATATTCATTAGCAATTGCTTCAATATCTTGTTTTGTTATACTATTACTAATATCATCATTTATGCTATTTAGTTCTTCGGTAATTATTGTACTTAGATGGTTATTAATTGATTCCTTTAATGACTTAATCATATTATCTAGTTCATTATTATTACTTAATAAATTGTTTAATTCATTTTGTAAAACTTCTGCACTTATTTGGTTAATATCAATATTATTAACTACATCTTTAATTTTTTCTTCAACTACTATTTGAGTATTTTTAATTGTTGCTTTTGCAATATCTTTTTTATGTTCTTTTAAAACACTAGATATTGTTTCTTCAAATTTAAAAGAAGCAATAATATCATCAATGTTTTCATCTACTATTTGATTTAGCTCTTGTTTTAATTCTTCAATATCTTGATTTCGATAATAATTATATTTGCTAACTAATGTTTTAACATTATTATTTAGTTCAGTGATACCTGCATTAACAGCATCAGATCCATCGCTTAATTGTTTAGATGCATTAACAATTTTATCCATATTACTTTGTAATTCATTAATGTTATTATATAAACTATTTACTTCGTTAAATACATTTAAATTACTTTCTTCAAATGCATCAGTAGTAGCAACTGAGTATATTGGATTTAATTCAAAATTATCAGTATCATAGCTAATTTCAACTTTATTCATACTTTTTAAATCATTAATATTTAATGATTCATCTATGCCAGGAGAAGATAACGCAATTACAACCTGACTAACCCCATTATCGACAACTCTACCATTAGTAACTTTTATATTCTTATTATCAGCATTATTTAGAATAGTTGTTGTAATAATCATATAAGGAACATATATATCTTCTGGCGCTCCATTAATGTTATATTTTTTCTTATAATTATTTTTATAATTTAATACTATTTTAATATTACCTTTTTTACCTAAAATATTATCTACTTTTTGTTCTTTACCATTAAGATAATATTTAACCTCAATACTTATTGGCAAATCTTTTTTATAGGTTCCTTGATAATAGATATCACTACCACTTGTTTCCCATATTAACTTATTATCATTTTGACTAAATTTACTATTATCATTTAAATTTTTAATATCAAATAAATTTGTTTTATCTAGGACTTTTTTGTCAGAAAAATTATACAAATGCTCTGATGCTATGGCATTATTTACTTTTCCATCTTCTTCAAGACGAACATATATGCTTTCATCTTTTGTGAGTGCATAAACTCCTGTTACTTGAAATAACTCACAAGCAATTAATATATAAGCTAATAATTTTTTTAATACTTTTTTCATGCTAACTTTCCTTTCTTAAATCCTAATGTTGTTTTTATTATTAATTTATCGAAAACTAATAATACACTAGGAACAATAAACATAACAACTAACATACTAATAATGGCTCCTCTAGCCATAAGTAAGCATAATGAACTAATCATATCAATTTTTGAAACCATAAATACTCCAAAGGTTGCCCCAAAGAAGCACATAGCACTAACAAAAATTGATGATACAGATGATTCCAATGCCTCTTCCACCCCATTTATTTTATTTTTACCTCTTTTTCTTTCTTCTAAATATTTTGTAGTAAGTAATATTGCATAATCGATTGTTGCTCCAAGTTGAATAGTACCTATTACAATTGAAGAAACAAATGGAATACTAGTACCATTCCAATATGGAATACCCATATTTATAAATATGGCAAATTCGATTGATGTTACAAGTAATATTGGTAAACTAATTGATCTAAGTACAAAGAACATAATTAAGAAAATTACACCAATTGATACATAATTAACATTTTTTAAGTCAATAGCTGTTATTTCTACCAAATCATTCATTAAAGGTCCTTCACCAGCTAAAATTGCCTTACTATCATATTTCTTAATTATCTTATTTATCTCTTTTATTTGACTATTTAATTCATCAGTCGCTAGTTCATAATTTGAATTAATTAAGATTAATTTATAATTATCTGCTTCTAATACTTTTCTTATTTTAGATGGAATCACTGTACTAGATATTCCATATTTAGTTAATAAATTAGACGAAATAACATTATCAATACCATCTATTTCATTTATTTCATCAATCATACTATTTATATCTTTAGAATCCATATTTGCATCAATCAAAACTATCGATTGAGTTATCAATCCATATTCATCTTTTAATTTTTTACTTACAATACTGTAATCATAGTTTTCAGGAATACTTTTATCCAGATTATAATAAACTTCTGTTTTTCTTTGAGATAAATATGCAGGTATTAACATTATTAAGAAAATTATAAATATCCATTTATATCTCTTAGTAATAATTGGTTTAATAAATCTAAATTTAGGAATTATTGGTTTATGCTTTGTTTTTTGAATAAACTTATCAAATAATAGCAATATAGATGGATAAACTGTAAGTACTGTAATAACTCCAAATACTACACCTTTAGCCATAACAATACCAATATCTTTTCCTAAACCAAATTTCATACTACAAAGGGCTAAAAAACCTGCAATCGTTGTAAGTGAAGATCCAATTACTGAAGTCATAGTCTCATTAATTGCTTCTTTCATGGCTTCATCATTAGTCTTTTTATTTTTCTTTGCCGCTTCATATTTATGATATAAGAATATAGAAAAGTCAGTTGTTACTCCTAATTGAAGTACTGCTGCTATTGCTTTAGTAATATAAGATATTTCTCCTAAAAAGACATTTGTTCCCATATTAAATAATATTGATATTCCAATATTGGCAAGAAGCAATAATGGAACAATATATGAATCTAACGAAATCATTAATACTGTTAAACAACAAAGAACTGCTAATAAAACATAAGTGAAAGTTTGACTTTCAACCAGTCTTCTCATATCTAATGACATAGCACTCATGCCACCAACTTTAATATTCTTAGATAATTCTTTTATCGCTTTTACTCCATTAGCCGTTTCTTCATCACTCGTTCCAGTCTTAAATGTTATAAGTAATAATTTAGAATCATTACTTGTAACTTTGTTAAGTAAATTTTGTGGGAGTATTTCTAAAGGAATAGTTGTACCCGTAATGTCATTAATGCTAACTACATCATTAACGCACTCGATTTCTCTTATATCATTTTCCAAAGCAATCAATTCTTCATCACTAACATCATTATCTACTAAAGATACAGAAAATGCTCCCATTTTAAAATCATCTTTTAAAATATTTTGACCTCTTAAAGTCTCAATATCACTGGGTAAATATACTAAAATATCATAATTGGTTTTTGTTGCTAATAAGCCAATTATTGAGGGAATTAGCAATAATAAACTGATGATAAAAATAATTTTTTTGTTTTTTACTACAAAGTTAGAAAACTTATTCATTCTTTCACCTCGCTAATAGATTGTATTACCATACAAATAAAATTACCACAACATAACAATATTAATGAATGATATCCAACATTTTTTAAAATATATATGTATATTTATCATACAATTTGTATGTTATTTGATTTTTTGTTTAATTGGCTCTATAATTATTTTGAGGTGTTTTATATGAATAAAAAAACTGATTTAAGATATCTGTGATGAAGCACTAATAAATCGTTCAACATTCTATGCTCATTATGAAGATAAATATGAACTCTTAGATGATTTTATTGAAGATTTAAAAATGTCTTTACTTAAAGATTTAGAGGATAATGTACATAATATAAATACCAAAGAATATATTATGAAATTATTAAGCATTTTAATAGATCATATTGATGAAAAAAGAGATATTTACAGTGCTATTTTCTTAAATAATAGAAATGGATTTTTAGTTGATTTTTTAATTGATGTTATTGAAAGAGAATCTTTAGAAAGATTAAAAAATAATAATGATATTGTGAAGTCAGAATTACCATTAGATATATTAGTAAAGTTCTATGCAGGGGGATTAATAAATGTCTGCGTGTCATGGCTTACTCGTAAAGAAAAGTATAATAAAGAAGAATTACTAGGGTTTATAGATAAATTAATACCTGAAAAAATATAATGTTTTTTCAAAATAATCTAATTTGTTTAAAGTTATCATAAAAGATTAGAGTTTTTAATTCTAATCTTTTTGTACTATTACTATATTGTGAAAAACCTTTTGTTCGTAATATTATTTAAAAAAAGAAATTGGATTTCTCCAACTTCTACTCATCGCAATCTCAAAAGTTTTCGAACTATTATCTAATTACCTTTTTTAATACTTTATTAAATTGTTCTGGTGTATCCATATTAACAATATGACCAGCACCTTCAAATTCTACATACTCACTTTGTGGTTCAGATTCATACCAAATCATAGAAGCTTTTTTAGCCATTTCATTATCATGGTTTCCAACACCAATTAATAATGGATAACTTCTTTCTTTTGTCTGATATTTATTTATCATCTTGCCAAGTGAGGCAAGATATCTAAATGAACTTTTCCTAAATCTAAGATTCATTTGATAAAACTTCTCTTGTGCTTCTTCAGTATAAGCAGAAATCTTTTTATTATCTTCTGCAAATGCTTTTATAGAAAATAACGCTTTAAACATCATTTTTTTTTGTCCATATCCTGTATCCTTTTGTAATTCTTGTGTGAAATTATTTATATCATATCCACCAATACAAGTTAATGATGAAACCATTTCAGGATATTTATTTGCGAAATCTTGAACTAAAACTGCACCTATAGATATTCCAACTAAATTAATTTTATTTATATTTTCTGCTTCCATTATTTGTTTAATATATAAAGCAGTATCTTCTAATTTTCCTTTTCCAATAGATTTACCATGACCAATTAAATCCAATGTTATTATTCTATAATTTTTAAAATAGTCTAATTGTGTATCAAAGCAACTATGATCTCCAAAAGCAGGATGAATAAATACTATTGCATTATCAACTTTTACATCATTAATCCAATAATGAATTGAAGTATTCTTTAATACTTTTTCTTCCATTCTATCCCTCCAACACATAATATTATACCACAAAAAATCGAGATTTTACTCTCGACTTAAACGGACGGAATATCAAAA
>CACWLI010000030.1 GCA_902761685.1 uncultured Erysipelotrichaceae bacterium | reverse complement strand
AGATGAATCTACTAATAAAATAGCTAAGTTATTAAATGTATTACCAGAAGAAATAATATATACTTCTGGTGCAACTGAATCTAATAATCTAGCAATAAGAGGAACAGCGGAAAGATATAAAAATAGAGGCAAACATATAATAGTTAGTTCACTAGAACATAATTCAATTATTGCTTCTTGTACATACTTACAAGAACAAGGATATAAAATAGATTTAATACCGATTAATCACGATGGATTAGTAGATATAGATACATTAAAAACAATGATTAGAGAAGATACTATTTTAGTCAGTGTATGTGCAGTTGATTCGGAAATAGGACTTGTTCAACCTATCGAAGAAATAGGAAAAATTTTAAAAAATTATGATAATATTGTATTTCATACTGATGCATCACAAGCGATTGGTAAAGTTAGAGTAGATTATTCTAATTGTGATCTTATTACAATAGCTCCTCATAAATTTTATGGTATGAACGGAATATCAATTTTAATAAAGAAGAAGGATATTAGTTTAAAGCCGATTATACTAGGTGGTAAATCAACAACAGTATATAGGAGTGGAACACCAGTAATTAATATGATTACTTCTACAAGTGTTGCTTTAGAAAAAGCATTAAGATTATTAGAAGATAGAAATGAATATATTAAAAAATTGAATAATAAAGTAATTAAAACTTTAAAAGAATATAAAAATGTTCATATAAATAATACTGATAAAAGTATCCCTCATACTATAAATGTAAGTATAAAAGGAGTTAAGTCAGATTTGTTTGCATCTAAATTAAATGAAAATGGTGTAATGGTTTCAACTAAGACATCTTGTTGTCCACTTAATACTCCATCTAAACTTGTATATGCTTTAACAAAAGATAAATCTTTAGCTTCTACATCTATAAGAATAAGTTTATCTCATTTAACTACTGATGATGAAATAGAAGAGTTTTTAAAAATATTTGATAAGTGTTATAAGGAAATGGTATAGATGGAAAAATATAAAGAAATTGAAAGAAGTATTATAAAAAAGTATAGAAAAGAAATATGGAGTAGATTTGTTAAAGGCGTAAGTGATTATGAACTTATCCAAGATAATGATAATATTATGGTATGTATTTCTGGGGGAAAGGATTCGTTTTTATTATCAAAATTAATTCAAGAATTACAAAGGCATGGTAAAGTTAAATTCAATGCTCATTATGTAGTAATGGATCCTGGATATAATGAATATAATAGAAGTTTTATAGAAGATAATGCCAAAACATTAAATGTTCCAATTGAAATATTTGAATCAGATATATTTGATGTAGTAGCTAATGCTGATGGTAAAAGTCCATGTTATTTATGTGCAAGAATGAGGAGAGGATATTTATATAAAAAGGCACAAGATTTAGGATGTAATAAAATTGCTTTAGGACATCACTTTGATGACTTTATTGAAACAACTCTTTTATCAATGTTTTATGGTGCAGAAGTAAAAACAATGATGCCAAAACTTCATAGTGATAATTTTAAAGGTATAGAATTAATTAGACCCATGTTACTTGTAAAAGAAGAAGATATAATATCTTGGAGAAAACATAATGAGCTAACATTTATTAATTGTGCATGTAGATTTACTGAAGGTTGCTCTTTAATAAATGATGGAACAAGTAAAAGAAAAGAAATGAAAGAACTTATTAAAAACATGAGAAAGATAAATCCAGATGTAGATCATAACATATTTAAAGCATTAGAAAATGTTAATATGAATTGTATTCTTGGTTGGCATAAAGATGGAGAAGAACATTCTTTTCTAGATGAATACGAGGTGAATAAATAATGGAATTCATTGTAGAAGATAAAGTAAAAGATTTAGGTATTAAAATATTAGGATTAAAAATAGAAGAACTAGATAATAAAACTCCAAATAAAGAATTTGATGTATGGAGAGAAAATAAGATACAAGAATTAATTTTAAAATATAAAGATTATGATATAAAAGATGACAAAGTAATTGAAGGTTTTTATATTTTGCATAATAAAGTAGGAGTTCCAAGAAGAAAGAATCTTCCTGCTTCAGAAAATCTTATTAAACTGTTAGTTAAGAGAGAAGGACTTGTTCAAATTAACAAAGCAGTTGATATTTATAATATAGCATCAATTGAGTCTAAACTATGTTTAGGAGCTCATGATATTGATAAGGTAACAGGTAATGTACATTTAAAAATAACTGATGGAAGTGAGAATTTTATTCCATTGGGTAGTGAAGAATCAAAAACTGTAGGTAATGGTGAATATTCATTTGTTGATGATAATAATGATGTTATTTGTTGGTTAGATATAAGACAAGTTGATAAAACTAAAGTAACTGAAGAATCTAAAAACGTATTATATTTTATTATAGGTAATGAAGAAAATACATATGAAGAACTAGAAAAAGTCGCTAACGAAATAATAGAACTGACTACAAAATATTGTGGTGGTAAAGCAACAATATTAAAATAAAAGTAATCGGAATATTTTAATATTACGCTCAATTAAAATTAAAAAAATATGGTATAATTAGAAAGACAAATAGTAATTTGTGTTGCAGTATATTATTATAAAAATACAAGAAAACTTAAAAATATATTGACATATAAAAATAAAATCATATAATATATATGAATATATGAACATATATGAAATGTGAGGAGGATTTTATGAAATATATTTTAAAAGGATTAGGATGTGCAAACTGTGCAGCTAAAATGGAAGAGAAAATTAATAAATTAAACGAAATAAAAAGTGCAAGTATTAATTTTACTACTAAAACTTTGACATTAGAATTAAAGGAAGATGTAAAAGAAAATAATGTAATATCTAAAATAGATGATATTGTTAAAAGCATTGAACCAGATGTAAAATTATTAGAAATTAGTAAAGAATTAAAAGAGCAAGATAATGATAATGGAGATGATGATGACGAAGAAGAGGATGAAGAAAAAATAGCACTAGCCAAAATTATCATTAGTGGGATTCTATGTTTACTAGGAATATTTTTAAATGTAAATGATGGTTTTAAATTTGCAATATTCTTAATATCATATATCATAATTGGATATGATATTATCTTTAAAGCAATAAAAAATATGTTTAGAGGGAAAGTATTTGATGAAACATTCTTAATGAGCATATCTACGATTGGAGCTTTTGCCATTGGTGAGTTTAAAGAAGGTGTGGCAGTAATGCTATTCTATAAGATAGGTGAATTTTTACAAGACAAAGCCGTTGATCGTTCAAGAAAATCTATTGCTGATTTAATGAATATAAGACCAGATTATGCTAATTTAAAAGTAAATGATAAAGTAAAAAAAGTATCACCTAACGAGGTAAATATTGGTGATATTATAATTGTAAAAAATGGTGAGAAAATTCCTTTAGATGGAATAATCATTGATGGAAACTCTTTTGTGGATACAGTAGCTCTTACAGGGGAATCTATACCAAAAGAAGTAAATGTTAATGATGAAGTATTAAGTGGAATGATTAATACTCAAAAACTTTTAACTATCAAAGTAACAAATACATTTGAAAATTCTACGATTTCAAAAATATTAGAATTAGTTGAAAATGCTTCTAGTAAAAAAGCAAATACCGAAAAGTTTATAACAAAATTTGCTAAAATATATACTCCAATAGTTGTTAGTCTTGCTGTACTCATTGCTATTATTCCACCTTTAATAATGCCAAATGCTACATTTACAGAGTGGATTTATAGAGCTTTAGTATGTTTAGTTATATCTTGTCCATGTGCCTTGGTTATTTCAATTCCATTAAGTTATTTTGGTGGTATAGGTTGTGCTTCTAAAAAAGGAATATTAATAAAAGGTTCAAATTATTTAGAGGCATTAAATAATGTAGATACGATAGTTTTTGATAAAACGGGAACACTTACAGAAGGTGTATTTAAAGTAACTAAAATTGTTCCATCAAAAAATCATACTAAAGAAGAAATCTTAAAATATTGTGCTTATGCTGAAAGTTTTTCTATTCATCCTATTGCTACTTCAATAATAAATGAATATAAATTATTTAATAAAGAAAATAAGGAAATAGATAAAAATAAAATAAAAAATTATGAAGAATTATCAGGATATGGTATAAAAGCAAATGTCTTTGGAAAACAAGTAATTGTTGGTAATACAAAACTATTTAATAAAGAAAAAATAGAATATAGTAAGGATGTAAATGTTGGTACAATTATGCATTTAGCAGTGGATAAAAAATATTGTGGTTATATAGTAATATCTGATATAATAAAAAATGATGCTAAAGGTGCTATCAGGGAACTAAAGAAATTTGGTATCAGCAAGTTAATGATGCTAACAGGTGATAATAAAGAAATTGCTAAAAGTATTGCTACAGAATTAAATTTAGATGATTTTAAAGCCGAATTGTTGCCAACTCAAAAAGTAGAAGAATTTGAAAAACTATTAAATAATAAAAATCCAAATCAAAATATAGCATTTGTTGGTGATGGTATCAATGATGCACCTGTAATTATGAGAGCTGATATTGGAATAAGTATGGGTAGCATTGGATCAGATTCAGCCATAGAGGCATCAGATGTTGTAATTATGACAGATGAAATATCAAAACTAACAACTGCCTTAAAAATTGCCAAAAAAACTAGAAGAATAGTAATTACAAATATTACTTTAGCAATGTTAATAAAAGTAACTGCTATATTACTTGGAATAGTAGGTATAACTACAATATGGCAAGCAGTTATTGCAGATGTTGGTGTAACTATTGTTGCTGTCATTAATTCTCTTAGATGTTTAAATATTAAAGATTAGGAGGAAAAATGGTAAAAGAAAATGAATTTATAGATAAATGTGAAGAAACAATAATACATCCAGATATTGTTGAAAAATTAAAAAAAGAAATGCTTTCAGAACAAAAATCTTATAATTTGTCAGAGTTTTTTAAGATATTTGGTGATTTAACAAGAATAAGAATAATTCAATTACTATGTTTGCAAGAACTATGTGTTTGCGATATTGCTACAATTTTAAATATTACGCAATCAGCGACTTCTCATCAATTAAAAATATTAAGACAATTTGGAGTTGCTAGTTGCTAAGCCAAGAAAAGATGGAAAAATGATGTATTATTCTATATCAGATGAACATATCAAAACAATTTTTACAAATGGTTTAGATCATATTAATGAAAGATAAGAAGTAAATGTTATGCAAATAATTTGTAGTAAACAATGTGGATTTTGTTCTGGAGTTAATTATTGTGTAAATAAAACATTAGAATTATTGCAATCTAATAAAAAAAATATCTATTGCATAGGACAATTAGTTCATAATGAAAATGTAATAGATAAATTGGAGAACAAAGGATTAGTAATAGTAAATAGTATTGATGATGTACCTAGAAATAGTGTTCTTATTATAAGAGCACATGGAGCAGAAAAAAGTATTATAGATACAGCAAAAGAAAAAAATATTGAAGTTATTGATCTAACTTGTGAAAAAATAAAAATCATACTTAATAAAATTCAAAAAAAAAATAAATCTTTCATTGTGATAATAGGCAAAAAAAATCATCCTGAACCATTAGGAATTTTAAGTTATATAGAAAATAATTGCGATATAATAGAAGATTTAGAAGACATTCCTAGAGTATGCAAAGAAATTCACAAATCATCATTAAATAATGTATATGAGAGTTAAAGAAATCTTTTGATGATAATATTAACATAGTAATAGACAAAACTATTTGTGATGTAACAAAAAAAAGACAAATAGAAGCAATAAATTTATCAAAATCTGTTGATAAGATGATAGTTATTGGAGGTAAAAATAGTTCCAATACTAAAGAACTTTATAAAATAGCATCAACATATTGCAATAACTCATATTTAATTAAAGATACTAAAGATTTTAATAATGTAAAATTTAGTGATAGAGATAAAATTGGCATTATATCAGGTGCATCAACTTCAAAGGAAAGCATTGATAAAGTCATTGAATATATAAATATGTTTAACGACTCATTAAATAAATAAAATATATCATAGAAAAAATAAAAAGTAGTACAAATTACAAGTATACTTTAAGATGTAAATAATTTAATATTTATATCTTATTTTTTTATGTTAAATTATTTACCAAGAGTTTAAGTGAGAACGGCAAATT
>CACWLI010000029.1 GCA_902761685.1 uncultured Erysipelotrichaceae bacterium | reverse complement strand
ACAAGATCCATTCATTCTTTGTTCAATGGTCTGATCAAAATAAATAATCTTAGCATCTTCTCCACCAAGTTCAATTGCAACATCTACTCCACTTGCATATTTCTTTATAGCATTCTTACAAGCAATAACTTCTTGTACAAAATCAACATCTAAATATTTCGCGAGCGCAATTGCCCCACTACCGGTCATAGTAATACTAAATTTATCTTTAGGAAATTTTTCAATTACCTCTAAAAATAAATCTTTAATTGTTTTCTTTGTATCAGAAAAATGTCTTCTATATTCCTTATACAAAACATTATCTTTTTTATCTAAAACAATCATTTTAACAGTAGTAGAACCTACATCGATTCCTATTCTTAATATTTTAGCCATATAATCACATCCAATACTAAACGCACTATATATATTTTATCAACTTTTTAGAACTATGAAAACATTTAATTGTCATATTTTGTCAAAAAAAAGAATTTAATCTTCTTTTTGAAGTTGTAAGATAAAAGTAGACACAAAAAGATGTGTTTACTTTTTCTTTGGTATAATTTAGTAAAGAAGATGAAAATATGCAAGGAAGACCTAAAGGTGGTAAAAACAATTATCATTCAAAAGAAGAGAAAATAAAAATAGTAAAAGAAATGTTAGACTGTAATCTTAGTCCACTTGATGTAGAGAAAAAGTATAATATTTCTCATTCTTTGGCAGGAAAGTGGAGAAAAGATTATTTAGAAAAAGGAGAAGGATCTATTAAATATCCAAATCTTATCAATAATAATTGGAATACTACTAGACCATTAGAAAAAATAACATCAGATACAACAATGATATTGATATGGTTTAAAAGACAACGATATGATTGGACATATTATGTTGATGCATTTGATGATTCAATAATAGAATCAGTTTTTAAACCATTTTATCATGGAGTTAATATATCTAATCATAAATTGGCTTTAATTGATATGCATGAAAATAAAATAAAAAGAGGATCTAAAATCGTCTTTAAATATATTATTATTTTTCTTTTATTTCAGATTCATATAATTTTTTGTATTGTGTACATCTTTTTAAAAGCTGTTCATGTGTACCTGAATCAATTACTTTTCCATTATCAACAAAGAAAATTTTATCACTATTTAAAATTGTTGAAAATCTATGTGCAATTATCATAATTGTGTATTCATTTTTAAGATTGTCTATAGCTTCCTGAATTTGTTTTTGTGTTTCATTATCTAGGGCACTTGTTGCTTCATCAAATAATATAATTTCAGTTTTTTGAATTAGTGCTCTAGCGATGGCTAATCTTTGCTTTTGCCCACCAGATAGCATAACTCCACCTTCACCGACTACTGTATTATATTTTTTGGGTAAAGATTCTATAAAATCGTCTAGGCAAGCCATTTTGCATGCCTTTTTCATTTCATCATCAGTTAAATCCTTTTTTATTATTTTTAGATTATCTTTAATACTCATATTAAAGATATATGGATTTTGGCTTATGACAAATATATTACTTCTAAGAGAATCTCTGTCTAATTCTTTTATATCAATATCATCAATCAATATTTTACCACTGTAATTGTCATATAATTTGCATAATAAAGAAAATATAGTAGATTTACCAGCTCCACTTTTACCAACAAATGCAACAGTTTCATTTGCATTTACTTTGAAACTCATATTATTTAAAACATTTCTTTCATTATCATAGGAAAAAGAAATATCTCGAAATTCAAAATCACCATTGATTGTATCTAAATGTAATTTTCCAAATTTTTCCTTACTAAACTTCTTTTCATCCATTATTGAAAAAATTCTATCGCAAGAAAGATTAAATCCTTTTATTGTTTTAATTAATGTTCCACTATTATTAATAAAATCAGTTACTTTTGACATAGAATTATATAATATAATTGCAACTGCAATTTCCATCATGCCATTGTATACCAATAATGCTATTAAAGTTATTAATAGAAATCTGTAAATAAAGATTGAAAGCCAAAAAACAAATTCCCATTTTCTATTTGTATCGTCTAATTCATATCTTTTTTGATTTAAGACTTCTACTTTAGAATTCAATATGTTTTTAAAACTATCATAGGCATTTAATATTTTTATATCTTTTGCTCCTCTTACAGTTTCACTAATAAAACTTGTAGTTCTTTCATTTTCTTCTTTAAATGCTTTATCTTTTATGGAATAATTTTTTTCTCTATGTAATGCTATTATGAAAATAATTATAGTGCATAATACAAAATATAAAAAAGCAATCTTATTCAATATAAATATTGTAACAAAGACACCTATGTCTGATAACAATTGTCCTAATACTTGTATTAAATCCTTAAATAATGTTGCTAAACTACTGGTATCACTTGATATTCTTTGAATAAATAATCCTGAACTATTTTTATCTATACATTCTTTTTTTATTGTTAATATTTCCTCGCTTAATGAAGACTGCAAACCAGTAAATAGATTTTTGTATATTTTTTGGTAACACCCTCTTAAAAAATAATAAATTGTATTATGTGACAATTCAATCAAGAAAACAAGCAATGCAGTTAAAAATAACCCAAACATATCATTATTTGTTAATTTTATGATTAATCTAGCACTTAACAAGATAACAGATATTCTAATAGCAACAAACAATATGTTGTAAACAATGCATTTAAAAATAAGCAATTTATTATTTTCTGCATATTTCCATAGTTTTTTAAAGTTTTCAATAAATAATTTCATAAAGTACCTCACATCTTACATTAAATTATACCATTAATTTTATCAATTTTATCATTTTTAAAATACCTTAAATTTATGTCAAAATTCAAATAGAAATTAGTTGTATTAACAACATTCTTTATAAGTGATGAGTTTCAAACTATCTTACTTATCGCTCCCACAAAAACATTTTACATTATAAGATATATCTCAAAAAAAGATATTAAAATTATTAATATCTTTAATCCATCATTTTAATTAACTTCATAGATAGTTCAGATGTATCTATTTTGTCATCTTCTGAAATATCAATTAATCTATCTAAAGTTGAATCAGAAACATATCCTTTTTCTCTAAGTAAATAGTTAAATATGTTTCTTAAAACCACTTTGTTAATAGAAAGATTACCTTGCCCCAAGATAGTAATAAACTCATCTACAACAGGCTTTCTATCTTGACTTATACAATTATCAATATAAGAATCCAATTTATCTATAACAGAATTAATATATGAAGTAATATCAGGCATATTATATCCCATTCTTTGCATACCTAAACTGATCTTAGAATAATTATTAATTTCATAATTAAGAAATTCAAAATAAGAAATTAATTCAATCAAATGATTATCATCAATCAATTTACCTCTAAAGAAACAATGTGTAGCATTATCATTATCATAATTTGAAAAATAACTCTTTCCAGCTATTTCTTTAGTCATTGAAATAAAATACGTATCGAATGAATTACTCATTAAATCAGGACATATTTCATCATCATTTTCCTTTGTATAATCATATTTGTCTTCAAAATAATCTATAAATAAAACATTATAATTTTTAATGTATCTTTCAACTCCTAAAATATTACAATTATTATCAAAAACTAAGTAAATATCATTTCCATCATCCGGAACAATAATAATATTATCTCTAAATATTGCATATTCTGAATTAACTCCATAATTACTACATACCCTTTTCAACTTTTCTTTTAAAGACTCTATATTTGCCATATTCAATTCTCCTCTAATTTATTTTCTTATCATCTTTTTTTGATTTCACTTTAGCAATTTCATTCATATCAAGTAATCCATACTTCTCCTAAATAGCAACTTTCTCCCAAAACTCTTTTTGTTCTTTATAATATTCTATTTTTTCACTAGTCGATAATTCTTTAACTTCATCACTACATTTTTCAAGACGTTCCTCTACCTGATATTCAACATCTTTTGGTACCGTTGATAATTCCTTATATCTTTCCAATGCTTTTCCTAATTCATCAGCATCAACGTCCATATTTACATTAGGATAAAGCTTCTTAAAACGATTTTCTGCAATTTTCCTTGATATTTTTAAAGTAGTTGGAAATGCAACTACCATTGTTTCGATTCCACTAGCAATAGTACAAATTGTAACCCCTACATCACCAAAGTTTAAAGCTGATGAAGCAAAATATGTTAGGGTAGTAAATCCTAAAACAGATAAAGCACATGACCCTCCACATACAAGTGAGGCAATATTTCCATAAATATCCCCACTACGTACAATATCTTTCTCTAAACAATACAACTTAACATACATTTCATAATTATCATCATTTATATCAAATTCTGTTTGTAATTCTTTTTCATTATTTTTCTACATAATCTACCTCATTTTTTCATAATATACTAACATATTTCATTACTTTTTAAAAGTCTTTTTAAATGTTTTTTCTCCATCTATGGCATTAACAGTTTTTCTTAAATAGATTGGATTTAATAAAATACTCATACCGGGATTAACTTCTCTATACATAGATAATGCATCTTCTTCTGTTACAATAAAGATTAATTTAGTTTCTGATTTATTCCAAAAATAGTCTCTATAGATAAAATAGAACATTTGACTAAAAGCTCCACTTCCTGATTCAAAGGAAGTATTAAATTGTCTATAATCTTTAAATTGCTTAAATAAATCTGAAGTATTCTTAAAAACAATAGTTTTATCACTTCCAACTATTTCATCCCACACAACTTTATCCTTTAGTTCCATTTTAGAACAATCAATGATATCAAAATTAAAATCAAATTTTGGTACATAAGAAATATCATCATCATCCATAACAATAAGTTGAAATAAGTTTTTTTGATTTTCTACCATATATTTCAACTTCATTTTACAATCTTCTTCGGATTCAAATTTTATTTCATATTCATCAATACTCATAATTTTTCTCCTTTAATAAAAATTATAATATCATAAAAAAAAGATAAAGTAATAATATAACTACTTTATCTTGATAGTTTTTTTATTTTAGGTACATCAAATTCTTCTTCAAGATCTAAATTTTCTATTAATCTTGCAGTATCTCTATAAATATCTCCTCCACTAATACCTATTTCATTAGGTGTTGAAATAACATAATCAGTATCTTTCAAATTAAAAAATTCTCTTAATGGTTCCTCTTCTAATGTTCTACCATATCCCCATGACCAATCAACTTCAAACGGTATACTTTCTTTGACTCTAAATAGAATTCTACGTAAAAATTCTCTTCCAACTAATGGAAAGTAA
>CACWLI010000028.1 GCA_902761685.1 uncultured Erysipelotrichaceae bacterium | reverse complement strand
TTATCATTTTTTATTAGTAATTAACACACACTGTTGGTTTAATTTTATTTATATTATTATTTTACCATGAAAAGAGCTTATTTTTACATATACATGAATGATCGTAAGTTTCGTAATTTATTTTTGTAAGGCTCATACCAATTAATGATAATACAAATAAAATAATTGAAATTATTAAAACGATTATTTTATTTTTACAAATAAATTCTCCAAATTTTTTCATCATTTAACCTCCATAACGATTGATTATTTTACTACAAAATATCTAGTTTCACACTTCAATAAGCAACAAAATTGTATGATAATAAACAAAAATTTTGAATATGTTTGTTAATTATGCTAAAATATTTACATAATAAATATAACAGGTATAATAAATGTGAGGTGAAGAGTGTGAAGAAAAAGAAAGATTTAAGGATTATTAAAACTCAAAAAATACTTTATAATACATTACTTGAGTTATTAAAGGAACAACCTTTTGAAAAAATAAAGGTTTCTAATATATGTCAAAGAGCAAGAATAAATAGATCAACATTTTATTCTCACTATAATGATAAATATGAGTTAATGGTTGATTTTATGAATAACTTAAAGGAAAGTTTAAAAGAAGAACTTAAAAAGAATAATTATAGTCCTAATACAAGAGAGTACTATATTAAAATGATTGGTCTTTTATTAAATCATATTGAAGAAAAGAAAGATATATATCAGTTTGCTCTAGTTAATAATGAAAATAGTATAATTATTGAAATGATTGAAAATACCATAATAGATGATATTACAAGAAGTATAGAAGAGAATAATTATAATGGAAATTTAAATATTCCAACTGAAATAATAAGTAAATTTTATATAGGTGGAGTAATTATAGTTGGTGCATCTTGGCTTAAAGGAAATATTAAATATTCAAAAAATCAATTAATAGAGTATTTTGATAAATTAATTCCAGATAATTTTAAATAAACAACTTTTTTTGTGAAATGTTGTTTATAAATAAATATATAAGTGTTATTATTACTATGGTGATAATAAGAAAGGATGTTTAGTTATGAATGATAAGACAAAAAATTATGTAATAGCAATTTTACTTTTATTGGTATTAGGAATTAGTGTAGGTTATGCTACTATTGGTACTAATTTGCGTATTGAAGGTACTTCAAAAATTAATAGTACAAGTTGGAATGTTAAATTTAGTGCTGTTAATGTAACAGATGGAAGTGTAACAGCTACTGAAGCAGCAACATTAGGTGATACACTTATTTCTTATGATGTAACACTTGCTAAACCAGGAGATTTTTATGAATTTACTGCTACTGTTGCTAATACTGGTTCTATTAATGCTATGCTTACAGCAGCACCAACTATTTCTGGCGTAAGTAGTGAACAACAAAAATATGTAAATTATACTGTTACATATAGCGATGGAACTACTATAGCATCTGGTGATAAGCTTGCTTCTGGCAGTACAAAAGATGTTAAAGTTAGAATTGAATACAAAACTGACGTAGAAGCTTCAGATTTACCTGATTCAAATCAAACATTAAATCTTGTCTTTGGAATGAGTTATGGACAAGATGCAAGCTGATAAAATTTAACTACTGGATTACCCAGTAGTTAAATTTTGTTATTTACTAAAAGGAGTAAATAATGGAAAAAAGAAAAATAATTAATACATCAATTATATTAATATTATTCTTATATACATTATTTAATAGATTTTTTTTACTTAAAAATTATTTAAAATATGCAGAATTTATTAGTGCTGCATTTATGATATTAATTACATCATTATCTATTTATTTATATGGATTTAAAAAGAGTAGAAATACTACGTTAGAAAAAGAAGTAGTTAGCATTTCTAGAATCGTAATAATTATATATTTTGTAATAATATATGGGATTGGTGTCTTTGCTGGTTTTTTGAAAAATGCTTATTCACTTAAGTTTTTTGGCATTTTAAATAATATTTTTTCACCAATAATAATAGCTATTTGTATAGAGTTATTAAGATATATATTTTTAGAAGCTAATAAAAATCATAATAAAAGTATAGTATTAATCACAATTGCTATTATTTTATTAGATTTATCAATAAATATGAGAGTATTAGATTTTTCAAGTAAATCAGAAATGTTTAAAATAATTACATCAATAGGACTTCCTATTATAATAAAAAATATAGTATTTACTTATGTATCTAATCATATTGGATATAAAATACCAATTATATATAGATTGTTTGTTGATATGTATATATTTATAGTTCCAATATTACCAAATATAAGTGAATATATAATTTCAGTTCTTGGTATTTGTATTCCATTTGTTTTATATCTTTTATCTAATAGATTAATAGAGTTAAATGAGAAAGGTATAGAATATAATTATCGAAAGAAAGCTTTTTCACTTTCTGATGTACCATTTATACTTTTAATAATAATTCTTGCTTATTTAATATCTGGTTACTTTAAATATTCAATAATTGGAATTGGATCAGAAAGTATGACAGGTAAAATTAATAAGGGAGATGCAGTTATTGTAATGAAAGTAAAAAGTGAAAAAGATTTTAAAAAAGGTGATATAATAACGTATGAATACAATGGCAAAACTATTGTACATAGATTAGTTGAAATAAAAGAAGAAAATGGAAAGAAAAAATATATAACAAAAGGAGATGCTAATATAACTGAAGATAATGTTGATTTATATATTGATGATATAAAAGGAGTAGTTAAACTTAGATTTCCATATATAGCATATCCTAGTATTTTATTATCAGAGTTATTTAGTTAGGAGGAAAATAATATGAAAAATAAACTAATAATTATTGGATTATTATTTATTGTTTGTTTATTTGGAACAATAATATTATATGTAAATGATTTAGCTACATTTTCTATTGTTTTACTTGCATTAGATATAGTATTTATGATTAGTTTTATATTAACAATAATTAATAATAGAAATTCAAGTGCTAAATATAATAGTGATTTAAAAAGAATATTGAAAACATATTCAGGTGTTTTAGTTGAAACAAGTAAACCAGCATTAGAAGGTAAAAATATTATTTATGTCACAAATATAGTTGATTTAGTTGATGCTCAAATAGAAATGAGAAAACCAATTTATTATATGATAGAAGAATCATCTTGTAGTTTTGTAATTATTGATAATGATGTAGCTTTATTTTATATCATTAAAGAGAATGAAAATGTAATAAATAAATATGAAGAATATGCTAAAAATATTAGTAAAGATAATATTATTAAAGAAGATAATGTTCAAGAAATTAATAATGATGATTTAAGTCAAAATATAAATATAGATGTTCAATCTATAGAAAATAGGTCAATTAATAATATTGCTCAGCCTAAATTAGAACCTATAGTTACTCCTATTCAAAATATAACTGATGAAATAAAATAGAAGGGAGAAGCATGAGAATAAAAGCAAGACGTAATTTTGAATTATATAAAAACACTATATTTTTTAGTGTTGTTTTGTTTTTATTTTTATTTATTAGTGTAGGATATTCTGTTCTTAGTACAAATCTTGAAATTGATGGTAGTGCAAAAGTATTAAAATATGAAAACCCAGTCCAAGAATATTCCTGGAAAAAGGATGCTGTATTAGATACTAATATTGATTTTTCAAAGGTTTCTAGTGCTACTAATGGTAGAGGTCTTTATATAAGAAGTGGAACAGAAAATGATGAAAATCCTATTTATTATTTTAGAGGAGATGTATCAAATAATAATGTTTTATTTGGTGGATTTTGTTGGAAAATTATAAGAAGTACAGAAAATGGCGGAACTAAACTTTTATATAGTGGTACTCCAACTAATGGAGAATGTAATAATACTGGTAATTATTTATCAATTAAATGGACAGATCTTTTACATACTACAAGATATAATCCTTATGCAAAAGCAAGTCCTTCAGTTGTTGGATATACTTATATAGGTAAATATAAATATGAAGATATGAGTGAAACTAAATCAAAAAATTTAATCTATGGTAATGATGTAACATATGATTCAAATAAAAAGTTATATACATTATCAAATATATATAATACAAGTGGTGGTCAAAAATATAATGATATAGTTGATGAAGTTAAACTTGGTTATCATTATGCATGTTATAATGATAAAAAAAGTACTTGTGAAACAGTATATTATATGTTTGATTCAACTCAAGGAAATTTTACATATTATGAACTTAGTAATGGTGATAAAATAGATGATTTACTTGAATATTTTTTTACAACTAATAATACAGTAGATAGTTTAGCAAAAGAAAGAGTAGATGAATGGTATCAAAGCAATATGACAGCTTATACAGATAAACTTGAAGATGCTATTTATTGTAATGATAGAACAATTTTTAATAAAGCTGGTTTTGATAAAGATACTGATGCTGATCAAGATTTACTATTTTCTGCTTATGATAGAGTAGTAAATAAGACTGGACCATCACTTAACTGTATAAGAAATGCTGATAGATATACTGTTAGTTCATCAAATGGAAATGGAAAACTTACATATCCTGTAGGTCTTATTACAGCGGATGAAGCGGTACTTTCAGGATTTATATATGATGATAATTCAACCGATTCTTATATAAAAATGGGTACAGGGATAAGTACTTGGACTATGACTCCACTTGCTTATGGAACATTATCAAAAAAAGATTTAGAAATGTTTGTTATTGGTGGTAGAAGTCTTGATACAAATTTAAGACCTGTTGTAACCTTAAATAATTCAATAGTATTTTCTTCTGGAGATGGAACTTCAAATACGCCATATATTGTAAATTAAAATATAATATAATAATTTGTGGTGATATCTAATGAAAGAAAAAATAATTAACTATATTGAAAATAATCCAGGTTTTATTAAAAATAATGGATTTAAAGTAAAAGAGTTAAATGAAGAAAAATGTATTTTAGAATATAATATAAAAAAAGATGGACTTAATCCAATGGGAATAGTTCATGGTGGTATTCTTTTCGGTCTCGCTGATGCAGCAGCTGGTGTTCTTTCTAACCTTGGAGGAGTAGAACAAGTAACTACAAATTCAAGTATGAATTATATAAGACCTGCAGCAAAAGGAAAAATATATGCAGTTGCTACAAAATTAAAAGTAGGCAAATCAATTGGATACTTTGAAGTAAAAATATATGATTCAAGCGATAATTTATTAGCAACTTCATTCTATTACTAGAATTTTTTCCTAATACTTTAATTTCCATTTCATTCACCTCGTAATCATTGTATTAAATTATAATTATTATTTTCTTATT
>CACWLI010000027.1 GCA_902761685.1 uncultured Erysipelotrichaceae bacterium | reverse complement strand
TGCATCATCATATTCAATCTTAGAAGTTCTAAAATCATAATCTTTAGAATTTTCTGTATTGACTTGTTCTGTAAAGAATTTCTTATCTTTTTCATAATCGTTTTCTTTTGATTTATATTTACTTACTTTTGTAACAAATATTAATTTTTCATTCTTATCTACTTCAAACGTCCATGTTGTTCCTTTAGCCTGTTTTAAAGTACAAGAATATTTTTTATTTGATTTACTAAATATACCATTACTATCTTTATCGGTAGATTTTCCACATCCTGTAATTGCAAATAATACTACTACCACAAATAAACTTAATAATACTTTTCTTTTCATAATCAAACTCCTCCTCTTTTTCACATACCACAAATATTATAACACAACTTTACATTTTTGATAACTTTTTCTTGACTATAAAAAAACAAAGCAATCGTAAAATTTCTATATTATGAGCAATCATAAGATTCTAATTTTACGGAAATCTTGCAATTCAACAAATTACTATTTATCTGTCTATTTCATTATACCATATTTTCAGGTATATTTCTCATTGATTTATAATCGTAAATTACTATTTTACGAATAGAAATGTTATTACAATATCTTTTTATTCTAATTTTAAATTAAAATATATTTGGAGTGTATGAATTGTAATATTTGTTAATTAAATAGTCCTTTTATTTTATCCCAAAGAGAACTCTTTTGATCTTCTTTCTTAGTTTCAACAATAGTTTCAGTTGGCTTAGATAATGAATCAATCATGAATATAATTTTTGAATTACCATTAGCATTGTTAGGAAGGGTATCTATTGTTTGATTATTATTACTTAATTGAATTAGTGCATCTAATTTTTTTTGAAGAGTTTTAACATCTCCATTAACTAGATTATTAATTTTATTTATTCCTTCCTTATTGTATTTTTCAAGTCCTGATGATAATGCACTCATACCAGTTGAAATTTGTTTTGATCCATCATTTAACATATTTAAAGATTCTGATAATGTATTTACTGTATCATCTAAAACTGTTACTTTTTTATTTATATCATCTTCATAAATATTTAATAATTCTCTTAGTTTTGAATCAACATTTTCTTCACTGAATTCCTTTTCAATAACATTTTTAACAACTTTATTTGTGTATTCCTCAGTGTATTTACTTGATAAATCTTTTGCTGTATTATCAATTATTTTATCAACTAAAACTGATAAGTATTCTTTAACATTAACATTTAAATACATATTTTCATTTTCTAAATCTTTATTTAGCGCTGATAATATTTTTTGTTTTAATTCTTTAGAATATTCATTAATAGTTGTATCTTTGTTAATTGATTCACTTAATTTACTATTTAATTTATTTATATATTCATTAACTAAATTTGATACATAATTTTTATCATTTAAAGAATTAATAATTTTTTCTGGAATATTAGCTTCTCTGATGTTCTTTTTAACTTGATTTAAAGTATCTGTTTGAACTTCTCCAACTATTCCTAATGCTTGTTCATAAGTTACACCATATTTTTCTGCTATATCACTGACATATTTTTCTTTTTCACTTTGTGACATATTGTTATTTATGCTGTTTTCTATATTGTTAAATTCATTAACTATAATATTCTTTAATTCCTTGTTAATATCATCTTTAAGTGCATTTGTTAATTGTGTAATTTCTGAATCATTTTTAAGTAAATTATACAAATTACTATTAATAACTTTTTCCATTAAACTGTTTATGTCTAAGTTATTAACTATTCTATTTACTTCTTCATCTATTACTGACATAGTATTCTTTTTAGTATAAGTAATAACTGCATTTTCTAATTCTTCTTTGTTCTCTTTTATTATTTTGCTTGTTTCAGCAGTAATTTCTTCTTCTAAAGCAGGGGTTATCGTATTAATATTTTGTTCAATAATTTTTATAAGTTCTTCTTTTAAAGTATTTTGATCTTGATTTCTATAATATTTATATTTTTGTGTTAATTCTTGTATTTTATTATTTAATTCTGTAATACCTGCATCCAGTTGATTAGATCCATCACTTAATTTTTTTGATGCTTCAACAATTGTATCCATATTACTTTGTAATAAATTTATACTTTTATATAGATTGTTAATTTCACCAAATATATCAAGATTACTATTATCAAATAGACTAGTTGTTGCAACAGAATAAATAGAATTTAATTCAAAATTACTGGTATCATAAGTTATTTCAACTTTATTTATATCTTTTATATCATCTATTTTTAAAGATTCATATAATCCAGGTGAAGATATTGCAGTTATAACAGAATTTACACCATTATCAATAATTTTCCCATTGGTAACCTTAATATTTTTATTATCAGCATTATTTAATATAGATGTTGTAATTATGGCATACGGAACATACATTTTTTCTGTTCTGCCATTAATATTCATATTTTTATATGAATTATTTTTATAAGTTAAAACTATCTTAATTTTTCCATCTTTACCTAAAATATCATTTACATTTTTTTCTTCACCATTTAAATAATATTTAACATCAAGACTTATTGGTAAATTTTTTGTATATGTGCCTTGATAATAAATATCATTACCATTAGTTTCCCAAACAAGATTATTATCATTTTGCTTAAATGTTTCATTTCCGTTAATATTTTTAATACTATCTAAACTAGTTTTATCACCAATTGTTTTTCCACTATAATTATATAAGTGTTCAGTAACAGAAGCACTTTTTAATTCTCCTGTTTCATTTAATTTTGCATATATTGTTTCTTCCTTTGTGAGTGCATAAACTCCTGTTGCTTGAAATAATTCACCAAGAATTAAAGTATAAGCTAATAATTTTTTAAATATCTTTTTCATACTATCTTTCCTTTCTTAAACCCCAATGTTGTTTTAGTTATTAATTTATCAAATAATAATAACACACTAGGTACAATAAACATAACTACAAGCATGCTTATAATAGCACCTCTTGCCATCAATAAACATAGTGATCCAATCATATCAATTTTTGAAACAACATATACTCCAAAAGTTGCTCCGAAGAAACACATTGCACTAACAAAAATTGATGATACTGACGAATCTAAAGATTCTTCCATTGCAGTTTTCTTATCTTTTCCATTTTTTCTTTCTTCCAAATATTTTGTTGTTAGTAAAATTGCATAATCAATTGTTGCACCAAGTTGTATAGTTCCAATTACAATAGATGAAACAAACGGAATACTAGTGTCATGCCAATATGGAACGCCCATATTTATAAATATTGCAAACTCTATTGACAAAACAAGCAATGCTGGCAAACTAATTGACCTTAATACGAAGAACATAATTAAGAATATAACTCCTATTGAAACATAATTTACATTTCTAAAGTCTATTGCTGTTATTTCAACCAAATCATTCATTAATGGTCCTTCCCCAGCAAGTATTGCATTTTTATCGTATTTTTTTATTATTGTATTTAAATTTTTTATCTGCTCATTTATTTCATCACTTGCTATTTCATAATTTGAGTTAACAAGAATAAGTTTATAATTATCAGTTTCCAAAATGTTTCTTATTTTAGATGGAAGAATATTACTTGATATTCCATATTTGACTAATACATCAGATGATAAAACACTATCAATACCATCTAAATCATTAATTTCATCTATCATATTATTCATATCACTACTATCCATATCTTTATTAACTAGAATCATAGATTGTGATATTAAACCATAATCTTCTTTTAATTTTTTGCTAACAATTGAATAATTGTAATCTTCTGGAATACTTGTATCTAATTTATAATAAACACTTGTGTTTTTTTGAGATAAATATGCAGGAACTAATAAAATTAAGAAAACTATAAATATCCATTTGTATCCTTTTGCAACAATTGGTTTAATGAACTTAAACTTTGGAATCAATGATTTATGTTTTGTTTTTTGAATTAATTTATCATTCATTAACAATAATGCTGGATAAAAAGTTAATACTGTCAAAACACCAAATACTACTCCTTTAGCCATTACTAAACCAATATCTTTACCTAAACCAAATTTCATACTGCAAAGTGCTAAGAAGCCAGCAACAGTTGTAAGTGAAGATCCAATTACAGATGTCATAGTTTCACTAATTGCTTCACTCATAGCTTCATCATTTGCTTTTTTAGTCTTTTTAGCAGCTTCGTATTTATGATATAGGAATATTGAAAAATCAGTAGTTACTCCAAGTTGTAATACAGCTGCAATTGCTTTGGTGATATAAGATATTTCCCCAAACATTATGTTAGTTCCCATATTAAATAGAATTGATACTCCAATATTTCCTAACAATATTAATGGAACAATGTATGAATCAAGAGATATCATTAGTATAATTAGACAACATACAACTGCCAATAACACATAAGTAAAAGTTTGACTTTCAACTAACCTTCTCATATCCAAAGACATAGCACTCATACCACCAACTTTAATACTACTAGATAATTCCTCTATCTCTTTTACTGCATCAGTTGTTTCTTCATCACTTGTACCAGTTGAAAATGTTATAAGTAATAACTTAGAATCATCAGTTGATACATGATCAACGAATTTCTTTGGTAACATTTCTAATGGAATAGTTGTTCCTGTGATGTCATTAATACTAACTACATCATTAACACAATCTATCTCTCTGATTTTGTTTTCCAAAGTGATTAATTCTTTATCACTTATGTCATTATCTACTAAAGAAACAGAAAATGCCCCCATTTTGAAATCATCTTTTAATATACTTTGACCTTTTAGTGTTTCAATATCACTAGGTAAATATACTAAAATATCATAATTTGTTTTTGTTAAACTAAAACCTATAATAGCTGGTATTAATAAAAGCAAATTTAGAATCAGAATTATTTTTTTATTTTTTACAATAAAATCTGCTATTTTATGCATAATTTTTCCTCCCGAAATAATAATCTATCACTTATTTATTATTAAAAAATTATAAAATTATTAAAAATAATTAAAGGCATTTAAAAAGGACATATTAGAGCAAAAATAAGTCCATTTATTTTTTATTTTTACTTGTAATAATTTCTATTTTTTGACATTTGAAAGCAATTAAAGTTATTCTCTTGCCACAATGAGGACATTTAGCATGTTTGATTCCTCTTTTTGATGGAAGTGGTAGCTTAAGAGTTGTTTTACATTTATGACATTTTTTATAAATATGATCCTTATCTTTAATATTTCTTTTAATATTAGTAAAAGGTTTTAATAAATTATTCTTTATCTTTAAATATCTCTGATTCTCATCACTTCGTTTATATATTTTTTTAGACATAGGTCTAAAAATAATTGATGCTACAAGTAATAATTGAACAATTGATAATATTTTACTTTTAATAAATATTCCTAATATTAATGTTATAAAGTATAAGACCATTTGAAATTTGTATAATTCATCTGGACCATATCTTCCATACATAAACTTTCTTATTCTGTCATCCATAATTTTCCCCCAACTTTTTAAGTTTACCAAGTTTATCTAATGATTGCAATTTCAAAACTGATAATTCTAGGTTATCCTTTTTTTTATTATTTTTCTTTTCCTCTAAATATAATTCGTTCATTGCAGTATCTAAATTCCAAACCTTGACTGCAGCTTCTTTCCACTTAGATTCATACTTTTTTATATGATTTCTAGACTTATAATTAAGTTTATGCTCATTAGTTGCCCAAAAGTCCATTGCAGTTGTTCTAATCTGAATTTCACAATTTATATTTTTAATAATTCCACCAATAGATATTGGAATAGAAACTATAATATGATATCCACGATAACCACTTTCTTTAGGATTTTTAATATAATCCTTTTCATTAATAACTATGATATTCTTATTTTGTTTTATTTTTTCTCTTAATTCATATATATTTTCAATAAAATCGACTATTATTCTAGCACCGACTATATCATTTAATTTTTCAACACTATCCTTTGAAATAGGTAATTTTTTTCTTTTTAACTTATCTATTATACTCTCAGCTGTCTTTATTCTAGTTTTAATATGATTTATTGGATTATAATCTTCCAGAACTTCAAACTCATTATTTATTGTATTTATATATGTTTCTAGTTGTTTTTTAGCAGTTTCATAAAACAGTATATTTTTCTGAATTTCTTCGATTTGACGATTCATTTTTAATCATTCCTTCTACCAAACATTAATATTAATCTTAAAATTTGTAGTAATGTTGATGCTACACTGGCAACATATGTAAGGGCAGCTGCAACTAACACACTTCTTCCATTTTTTAATTCATTGCTATTGAAAAAATGTGAATAATCTAGCTCTTTCAATGCTCTTTTACTTGCATCTATTTCAACAGGTAATGTTACGATTTGAAATAATAAAATAACAATTTCTAATAATATTCCTAACCAAATTAAATTAATTGATGAAAATAACATACCTAAAACTATTGATATATAACCAGCATACGAAGAAAAGTTTACTACTGGAACTAATGAAGCTCTAATTCTCATAAATACATATCCTACTTTATCTTGAATTGCATGACCACATTCATGGCAAGCAACAGATACACTTGAAATTGATGTTCCCCTATAATTATTAGAAGAAAGTCTAACTTCTTTATTTCTAGGATCATAATGATCGGTTAGATATCCTGAAACTTCTACAACTTTTACATCATGTAAATCGTTTTTATCGAGTAATTCCCTAGCAGCTTCTGCTCCAGTCATATTTTTTTCATTTCTTACATTACTATATTTTTTATATGTAGTTGTAACAAAAAGTTGAGCAATCGTTGTTATAATAAAAGCAATAAGTGTTAATCCATATGTTACAAAATAGTAATCCATAATATCATCCCTTTTAACTCAATATTTTTAGATAATGTTTTATTTCCTTTTCAGTAAGTATCTTACCTTGACTAATCACCTTATCATTAATCACTAATGCAGGAGTATTACTAATTCCATATTTAGATAGATACTTCTCATCCTCTAATAAAGTAACTTCTATATTCCCTTTTTCATTTGAAGTTCCCTTTTCTATATTTTTTAACAACTTCATTCTATTACTAGAATTTTTTCCTAATACTTTAATTTCCATTTCATTCACCTCGTAATCATTGTATTAAATTATAATTATTATTTTCTTATT
>CACWLI010000026.1 GCA_902761685.1 uncultured Erysipelotrichaceae bacterium | reverse complement strand
TTTGGCTCATATTGATCTGCTACTAATGTAAATCCAAACCTAGTATGAAAAGTTACTTTCTTGTGATTTACTTTCTCACTTAATTCAAAGGTTTTATCCCATTTGTTTGTAATTTTTAAATCTTCATTCATATTATTTTTCCTCTTTCTTATTTTTTGGAATTGTATCCACTTCTAAAGTAGGAGAACATGATGTAACATTTTCTACTACTTTTTCAGTACCAGCTTTAATAGCTTCAGTATAATACCATTCTTTGTATTCAAATTCTTTAAGACAATCTTTAAGTTCGGCAATTTGGTCTAATACGATTTGCTTTTGTTCTAAAATCATATCAAATCTTTCTTGCAAAGTAGAGTCTCCTTTTTCAGCAAGTTCAACATATGCTTTAATTTTATCAATAGGCATATTAATTTTTTTCATACAATTAAGTACTCTAAGCCATTTAAAATCTTTATCTTCAAAGACTCTTCTCCCATTTACTCTTTTAACACCAGGAAGTAATCCCATAGAATCGTAATATCTTAAAGTAGATGGTTCTACATTCATCATATCAGCTACTTCTTTTATAGAATATGTCATATTATTTCTCCTCTCATTATAATTATATAAGTTAAAGTTAACTTTAAGTCAAGGCTTTTAAATTATTTTTTTGATTTTTTCAAAATAATTGGAATATTACTAAAAAAGGAACTGATTTCTCAATTCCAAATATTTTAATAGTGCGATTAGTAAATATCTCATTTATTATTATCTTCTTCGATATATTTAATAATTTTTCTTTGATTTCTTAATATTTCTTCCATCTTATCATGTAAATCTTCAAGTATTAATTCGCTCTTTAAATCAGTACGATAATCATTTTGATTTCTTAAACTATCTTTAGCAGCTTGTCTGTTTTGACTCATCATGATTATTGGTGCTTGAAGTGCCGCAAGACAAGACAACAATAAATTTAACAAAATAAATGGGTATGCATCTATTTGATTATCACCTTTTAGAATATATGCATTTAGAACTATCCAAAAAATTAAGAATCCACAAAATCCTAAGATAAATCCCCATGATCCTGCTATTTCACTCACTTTATCAGCAATTTTATCTCCTTTAGTCATTTTGGCTTCTTCTTGCTTATCTACGTCGATACTGATTGGTTGATCCACTAATAAATCTATTAATTCTTCTTCATCACTTTCTTCTAATCCATTGTTTTTTAATAGCATTTTTACAATTTCTTTTTTAGTTTTTCTTTTCTCCATTATCATCACCAATTATATTATATCAAAAAAGACTAGTTTTACCTAGTCTTTGTTAATCTATTAATTCTTCTTTGCTTTAATTGCAACTTGTAGCACCTTTCTATTTAGAGGGCACTTATTCAAATATGAAATTAAACTTATATTTTTAGTATATCACTAATCTCTTAATTATCATATATGCGATTTTATTTTGCATCGTAATATATTACGAACTAATATCAAAAGATTGCAATATCTTTTATAAATTATTTTTCAAGGATACCTTTTCCTATTGTTTTATTAAAATAATATATTACTCTGCCTACACCTAACATTGCCATTATTGTTCCAATACCAACGCCAATTATTTTATTGCTTGAAATAAAACTAAATATACATGTTATAACAACAAGTATTATGTCTGTTTTGTTTTTTATTAATCCCAAATCCTTTTTCATAAATTCTGATGTTGTTTTAATAAATCCATTAGTTGGATTTGGTGGATATTTAGTTTTAACTGCAGGAGAAACCCCTACGCCTATTAAAGTAATTGGCAATAAATATAATAAAATTCTAATATAAATATTAATACTGTCAAGCATAGGAATCAAATTACCTAATAAGTTTAGATATCTTGTAAGTATTAAAGATATAATTATTTGTAGTAAGTCCCCAGTAATATCCTTATACTTTTTCATAATAATGTGCATTATAATCTGAACAATAATGAAAGCAATATAATATATTAAAGTAATATTCCCAAAATTCAAATTATATACCTTACTAACTGAATAAGGCAAAGCTACTAATGCACTTGTTCCTAAAGATAATTTAGTACTTAAGCTTAACCCAAGACCAAGAATAGCCATTCCAATTAAATATACCAATAATTCTTTTATTTCTTTTTTCATTTTTTATTTGAAATACTCGCTTTAACAAATGATAAGAATAATGGGTGAGCTACCGTTGGCCTTGATTTAAACTCTGGATGAAATTGACTTGCAATAAAGTGCTTATGCTCTGGCAATTCAATTATTTCTACTAAATCAGCCGATTCATTTATTCCAGAAAATACCATGCCATTTTTTTCTAATATTTTTCTATATTTATTATTAAATTCATATCTATGTCTATGTCTTTCCAATATTTTTGTTTGTTTATAATCCTTATACGCTAATGTATTCCTTTCAATTGTACATTCATAATTACCAAGTCTTAATGTACCACCTTTGTTAATTATAGACTTTTGGTCCGCCATTAAATCAATTATAGGATTTTTTGTTGTAGGTTCAAATTCGGTAGAATTAGCATCTTCAATACCACATACATTTCTTGCAAACTCTATTACCGCTAATTGCATGCCCAAACAAATTCCTAAAAATGGTATATCATTTACTCTAGCATAATTGATAGCTTTTATTTTTCCTTCAATTCCCCTACTACCAAATCCTCCGGGAACTAAAATGCCATTTACATCCTTAAATACTTCATTTAAATCTACATTATCTTTTTCTAATGATTCTGAGTCAATCCATTCCACTTTAACTTTTTTATTATAGACATAACCAGCATGAATTAATGCCTCATGTACTGATAAATAGGCATCATGAAGTTCAATATATTTGCCTACCAATGCTATTTTGACTTCACCTTTAAGATTATTAACTGTTTCAATTAAATCATACCAATACTTTAGATTTGCATCCTTAACTGGCAAATTAAACTGCTTAAGAATAATCTCATCTATATGCTGTTCAAAATAATTGATTGGGATTTGATAAATATTATCAACATCTACTGAATCAATAATGTTTTCTATTGGTACTGAGCAAAATAAAGATAATTTACTTCTGAGTTTTTCGTCAGTTGAATACGGGACTCTACATACTAAGGCATTGGGTGTAATACCCATATTTCTTAAATCTTTTACACTATTTTGAGTTGGTTTTGTTTTTAATTCTCCTGAACCAAACAATAATGGTATTAGTGTACAATGGACAAAGAAAGTATTTTCTTTTCCTAGCTCATATTGGATTTGTCTTAAAGCTTCGATGAATGGTTGACTTTCAATATCGCCAACAGTGCCGCCAATTTCAGTAATAACAATATCAGCTTTGCTTGAAAGTCCAGCTTCAAAGACTTTATTTTTTATTTCATTTGTAATATGGGGGACCATTTGAACTGTTGATCCTAAATATTCTCCTCTTCTTTCTTTTTCAATTACACTGCTATAAATTTTACCACTAGTAATATTTGAACTATAATTTAACTCTTCATCAATAAATCTTTCATAATGACCTAAATCCAAATCCGTTTCACACCCATCATAAGTCACATAGACTTCTCCGTGTTGTATTGGATTCATAGTTCCTGGATCAACATTAAAATAAGGATCAAATTTTTGCATAAATACCTTATAGCCTCTAGCTTTTAATAATAATGCTAGTGATGATGCTGTAATTCCTTTACCAAGCCCTGATACAACACCACCGGTTACAAATACATATTTTGCCATAATATTTACCTACCTCTCAATTAATTATTATCTACAATTTTTTCACACAAACCGGTATAATCTTTTGGTTCTAATTTTAATAAAATTTTCTTATCTTCTTCATTTATATCTAATTTATTAACAAAATCTTTAATATCTTTCTTAGTTATTTTTTTACCTCTAGATAATTCTTTTAATAATTCATAAGCATTATTTACTTTATTTTTTCTTAACATTGTTTGTATAGCTTCTGTAAGGACTTCATAATGATTATCTAATTCACTGTTTAATAATTCTTCATTTACTTCTAATTTATTTAATCCAACTAAAGTTTCTTTAATACTTATTAAACTATGAGACACTATTACTCCTATATTTCTCATTTTACTTGAATCTGATAAATCTCTTTGCATTCTGGATATAGATAAATTATTTACTAATGCATCAATTAATGAATTAGACATTTCAATATTAGCCATTGAGTTTTCATGATTTATTGGATTAACTTTATGAGGCATAACACTTGATCCAACTTCTTTATTATTTGATTTTTCATAAAAATAATTATTACTAATATATAACCACATATCACTATTCAAATCTTTAATAATATTATTTAATACTTTCAAATAACTAAGCAGAATACAAACAAAATCATGAGATTCTATCTGAGTAGTAAGTGGATTATATTCTAAATCTAATGATTCAACAAATTTTTTAGTTTCTTTTATCCAATCTACATCTGGAAATGCAACAACATGACAATTATAATTACCAACTGCTCCACTAAATTTGCTTCTTAGTTTTAAATTTTTTAGTAGATTTAAAACACTTTTTAATCTATATGAAAACACTTTTAATTCTTTTCCTACAGTAGTTGGTGTGGCTATTTGACCATGAGTATGTCCTAGCATCGATATACCTTTATATTTTTCACTTAGCTCATCTAATTTACTTAATAATAATTCAAAATTTTTATAATATACATTATTAAGTGCATCACTAATCATTAAATTGTAACTTGTATTATTAATATCTTCACTAGTTAATGTAATATGAATAAATGGTATTAATCTTTCTAAATTAATATTTATAAATTTTTCTTGCAAATAATACTCTATAGCTTTTACATCGTGTTTAACAGTATTTTCTATTTTCTTTACTTTCTTAGCTTCTTCTAAATCAAAGTTCGCATATATATCATTAATCTTCTTTTCTTCACTAGGATCTATTTTTTCATCAATAATATTCTCATTAGTAATAAATTTTAGCCAAGATATTTCTATAAATAATCTATATTTTATTAAAGCATACTCACTAAAGTAATTTTCTAATTCTTTCGTTTTATTTTTATACCTTCCGTCGATAGGAGATATATTTAATAATTCATTCATCTAACTATTATTTCCTCTCTACCAGCACCAACACCTATAAATTTAACTGGAGTATCAGTTAACTCTTCAATTCTATTAATATACTTTCTAGCATTGATAGGAAGATCTTCAAATTTTCTACATTTACTTATGTCACCAAAGTTACCTTCAAATTCTTCATATACTGGAGTACAATTTGATAAAAAATCTATATTAGTAGTAAAATCTGTAGTTTTTTTACCTTTGTATTCATAAGCAATACACATTTTTATCTTATCAAACTTACCTATTGTATCCAAGTGATTAACACACAAACCAGTTAGTCCATTAATCATGCAAGCATAATTTAATGCTACTGCATCAAGCCATCCGCATCTTCGTGGCCTTTTTGTCGTTACTCCATATTCGTGTCCTAATTCTCTTATTTTATCACCAGTGGCATCATTTAATTCAGTTACAAATGGACCAGCTCCAACTCTTGAAGAATATGCTTTAATTACACCATAAACATCTCCAATATATTTCGCACCAATACCAGTTCCAGTTATTGCTCCACCTATTGTTGGATTGCTAGATGTTACAAATGGATAACTACCAAAATCAATATCAAGAAGTGACGCTTGAGCACCTTCACATAGTATTTTTTCACCTTTTTTAATAGCTTTGTGTAACATAGTAACTGTATCACATACATAAGGTTTTAATATCTTTGCATACGCTTTATATTCTTTATATATTTCATTAAATTTTAATTTTGGCTTTTTATATGCTTTTAAAATAGTATTTTTATTTTTAATATTTTCTTTTAATAATTCTTTGAAACGACTACTTACAAAGTCTTCCATTCTTATTCCAGATCTTTCATATTTATCACAATATGCAGGTCCTATACCTCTTTTAGTTGTTCCAAGTTTATTTACTTCTCTTATTTCCTCTAATGTTTCATCCAAAATAATATGATAAGGCAGAATAACATGTGCTTTCTCACTTATATATAGATTATCAACCTTGTACCCTTTTTCTTTTAAATTATTAATTTCTTCTATTAAAACTTTAGGATCAATAACAACCCCATTTCCAAGCACAGCTTTAACATTATTATATAAAATTCCACTAGGTAATAAATGAAAAGCAAATTTAATTCCATTTACTTCAACAGAATGACCTGCATTATTACCGCCAGAATATCTAACTGCATATTTATTATCACCAGATAAATAATCTATTACTTTACCCTTTCCTTCATCGCCATAAAAAGCACCTAAAACTACTGTTACATTTCTCATAAATTAACCTCCTACTCTAATAGTATATAAAGAATATGTAAAGAATAATAGACTATTATTTTTTTATGTGTTATAATATAATCGGTTTTACACCAATAGAGTAGATTTTTTAAGTTAAAATAATTAGAAATCACAAATTTTGTGATTTTTTTATATTTATTTTACAGTCTCTTTGAAATCAAAAAAAGACTAGAATTTTTATTCTAATCTATTCGCAATATTACTAACTTAAGAACATACAAAAAAGACTAAGTTTTACTTTAGCCTTTTACTTTTAAATTAATGTTTTTACTTGGGGACATAATGTCCCAAGTGAGGCAATCTGCCCACTATTTTAACTGCCCTTTAGATTTAATTGCAGCTTG
>CACWLI010000025.1 GCA_902761685.1 uncultured Erysipelotrichaceae bacterium | reverse complement strand
CCCTTCATCCTATTAAAAGGGATATCCCGCAGCATGCAATAATTCTTCCTTGCCTTAAAGAATTAGAACCTTAGCGTCCAAATTGTCATATTAACTCATAGCAAGATAATTAATATATTTGAAATATATCATAATTATTTTTATAAATCAATCGAACATAGTTATTTTTATTGATTTAATTAATCATAATATCTTAATCTTACGATTATTTATTTTTCGTTAATTTTTGTTAAGACTTTCTTATGCCAACATTTTTTGTTACAATTTGGACATTTCATTTTCCATGTTCCACCTTTAGTTATTCCACTCATACCAAAAAACATTTGACTAAAAGTAGGAATATATTGATGCTTACAATCTTGACATTCATAATATCCAGTTTTTTGTAGGTTCTTAAGATTAAAAACTCCAAATAAAAGTAACATTACTAAAGCAAGTGCAATAATTATATTTCTAATTATCATAGGAATTTCAATAAATATTGTTGCAAGAACTACTAATACATATATAATAAAACCTAGAAATGTTATAATTCTATTTAAAATAAGAATTTTCTTGTTTTGGCTTTCTATTTCACGCCTCATCTCTAAAAGATTTTCCTCTGCATGTTATCAAGTAACTTACATAATTCTAACATAATTCCAGCATCAGGCATAGATCTTCCATTTTCCCAATGTGAAATAGCCCTATCAGTAATATTTAGTTTCTTGGCTAATTCTTGTTGCGTCATTCTTTTTTTTTTTCTTTCTTTAGCAATAAATTTTCCTATTTTTTCTTGATTCATATTTATACCTCCACTATTCACAATTAATTATAATATAAAAATTACTAATTGTATCCACAGTGTTAGTAGAGTTTCAAGTATTCATACTATTACTATATTCCATACCAATTTAGAGTTCAACCTGGAACTGGGAAACATATTTTCCTAGGACATGGTTAATTAAATTTTTTATAACTTTTACTAAATACATTCAATTATTGTAATTTTCATTTATTGCTAAACCTTTATTTTTCAACGTTTTTTCTCTCAAGTACCGATACGCTCTCCACATGCACTGTCCTTGGGCGAAGAACATATTGTCTAGGCCTGTACTAGGGCAATAGAACATGTTCTTAAACTCCTAGAACTAGGCATGTTCTAGGGTGAAGATAATGTCATATATGTTGCTATTATTATATATTTATTACTAAAATGTTTTACAAATAAATATTATCTTAAATATTGCTAATTATCTATACTGCAATTCTTAATAACATCTTTTATTAATTTATCATTTTCAATTTTGTTTTCTATTTCATTTATTGCAAAACACTTCTTTCCTAGATCTTTAAATGATGCTCCTGAATGGAAAACCATTTTTCGATCTATGATAATAAACCTATCATGATAAGAATCATTTTTTATAAATAATACATTATTATACTGTTTTAAATACTTCTTCTTTAGAGTTTCATCAATATGTGATGAAATTATAATAATCTTTTTATGGATAATTCTTAATATATCAAATAACTCTTTCCCAGCATAGTTATCTATAATAATTATTTCACCTTCTGACAATTTAAAAATTTCCATTAAAACTGAGTATGCATCATAAATATCATTTTGAAAGAATATAGAGTTTTTAGTTATTACTTTTGGATTAAACTTATCAAATACTTCATCTATTCTCTTTGTATTATTATCTACTTTTTCTTCTAAAAGCAAGTATTTGCGTGGTAATAGTTGATCATTATATTTAATATAATTTCTCATTCTAACAAATGCTCTCATTATATCAATACTTACTTTAGCTGCTACATCTGTTCTTATTACTGTTGCAAGCATTGCTACACCTTATTCAACTGAAAATAGAAATCACTTGGAAATCTCTCTATATTCCTTTTAACAGCTAGATTAATTGATTTAGTACCATTTGCACATTGATATTGTTTTGCTAAATCAGTATCTAACATTACCTCCTTCCCATAAATTTCATAAATCATTTCTTCGATATTTATTACATCTTTCTCTGCTATTTCATACATAATAAATCCTCCTTCTTTAGAATAAAAAAGGGATATCCCTTTCATCCTATAAAAAGGGATATCCCGCAGCATGCAATAATTCTTCCTTGCCTTAAAGAATTAGAACCTTAGCGTCCAAATTTTCATATTAACTCATGGCAAGGCAATTAATATATTTGAAATATATCATAATTATTTTTACAAATCAATCGAACATAGTTATTTTATTAAAATATCTATATGTAATATCATACCTTACGACTTTGTCTTTATTTACTCCTTCAGTCTTTATAACCTTTATCTTTATATTTATTACATTTTAAATAAATTTTATATGCTATTGAACAATTATTTTGATGATTTTGTGAGTTTTCAAAGGTTGATTGAATAATAACATAAATATCACAATAACTTTTACCATCAACATCAAGTAATTCATCTTTCTTTAAGTAACCATTGTTAATTAAGAATGAAGAATTATAATGATTGCCAGTAAATTTTGATTTTTCTTCATCAAAATTATCTTTTATAGGACAATTTGGATACATAGCATTTATATTCCATTTCACTGCTTTTTTAACTCTATCTTTAATTTCTGCATATCTTTTACTTTCATTTTCTTTATTTTTTAAATCATTTTATTTATAAGTAAATCAATAAAAAAATTTATTTCTTTACTATATTTTCTATTTCTATAAGTTAAAACATTTAATTGTCTAGTAGGAATTTTTTGTTTAATTCTAATCTTATATAATTCACAATTATTTAATTCATTACTTATAAATTCTTCAGTTAATATACTTATACCTAACCCATTTTTAACAAGTTGCTCAATCAAAGATGTACCAAGTACATCCATAGTAGGAGTAATATTAAGATTATATTTTTTTATTGTATCCAATGCATACTCATGTGTAGACGATCCCTTAGTACTAATAATAAATGGATAATTTTCTAATTTCTTAATATCAATTTCTTTATTTATTAAATTAGTATATGAACCATTACAAACAAAAACAGGATGTAATTCTTTAAATATTTTTCTTTGCTCATAATTATCTCCCAAATTATCTATATAATAACCAATTGCAATATCTGCTTCACCAGTTTTAATCTTATTTAAAACACCATCTATATTTGAGCAACTAAAATTAATACGAACATAGGGATACTTTTTTCTAAACTCATTTAAATAAGAAACTAAAACATTTTCAGTTAAAACTTTTCCAACTAATATATTAATTGTTTTAGTTTTAACAATCTTTTTTAAATCATTATCTAATATATTAATAATCTTATTAGTAGTTTTATATAAAATTTCCCCTTCTCTAGTTAATTTAACTCCTTTTTTACTTCTAACAAACAATTTACAATCCAATTGATTCTCAATATTCTTAATTGTCTTGCTAACAGCAGATTGTGATACTAGTAATTCTTCACTTGCTTTACTAATATTTTCGTTTTTTGCAACTACATAAAAAGTTTTTAACAGTTCAATATTAATATTCATATCAAAGCTCCCTCAATACACGTTTTTTATTATAAATAAAAAAAAATAAAAATCAATAGTATCTATGAAAAAAAGTTATGGATAACATGAATTTTTTCTATTTTATTTTTTGATTTTTTTTACCTACAATAAAAACTGTGAAGCGAAAAACTTCAAAAAAGCAAAAAATTAAGGAGGAAAAATGTTACGATTATTTACACCAACAGTTTTTAGAGAAAGCGTTTCTGACTACAGTCTACCAATAGTAGCTTTTGAAAGCTTCGATGATGTAGAAAAGGAGATTGATTTAAGTAGTAAGACATTTAAGTTCTTATTACCTGTTTCTATAGGAGACTTTGCTGAATCAAATGTACCAGCATGCTTCAGTAATGATGAAAATGAATTAAGAAGATTTTATGAACAACAAGTTAATGAAAACAATAGACATGCATTCATAATATCTGATTTTCAAGTAGAAGATTTAGATGATATATGCTATTCAGGCACAATTAATCTTAAATCAAATGTAGATTCATATGGAATACATAAAGATACAACAATTTCTATTACATATATGAATCCAATAAAAACATATGCAGAAAAACATATATCTCCAAGAGATTTACCAGAAGAAGTAATTGCAAAATTCGATAGATATGAAGATATGGAACATGCATTTCCAAAGATAACTGACAAAAGTACTCATTCAGTTAGAGAAAGGCAACAAATACTTGTACAAGCATTTGATGCTGCAAGAAAATTACATGACGCATCTTTTGCATACGATGGATTAGATTATAATAATTATGTTTTATATTATGTTGATAAAAACGGAAAAATCAATTTATATGAAATAGTTGGCGAAGAATCATTTATTAAAAAGGCAAAAGTACCAACAGATTTAATAAATGAAGAATTAAATAGAATAAAAAAACAAAAAACTAAAGTATACAATAATTAATTGACAAATAATTAGCCTCTCATTATAATAAGTGATACTAATTTATGAGGGGTTATGTGAAATGGAGTTACAAAATTGTAGGACTTTAAGTATAAGTCATGATGAATCTAATTTACTATTTATTTTACGAGACGTGTTAAGAAAAAATTGTAAAAAAAATGAGAATTATCTCTTTTCAATAGAAAAAGATGAACAATATAAAGACCTATTCTATGAATATAAACCATATACAATAGATGAAATCATAGAAGAAATACAAAAAGAAGAAGGATTACTATTAGATAGAAAAACAATACAAGATTGCCTAACTCTATTAGTAATATTAGGAGAAATTGTAATTATAGATAACCTGGATCAAGATAATGCATATAAATATGTTCCAAGAAATTTAAGAGATAGCGGACATACTAGAAACTATTGTGAAATAAATTTAGGTTCTGCAGAAAGACTCATTTTAATATCAGATACTCATATAGGAGATAGTGAACATGAAGATTTTGACATGATTAATAGTGTTATTGATTATGCTAAATCAACTTATGGAATAGATACAGCATTACACTTAGGTGATGTATTCCATGGAGTTAAATTAAATAAAGGTAAATACATGGGATATTCAGTAACTTCAGAAGAAATAAAACAAATATTAGAAGATCAATTAGATAAATTTGATAAATTTTTCCCAAAATGTATAAAAGTTCTTGCTATAGCAGGAAACCATGATGATGTCATGATTGACTGTTTAAATAATAAGAATTTTATAGGACATAGTTTAGGTCAACTGTACCTATCAATGCTAAACCAAAATTTTCATATGTTAAAAGGAAAAGAATGGGGATATACAATTAATGGTCAAAACATAAAAATAAACTTATCACATCCCCTAACATATAATATGTTTTTTCCATATGTAAAAACATATGAAATAGATAAAGAAGGTTTTGCATCTATTTTTAAAGATAAAAATCCAACTCATGTAGATTTATTCCTTTCTGGTCATTTTCATTTTAATATGAGCTATAATATTATGGATGACAATAATATAACACAAAGAATCTATGAGGTAATCCCCTCACTATCAAGATTAAGTCAAGATACTGAAGATAAATGTGTATCAAAAATAATTAGATTTATTAGAGATGAATTAGGAAATATAACACATTATGGAATAACACCATTATATTATGTTGATGATAAAGTAATTGAAGGTGAAGAAGTAATACATCCAACAAACAGCAAATTATTATCAGAAAGAAATAAAACTTATTATCTACAATAAAAAAAGATTTAGAAAAATAAAATGTACCCAATGTCAAGGACTAAATAAAAAAGAGAGAGTCTAGGCAATGGATGCAAATAGATGATCTCTGTATTGTACAGGGGTCATCTTTTTTAAATTCCATTGATATTTGTAATTATTATAATATTCAATATAATCTTTTATTTCATTACATACATCTCTAAATGTAAAACATGTATCTAAGTTCAATTCATCTTTCATATGCCCAAAATATGATTCTTGTGGTGCATTGTCCCAACAATTTCCTCTTCTAGACATAGATTGTTAAATATTATATTTTTTTAATAAATTATGAAATTTTGGACTTGTATAATGAACACCTTAATCTGAGTGAATTATAACATTTTCATTTAATACTACATTTTTTTACGACATAGTTTTTTAATTGTCTCTAAAGAAATATCTAATGTCATATTTTCACTTATGTAATAAGCAAGTATTTCATTAGTTTCAGCATCTTTAATAGTTGATAAATAACATTTTTTATTATCAACATAAAATAAATAAGTTATGTCAGTTAAAAGTACATTATACGGCAGTCCTGTTTTAAATACACGATTAACAATGTTTTCACAAGTAGTATGTTCTTGTGTAGCTTTCATCATTCTTCTATATGGATTGGCTTGTCTTATTGGACATTTTAATCCATATTTTTTCATTAATCTTCTTATCTTTTTAAGATTAAAATGAACAATAAATTCATTATCAAGTACCATCATTATTTGCCTAGCACCTTTTTTCGCTTTTTAAACTTATAAGCTTTTAATATTAAATCAAAATCTTTTTGGTCTTTATTGTCTCTTTCAATTCTTTTATTTTCATTATTTAAATAATTATAATATCCTGATTTAGAAACTCCAATACAATTGCATAAGTATTGTGTCATGCCTACTATTTTATATTTATCAATTACATATTTTATTGTTTCAAATTTAATATTGATTTGATATCTGTTAAAATTCCCATTTCTATCAGTTCGTTTTTTTTAATAATTCATTTTCTGCTTCAAGTAATTTTATTTTTGCTTCAGCTCGTTCAAGCTTTTCTTTATCTGATAATTCACGTTTTAATGTGTTTCCTGATTTAGTAGTTCTAGTATCTACTATTTCACCAGTATTTTTTAATTGTTTTCTCCATCTTTTAGCTGCATTGTTATATCTTCTTTCTCCAACTATCTCGGAATCTATACCACATTCCCTAAATACATCTTGAGGGAATTTTTTATAATTTTCACATTATTTTACTAATTTATATTTAAATTCATCAGTATACGTTATTCCTTTATTAGTAATATTTTTAATCCATTTATTTTTACTTAATTTTTTTATTTGAGCATCTGTAAATAGTATTTTAGACATTGTTATCACCAACTTTCTTATATTATACAACAAGACATAATAAAAACCTATAAAGTAGGTTTCTCTTTTTTTAAGAGTCCACTATATAGGTTACATTTTATAATTAGACTCTTTCTTTTATTTTTTTGTTTGCATATATAACAACTCCAACACCACTTAATAATATTAGTAAATAAACAACTTCAACAACTGGTTTATTGTTTTTTTAAGTATCAGAAACAATAATTTCATCTTTCATTGTACATTTAACTATTTGTCCATCTTCTTTAATTTCAAATCACATCTAATCTGGATTTAATTTATATCCCTCAGGAGCATTTTTCTCTAAAATGTAATACTTTCCATATGGTATTTCTGGAATAACAATTTTACCTTCAGAATCAGTTGCTTTTGTAAAAATTAGTTCATCTTTATCATTATCAATATCAATCAAACCATGATGAATAAGAGAAAAGTCTTCATTACATTTTTTGCAATTAATAGTTACTTTAAAATCACTCATATTATCTCCTTTCTAATATACAGTCATTCTCGCAATGGGTTGTTTCAATATCAGGAATATTTCCTAAATATAAAACAATCCAGGTTGTTTGCGTATTAATGCTAATTCATATTTAGATGTTTATTCCATCTCCATCATATAATAAATATAACTTTTCATTTGTTTCATTTTTTAACTTGTTTATAAAATCTTCTTTTCTATTACAATGAGGTATTATTAAACCATCTACTATTTTTAATCCTGTAAAATCTGTCATATTAACATTGTTATCATCATAACCAAGAGCAACATCAATAGAGTTACCTAATATTTCACTTCCTGCAGATGATCCAACATATATTTTCCCTGAATTAATAAACTCTTTTATATTTTTATCAAATCCAGTTTTTCTTATAATATTTAATAAATAAAACGTATTACCACCCATCATATACATAACATCAAACTCGTTTATATTTATTTCATTTCCTATTTTATGCTCAGTTATATTTTCTTTTAAAATACCTAAATCTAATATAGTTTGAAATTCCTCTTCCATCCATGTTTTATCTGAGTCTGCTTCTCCATCTGATGCAGTTGTTATATATAATACTTTTATATCTTTTACATCTTTAGTAATAACATTATAAAATTCTTTTTTTATTTCGTTATTTATAATTCCGCATGATGTTAGAAATATATTTTTCATATTTTACCTTCTTTTTAATATACAGACACTCTCGCAATGGCTAGACCGTGGGTTTTTGCTATATCATTTTTTATATGACTGTGGGTCTTTGCATAGTCAACACGCACAATCTGCCAACCTTGTCTGTTGGTTATTTGCATAGTCAAAACTATGTATCTTTCCTTTTCATAATCAATCTTTTTTCTAATGGCAATATTTCATTTTCGTTATTAACACCAAGCTGGCTTGCCAAATTCATAGAACCATTTAACAATTCCTCTAAATTAGAGTATGGTTCGTTATTTGTATCTGTTTTATATAACCAGTCAAGATACTTAATCTTTTTTGCTTCATCAGGTCTACCATATAGTATTTTTCCTGTATGAATCCAGTAACCAAACTCTACATTTGTCGTAAAAGCTGGCATATCTGGTAGTTCTCTTGG
>CACWLI010000024.1 GCA_902761685.1 uncultured Erysipelotrichaceae bacterium | reverse complement strand
GAAGCCATAGAAAAACACCTCCTTTCGGAAGTGTATTCTATCACTTTTTTATTAAACTGTCTTTTTTATGATGTCTACTCTAAAGGATGCAGTTCATTAAATCTAATGTTTTTTTATTTGTCTTTATTTAAATGATAGTGTTCTTTCCAAAATTCTCTTAACATCTGCTTCTGTAAATGGTTTTACTAACATATCTATAATTGGATATGTAAATGCTTTATCAATAGATTCTCTATCATCGGCACCAGTTATAATTGAAATAGGATATGTTCCAAATAATTTATTTTGATCAAAATAACTCAAAACATCAAATCCATTTACACCAGGCATATTTAAATCTAAAAATATTGCTTTTATTCTATTCTCATTATCGTTTTTTATAATCTCTAGTGCTTTATTCCCTTCTTCTGCAATTAAAATATCATATTTTGTTTGATCTATTGACTTACAAATAAAGCTTCTAATCATTTCTGAATCATCTACAACTAATATAGCTGCATCTTTATTTTGTGTTTCGTTTATTTCAGTAACAGATGCTGGAACTTCTCCGTCACCTATATATGATTTTGAAACATTTATCATTCTATTAATTTCAGCAATAAAATCATTAAAATTACTTTCAATAAATTCACTATTACCATTTTTTCCTTCAGTTTCATGAGCAAGAGCTATTTCAGCTAATCTAGTAAAACCCAAATATCTTGCGTCACTCTTAACTGAATGAGCAACAATTCCATAGTTTTCTAAATCTCCACTTACTTTATATGTAACTAATTTAGCAATTTTATCAGAAGATAATCTTACAAATTCAGCCATAGTTTCATTATATGTTTCCATATCTTCTAAATAATCTAAACCAGCATCAACGTCTACTCCATTACTTTTTAAAAAATTAATGTCGTTCATACTATCACCTATTTTAATTATACACATATAATAAATAATTTACAAGAAATTTAATTTTCTTTTCTTACTAAATGTACTGGCAAACCATCTTTAAAAATTGGCATTAATTCTCCTTGTATTAATGGTTTAGCATAATTGATAAATTCTTCTGTCATTTGTAATTTTTTATTATCATACCAATCTAACGGAATACTTTTTTCTACATTAGCTATATTATGTATGTCATATACACTTGTTTTACATACATATTTCCCCTTTTTATTTCTTTCCATTATAACCATTACACCTGTTTTTCCATCATTTGCACTTTTAACTGCTTCAATTCCAACCATTTCTGCTTCATTTACATCTGTTAAGGATGCTATATGAGTTGCAGCTCTTTGAAGTGTTGAAAATTCAATAGCTCTTGTTTTTAATCCTGTTTCTTTAACAACTATACTTGCAAGAGTACTTGCACATCCAGACAATTGTTTATGACCAAATGCATCTACCTTTCTGTTGTCGTCTCCAAGTTCACAAACAAATTTACCATCAGCTGTTTTAACTCCTTCTGAAACTGCAATTACTATACTTGATTTTGTTTTAGCTAGTTCTTTTATATTATTTACAAAATCATCTATATTAAAAATAGTTTCAGGTAAATATATCGCATCCACACCTTCACAACTATCATCCTTAGCTAAAGCAGAAGATGCTGTTAACCATCCTGCATGTCTTCCCATTATTTCAACAATGCAAACTGTTAGTCTACTTTTTCCAAATGATGAATTATCTCTAATTATTTCTTTTAAACTTGTAGCAATATACTTTGCAGCACTTCCATATCCTGGACAATGATCTGTAATTGGTAAATCATTATCAATTGTTTTAGGAATTCCAACAAATAATTGTGATTTATTGTGATCCTTAGCATAATCAGATAACATTTTTATAGTATCCATTGAATCATTTCCACCAATATAGAAAAATGCATCTATTTCATATTTATCTAATATTTTAAATATCTTTTCATATACATCTTCGTTTCCCTCTATTTTTGGCAATTTATAACGACATGATCCAAGGAATGCACTTGGTGTTCTCTTTAATAATTCATAATTATTATCATCACTCAAATATTCATCCAAATCAATAAAATTTTCTTCTAAAAAACCTTCAATTCCATGAACCATTCCATATACTTTTTCTACCCCTAATTCTTTTGCTTCTTTGTAAACTCCAGCAACACTTGAATTTATTACTGCAGTTGGCCCACCTGACTGTCCAACTATTATTTTCTTCATAAAAAAATCCTCCAAAAAATATTATAACAAAAAAAGCTATTTATTTAATAGCTTTTTTATTTTATTTTATATTTTTTTATCATTTGATTTGAGTAGTCAATATTAGTTCTTTCAATTATATAATTAACTTTGTCATATAATGCTTGTGGATTATTCAACAAATATTTATTTCTTTCATATAATAAATCAAATTGTCTTTTAAACTCTTGATTTTCATTTAAATAATTCTTTAATTCATGTAATAATTTATTTAATTCTTCTTTATTTTTTTTATAACTTTCTTTATCATTTTTTAATGTTGAATAACTTTCAAATAACAATTTAAACTTATGAAAAAAATATTCTCTATGTTCAGTATCAATTGTAAACCCTTCAAAAACACCAAATATAAGTAGGCCAAAAAAGTATGTAAGAATTTGTAAAGTCTCATAATTTTTTTTATCAAGTGATTTACCATTCTCACTATAAGTTATATATTCAACCTCAGTATAAGAATCTAAATATGATGATATTTCATCACCATTACCCTTTCTAGCTGTATGTTTTTCTCCACTTAATTTCATGTTTTCGATACCATAATCATAATACTCTTCTGGCGTTTCAAAAGTAACATCTTCTATTTTATATTCTGTATACTTTCTTTTATTTGCATTTATGTATTCCTCATATTCTCTTATATAAACAACAGTTTGAGGATCTTCATCAAATACTATTTCTTGATCTAATGTTCTTGTCTCATCATCTATAGAAGAATAAACAACTCTATTTTTAGAATAGCTTTGTTTTGTCTCCCATTTTTTTTCTAATTTTGGTAATCCATATCCTACTCCAGTTAAAATAGATGCTGATAATAAAAGTGAAATCCATTTTTGTCTAAGTCTTTTTTTATCTTTTGAAACTTGTTTTTTAAGATTACCAGCTTTTTCATCTTTTAATTCTACATTTCTAATTAGTGATGAAATTCTTTGAGAAGTATTATTAATACTATTTACTGTACTATCCATTTTATTATTAACCATAGTTTTTAAATTATTGTCACTTTCATATATGATTAATCTTCTAATTAAATCTAAATCAAAATAACTACTATTAATACCTTTCTTTTGTATCTCATATATTTTTTCTCTTAATGATATATCACTTCTTTCAGCAACATTCATATTAGAAATTCTATTCTTTATAATAGTATTAAAATATGAAAGATTCACATCTTCATTACTAGCATAATTAAATAATTCACTACCACCAGTTAGTATTAATTCTGTTTCAATAATTCTATATGCAGTGGTATAAACTTTTTCAACTATATGTTTTTCAACATCATAATCCATAGTTTCAGAATTAACAATAGACTTTAAATTTACTTTCATCTCATTAACATAACCAGTTAATTCATCTCTATCTATTCTGCTTTTATCTAATCTAGCATTAATCCAATCACAAGAATTATTCACTTTATAATAAATATCATAAACATCTAAATCTAATAATAATTGTTTAATATGATTTATAGCTTTTGAATAATCTAGTTTTTTTTCACTAGCTACACCTGAATTAAATTTAGAACTATTACTTACTTCATTACAAATATCACTTAACTCTTTTCTAAATTTACTCATATTAAAACCTATTTCTTCAATATTAGAAATTTTAAGTTCCAATCTTTGTAAATATGAATTATATACTATTCCTAAATCTTTATTTATTGACATCATATACTCCCTTTAATCGTGCTATATTATACCATATAATTTATTTTTTTTCAATATAATATAAAGAGACTAGCTAGTAGTCTCTAATTTATTATTAATGCTATTTATCATTAAATCTATTTTTTTATTTTTATTTTTAGAAGTCTTTTTTATATTAATATACTTTTTTAATAAATGATTTAAATACTCAATATATAATTCTTTATTCTTATGATTAATTCCTAATAATAAATCATCATTAGAATATTTTTCTTTTCCGTTAGTAAATAATATTAAATTATAATATTTATTATTTTCTTTAATTATTTCTTCTACTTCAACTTTATAATTAAACTCATTCATTTTATTTCTTAAAATATCATGATAATTATTAGAAATAGTAATAATTTTTTTAAATCTTATATTTGTTTTTGAAATAATATCTAATATTGTATGTGTACCCATTCCAGATAAAACCAAAGTATCAACCTCATCATCTTTTATTTTACTTAAACCATCTGATACTCTTAAATCTATTAGTTCAGTTTTAATATTTTCTTTTGCTTTGTTAATAACATTTTCGCTAATATCACATGCTATTGAATATTGATTTCTTTTAGATAACATAATAGATAGTTTTGCTTGATCACACCCTACATCTACAACTTTATCAGATATATCAATATAAGAATATATAGCTTCAATTCTATTCAATTAAGAAATCTCTTAACTTTTTAGCTCTTGATGGGTGTCTTAACTTTCTAAGAGCTTTTGCTTCTATTTGTCTTATTCTTTCACGAGTAACTTTAAATTGTTTTCCAACTTCCTCTAATGTATGGCTTGAGCCATCAAATAAACCAAATCTTAATTCTAATACTTCTTTTTCACGAACAGTTAATGTATCTAATACTTCACGTAATTCATCTTTAAGAATTTCATACGTAGCAAATTCTTCTGGTGACATTGTTCTTTCATCAGCTAAGAAATCTCCTAAATGTGAGTCATCCTCTTCACCAATTGGAGTTTCTAAAGAAACTGGATCTTGACTAATTTTTCTTATTTCAGCTATTTTTTCAACAGAAAGTCCCATTTTCTTAGATAATTCTTGATCAGTTGGTTCTCTATTTAATTCTAAAGTCATTTGTCTTTCAATTCTTGCCATTTTATTAATTGTTTCAACCATATGAACTGGAACTCTTATTGTTCTAGCTTGATCAGCTAAAGCACGAGTAATTGCTTGTCTAATCCACCATGTTGCATAAGTAGAAAATTTATAACCTTTATCATAATCAAATTTTTCTACAGCTTTCATTAAACCAATATTACCTTCTTGAATTAAGTCTAAGAATAATAATCCTCTACCAACATATCTTTTAGCAATACTTACAACTAAACGAAGGTTAGATTCTGCAAGAATATTTTTAGCATGCTCATCTCCCTCAGCAACTTTTTTTGACAATTCTTGTTCTTCTTCTAAAGTTAACAAACTTATTTTTCCTATTTCTTTTAAATACATTCTAACATTATCATTAACTGACATATCTTTACTTTCATCAGGTACATCGTCAATAATAATATCATCTTTTAAATTGATTTCTCCACCATCTTCATCATCTTCTGCTCTTACTTCAATTTTATTTTTAGTTAAAGTATTATATAGTTTGTCTAATGCTTCACTATCTAATTCTAAATCAATAGTTTTCTTAGCTATTTGTTCATAAGTTAAATATCCTTGTTCTTTTCCTATCTTTACTAATTCTTCAATTCTTTCATCAAATGTTTTAATATTATTTACCATGTTAACACTTCCTTCTTAATATTTTCTATTTTCTTTCCAATTTCCATTTTTTTATTAATATCTAATGTTTCTTTCATTTCATTTTTTAATTTTTCTACTCTTTTTTCTATTGTATATTTTTTTATAGTATTTATATAATCATCTAATTCTTCAAAAGTATAATCATCACTATTATGATACCTCATTACCTCTTTTAAAGTTTCATGTAATTTTTCATCATCACCTAAATAATCAATAAAGTCACTATAATCAAAATAACCATAATCATTTCTAAATTCAATTATCTTGTATGCAAGACTAGACATATTTTCATGTATCAAATATCCAAGTGTATTTTCAAAATATAAGATTACATCATCATAATGTAACATTAAGTATAATATTCTAATTTCACTAATATCATACTTATTATACCTTTTCTTTGGAATTTCTTTCTTTTCTATAATAGTCTTTTTTTGACCATCTTTCAACTTATTTTTTATAACTGATTCATCAATTCCAAATTCATTTGATAACTCTTTTGTTTTTAGTTCTTTTAATATATCATCATCTATTTCATTTAATGTTTTAATTGCTTCATTAATATACTTGCTTATTTCAACAGAATCCTTCATATTTCTGGTTGATTTCAAATACTTAAGTTTAAAATCTATAAAAGGAATTCTATTATTATAAGCTATATCAAAAGCTTCTTTACCTCTACCAACTATAAATTCATCACTGTCTTTATAGTCTTCAAAAACTATTACACTTACTTCTATATTATTTTTTATTAATTCTTCACCAATACTAAGTGTTGCATTAACCCCTGGATCATCTTGATCAAGATTTAAAACCACTTTACATTTATACTTTATGATTTTATCTAAATGATCTTTTGTAAATGCTGTACCCATAAGTGCTACTACATTTTTATAACCAATAGATGACATTCTAATTGTATCCATAAAACCTTCAGTAATTATAATTTCTTTACTTTTCTTTATATTAATTAAAGAATTATTAATATTATAGAAAGTACCACTCTTCTTAAATACAATTGTTTCTTTTGAATTAGAATATTTTGATAATGTATTATCTTTTAAATCATCACTCAAATATTTTCTTCCTGAAAAACCAACTACATTATTATTTTCATCTATTATAGGAAAAATAATTCTATTTTGAAAAGTATCATAAATATTACCATTTATTTCTTTTATAATATCTAAATCTATTAAATCGTTAATATTATACTTTTTATCTAATAATTTGTTTAATTTATTATTTGTTGATAATCCAATATTGAATTCATTAATAATATCTTTATCTATACTTCTATCATTTAAATATTTAATAGCTTGTTTACCATCATTTGAAAATAAATTGTTTTTAAAATACTTATTAACAGTGTCATTTATCTCATAATATTTATCTAACTTACTATTTGTCTTTTTAGGAACATCAACATCAATTTTTATCCCTGCTCTATCAGCAAGTAGTTTTAATGCTTCTGAAAATGATATACCATTTATTTTTTCAATAAAGGTAATCACATTACCACTTTCACCACAAGAAAAACATTTATATATTTGTTTATCTGGATGAACACTAAAAGAAGGAGTATGATCATCATGAAATGGACATAATGCCTTATTCTTTTCATTTAAATCTATATAGCTTCCAATGACATCAACTATATCATTATGAGCTTTAATTTCATCAATAACTTCCTTAGAGATAAATGCCATTTTTTGTCCTCCTAATAAATATATACGATTTAAAAATCAAAAACACTTCTTTTTTAGTAATAATTTTTAAAAAACGAGCATATTATAACATAGATTATAAATTTATTCAAATAAAAAGCACTAACTAAATGCTAGTGCTTTAATTATTTATTATACAAACTGCACATAATAGGATATTCATCATATTTTACATTATATATATTATCTTCATCTATTTCTATTTTACTCTTATCTAAATCATATGATGAAAACATA
>CACWLI010000023.1 GCA_902761685.1 uncultured Erysipelotrichaceae bacterium | reverse complement strand
TAATTAAAAAAACTAAAGCTAAAAATTTTGAAGATGCTTTTGTGTCAATTGCAACTGGAGGTGAGCTATAATGAGAATGATTAATTTTGCTAAAAGAAACTTTAAGGAACTAGTTAGAGATCCTTTAAGTTTAGTATTTGAAATTGCTTTACCATTATTCTTATTATTTATATTTCAACAATTTGATATTCCAGCAGATAATTATAAGTTAGAAAATTTTACGCCATCAATTATATTATTTGGTTTTTCATTTATTACTTTATTTAGTGCAACTCTTATTTCAAAAGATAGAACATCTTCATTTTTAATTAGATTAGGTACATCTCCAATGAAATCAAGTGATTATATTTTAGGATATATAATATCATTGTTACCAATAGTATTAATTCAAAATATTTTATTCTTTTTAGCTGCTATTATTATGGGATTAGAGTTTAGCATAAGTATAATACCAACTATATTAGTATCAATGATTATTTCTATTTTATTTATATCAATTGGAATACTAATTGGTAGTTTAGTTAGTGAAAAAGGAACTGGTGGTCTAGGAAGTATCATTGTTCAATTGGTATGCTTTACTAGTGGTATGTATTTTCCTAAAGAAGTAATAGGTGGAGTATTTGATTTTATATGCAAAGCATTACCATTTGAAGCTTGTCTGAATATAATTCAAGGAACACTACACAATGATTTTAGTAATTTAACACTTATTCATATAATAGTATTTTTAATTTATTTTATAGTAGTTTTATTATTGTCAATTATTGTATTCAAAAAAAGAATGATTAGTGATAATAAATAATTATAATATTAAGATATTACGATTTTGACGTTTAAAAACTAACACTATTAATTAGTGTTTTTTATTTATAAATACATTACATAACATATAAAAAATATATAGTATTTATAAAAGAAAAGCGATACAGTTTCATAGGTGATAGTATGAAAAAATTAATAATTGGTATTTTAAGTGTTTTAGTAAATTGTTAAAGTAAATGTAATTAAAAAATAATATTAATAAATTTTTAATATTTATTTTAAATTTTATCATATTAAGAGAATTTTAAAATTCTCTTTTTTAGTGGTATAATGATTATAAGAGGTGTAATTAAAATGAATGAGTATATTAATTTAGATGAAAAGAATATTGATGAAGAACATATTTGTTGTGCAATAGGTGATCCTAAACATCAATGTGGAGTTGATAAGAAAAAAGAATGGATTAAAAGTAAATTAAAAGATGGCCATGTATTTAGAAAACTAAATGCAAGAGGTAAAATCTTTATTGAATATGAACCAATTGAAACAGCTTGGGTTCCTGTTAATGGAAAAAATTATATGTATATTTATTGTTTATGGGTTGCTGGTAGTTTTAAAGGAAAAGGTATTGGTAAAGAATTATTAAAATATGCAATTGAAGATGCTAAATCTAAAAAAATGAATGGTATATGTACATTAGTTTCACAAAAGAAAAAACCATTTATTGGAGACAAGAAATTCTTTGAACATTATGGATTTAAAGTTGTAGATACAATTAATGATTATGAATTAATGGCACTTTCTTTTACTACATCTGAAACTCCTAAATTTAGTGATACTGTTCGTAAGATGAAAATTGATAGCGAGGATTTTACTATTTATTATTCTAATGAATGTCCTTATGTAGAATACGAAGTAAAAGAATTATCTGATTATGCAAAAAATAAAGGTATTAAATTAAATTTTATAAAAATAGATTCGTTAGAAAAAGCAAAAAATGCACCATGTGTATTTAATAACTGGGCAAACTTTTATAAAGGTAAGTTTGTTTCAAATACAATTTTAAATGCAAATTCATTTGAAAAATTGTTAAAATAAGTTAATCAGAATATAAAGAAATATTATTTAAATTAACTTGAAAATAAAGAGAAATTATTGTATAATTTACTTCGTTGTGAAGAATATATTAAGTCTTGCTTATGAATGAGTAGCATTAATGCGTAATTCCAATTTTATAAGGACTTGCGTATTTTTTATGCTAAAAAAAAGATATAAGAGGTGTAATTTATGAAAAAATTAGATTTAGGAAAAGAAAAAATATCAAAACTATTATTTGCATTTGCTATACCTTGTGTAATTAGTTCTTTGATTAATTCAGTATATAATATTGTTGATCAAATATTTATTGGCAAAGGTGTTGGTTCTTTGGGAAATGCTGCTACTAATGTATTATTTCCTTTAATAATTATTTTGAGTGCTATTGCTGGATTAATTGGTATTGGTGGATCTGCATCTTTTTCATTAAAACTAGGTGATGGAAAAAAGGATGAAGCAGCTAAAAGTATTGGTCAAGCAATTGTTTTAACAATTATTTTATCCTTATTATTAACAATTATTTCTTATGTATTATTACCATATATGATTAATTGGTTTGGAAGTACTAAGAATGTTTATTCATATGCTTTAGATTATGGAAGAATAATTGTTTTGGGAGCACCATTTATGATTATTTATTCTTCTTTATCAAATATTATTAGAGCTGATGGAAGTCCAAAATATTCAATGATAATGCTAATAACTGGTGCAATAATTAATATAATTTTAGACCCTGTATTTATTTTTGTATTAAATATGGGAGTAAAGGGAGCTGCGTTAGCAACAGTTATAGGACAGATAATATCATTTGTATTGGCAATAATATATTTATTTAAAATAAAAAGTGTTAAATTAACTAAAAATGATTTTAAATTAGACAAAAATGTATTTAGAATAATATCTCTTGGATTATCATCATTTATAACACAATCAACAGTATTAGTATTATTTATTTTTATGAATAATATAATTACCAGTCTTGGTGCTTTGACTAAATTTGGAGCAGATGTTCCGCTTTCTGTATATGGTGTTATTTCAAAAGTTAATAGTATATATATATCTATTGTAATAGGTATTTCTATTGGTTCACAACCAATAGTTGGATTTAATTATGGTGCTGGTAATTATGATAGAGTTAAAGAAGTTTTAAAAAAAGTTTTGTTAATTAATTTTACAATAGGAATTATTTTTAACTTAGTATTCGTATTATTCCCATCTCAAATAGCTTCAATATTTATTTCAATTAAAGATCCATCATATAATTTATTTATAGAATTTGCGACATTAATGTGTCATACATTTATATTACTTTGTGGACTTAATGCTTTAGAAATGACTACTAGTGTATTACTACAATCATTAGGAAAAGTTTTTAAATCAACATTACTTGCTTTTACACGACAAATTTTATTATTTATACCATTTGCTTTGTTATTAGGCGTAGTATTTAATTTAAAAATATATGGTGTTTTATATGCAGGTATCATTGCTGATACTTTGACATTCATACTTGCTATTTTTATATTCTTATCAGAATACAAAAAACTAAATATAAATAAAGAAATAGAAAATGTAGAGAGTATAGAAAACAATCTTAGTAGTTATAAAGGTAAACATATTGTAATTACAATATCTAGAGAATATGGTTCTGGTGGAAGATTTGTTGGTAAATTATTAGCAGATAAATTAGGTGTTAATTTTTATGATAAAGAATTAATATCTTTAACTGCTAAGGAATCAGGTTTATCAAAAGAATATATTTTAAAAGAAGAACAAAAAAAGACTAATGGTAATTATATAGATAATAACGATGATTTAATATTTCTTGCAGAACAAAATATAATTAGAAAACTATATCAAAAAGAATCATGTGTTATTGTAGGTAGATGTGCTGATTATGCTTTAAAAGATAAAAAAGATGTTATAAAAGTATTTTTGTATTCAGATATGAAATCTAAGGTAAATAGAGCGGTTAAATATTATGGTTTAGATAAATCTAAGGCAGAAAAAGAAATAAATAAAATTAATAAACAAAGAGCTAAACATTATAATCATTTTACAGATAAAGAATGGAATTCATTTGAAAATTATGATTTGGCAATTAATGTAGATAAAATTGGAATTGAAAAGACAGTAGAAATGATTAATAATACAATTATTTCATATAATAAATAAAGCAATATAAAGATTTACTTTATATTGCTTTTTTAATGATTCTTTTTTATAATAATCATTAATTGTGGAGAAAAAATATGAAAATAAAATATCGCGGTGAAGATAAAATAATAATTGGTGATGATAAAAAGGATTTTACTTTTTTAGATTTAGCTAAAATTAATGGATATATGATTGAGCCTAATACAAAGCATTATTGGGTTTTATATCAAATAAGTGAATTAATTAAGGATGATAGTATTCAATTTAGATTAGGTTCAACATATCATCTAAATGGTAGCTTAGATCTTTTATATTTTGGTTATTTTTTAAATAGTATAAATAGAAGAACACTTGAAATTAATGAAAATGGAATTGTAAAGAAAGATTTCATTTATTTGTTTAATCCTCGTAATAGTAGTGAAGTCTATAGTTATAGAACTTATGTTCCAGAAAACACTAATCTTGAAGATTATTTAAGTGAAGAGATAAGATTATATGAAAGTTATGATAAAAAAGAAAAAATAAGAAATCATATCTTGGATGATAGTTTTATAAGAGATTATATTTATTATAGTAATCGTTATTGTAATATATTAAATAGTTACAGTGATGATTTTAGAACTTTAAATAATATAGCAGAAAGATTTGATGATGAATGGTATTTAAAAGAATTAGAGATGAATATTAGGAAATCTAATAATAGTAAAATATTAAAATAATAGGAGTTTTTATATGAAAATAGTAATTGATAAAACATATTTAACAAAAAGTGGTAAAGATATTAGAGATAGTAAAATGCCTGGTACATTTGAAATAAATATATCAGAAACTAATGAAAGAATTGCTAATGAAAGAATTAATTTAGCAAAAAATGTTAATGCAGATGCGGTTCATCAAGGACAATTTCAATATGCTAGAAAACTAATAAAGAAATAGTTTAAATTGACATTTTAAGTGTTATTTGTTACAATAAAAAACCAATAAATGAAGGGGGAAAGAATTAATATGTATAATAAAAGAAAATTTTATAAGATTATTTTAAAAGAAGAACCATTTAAATATCCAATATATGCTGAGCTTATTACTAATATTTCAGCAGAAGACGGTTTTGGATATGAATCATCTATTTTTAAAGAATTATTAACTGGTCTAGATTTATATAGAGGATATACTCATCCTTTATTAAGTAGTAGTTTTAATAGTATTGTGTCATATTATCCATATACAAGTAAAGAAACATTATTAGAAAGAATAAAAGAAAGTGTTGGTCCAGTTGATGGTTTATATTTTGATGAGTATTCAGATAAATCTATAGTAACAGAAGTAACAACACAAGAAATAAAAGATTATTATATGTCTTTAAGTCCAAGTATATCAGTTAAAAATAATCTTTGTGAATATGTTGGAATGTTTGATAAAGCTTTAGCTCTTCAACAAAAGAATGTTGAAGATACACTAAAAAGAAATATTGAATTAGGTAGATTAGAAAACTTATATTTAACGCTACATTCTGATGAAAATGATGATGCAGATGTATTAGTTTCTAAACTAATTAATAGATAATTTTTTAAATAATTAGATTAACTATTCTAATTATTTTTTTTTTGGTAAATATTTTATTGAAATGTTGAGAATAATAATATATTATGTTATCCTTTTATAAGAATAGGTGATGATATGAAAAAGGAATTTAAATTATTAATAATAATTATTTTATTACTTACAGTATTATTTGGAGTATACAAATTTTTATATAAGAGTGAAACAAATGATAACAAAAAAAGTGAGAATAAAGTCGAAGAAAAAACAAGTGTTATAAAGTATTATTCATATGAAGGAAATGGAAAATTTACAATGAGTTCAATATCTAATAAAGTAGATAACTTTAAAGATTTAAATAATAACTATTATATTAAAGAAAAAATTACAAAAGAAAAATCAAATGAAAAGATAATAGAAATACTATATAATGATTTTGAAAGAGAACCATATTTGTATGGATATTATAGTGAGAGTGATTTTAATAAGTATTTTTCTGATCAAATTAAAAATGGATTAGTATGTGATAATAAAACAGAGATTGCTTTAGGTGAAGGTGTAAATATAAAGTGTATACTTCACGATTTGGGATTTGAGTATGAGAAAATAGATAGTGAACTTTGTTCATATATTAATGATAAAGAAATATGTATAAAACCAAATGATTGGAATAATATAGAAAAATATAAAGAACAATTTGAAAATGTAGGATGGATTTGTGAATATCAAGATTTTGATACTGGTAAATGGAATAAAGATGTTATACCAAATAATGGTAATTTAGAATGTTCAGAAGAAGGACATAGTAAACACTCTGATAATAAAATATTCTGTTTTATTGGAACAGATGGAGCAGCAGTTTGTAACAATAATGTTGGATGGTGTGGCATTAATGATGATTTAAATACATATTGTTTTGGAGTTAATTAATATAGTACTTAAAAGCACTAAGTAATATTAGTGTTTTTATTTTATAAAAAACTACTTAATACAAATAAATAAGCTATGATATAATAAAAGAAAGTGAAATAATAATTAATTATAGGAAAGGTAAGATTTATGAAAAAACAAACAGCTGGAAGAGATAATTTAGGACATCTTGCTCCTAAATTTGCAGAATTAAATGATGATGTTTTATTTGGTCAAGTATGGAGTAGAGAAGACAAACTATCTTTAAGAGATAGATCAATGATTACTATATCTGCTTTAATGGCTCAAGGATTATATCCACAAGTCAAAGCACATTTATTTTTAGGTAAAGAACATGGAATAAAAAAAGAGGAAGTGGTAGAAATGGTTACACAACTTGCTTTTTATTGTGGATGGCCAAAAGCATGGAGTGTTTTTCCACTAGTAGAGGAGGTATATAATGAAGAATGATTTTGAAAAAGAGGTTATATGTTAGAAGTAGACAAAGAAAATAATTTTATTTCTGATAAACCATATAATAAAAATAATATAAAATTATTATGTTATGTATGTAATAATGCAAAAAGTAATTTTATAAATAGTTATGAAGATTTTAAACCAATTTCAGCTGGTATAAAAGAGTTTTGGAAAAACGAGTTAGAATAGGAGTAATAGTATGGCAAAATATAATATTCATCAAAGGAAAAGTGCAATAGATAAGAATACAAAAATAGTAACGGTAACAAAGGAAAAATCATTATCTGAAACATTATTTGGAGAAGAAAATAATAATAAAGGTATTAAACCCGGGAAGTATACTATTCACGAAAGAACAAGTATCATAGATAAAGACACAAAAATAGTAACAGTAACAAAAGAAAAAACTTTATCTGAAACATTATTTGGTACTGAAGAAGAACAAAAACAAAAGGATTTAGATCAAAAAAGAAAATATGAAAAACAAAAAGAAGACAGTAAGAGATATATAGAAGAACAAAATCAGAAAATGTTTGATGATTATAATGCATTAATTAAAGAAACTGATAGAATGTATAAAGAAGAAGCATATAATAATAAAGTAAAATGTGAAGATTTTACAGAAGGAATATCTTTGCAAACACTTAAAAAGCAAATGGAGAAGTTTGACTATTCTAAAGTATCTTTAGAAAAGAAGAAAGATTATTTAAAATATGTAGCTGATTATTATAACGCTATTAATAAGGGATATTCAGTTGATTTTGTTAAGTTAACAAAAAAGAAAAATATTTTTAAAGAACAAGAAGAATATGATGGACCAAAATATTGGGAAATTAAAAAAGATGAACATGAATTTGAATTAAATAAAGGTTATCGTTATGAGTATACAGCATTAATAATTGATGAAAATGGAGAATTATGGAATAAGTATGCAAGTATAGCTCCAGAATTTAATCAAACAGTAAAAAAAGTTAGCTTTGCTAAAATAATTGAAATATCAGATGATTTAATAGCATATGTAGATATATCACTTGAAAGAAAAAAGATTGACTTAAGCTTAGAAAAATATTTAAATATGAATAGTTCTAGTCGCAAAAAGATATTATCTAATTTAGAAAATGAATGGACAGAAGATATTTATAAATTAAAAGAAAATGCTATAAAAAGAGAAAAAAATATAAAACTAAAATATTATTATAATAAATTTATATATATTTCTAGATTAACATTATTACCACTTTCATTATTATCAATATTACTTGTTGTTATATATACACCATTGTTTTTATTAATTCCATATGTAGTAATTGTAAGTGCTCTATATGGTTTTGCAAAAGATCATTTAACTATTACTGGTTTTATACATTTATTTAGTTTAATAGTAACAAGTATTTTAATGTTAATAAGAGGTTATGATAATGCATTTCTTTCTATGTTAATAATGATAGGATTAAGCGTTGGACTTGAGTATTTAATGGCATTTATTGAAAGTAAAATATATATAAAAGTTAAAAATATGAATCTTTATATTTAAAAAAAGGCATCAATAATATTGGTGTTTTTTTATATATTATTAATAATTAAAAAAATATTGCATATAATAACTAGTGATAGTTTTAATAAAAAAAACATATTATTAATGTTTGACACAATAATTATTTAGTGATATCATAACAAACTGATAAGTGAAATATTTCAGGGGGGTATTATGAATGAAAAATTTTACTAAAAAAGCTTTTTTGTTGTTCATTGCTTTTTTAACATTTAATGTTTATATATTAAATGCAGAAGAAGTAAATGAAAATATTGTTGAAAATTCATTAATAGAAAGTGAAACCAAGTCAGAAAGTGAAAAGACAGATTTGCCTAATGAAGATAAACCTGATACTGAAAATCCTGTTTTATTAACTGAGGAAAACGAAGAAAATAAAAATGAAGTTTTTGAAGATTCAACTATTGATAAAAAGTCTGATAATGAAGAAGAAAAAACAGAAGATATTCAAGATGTAACTACTACAAAAGATCCAACAGAAAATTTAGAAACTCAAGATGATACTGATGAGATAATTGAAGAAGAAAGCAATCCAAATAATGAACAATTTGGAAGTCAAAAAGCAAAAGTTATTATTTCAAAGAAAAACACTGATGAAGAATTTATAGTTGGTGCAAAACTTCAAATATTAGATTCTTCTGGTAATGTATTATATGAATGGATTAGTGGTGAAACAGCATATGAAGTATTGTTACCAAATGGTACATATACACTACATGAAGAAGAAGCTCCAGAAGGGTATAAAAAAGCAGATGATCAAGAAATAATAGTTGATATTGAAGTAGAAGTAGAGAATGCTGGAGTAGTATTTGATACAGAATTTTGTACTCATCACTTAGGAATTCCTTTGTATTATGTAACTGTTTCCGGTGAAAAACAAGAAGTATATTGTATTAATCAAAACTGGGAAGTTCCAGATGAGATGTCAGAATATGACGGGGGAATTTTAAGTAAAGATGATATTAGAAACTTTACAAGACAAACAGTAGCAGTTGATGCTGCAGGTACTATGGAAAAAATTGATATCTCAGTAAGCGAAGATGAGTTAAGTAATGAAGAACTGTATGATAAAATATTAGATATTATTTATCACAGACATAAAGCAACAACATTATTTAATGATATAGCTATACCTGAACTTAGATATTTAACAGAAGCAGCATTAAAAAATTATACAAACGCTGGATTAACTGAAGTTTCTATTGCATATAGAAAATATGGTAATATAACATATGTTCCGCTTGATGCTGAAGGAGTGCTATATGATGAGAGAAGTAATGGAAATATTTTCTATTTAAGACATCAATATAGAGATTTTGTATATACTCCAGATGCTGAACTTGGAAAAGATATATATAAAATTGATTTTGGAAAAGGTAATTCATTTGGTCAATTAGTTGCTTACCACTGGTCTGCAGGACATAATGCAAAAAATGATTCAGCAGTAAGAGCAAGAGTAGCAAGATATTATGAAGTATATAATTATTTAATTGGGGATGATAATAATGATAATCTTCCAGATCATCCAAGTGATATGAATTTATATATATATTCTTCAGGAACTGAATATACTGGACAAAATCCTAATGCAGATTATGCATATCAAAACTTATTAGGTGTAACAGGATATTTTGATGATAATGAAGGAATCAAACAAGAAGTAGTAATGTATGATGAATATAGTGATGAAAAAAGAAGTATTTCTGTAGAAAAAGTATGGAATGATAAGGATAATTATAATAATACTAGACCAACTAATGTTATTGTTAATCTTGAAGCAGATGGTGAAATTATTAATAGAGTAGAATTAAGTGAAGATAATCAATGGCAATATACATTTGAAGATTTAGATGTTTATAATAAAGGAAAAGAAATACAATATTCCATAAATGAAGTAAAAGTTCCAAAATACGATTCTGAAATTGAAGGAGATATGAATATAGGATTTGTTATTACAAATACATATTATGAAGGAAATAATCCTCCAACAGTTGATAATATAGTAATTGATGTTATTCTGTTATTAATAAGTATATATGGAATATTTAGATTATCTAAAATATATATTAAAAGTAATTAACTTATAGTACACACTATAAGTTTTTTTATTTGACAAAAATAACTAATAATGTTAATATACATTCTTAGTTAATAGAGAAGGGAAAACAATGAAAAAAATAAAGAAGATTATATTAATTATACTAATTATAATTTGTTTATTTGTAATGGTAGAAAGTTTATACAAAATAATAAATTGGAAACAAAGTAATGATGAAAATCAAGCTACAAAAGAAGAGTTAAAAAAATATATAATTGAAGAAGAACCGAAAGAAACTGAAGTTAAAAAATATAACATAGATTTTGATAAATTACAAGAACAAAACTCAGATACTGTGGCATATCTAAAAGTTAATAATACTAAAATAGATTATGTTGTTGTTAAAGGTAAAAATAATAGTTATTATTTAAACCATAATTTTGATAAAAAGGTAAATGTAGCAGGATGGGTGTTTAGTGACTATCATAATAAATTTGATGGAACAGATAAAAATATTGTGATATTTGGTCATAATATGAAAAATGGAAGTATGTTTGGTACTTTAAAATATATATTAAAGAGTGAATGGTTTAATAATAAAGATAATCATATAATACTTTTAGCAGACGAGCATGGTGAACATTATTACCAAGTGTTTTCTACTTATATAATTAATGTAGAAGATTATTACATAAATACTATTTTTGAGAATGATGATGAATTTTATAAATTTATAAATGTTTTAAAAAATAGATCTAAATATAATTACAATGTAGAGTTAGAAAAAACAGATAAAATCTTAACTTTATCTACTTGTTCTAGTGCTGGTAAGAAAAGAGTAGTTTTACATGCTAAATTATTAAAAGAAGATTAATAATAAAAATATAATTATTGATAATAAATCAACAAATACCTATGAGAATATTAAATATTCTTATAAACTTATAAAAGAAAAGAAAAAGAATGCTAAAATAGCATTAGCTACAACTAACTATCATGTGTTTAGAGCAGGTAATATTGCATTTAATCAAAATATAATGTTAGAATGCATTGGCTCTAAAACAAAAACTTATTTTTGGATAAATGCATTTATAAGAGAATTTATAGCAACAATGTATTCAGAAAAAAGAAGACACTTAATAATTTTAGGAGTAATACTTTTAATAAGTGTTTTTATGATTGCACTTTATTATATTTCTAATATATTATAATTAAGAAAAAGTTTAGTTAGAAATGTCTACATATATTGAAACAATTAAAAATCTTATTGAAGAGTAATAACTATATATGTTAATATAAAGATTACTATTAGGAGGTTTTATGGAAAGTTTTGAAGAGAGAAGAAATGAATATTTTAAAAAATTAAGAAACAATAATGAATTACTTTTAAAGTTATCAGAAAATAAAACAAATGATCCAAAATCAATGGAAGTTTTATTAATGCCAAAAACTGAAAGAGAATTAGAAGTAGCAGAAGCTATGATAACTTTTATGAATGATGCGATTGATTTATTTAATAATGCTATTTATGGTAATGTAGAAAGAATTGATTTAGAAAATAGTTTAGCACTAAATTGTATTTCAGAAATAATACTATCTTTAAAAAATAATGATAATAAAAAATTAGATAGTATTAAAAACTATCTAGATAGGGAAATAAGTTCAAAAGATGAAGCTAGACTATTATATGAATTTATTTCAGCATTTAGTATGGATTGTGAAGCGGCTATAGATTTTTTAGCAAGAAAAACAGGATTTGATATGAATGATACTCTGTCTATAATACAATTTCAAATGTATTTAGAAAAAGCAAAAGAATTTACAAATAATAATTCTGCTCAAATAAAATTAAGCGATGTAGATATAGAAACGAGTGAAGAGGTGACTAAAGCACTTGATTTTATAAATGAATTTCATAATTGCTGTGAAAAAGGATTTGTTAAAAATCAGAATGATTTAAAAATGAGATTGGATTATTTATTCTAAAAAACAATAAAAAAGCACTAGTCAAATGATGTGAACCCCAAATGGTAGACATCATAAAAAAGACAGTAATTAAAAAGAGAAAAGTTATTTTTCTCTTTTTGTGTAAGTTTTTCTCTTTTTCTT
>CACWLI010000022.1:20955-21356 GCA_902761685.1 uncultured Erysipelotrichaceae bacterium | reverse complement strand
AATTTGGTGAGTGGTTATAATAATTATATAAATATAGTTATATATTTTCACAAATAAGAATTAATTCATATATGTGATGCGAGTTATACTGCAATTCAGGCCGCAATCAATGAAAAAATAAGTAAATAATAAAACAAAAGACTAGAATTTCTAGTCTTTTTTTGTTCGGAAAAAGTAATATTCCGTTAAGATTAGAATGAAGATTTTGGCCTTTTTCATTGCTTTGAATTTTAAGATATTAGGATTAAATATTTCTAAATCTATATCCAAAAGAATAAAAATTAGCACTTTGTATTGACAACTGCTAATTTTTGAGTATAATTATAATTGTAGTGAGAAAAAGATACTCACTATGGTATTAAAATTATATATTTGATATGTGCTTACCTCAAATGGCTCAA
>CACWLI010000022.1:0-20921 GCA_902761685.1 uncultured Erysipelotrichaceae bacterium | reverse complement strand
ATTGATTTGCCAGGAATGAAGAAAGACAATGTTAAAATAAGTTTAGAAGATGGGTATTTAACAGTTCATGCTAAACAAGAAAGTAAAAATGATGAAAAGAATAAACATGGTAAGTATATTAGACGTGAAAGATATTATGGTGAAGCATCCCGTAGTTTCTATGTTGGAGATGAAGTTACAGAAAAAGATATCAAAGCTAAATTTGAAGATGGAACATTAAAGATTGAAGTTCCTAAAAAAGAAAACAAACAAATCAAAAACAAAAAGTATATCGAAATCAAATAATGAATTGCAAAAGGATTGGTTTAATCCTTTTGCTTTTTATAATTATGATACGTAAAATTTTCTGAAAAAAGAAATATATCTAAAAATTAAGACATTACGATTTATTAAAGGTAGGAGAAATCCTGCTTTTTTTATTCATAATTATTTGTGGTATAATACTTATTAATTGAGGAAATTACTATGTCTAAATATATTATATTCACAATGGAATTTTGAAAAAAATAAGGACTTGGATTTTTCAACTCTTTTATCTGGCTCTAATAAAAAGGTATGATGGAAGTGCGAAAAAGGCCATGAATGGGAAGCAGTAGTAAGTTCAAGATATAACGGGGCAGGATGTCCTAAGTGTACAAATCATTTAAAAAGAATTGTTTTGCAATATGATAAAGATAATAAATTAATAAAAAAATATGATTCTGTTTCTACAGCTTCAAAATCAACAGGAATACATACTACTTCTATTAGTAACGCATGAAAGGGAAATGCAAAGACATCTGGTGGTTATATTTGAAAATACGCATAATATTATAAGTATGGATAATATACTAAATGGCACCGCATGTGGCAGTGAAAAAAAATATAAACAATGCCATGGTAAGTAATAAAAACCTTTTAAAATTAGGGCTTTTTAATATCTAAGAAAATAAATGTATGATATAATATTTGTGATATCAGGGAGGTTTAGTCATGGAAGAATATGAAAGATATGATAATGAGTTGTATATATCTAAATATGGTATACCAATAATAGGTAGTTTAACTGAAATATGGAACAAAATAAAAGAAAATAAGGAATTATTAAGTTGGGCGATAAAATCTAAAAAAGATAAATATGGAGAAAGAGATTTGGTAAATGGTTTAGCAATATGTGATTCAATTTTGGTGGATTATGAAAATGTTGATAGTGATATTTACAAAGAGTTAGTTGATTTAATTTATTCAAATGAACAAATTGCTAGAATAGTTTTAGATGGATACAGTAATGGAGGTTTTTCTTATTTATTAATGACTTTATGGAATCCAAATTTAATATTAACAGAAGAGCAAAAATTGTTTGCAGTTAATGAGGCAATGAATAAGATTGGAACAGTTAGATATCAAAATGTAATGGATGAATACTCAAAAAAATTAGATGAAAAAGGTATTACAGATGAACAAACTGTATTTGTTGAATTTGGTGATTCAATTAATCCAATTGGTGCTAAAACTGGAAAAATGTATATGGCTAGATTTTTTAAATTATTAAGTGATACTCAAGCTCATGGTAATGGGGTATTTGATATAAGATATTGGATATTAAGAAATCCAAATTGGTCTACAGGTGAAAAACAAAAATTAATAATGGATTTTTGGTATGATGATGAGGTTTTTGATGATACTTTAGAACAGTGGGAATGGGAAATAGCAAATGATTCAGCAAATTATAGAGGTGAAGCATTAACTATATTTGATAAATCTGAAATGTATGAATATTCTTATGATGATTTATTAGAATTCTATGAAGATAAAAAAACTGCTGATAGAGTATGGAAAGAAATTAATTTTTGTAAACAAATGCATTTATTAAGACTTGGACAATGGGGATTAGAAGAATCAAAGCTTAGGGTTTTAGAAAAATAAAAATATTAGAGTTGATAATATGGAAAAAGTACAATTTGAAAATGAAATTGTTATATTATATTCACCGGATAGTTTAAAATATATAACTGATAATATGCAGAGTATTTTAATTAAATCATTTAAATTCTATAAAGAACTTTTTGATATAGAAATTTTCAGAAAAATTCAAATTAATTATTTTGATGATTTGGAAAAATTTAGAAATTATATTTATGAATTAAGGGGTGAAAAAGATTCATTACCTAAATATGCAAAAGGGACATTTGATAATGGAATGGTAAATTCATACATTAGTCCTAATATGGATACTAATAGTATGCAATATCATAATATTTTATTTATGGCTTCACATGAATTATTCCATATAATGTATCAAGAATTAATATGGGGTAAGGAAAAAAAGAAGCGTATAGTATGGTTTGATGAGGGAATGGCCCAATTATTTTCTGGAGAAAATGATTATAATTTAAATGATGATAATTTTGAAAATTGGTTTAATTGGCTATTAAATAGAACTTATGAAATTCCAAATTTAAATGAGTTACAACATGGAAGTAACTTTGAAACTGAAAAGTATAGCGGATATAATTTAAGCTTACTATCAGTAAAATATTTATATGAAATATTAGGGCAGAATGATTTTAAAAAACTAATGCATGATAATGACAAAATAATTGAATATGGAAGAAGTATTGTACAAAATGCGTTTAATTATTTTAATAATAAGTTAAAGAATAAAAGCAGTTTAATAATAAAAAATCATTCTTGTTAAAAATGGTGCAAAAAAAGTTTTATATAGAAATTTTTTAAAATAATTATTAGAAAACTATAATTTATGTTATAATTAGTTTATATTATAGGAAAATATATTAATAATATCAGTAAAACTAAAAATATAAGTTAATATAAGTAATAACTAGAAAGGAGTAATAATATGAAAGATAAAATGAATATAGTTCATAGTGAGATTGAAATGGATTATCCATTTTCTCAAACTAATACTTCATATGATGGAAGGACTCATAGAATAGAACCAACGGGATTATATGTAAGAAATATTAATGGAAGAAATATATATGTTTTACTTTATAATGATATGACTTTGGGAAGATATAATATGGTCACTTTATTAGAAAGAGTTGGAAACAGATTTGTTAAAATTCCATTGGAAAAATATGATGAAAGAGCAAATGAGTTTATAGCAAGTATTATTTCAAGTGGAGAAAACATAACAGGAGATATTTCACAATTAAGTAGTCATATTGATTGTAGAAATATAACAAATATTAATTATTATTTAGAATTATTACAAAGAAAAGAAAAAACTGATGAAGAGAAACCTATTAAAGCAGCTGCTGAAGCACTAGCTAAAATATTAGTTTATGTTGACCTAAATGGTAGATGGTTTATATCAACAAATACGGATTTATCAGTTTTTGGTAATGAAAGAAAAGATGTTTCATACTTGCCTTTAGAAGATACTACATTTAAAGAGTCTTCTTATCATTTGTTAACTGAAATTGAAAAAGAATATGTTAAAAAGAATTTTGTAGTTGAAGAAGTAAGTGTAAAAAATATAACTTTATATCATGGTAAAATGTTTTTGGATCAAGATAAGGAATATGAAGCATTAGAAGTAAGAGATGCATCACGTATATTTAATAAAGGATTAGATAAAAAAAGAATTCCTAATCACGTAGCAGCAAAAGAAAAAAAATGTCTTATAAATGGAAATTATTATATAATTGATGAAGTAGAAAAACGTTTTTTAGATAAATATTATTGTCAAAGAACTGAATTGTTAGAGGCATTTATAAGAAATTTAAGAGTTGTAGAATGTGAGAATTTCTATTATATAAGTGTACCAGCTTTTAATAAATTACCATTTTCAAGCAATAATAGAATAGTAGAAGAATTCTTAAATTCTAAAGATAAATTTGTTCGCATAACAGTAGAGGAATATAAATATTTAGAAGAAAGATTCAATTTATATTATGAAAAAGGAATAAAAAAATCAAAATTTGCAGAAATGAGAGATGAACCTTCTAAAGATGATCATTTTGAGTTGCCATTGCATGGCAGTGCTTTTATACCTTTAAAAGATCATCCTGTTATTGTAAAAAATTCAGAAGTTAAAAATGAGTCTGAAAAACACTCAGAGGAAAGCGTTGATTTATCTGGCTTAAATTATGAAGAAGAAAAAGAAAAGATATTAGCTTCTAAGCATTTAAGTGATGATGAAAAAAATAAATTAATAAGTGAATTAAATGATTTATTTGGAATAAGAGTAAGATAAATATAGTTTTATACTATATTTATTTTTTATTGATTTATATAACATTTTAATAATAAAATAATTATATGAGGTGTAATTATGGAAAAATTTTATTTTGAAACTCCATCTATGGAGAGAAAAGAAGAAATAATTGAATATATAAATGAATTTGTTGAATATAATTCCGATATTAATGGTACTGGTTCTCTTGATAAGATATTAGAAGGGTATACTTTTGAAGAAGCACTTGAAAGATGTTTAAAAACAAAAGATAAAGAGTATGCAGATAGTATAGGAAGAAGTCAAAGTAAAACATTTTTATTGATTAGAAAAAATGACAATAGAATTGTTGGTACTATAAATGTAAGATGGAACTTGAGCGAAGCAATGCTTAGATTTGGAGGACATATTGGCTATGGTATAAGACCTACTGAAAGAAGAAAAGGATATAACAAAATCAATTTATATATGGGATTAATTGAAGCTAAAAAGCTAGGGCTTGATAAAGTTATGCTTGATTGTGATGTTAATAACATTGGTTCAGATAAAACAATGAAAGCATTAGGAGGTGTTCTTGAAAGATGTGAAATAGATCCATCAGATGGAATATTAACAAATGTTTATTGGTTTGATGTTAATGAATGTTTGGAAAAATATAAAGATATATATGAACCATTTATTTGTTAGGATGTGATTAAAGTGAGTGAGGTAATAATTAGAAAAGCAGTTCCTAGTGATGCTAAAAAAATAATTGAAATTACTGTAGAAGTGTGGAATAAGACATATAAAAATTTAATTTCGCAGGATATAATTGATAAACTTCAATATGTTAATGAAGAAAGAATACTTAAGAAAGAAAAAAGTATCAAAGAAAAAAATAATACATTTGTTGCTGAAATAGATGGCGTAATAGTTGGATATAGTACATATGGTAAATCTAGGGATGAAAACTATAAAGATTCTGGTGAAATATATGCTGGTAATATTTTGGAAGATTATCAAGGAATTGGTCTTGGAAGAAAGCTAGCTATTTCTTGTATAAAAGCTTTGATAAGTGATGGATATAAAACTATGATAACTAAGTGCTTAGTAGGTAATCCTTCAAATGAATTTCATAAGTCATTAGGTGGAAAATATATTGGAAAGTCATCATTTAATCCATTGGGTATACCTGTTGGGTATGAGAATATTTATTATCATGAAAATTTAAATAAAACATTAGAATTTAATAAGAAAAAAATAAAAAAATAGTGTTTGAAAATGTTTTGATGTTAAAAGTGAATTTAAATTATATATACCTGTTAGTTACGCTTGTTTATTTTTATATTGGAATTAAATAAATTTATGGTATAATGAGGGTGTAAAAATTCATTTTAAAAAGGAGATTATTTATGAAATTAAGTAAAGGAAAAATTATATTAATAGTAATAGTAGTTTATTTTATTATATTTGCTATTATTAATGTTAATAAAGAAAAAGGAATTAATGAAGATATTCTTGAGAGTGTAGTTTATGTTACTGATGGAAAAGTGGATGCTAAGAATGATGGTAAACTTGTTTTAGTAAGTGGAAGAATTTCATATGATAATTTAGTATCATTTTTAGAATTAAATCCTGACTTTGGAACTATTAAAATTAATAGGAAAGTTGAGGATTATATTAAATATAAAGATAGTCAAGATAGAACTAGCTATAAGTGGGAAGAAAGAAAAGAAGTGTTAAAAACTGATAGTACAGATTATTTAGATACACTTGTTTCTGAAGAGAAAGTATCTAAAATTAGTATAGGTGATTATGAACTTGATGAAAAAGGTTTATCTTTGATTCCAACAGATAAGTATTATTCTATGCAAGATTCTATTGGTGGATTAACTACTACTGGAATTGATTATACAAGAGATCCTCATGAAGAAGATTTAAAAGTAGGAGATGTTAAATTAACATATAAATATTATGATTTAGATAAAAATCCAAATATTTCAGTTTTAGCTGTACAAAAAGGTAATACTTTTACTCCATATGTTGTTGATAAAAAAACAGAAGTTTATCAAGTGTTTATAGGAACAGTTGATTCAAAAGAAGAATTGACTAAAAGATTGGAAACTAATGTTAAACGTACTATAAAAGGAAAAACTTTATTTATTATTATGATTTTAGGGGTTGGAATATTCTTCATTGTAGATAATAAAAAGAGTAAAGAAAAAACTAACAATTAATGTTAGTTTTTATTTTGTCTGCAATTTTTATTTCTATATTGGAGTCACCTGCATATAATAATTTTACTTTATTATTAGCTTTTTTAAGTTTGCTAACCATGTTAGTATCATTACTTATTTCATTATAATTATTAGTAAAAACAGCATATTTTGGTTTATATATATTTAGTGTTTCTTGACTATTATTTTTATCATCTCCATGGTGAGATACTTTATATATATCAATTTCTTTGTTTACTATATTAGCTATTTGATAATTTAATTTTGACATTATATTATTTTCTTCTTCATTATCTGTGATGTCTCCAGCTAATATAATATTAAAATCATTATATTCTATATGTAATACTAGACTATTATAGTTTTCATTATATTTAATTTTTCTATAGTCATTGCTTGTTTTATTATTATAGGAATCTTTTATTAAATTTTTTGTGTTATAAAAAATTAATTTTAATTCTTCAAACACTATTATTTCTTTTTCTTTTGGTTTGATTAGTTTTGATTTTTTATTTGTTAAATTAACAATATTTAAATAGTGATTGTATTCTTTATTTCTGTATTCTTCTGTTGTTACTTTTCCATCTGCATCTGTTATATCTAATCCACTATATTCTTTTATTATTACATTATCTACTATAAAATTATTTAATATTTTTTCTAATGAGCCATAATGATCTAAATGAAAATGTGTAATTATTATATAACTGATTTTATTAACATTTCTTTTTTTAAAAAATTCATTTATTGCATTATATTTATCTTCAAATCCAGTATCAACTAAAATATAATTGTTATTTGATTCAATAATGATGACATCATTCCAATTTGATTTTAAAAAATGTAATTTCATAAGTACCTCTTTACATATTATAGCATAGGTTTGTGTTATAATAATTGTATTAAGGAGTAATTATGAATCATAAATATATAAACAGTAAAACTTTTGAATTTGTTGATAATGTGTTTGAAGTGGATGAGGAGATAGCTGATTCAATTGTTTTATTAAATAAAAAAGGATATAAAACTATGTATTGTTGTTCTGGACATGTTAAAGATTTTAGATTATATGAAAAATATGAAATTAATAAGAGTGAATTAGATGATTATTTAGATAATTCATATGTCATAGAGGACAAAATAGATAAAGTTGATATATTAACTCCATATGAAAATACTCATTTATATATAAAATTTGATAAAGATTACAATTTTGATAGTTTGCCTAGTGGTTTTGTTAAATATGAAGATAATACTATTGATAAAGAGATTAGTTATTATAAAAATAATACTAAAAAAAATGCTAATGATATTTATAAAGAAATATTAGATTCTAATAAAGAATTGTATAAATGGGTGGAGAGTTTACCTAATATAAAAGATTAGATGCTATCTAATCTTTTTTTCTTCACTAAGTAATTCATATTCTTTTCTAATTTGTCTGTCTGTTTTTAATTCATTAAAATGTGAATTGTTTTGATTATTCCATAATCCATTTGCGCATACTATTTGTTCAAAAGCAACATCATTTTTCTTTTATACCACGTATTAGTGAGTCTTTTTTACTTTTTTCTTCTTCACATTCTTTGGTTATCATTTCTAAGCTCTTCTTAGTTGAAGCTAATTTTTTATATGCTTGATCTAATTTTACTAATAGTTCATGTTCTTCTTTTGAATATCTAGATGATACTCCATAATCTAGAGATTCATCTAATTGTGATAAAATGCTTTCTGAACTGAAAAATTCTGAATTATTTTTTCTTAATATAGGTAATAAATAATCTATTGAAATAGGTATTAATTCTTTTGAATGTTCATTTTTGATTGAGTTTTCTATTAATTTTGATACTATTGCTGATAGTGCACTTTTTACTGGAGCAAAATCATTAAAGTACTCTTTTAATTCGTGATTGCCTGTTCCATTATATGTATATGTTAAAACTGATTTTGTAAATTTACTAATAAATGTTTCTCTACCTAATGATTGCATATTTTTATCACCAATTTTAGATATATAATCAAATACTTCACTGTCATTTACATCTTTAAATACTACAGTGGTTGCAGTTATTTTTGAAACATTTATTTCTGTTGCAATAGCAACTAATGAAATTTGTGATAATATTGATTTACTTTCTTCTTCTGTTAATCCAAGAGCAAGAAATTTTGTATGTAATTTATTTTCTATTTTTATAAAATCAGATACACCATTGCAATATATGAAAAAGTTCATTTTTCTTGCTTGTTTTTTCATTTCTTCTAATGATTTATTTTCAAATAATGGAAAAAAGAATTTATCAACCAATTCATCTGATTTTTTATCTTTGATATCTTCTCTTTTGTACGAAACTCCGAGGAAGTCAACATCTAATTCATCTATTTTAAATCCACCTGCTAATTCATCAGATGTTCTAACTCTAGCAGCTCTTGCTCCTTCTTTTATAATTCCAAATACTGATTTTTCCATCATATCTTGTGCAGATAAACACATCAAAAATGGTTTATCTAGACTTTTTATTTCTACGATACCATGTGGATTATCTAGTGATTTTTCACATTTTTTATATACATTTATCATATTATCACCAACTATATTTTATCAAAAATAATAAAATATAGCTATAAAAGTTGTTTACTTAAAAAAATATTATAATATGTTATAATTACTAAAATAAAAAAAGAAAAAAATGTGTTACAATATATAGTGGAAGAAATATGTCATTAGAAATGAAGTAGTTGGAGGATTATGTTAGGATTAAATGATAAATTTAATGTATGTATTGTTAATGCATATGATATTGATGGAAAAGTATATCCAGTTAATATAAGTTTACCTACTGATAACATTAAAATACCAAATAAAGTAGTTGATGTTTCAGTCTTTGAATATACTGAAGGTACTGCTATAGGAGGCAATGAAGTATTTAGAATTCTTATAGGTGAAAGAACGACAATCAGAGAATTTTTTCACTTCAAAAAAGGATATAAGCCAGATAAACTTCCTGATTTTGAATTTAAAGATAGATTAGGTAAAATAAAGGACGTTGATCAAGAGGTTTGCTATATTAAGGATAAAAATGGTAAGTGTATTATTTATAGTATAGTTAGAGAAAATGATATCGTTGTTAAAGATAAAGAAGAAATGGAAAAAACCATTATGAATATTTCTGATGAAATAGCTAATATAAAAGATAGTATTAAGAGAGTAAGAAGGTTAGAATTATAGGAGGTATTGGTATGGAAGAAAATTATCCAGTTAAGTATGTTGTTATAACAATGTATCATCCGGGATATAGTTCAATTTTGAGTGACGAAGGTAAAAGTGTTATGGGATATATAGTTGGTAAAGCTATTGTTGCCGAAGAAACTATAAGATATAGAAAAGATGGTAAATCAGATAAAATATTTAATGTTGTTGTACCATATACTGATTTAAGAAGCAAAACAATTACATTGCCTAAGTATGATGCTTATGGAAAACTATTAAATGGAACACTTATATATCAAGTTTTTGATTCTTTTGAAAAGGCAAGTGAATATAGTGATGAACTTAATGATAGTTTAAGAGAAAGAGTATCCATGAAAGTATTTCAAAATTATTATGGAAAAAAAGAATATAAAACTATTTTGGAAGAGGAATTAGCTAAGTATGAGTATTATTTAAATGAATGTAAGGAATATGAACAAAATCTTTTATCAAAAGAAGTAGATTTAGTAGTTGAAAGTAATAAAAAAACTTTAAAGAGAAAATAAAAAATAAAGGTAAAGCCTTTATTTTTTTAATGATTGAACTAATTTATTTTGTTTATCTTTAAATGATTTTGTTTCTTCAAATAAGTTAAATTCTTCTGAATCTAAATTAATTGAAAATGAATTTCTTTTGTCATCCTCTATAGTTATTGATTTTCCACTTGAGGTTTGTTTTGTTAATTTTAATCTTACTAATTCATTTCTTTGTACACTGATTGAATCTAATTCCATATTTGATTCTAAATCAATTTTTGAAATTGAATATGAACTATTATTTTCATTCAAGTTTGCTTGTAATAAATAAAATAATTCTATTATGTCTGTTGTTTTTGCATTAATTATCATTTGTTTTAATTTTTCATTTATTAAATATTTTTCATTGCATGAATGCGCTGGGTTTGAAATATAAAATTTAAAAACATAATTATCTTTTTTTACTTCAAAGACATCAGATGTTGTGAAAAAGTATTGTGTATATTGTTGATTTTCATCAACATTTTTGTATGAGTCAATTAGAATTAAGTCACTTTTATCTTCATATAGAACTGAATAAGTTCTTTCTATTCCATCTTTTTTAACTATTAATTCTGGAAATTCATCTATGTCACCATATATGAATTTAAATTCAATTGTTTTGTTTGATGTTGTTTTTAATGTAAATGAGTTATTGCTTTCACTAAATTCTAGATAATCTTGTTTAAATGTATTTGGTTCTATTAAGGTAATTAATTTTTCTAATATATCATGAGCATTTCTTACTCTGTTGTACATCCAACTTGATAATTTTTGTTCTAATTCTTCATTGTTATTCGGGAATTTAGTGTTCTCTACATTTTGTAAATTTAACCTATTATAATTGTATATTTTTATCATATTTTTCTCCTTTAAGTGTTTATTATACATATTTTAATTATAAAGTCAATTGTGATATAATTGTATTATGGAAACGAAAGATATTGAAAAAAAATTAGGTGAGTACTCTTTATTGTTAAGTGATTTAAAAGAAAAACTTAATGTTGATAATAAAAGAGTAAAATTAAAAGAATTAGAGCAAAAAATATCTAGTCCTGACTTTTGGAATGGAAATGATAATAGCAATATCTTAAATGAGTCTAAGAATTTAAAATCTATAGTGGAGAATTATGATAAACTATTTGATAATATAAATACATTAAAAGAGATGCTTGAATTAAATGATTTAGATATTTTAAATGAGATAATTAGTGAATTAAATAATTTAGAAAAGTCATTAAATGATTTGAAATTAAGTACATTTTTAAGTGGTGAATATGATTCTTCTAATGCATATGTTGAAATACATTCTGGAGCAGGTGGAACTGAGAGTAATGATTGGGCTAATATGTTGTATAGAATGTATACAAGATTTTTTGAAAAAAATAATTATAAATATGAATTAATTAGTAAAAATGATGGTGAAGAAGTTGGAATAAAGGGAGTTGTTTTAAAAGTATATGGGTATTATCCTTTTGGGTATTTAAAAGGTGAAACTGGAGTACATAGACTTGTTAGAATCAGTCCTTTTGATAGTAATTCTAGACGACATACATCTTTTGCTTCTGTATTAGTAACACCTGAAATTAGTAAAAATCTTGATGTAGAAATTAAAGATAGTGATTTAAAAATAGATGTTTATAGATCAAGTGGTGCTGGAGGACAAGGAGTAAATACAACTGATTCTGCTGTTAGAATAACTCATTTACCTACTGGAATTGTTACTTCATGTCAAATAGAAAGAAGTCAAATTAAAAATAAAGAAAGAGCACTTGAAATGCTAAAAGCTAAATTGTTTATTTTAAATCAAAATGAATTTAATAATAAAATTAAAGAATTAAAAGGCGAAGTTATGGATGTAAATTTTGGAAGTGCAATTAGAAGTTATGTAATGTGTCCATATACGCTTGTAAAAGATAGTAGAACGAATTATGAAACAAGTAATGTTGATAAAGTCCTTGATGGTGATATTAAAGAGTTTTTAGAGGAATATTTAAAGATATAAGGTGGTTTATATGAAGTTTAAGAAGAAATTTATTTTATTAGATAATAAGAAATATAATGTTGTAGAACATGTTATTTATAAGGATAAAGTATATGTTTATTTAGTAAATAGTAATGATGAATTTGATTCAATGTTTAGAGAGTTTATTGACCATGGAAGTAAAATTGAATTAAAAGAGATAGAAGCTACATTCTTTTCTGGTAAACTAAGTTCTCTTTTTAGAGAAAAAGTATTAAATTCTTAAGTATACAGTTAATGTATACTTTTTTATTCTTTTTAAGTCTAGGGGTAGTAAATAAGTAATTATTTTGATATAATATAAGCTGGAGAATAATATTATGAGGTTGTTTAGAAGAATAAAAAAAATTAATAGTGAAAAGTTACATACTGTTGTATTACAAAATGAGGCTGCAAAAAGGTCAGCACTATTTGTTATAGGATGTTTTATTTCATCTTTATCATATAACTTATTTTGTGTACCTATGAATTTTGTAACTGGTGGGCTTGGAGGAGTAGGTGTAATTTTAAACAAATTAATTAATATTGATCCAACTTTAGTTATATTCATTGGAAATGCTATATTTTTAATATTAAGTATGTTTACATTAGGTATTAAAAAATCATTGATGAGTATAATTGGAGCAACAACATCAACATTATTTGTATATTTAACTAAGAATTTTTCAGTGTTATTAAATTTTTATTTTGATGATATTTTGTTATATGTTTTAGCTGCTGGTGTTGTTGGAGGTTTTGGAGAAAGTTTAGTATACAAAGCTGGGTTTAATACTGGTGGAACAAGTATAATAGCATTAATTATTCAACATTATAAAAAACAGCCACTTGGTGGATTGATTAGAAATATGTCTTTTGGTGTTATATTTGCTGGTGGTTTTGTATTTGGGTATACTAGTGTAATGTATTCAATAATTATTACATTTATATCTACATATTTGGTTGATAAGATTTTAATTGGTATTAGTGCATCAAAAACATTCTTTATACAAACTAGTAAAAAAGATGAAGTAATTGATTTTATTATTAAAATTATAGAAAGTGGAGTTACTGAACTTGATAGTCATGGAGCTTTTTCTCATAAGAGAAAAACAATGCTTATGTGTGTTGTTCCAACTGAACAATATTCACTTTTAAAAAGTGCAATTAAGGAAATAGATCCAGATGCATTTATTGTTGTTAGTGATTGTTATGAAGTGTTAGGTGGAACTAAAAGGAAAAAATTGTCATTTGAAGAATAAGATAATTTTTATATAATATTTGATGGAGGTTAATATGCAGTTAATAGAGTTAAAAAATGTTTATAAAAGATATGATAATGGTGTTACTGCACTATGTGATGTTAATTTACAAATATCAAAAGGTGAATTTGTATTTATAATTGGAGCAAGTGGAAGTGGTAAAAGTACTCTTATAAAACTTTTGTACAGACAAGAAAAGCCTACTAAGGGAGAAGTATATGTTGGAGGAATAAATGTTTCTAAATTAAGAAATGGTAAAATATATAAATTAAGAAGAAAACTTGGAATTGTTTTTCAAGATTATAAATTGCTTCCTAAACTAACAGTTTATGAAAATGTTGCTTTTGCATTAGAAGTATATGGATTAAAGAGTGATGAAGTAAGAAAAAGAACTCTTAAAGCCATTGAACAAGTTGGTCTTAAAGATAAACTTAGAAGTTATCCTGATCAGTTATCTGGTGGTGAACAACAAAGGGTTTCAATTGCTAGGGCAATTGTAAATGATCCTAAAGTTTTAATTTGTGACGAGCCAACTGGTAATTTAGATCCAAAAACTTCAATGGAAATTATGAAAGTTATTGATGATATTAATAAAGATTTGGGTACAACTATTATAATGGCAACACATGATGAAAAAATAGTTAATAAAATGAAAAAAAGAGTCATAATTATAGAAAAAGGTTTAGTAGCAAAAGATATTATGAAAGGAAAGTATAAGAATGAAAGCATTTAGAATTTTAAGAACAAATTTACTTGAATCTTTTAAAGGTGTTTTTAGAAACTTTTCACTATCTTTAGCTAGTATATCATGTATAACAATTACATTAATTCTTGTTGGATTTAGTATTATACTTTCATACAATGTTAATAGTTTAACAAGAAAAATAGAAAAAGATATGACAATAGTTGTATTTTTAGATAGAAAAGTTAGTGATGATCAAATTAAAGCAGCAAGAAAAAATATAGATGCTATAGAGAATGTTAAAAGCATTGAATACAATTCTAAGAACCAAATAAAAGAGGAAATGCAAAAGGAATCAGAAGTATTTAATAGTATATTAGATGATTATAATGATGAAACTAATCCTTTGCAAGATACTTTTTTAGTAAAAGTTGATGATATAAAGATTATAGGGGATACTGCTGAAGAAATTAAGAAAATTGATGATGTTGATATAGTTAAATATGGAGAGGGTTCTGTAGAAGAATTGGTTAAAATATTTGATTATGTTAAAAAGATTACTTATATAGCTGTTATTGCTTTAATATTAGTAACTGCATTTTTAATTAGTAATACTATTAAAATTACTATTCAATCTAGAAGAAGAGAAATTGAAATTAGAAGATTAGTTGGAGCTAGTAATGCATTTATTAAACAACCATTCTTTTTTGAAGGAATTATACTTGGATTTTTAGGTTCTATATTACCTATTGCAATATGTTGTTATGGATATAATTATTTATATGAAAGATTAGGCGGAAAGGTATTTACTGAAATAATTACTTTAGTTAAACCTAGTCAAATTATATATATATTAATGCTTGTATTAGTTGGAATTGGTGTAGTAGTTGGTGCTTTTGGAAGTTATAGAGCAGTAAGGAAGTATTTAAAGGTATGATGAGGAAATATAGTAAATTATTTGTTGTTATATTTTGTTTATTCTTTAGTATAAGTACTATTAAAGCTGAATCTTTAAAAGAATTAAAAGAACAACTTGCTAAAGATAAAGCAAATCAAGCTGAAATTATTCAAAGACAAAAGAATGTGCAAAGTAATATAAGTTCTGCTAAAAATGAAATATCTGGACTAGAGAAGGATATTGAGAAGTATGAAGGTGAAATAGAAGAAACATTAGCTAAGATTGATGAATTAAATGAAAATATTAATTCTAAAAAGAAAGAGATAGATAATCTATTATCATTTTTGCAAGTATCTAATGGTGATAATGTTTATCTAGAATATATTTTTGAAGCTAAAACATTTACAGATTTTATTTATAGAAGTGCTGTTGTTGAAGAGTTAACTAAATATAATGATGAGCTTATAGATGACATGTATAAAATGATTGAAGAAAACAAGAAATTGCAAGCAGAGTTAAAAGATAAAATAAGTGCTTCTGAAAAATCTATAGCTTCTCTTGAAAAAAAACTTAGTTCTTATAATATCAGTATGAGTGATTTAGAAAAGGCACACACAGATGTTAAAAAAGATATTCAAGCTGAAGAAGAGACATTAGAATTATATACAGCTATATATAAAGATGTTGGTTGTAGCGAAGATATGGATATTGTTGTTTGTTTATCTAAGGCAGCTGCATCAACTGGTGCCATTTCATCAAGTGGTTTTGTAAGACCTCTTGCAAAAGGTACTGTATCAAGTGAATGGGGATATAGAATATGTCCTGTTCATGGTAGAGAATTACATAGTGGTATAGATATTGCTGTACCACTTGGAACAGATGTATATGCTGCTGCTACAGGTACTGTAACAGGTATTACTAGAAAGAGTTCTTGTGGTGGTAATATTGTTACAATTAACCATACAGTAAAAGGTAAACAATACAGAAGCGTATATATGCACTTAGCCAGTATAAATGTAAGTATGGGACAAGTTGTTTCTCCTTTAACAGTTGTTGGTAAAAGTGGTGGTGGTGGATATACACTAAAGAAAAATGGTGGTTGGGATACTTGTTCAACAGGTGCACACTTACACTTCGCTATTAAACAAGGATGGACTGGAAGTACAACTTTAAATCCTAGAAGTTTTATTAATTTTCCTGCAAAAGGAAAGAGTTTCTCAAGTAGATGGTAAAAAACAAATCATATCATGTTAAGTGATATGATTTTATCTTGAAGAAAAATAATAAATAATTTATAATTAAAATGGTGATGGTATGTCATTTACATCAAATATAAAAAATGAAATTAGTAATATTGAATATGGTGATTCTGAAAAAATTTCTGAGTTGTCTGCCATATTAAATATCGGTATTAGGATATTTGATAATAAGTTCGAAATATATACTGAAAATATTAGTGTGGCAAGGAGAATTTATAAATTAATCAAAGAGACATATCATGTTGAAATTGAAATGGATACAAGTGAAGTTAATAAATTAAGAGGAAATAAACTTGTATTAATGACAATAAGTGATAAAATAGAATTAATACTAGAGGATTTATCAATCACAAAAAATGGGGTTAGGTTATACAAACCATTATCATACTTAGTGGACAATATTGATGATAAAAAGGCATATCTAAGAGGAGTATTTATGATGTGTGGTAGCATAAATGATCCTAAGACAAGTAGATATCACGCTGAATTTGTTATATCAAATATTGAAACAGCAGAGTATGTTAATGATTTATTAAATGAATTGCATTTTAACAGTAAAATTATTAAGCGTGATAAAAATTATATGGTATATATAAAAGAATCAGAAAAAATTAGTGACTTTATTAAAATGTTAAATGCTACTACTTCATTATTTTATTATGAAGATATAAGAATCTATAGAGATCACAAAAATATGACAAATAGATTAAATAATTGTGAACAGGCTAATGTTGATAAAAGTTTAAATGCATCTAATATGCAATTGGAACTTATTAAAGAATTAAAACAAATAAGAGATTTTGATTTATTAGATGATAAGATAAAAGATATATGTACATATAAAGAAAAATATCCAGAGAGTTCAATGGCTGAACTTGCAGAAATAATAAGTAGTGAAACAGAAAGACCTATTACTAAAAGTTGCATTAATCATAGGTTTAGAAAAATAAAAGAAATTGTTGAAAATTCAAAAAAGGAGAGTAAAAATGAAAAGGTTAACTAAAATACTAGCAATACTATTTATATCTTTATTAGTTTTATCTGGATGTGGAAAGAAAAAGGAAAAAGTTGTTGAGGATCCAACACCAATAGATGTAAATCCAATAACAGATGTTGAAGAAACTAAAAAAGAAGTTGATTTAACTGAAAAGGTAACTGTTGAAGATATAGGGTTTGTTGATGGTGAAAAAGGTGCAAAATATTCAGTTTTAAAAGTAATGAATAGAAATAGTGTTCCTGCATCTGTTACTGTAACTATCAAGTATAATACAGGAGATACTGAAGATGTTACTGTAATAGCTGGTTCTAATAAATATGTATATGTTGTAGGTAAAAAAGCTGGAACTAATGAGAATATAGAATCATATGAGTATACATTTAATATTAAAAAAGAAGAGTTTGAAGATTATAATAGTGTATATAGTGCAATAGTGTTAAATTGTTCTAATAGTGGTACTAATTTAATTATGACTATAGAGAATAATAGTATGAGAAAAATAAATGCTAATGTAATTATGTTCTTCTATAAAGATGGAAACATGGTAGCATTAAAAGAAATTACTGAAACTGGAATTATGTCAACAGATGTGAAAAAAGATGTTGTGGAATTTCCTTTAAAAAATGATACTGAAAAAATACCATTTGATAAAGTTAGTGTTTTATTAAATGAAATTCATAATGAATTATAAAAATAGTTTTAAAAAAACTATTTTTTTATTAGTAAAGTTTATTTTAAATTGTTCACAAAATAGTTAATATTTGATATTATATTATTACAATAAGAAGGTGTATATATGAAAAAAGATATTAAACTTATTTTTGAAGATAGTAGTGAAATGAATGTATCTTATGGAACGCAAGTAAGAGATATATTAAAAGAATTAAATGATGATCAAGTAATTGCATTAAGAATAAATGGAGAAGCTGTTAATGCAGATTATGAGATTATAGAAGATGGATATGTAAACTATATTACCGTAAGTGATAGAATTGGTAAAAAAATATACATAAATGGCCTAAAATATATATATATTAAAGCAGTTAAAGAATATTTTGGTGAAAAGACGCAAGTTTATATTAAACATTCTTTAGATAAAGGATTATATACTGAAATTGATACTAAAAAGACATTAGATAAAGCAGTAGTTGGACAAATTAAAAAAATAATGAAAGAAATTTGTGATAAGGATTTACCATTTAAAAGTGTAAATGTTTCAAAAGATGATGCTTTAGAATATGTTAAAGAGTTAGGAGAATTTGAAAAAGAACTAAATTATTTATATACAACTAATGATTCTGTTACTATGTATGAGTTAGATGATGATTATAATTATTTTTATTATATTATGCCTGCATCTACTAAAATTTTAAAAAGATTTGATTTAACATTTTTATCTCCTAATGGAATTGTATTAAGTTATCCAATTAATAATATTGTTCCAAAATATAATCCAACTCCTCAAGTATTAGATGCTTTTAAAAATTATGAAACCAAATTAACAGCAATGGGAGTTAAGTATGCAGGACAATTAAATAAAATAATAATTGATGGAAAAATATCTGATTTTATTCAAACAAATGAAATTATATATGATCAAAATTTAGAAGATATAGCAAGTATGGTTGCTAATAATAAAAATTTAAGAAGTATATTTATATCTGGTCCATCATCAAGTGGTAAGACTACTACATCAAAAAAACTTGCTTTATATTTAAAATCTATGGGATATGATACTTTGGTATTATCAACAGATGATTATTTTAAAGAAAGAGTAGATAGTCCAAGAAAAGCAGATGGAACTTATGAATTTGAGATTATTGATGCAATTGATATAAAACTATTTAATTCTCATTTAAAGAAATTATTAGATGGAGAGGAAGTTGTTATTCCAACATTTAATTTTATTACTGGTGAGAAAGAATTTAAAAGAAAGCCTACAACATTAAAGAAAAATCAAATCCTTATTGTTGAAGGATTACATGCAATTAGTGAGAAGTTAAATTCTGCAATTGATAAAAAGAATAAATTAAAAATATATATTAGTCCATTTACTCCAATATCATTAGATAGACATAATCATATCCCAACTACAGATATTAGATTAATTAGACGTATGGTAAGAGATTATTTAACTAGAGGATATTCAGCTGAGCAAACACTTACTAGTTGGATGGGAATGAGATATAGTGAAGAACAATATGTTTATCCACATCAAAGAGAAGCAGATATTATAATTAATACTGCATTAAGTTATGAAATTGGTGTGTTAAAAACATATGTTAAACCATTATTATATTCAATTAGTAATGAGAGTGAATATTATGAAGAAGCTATTAGAATATTAAAATTCTTAAAAGGTTTCTTAAATATACCAAGTGAATTTGTTCCAAGTACTAGTGTATTAAGAGAATTTATTGGTAATAGTTATTTTGAATAGGAGGAGAAGAAATGTTAAAAGTAGCAATTAATGGTTTTGGTAGAATAGGAAGAACAGCTCTTAGATTATTACAAGATGATAAGGATATTGAAGTAGTAGCAATTAATGATTTAACTGATCCACTTCAATTATCATATTTGTATAAATATGATTCAGTTCATAGAACAGTTAAATACAGAGTAGATTTTGATGAAGATGAACTAATTATAAAGGATAAAAGAATTAAGGTTTTTGCAGAACCAGATCCTAAAAATTTACCATGGGGTGAGTTAGGAGTTGATATTGTACTTGAATGTACTGGTGTATTTACTTCTGCTGAAAAATGTCAAGCACATTTAGATGCTGGAGCAAAACATGTAATAATAAGTGCACCTGCTAAGGATGAGGTTAAAACTATAGTATATGGTGTAAATCATGAAATATTAGATAAAAGTGATAAAGTAATAAGTGCTGCAAGTTGCACTACTAACTGTCTTGCCCCTGTTGTTAAGTTAATTGATGATAAATATAATATTATTAATGGATTTATGACTACAGTGCATGCAATGACAAATGATCAAGAAACTCTTGATATTCCACATAAAAAAGGTATTTCAAGTAGACGTGGTAGAGCTGCATCTTTAAATATTATTCCAACATCTACTGGTGCTGCTTCTCAAATTGGAAAAGTTGTACCTCATTTAAAAGGAAAGATGGATGGTGTTGCATTTAGAGTTCCTACTGGAGATGGTAGTGTTGTAGATGTAACTCTTGAAATTGAAAAGAAAGCAACAGTTGAGGATGTTAATAATATGTTTAAATCAAATCAAAGTAAAACATTAAGATACACAGATGATCCTATTGTAAGTAGTGATATTATTGGTGAAGAGTGTGGAGCAACAGTTGATGGTCTTTTAACAAATGTTGTTGAAAGTGAAGGAAAACAATTACTTAAAGTAGTTGCATGGTATGACAATGAAGTTGGTTATACTGCTCAAATGATTAGAACAATGAAATTATTTTTATAATATGTTTGTAAATAAAAACTCTCATGTTTGAACTGCATCCTTTAGAGTAGACATCATAAAAAAGACAGTTTAATAAAAAAGTGATAGAATACACTTCCGAAAGGAGGTGTTTTTCTATGACTTCAAAAGGTCAAAAATTTAATAACTACTCTGATAATTTTCGTAACGAAATACTTCAAAAGTATATATCTGGTATTCCTAGTTCTAAATTAGAAAAAG
>CACWLI010000021.1:3868-25552 GCA_902761685.1 uncultured Erysipelotrichaceae bacterium | reverse complement strand
TAAGTATTTTATCAACTGATTATGAAATGACATTTGAACATGCTAAAAACAATTATGTATTAGATATTGAACCAGAAGAGGCTAGAGAAAAAGTTGATAATTACAGAGCTAATATTAAAAGAATTGGAATGGTCAACTTAGAATCTATTGAAGAGTATGAAAAAGTAAATACAAGATATGAATTCTTAACAAAACAAAGAGATGACTTATTATCTGCAGAAGATACATTATTAAAGATAATGAATGAAATGGATGCAGTAATGAAAGAAGAATTTGCAGCAACTTTTGATAAAATTAGAGAAGAATTTAAACATGTATTTAAGGAACTATTCAATGGTGGATCAGCAGATTTAAAATTAACTAATCCAGATGACCTACTAACAACAGGTGTTGATATAGTTGCATCACCTCCAGGTAAGAAATTAACAACGATTTCATTATTGTCAGGAGGAGAAAAAACCCTAACAGCAATAAGTTTATTATTCGCAATACTTAATGTTAGAACAGTTCCATTCTGTTTATTTGATGAGGTTGAAGCAGCCCTAGATGAAGCAAACGTTTGTCAGTTTGGTAAATATTTAGATCACTATAAGAATAAAACACAATTCTTAATAATCACTCATAAAAAGAAGACAATGGAATATGCTAATACATTATATGGAATAACAATGCAAGAGTCAGGTGTATCAAAATTAGTAAGTGTTAAATTACAAGATGCAAATGAAATATTATAAAGAAGTGGTTACTTCTTTTTTTTTAGAAAAAAAATACTTCAAATGAAGTATTTAATTACTTTTTTTACGAACCATTAATAATCCACCAACAATTCCAATTATAGAAATAACTAGTACAATAACCATTTTCATTATATTATCACCAGTAGTAGGATTACTTACAACTTCAGTACTTTTTTTACTATCAGAAGAATTATTATTAATAAATGCTTTTAATTTACTTATTAATAAATTCATATTATCAATATTTTCAGAAAATTTATTAGCTTGTTGTGTAAAATCATCTTCGCTACTATTAGTATCTAAATAGAATGGACTACCGGCATCAAGTAATTCTTTATAATCAGTAGCTTCTTGAATTAATTCTTCAAATTCACTTTTCTTATCATTTGATAACTTAGAAGTATCAAAATCTAAAGCTTCTGTAATAGCATCTCCCAAACTAGAAGTATTTACAACTACATTATTAAGAGCAGTAACAAATTGATATATCATTTCTTTATAATTACTAATATGAAGAGTTTGATCATAATCATAAAAAGTAACCATAACATTATTTAAAGCTAACATAGCATTACCATCATTCGTTAAATCTTTTAAAGTATTATAACTAGTAGAATCAATTAAATCTTTAGAATCATCAATACCACTTAAAGCATCAACATAATATTGAAGTAAATTCATATCATAAACATACCAATTACCACTATATTTTCCATCACCATCAACAGAAGTACTACAATCAAAATAAGAACCACCTTCTAAATAAGCTAAATTAACAGTTTGTTTTCTGTTACTATGAGAATCATTACCAGAAAATATAATATAATTAAATTTTACAAAATCTTCATCATATTGATATGAATAAATATCATGACCATCAATTTGTTCATTAGTATTAGTCATTTCAATACCAGGCCAAAATCCTCCAGTAGGAACATCACCAGTAGATTTTTCATATAAGTATATTTTTACATCAGTCCAATCATTAGAATTTTTAAAATAAATTGTTTCACCCTTCTTAATAGAAGTCCTTACACCAATAGAAGGTTTATAATTATTTGAAGAATCAAAAGTAGTACCCGGAACTATATTTTGAATAGTCTGTCTATCATTTTCATCCTTAACATTATAATCGCTCGCATCAACCATTACTGGTAATACAAATAAACAACATAAAACCCCAAAAATTAAAGAAATCTTCTTCATAACAACACATCCTTATTATATATTACATAATTATAATAATACAAATCTATGTAATTTGTCAACTAACAATAAATTAATATTTCATATGAAATATTAAAAAAATGATGTATAATAGCATTAGGATAGGAGTATGTATGAACAAAAAGACTAAACAAGAAAAAATAGAAATTTTAACATTTGAACCTTCAGAATCCCCACCAGATAATACAAAAACTAATAAAAAAGAGGCTCAAAATGAAAAAATAGAAGAACCATTTGAAAAAAAACAAGAAAATCAAATAGATAAACAAGTAAAAGAAAACAAAAAAATCAAAAAAAAAATAAAACTTAAAAAGAAAGTTTATATTATCTTATTATTTATAAGTATCAGTTTGTTACTATATTCATCATTTGAAATTGTAAAATGGTTTTTGGATAATCATAATACAAAAGATACAATTAATGATATTAAAGATAATACTAAAGTAAAAGAAAAAAAAGATACAGAAAATACAGAAATAATTCAAACTGAAGAAATAGATCCTAGTAATCCATATTGGGATTATATAAAAATGAACTTATTAGATGTTGATTTCAGTGAATTAAAGAAAACAAATAATCAAACAGTAGGTTGGATTCAAGTTAAGAATACAAATATAAATTATCCATTTGTTCAAACTAGTGACAATGAGTTTTACCTCAATCACTCATATAATAAATCAAAAAACAACGCTGGTTGGATATTTATGGATTATAGAAATAATCCAACAGAATATGATGATAATACTATATTATATGGACATGGTAGATATGATAAGACAATGTTTGGTTCTTTAAAAAAAATCTTAACTAGTGGATGGTTAAACAATAGTGAAAATTATGTTGTTAGGCTTTCTACAGAATATGAAAATACAATGTGGCAAGTATTTAGTGTATATAAAATAAATACAACAACAGATTACTTAACTATATATTTTCCAACCCCTGATAATAAAACAGAATTTTTAAATAATTTAAAAAATAGATCAGCATATGACTTTAATACTCCAGTGAATGCTAATGACAAAATATTAACACTATCTACATGTTATAGTGATAGTGAAAGAGTAGTGCTTCATGCTAAACTAATAAAAAGAGAAAAAAGATAAAATATAAATAAAAAAGGAGAAGTAATATGAAAAAAAACAATTTATATAATAATAATCATAATATTAGTAATGACTACACTAGGATTAGGTGCTTTTATAGCATATGATAAGTTATTTGTAAATACAAATAATAAAGAAACAACATCGTCAAAAATAGAGAAAAGTAAAAATAAAGAAGAATTAGATATAAATGATTCAACAGTACAAGAATTATTTTCTGCATTTGAAATGACACCATGTTACATGTCAGTAGATGGATTAAATAATGATAATAGAGTAAGATTAAGACTAGCATATGATAACGCAGAATATAAAAATGTTTATTCTAGCAATTGTTTTGATTCTGAAGGTGTATTATCAACACTGTGGAGAAAGCATGAATAATCAAATGAGTGATAAATATATTAAAGGTGGAATAACTGAAGCATTCAAGGAAAAAGCAAAAAATAACAGTACAAAAGCTATAGGCCAAGATAAATTAGAAAAAATTTACAAAAAGTTATTTGGAAGCAATTATACAATTAAACATGAAAGTTTTGGATTAGTAACAACGATAGAACCAAAATGTGCCCTAATGTATTACTCATCAGCTAAACAAAAATATGTTCAGTATAGTGGAGAATGTGGAGGATCATGTGCTGAAAAAACTCAAAATATTACTAAAGCATATAAACAAGATAATAAATTATGTATAGAAACAGACTACAGTGATGCAACTGGTAAACAAAGTAAGATAAATTATGAATTTAAACTAGAAAATAATAATTATACATTTGTAAAAGCAGAAGAAAAATAATACCAATCAAGGTATTATTTTTTTATATACTTCTATATTCGTCTTTTCCTTTATATGGATTTTTCTTATCAATATGATCAATAAATAGAATTCCATTTAAATGATCTAATTCATGTTGGAAACAAATTGCAAGATCTTCTCTAGCACGTACGTTAATCTTTCTTCCTTCCATATCATATGCTTCCATTGTAACTCTTGCATATCTTGGAACAATTCCTTCAACAGGTCTATTAACAGAAAGACAACCTTCACCTTCTTCAACATATATTTTTTCCATTGAATTTGAGATGATTCTAGGATTAATCAAAATATATGTATCAAATTCACCTTCATCAACTTCATGTACAACAACAAAGTATCTCTTTGGTATTCCAAGTTGTATTGCAGACATTCCCATTCCAGGTCTTAAATCATATTTTTCACTTAATTCATCTATTTGACTATCATGTAAATATTTAATCATTGTATCTATTGTCTCTTTATCCTTTTTTGTTAATGGAAAAGTAACTTCTTTACTTACAGTTCTAAGTATTTTTTCTTTTTCGTCTAAAATATCTTTTGTCTTTAACACTAATACCACCTCAACTCCATATATTTTAACAAATAATTTAAGAAATTTAAAGTTAAAATCCTAAAGTATTTATTTTTTTTCTTTAGTTTTTTGATATTTCTTAATTTTATTAACAATACTATTAAATTTATCACGTTGATTATTTAAATAATAATCTTTTGTTTCATCACCATAGTTTAGTTCAATATTATCAATTATTCCACAAATTCTTCTAAAACCATCGTCGTCTTCTAAAATTTTGTTAATTCTATAAATTGTATTTTCTATTCTTCCATCTACAATATTTTCTTCAAGAATTTTTCTTATTTCATCAATTTCCCAAAGATCTCTAACTACTTCAACACTTCCTTCGTAACCATGATCTTCCATCATTTCATCTCTATTTAAAGTGCTTAAAAAATCTAACACATCTTCATCATCAGTTATATTTTCCAAGTTTAGTATTTCTTTCATAATTTCAGTAGTTTGAATTGTATTAACTGCTTCATCAAAGTAAGAAAAATGTTGGTTTTCTGTTAGAGTATCTTTTTTTGAATTATATCTATAAAGATAATGAGCAAGTCCTGTTCTCATATAATAATCGGTTATATTTTCATTTTGATAAATACCATAATTGAGTAATTTACCTTTAATTAAATGTGCCATCTCATGACAAAATGAATTTAGTATTTTAACAATAGTAACATCTTTTAAACTACAAATGACAAAAGGATCTCTCTTAGCATAATTAATACTATCCCATACTTCATCATAGACAAATAAATGTCCCTGGCAAGAAACAGCAAATGTTCTAGTATGTTCATCATCCTCATCTTCAAATTCAATTTCAATTTCATATTTTTTTAAAATATTACTTATCGTATCATTTTCTAAATAAAAATCAGTATTTAAAAATAAATCACATACTATATCTGGATAGTTTTTAAATTTACATAATAATCCATATATCGCACAAATAAAAAATGGTTTAATATCATTATCTTCTGGAAACATTTTATTAACAACCATTTTTGCTAATCTATAGAACCCCTCCATAAAATCACCTGCGTATATTATACTCAAAAATGAAAAAAAGTCAAAAAAAGAACCTTTTATAAGGTTCAATTACTAATTAGAAAATCTATTACCAATAATAATAACTAAGAGAATAAATAATACTAAAACAATTGCATAATTATTTCTATTTTGATAGTTACCTACAGGATAATAATAAGAAGTTTGATTAGGGCAACAAGTCCCACCATTATAAAACATAATATCCTCCTTTTCTAATATAAATTATGTTAATTTACATTTTTTGCTAGTAAATTTAGCCTAGAAAATTTATTAATAATTAATTTTATGTTATATTTATAGTAGAAGGGAGAATGCAAATGATAAAGAAATTAAAGTATTTAGATAAGCCTTTATTGATTGTTACTATTCTTTTGTTTGTAATTGGATTAGTAATGGTTTTTTCAGCTTCAAATGTTACAGCATATATGTCACAAGCAGTAAGTCCTTATAATTATTTTTTCAGGCAATCAGTTTTTTTGGTTGCTGGAATAATATTATTTGTTTTTATGATTCCATTTAATACATATGTTTATGGTAAAGTAGCAAGGCCATTTCTCTTATTTAATATTGCTGCCTTAGTTGCATTATTAATATATGGAAGTGCAAAAAACCAAGCAATAAGCTGGTTTGACCTAGGTTTTGTTAGTATTCAACCATCAGAGTTTGTAAAAGTAATAACAATTATATTTTTAGCAGATTATTATGAGATACATAAAAAAAGTTTGGATGGTTGGATAGCAACTTTATATCCAATAGGAATATGTATTGCTATTGCGGGATTAATCTTTGTTCAACCGGATTTAGGAACAACAATTATATATTCAGCAATAGTTGCTATTATATTTTTCTCAGTACCTATTGCAAAAGAAATAAAGTATAAAATATCGTTTGTAGCAATAGCCCTGGTTCTTCTTGGAGGTTTTGCTATAATGAGTATGGGTAAAAATATCTTAGAAGATAGACAAAAAGAAAGATTTGATATATCAAATCCATGTGCAAAAATATTAAGTAATGGTAATCAGGTTTGTAATTGTTATATAGCTATTAATAATGGTGGTCTAATGGGAGTAGGACTTGGAAATTCTACTCAAAAGTACTTATATCTACCAGAACCATACACAGACTTTATATTTGCAATAATTGTAGAAGAATTAGGTGTAGTAACAGGAGTAATAATACTTTTATTATATTTGATAGTTTTATTTAGAATTTTATTAATTGGAAGGCAATCGCCGACTAATAGGGGAGCAATCCTCTGTTATGGAATAGCAGCATATATCTTTTTACACATAACCGTAAATCTATTAGGTATTATGGGACTTATGCCAATGACAGGAGTACCTTTACCGTTTATGAGTTATGGAGGTAGTTATACAATATGTTTAATTGCTGCATTAACTGTGGTTCAAAGAGTTAATATAGATACAAAATTATATAATGAAAAGAGGGGATAATAAGAAAAATAAACAGTTGAAAATGTTTATTTTGTTATTAATCTTTATTGGTGTTTTAGGAATTGGATATGCAACTATACAGAATATAAATTTTAACATAAATGGTAATTACACAGCTTCTGTAGATAGTGATAACTACAATGCTCATTTTAATAGAAATGTTACACCAACTGTTTCATCTGATAATATTAATGCCAATATAGATGAAGATGATGATAAAGTTGCAATCTAATCTAGTAACAATGGATGATGAAGCAACAGTAACCTTTAATGTAATAAATGAATCAAATGGTATAGCAACATTATTATCTTTGGAAATAACAAATAGTAATACAGAGTATTTTAATGTTTCTAAAGATATTCAAAAAACAAATTTACTTGCGGGAGAAAATACTAATGTAACAATCACCGTTTCACTTAAAAAGCTTCCAATTAGTGAATCAGTATCATCTAGTATCAAATTAAAGATTAAAGCAAATCCAATTGAGAATGAGGAAACTTTATATTTATATGGAAATCCAAATACAACAGGAATACAAACATATACTAATTATTATGATTTAAATAAAAATGTATTTCTTTCTAAAAGAGGTAATAATATTGAATTATGTATAATTAAAAAAGGAACAGTAACCTGTATGACTAATGACTACAATACAAGTGATTCAGTAATGATTCGCGCAGTAAGAGGAGAAAATGATGAAGGATATTGTAGTTTTGGAGCTATGGATCCTCCTGATTGTGATCCTTGGGAAGATGAAGATTGTGAATTAATAAATATGAGTTCATGTTCATATAATGGATTAAGCTGTAATATTTCAAGTGATAATTATATTAGTTGTTATGATAATACAACAAATGCAAGGTGTTATATAAATACAGAAGGAGCAGGATGTAATTAATATCTTGCTTTTTTTTTGCAAAAAATATACAATAATTCTTAAATGAAGAAAAAAACTATGTTTTTATATGATAATAGTTGATATTTATGATTTGAAATAAAATCTATAAAAAATAGGAAATAATAAATTAGCAAAATAATTATCTTATAGTATATAACCCAAAAAACTTGAAAAAAATCTAAAAATATGGTATAATGTTGCCTATCTTTAGAGGGGTAGAGGAGTTAGTGTATGAATACGTTAAAAGAGCTCAGAAATAAGCTTGAAAATGAAATGAAAAAATGTTCACAAGTATTTATAATTGGGCATAATGGACCTGACTTAGACGCAATTGGTTCAGCAATTGGACTATGTACTCTTGCAAAATACTATAAAAAACCAGCATATATTATTGTTGATGATGATTTATCTAAAGTAGATTCAAGTGTAAAAAAAGTAATTGATGAATGCAAAGATAGTATAAATATTATAAAAAAAGAAAAAGCCTTGGAAATGGTAAATTCCGATTCATTATTAATTTTAACAGACGTTAATAAAGAAGATATGATTTCACTTGGTAGTGATGTATATAAGTTTAAAGAAATAATAACAATAGACCATCATGGAGAAAATGATAAAACAGTAAAAACAGAAAATAAGTTTATAAGACAAGATGTTTCTAGTGCAAGTGAGATAGTTTCTGCAATTTTAAATATGAACAAGATTCCATATGGACCAACTGTTGCAAATTACCTTTTAGCTGGAATAAATCTTGATACAAAAAGATTTAAACAAAATGTAACGGAAAAGACTCATGATACTGCAGAAAAACTTATTCGACATGGCGCTGATATCGATAAAGTAAATGAACTGTTTTTAGAGGATTTTGATAGTTTTTGTAGAATAAGTAATTTAATAATAAATGGTACAACTTTAAAACAATACTCAAGTTCATTACTTGAAACAATAAATGTATCATTTACACTTAATAGAAATAGTCCAGCAACAATTTATTCAGTAGTTGATTTGGCAAAGACAGCAGATAGAATGATGAAGTTTTATGGAATAGATGCTGCTTTTGCTATAGGGTTTTTAGACGATACTAGTATTTATATATCAGCAAGAAGTAATAAGAAGGTTAATGTAAACAAGATAATGAGTGAGTTAAAAGGTGGAGGGAATCCGCAATGTGCAGGAGCAAGGATATATGCAGATGACTTATTTCAAGTAGAAAATAAATTGATGGATGCAGTACCTGCAGGATTATCTGATAAAGAAAATATTATTGAAGAACCACCTGTAATTAAAAAGAAACAAATAAAAAGAAAATAGAAAGAAAAGTGCTATACTTTTCTTTTTTTTTGAATAATAAAAATGGAGGTGAGATTATTACATTTAAATATAGATATAGAAAACAAATAATGATTGGTATAGTAATTGCAATAGTACTAATTGGAATAATATCATCTTCAATATACTTTTTAACAAAGAATAAATCAGATAAAAAAGATATTATAAAAGAAGATAAAGTAATAGAAAAAAATAGTATAAATAAAAAAGAAGAATCAAAGGAAAAAATTAAAGTTGATATTAAGGGGCAAATAAATAATCCGGGTATTTATGAATTAACAAATGAATCAAGAGTGATAGATGTTATTAACCTAGCAGGTGGCTTAACAGAGGATGCAGATACATCAGTAATAAATCTAAGTAAAAAAATAAAAGATGAAATGGTCATAATAATATATAGTAAAGATCAAGTTCGAGATTTTGAAAAAACAAAAGAAATAGAAAAACAGGTCCAAGATAAATGTACAAAGAGTGAAGAATACTCACTTAATAATGATGCTTGTATAAAAACAGAAAGCATAATAACAGGCAAGATAAATATTAATACAGCCACAAAAGAAGAATTAATGACACTTCAAGGAATTGGTGAATCAAAAGCAAATGACATCATAAAATATCGTGATACAAATGGCAAATTTAATTCAATAGAAGATATCAAAAAAGTAACAGGAATAGGAGAAAATGTTTTTGCTTCAATTAAGGAAAATATTACTACATGATAAATTATATATAATAATATTTATAATAGTATTATTGATTTCATTCGTTAGATTAAATATAAAGAAAGAATCTATATATACAAATAATACTCATAAAGTAACAGGAACCATTTATAAGATTGTAAAAGATAATGATAATAGAAAAATATATTTAAATGGAAAAGAAAAACTAATAGTAAATGATTACACAAAAAATAAGGTAAAGTTAAACTTAGGAGATAAAGTAGAAGTAATAGGAACATTTATTAAACCGGATAATAGTAGAGATGATTACTCATTTGATTATAAAAAGTATTTAGAAAGAAATAACATATATTATATTATAAATACTAAAAAAATAAAGAGAGTTAAAAACAACAGTAATATTTATTATTATTTAAAACAAATAATAATAAACCACCTTGGCAATAATCCATATCTAAATACTTTCATAGTTGGCGATAAATCACTTATAAATAGAGTAAGTATTAGAAGTTACCAAGAAAATGGAATAAGTCATTTATTCGCAATTAGTGGAATGCATATTACATTGTTATCAACTATAATTACAAAAATATTAAGAAGATTTATGTTTGAAGAAAATGCTTTCAAATTAACATCAATAGTATTAATATTTTATCTACTACTAATTGGATTATCACCATCAGTATTAAGAGGTGTTTTATTCTTTATCTTATTTGGAATAAATAGAATATACTATTTTTATGTTAAGCCAAGAAATATCTTTCTATTAATAATATCTTTTTCATTATTAATAAATCCAAAATACATTTATGATGTTGGATTTCAATATTCTTATTTAATAAGTTTTTCACTTATAGCTTTAAATAGTAAACTAAAATCATCAAATTATTTTATATCATTATTTAAAGTGTCACTATTATCTTTTTTTGTTTCAATTCCAATTACTATATACAATTTTTATCAAATAAATATTATGAGTATAATATATAATCTGTTTTTTGTACCACTAGTAAGCTTAATAATCTTTCCACTGGGAATTATCAACTTTATTGTAAAACCCACTGAACCTTTCTTTATTTTTTTTACAAAGTTAATGGAAAAAATATCTATATACATATCAAATATAAATATTGGAAAACTAATATTTATTAAATTACCAACATTTATTTATATAGCGTATTTTATAATTGTAATTCTTTTTGTGTTAACTAAAAAGAGATGTTATATATTTTTATTAGTTATTATGTTAATTATTCATTTTTTTATTCCATATATAAGTAGATCAAATTATGCTTATTATATAGATGTAGGACAAGGTGATTCTACAATCCTTCATATTAATAATAAGAATATATTAATAGATACTGGTGGAAATAGAAAAAAAGAAATATTCTATAACACATTAAGTCCAGCTTTAAAAACCAAAGGGATTAGAAAAATAGATATTCTGATAATTACCCATGGAGACTTTGATCATATGGGAGAAGCTATTAACTTAGTAAATAATTTTAAAGTAGAGAAAGTGATATTTAATTGTGGAACATATAATGATTTAGAACAAGAATTAATTAATGTATTGGATAAGAAAAAAATTAAATATTATTCTTGTGTTAAAGAACTAAATATAGATAAGAATAAATTATATTTCTTACAGACAAAAGAATATGATAATGAAAATGATAATAGTAATGTAATTTATACAGAATTAAATGGTTATAAATTTATGCTTATGGGAGATGCTGGAGTAGATAAAGAAAAAGATATATTAGATAAGTATAATATATCAAATATAGATGTATTAAAAGTAGGACATCATGGGAGTAAGACAAGTAGTGGAAAAGATTTTATAAATGAAATAAATCCTAAATACTCGATTATTAGTGTTGGCAAAAATAATAGGTATGGTCATCCAAATAAAGAAGTATTAGATAATTTAGATAATTCAAAAATATATAGAACAGATCAAGATGGAAGTATTATGTTTAAAATTAAAGATAATAAATTAAATATTGAGACTTGTTGTCCATAAATATTAATTGATATGATATAATAATTATAGGATGTGATACTAATGAAGGTAAAAATATGTGCTAATACAAGCGTAGAAGAAGCTCAAATGTGTCTAGATGCAAAAGCGGATGTAATAGGAATTTTAGTTGGGCAAGAACATGCTAGTAATGATTTTGTTGATAAAGAAAAAGCTAAAGAAATATGCGACTATGTTAATGGTAGATGCGATGTTTCGTTAGTTACACATTTAACAAGTGCGGAAGAAATTATTGAATTAACAAATTATATCGGAAATAATATAATTCAATTACATTCAGATATTGCTGAAGAAGAAGTTAAAAAAATTAAAAATGAATTGCCAAATATAGAATTAGTTAGATTAATTCATGTAGCAAGTGATGGAACAATTTGCACTGATTATAAAAAAATGAAATATGCGGATTATTATTTGTTGGATAGTTTTAATTTAAAAACAAATCAAGTTGGAGGTACTGGCCTTACACATGATTGGAATAAGAGTGGAGAATTAATAAAACAATTAGACAAACCAACATTTTTAGCCGGCGGTTTAAATCCAGACAATGTTAAAATTGCAATTGAAACAGCTAGACCATATGGTGTCGATGTAAATAGTGGATGTAAAAATGAACATGGCAAAAAAGATAAAGAAAAAGTACGACAATTTGTTGTTAATGCAAAAAATATATTTTAATTAGTAATTAATAAAAACTACATGAGTAGTTTTTTTATTTGTCTAAATCATATATGTATTAACTACATAGTACCAGTTGGTAAAAATAATAGGTATGGTCATCCAAATAAAGAAGTATTATGTTTAAGATAAAGAATGATAGATTGAAAATAGAAACTTGTAGTCCATAGAAAATGAGAGGTTATGTGTATAAATAAATTTGTGATATAATATTTATGGTGATTGAAATGATATATCTGACAAGGCATGGTCAAACTGATTGGAATGTTCAAAAGAAAGTAATGGGTAGATGTGATGAACCATTAAATGAAAAAGGAAGAGAACAAGCTAAACAAACCAAAGAATTATTATCAGATATTAATTTCGATTTAATAATATGTTCTCCATTGTTGAGAGCAAAGGAAACTGCTCAAATAATAAATCAAGATAGAAATATTAAGATAGAATATGATGATAGAATTATAGAAAGAGATTTTGGAGAACTTGAAGGATTAGAAACAAAAGATTTTGATTTTGATGGATTTTGGAATTATTATAAGAATAATATGTATGATAGGGCAGAAAATATACAAGATTTTTTTAATAGAATATATGATTTTTTAGATGATATTTGTGTTAAGTATGCTGATAAAAATGTATTAATAGTTGCACATGGGGGTGTAAGTATTCCATTTAATTGTTATTTTGCAAAAAATATTCCAAATGGATCATTAGTTGAAGCAGGACTTGTATTAGGCAATTGTCAAGTTGCTTCTTATGAATAATGGAGATGAATTATGAATATTAATGTTAATAGAGTTAAGATATGTGTTACTGTTCCTAGAGATAATACTAGTGAAGTACTAGATGCAATGTGTAACGCTGGAGCTGGTACTTTATCTGATTCAAATTATACTTATTGTACAACTACTATTAAGACAATTGGTACATTTCTTCCAAATGATAAGGCTAATCCTTATATTGGAGAGACTAATAAATTAGAAATTGTTGAAGAGGATAAAGTAGAAGTAATATGTGAAATTGATAAATTAAAAAAAGTAATATCTATTTTAAGAAAAACTCATCCATATGAGGAACCTGCTATTGATATTATTCCTTTAATTGACGAGGATAGTTTAGTTTAATAGGAATTATCAAATTGATAGTTCTTTTTTTGTATGTGATGATTCGAAAATTAAATAAATAATAAAATGAAAATAGAATGTATGATATAATTTTATTGGTGATAATATGAATAAAAGAAATACTATTGTATTATTTATATATTCTTTTTTAAATAGTTTTTTATTATATAGAGCATGTGATGTTTTATATTATTTATCTAAAGGAATTAGTAATTCAGAGTATATAAATTATATTACTATTGGTAGTGTAATAACTATTATATTTTTAATACCTTTTGGAATAATAAAAGATAAATATAATCGTAAATATATTCTTATTAGTAGTAATATATTTTTATTAATAGCAACATTATTTTATATTTATTCAAATAATGTATATTTAATGGGAATAGGAATTGTGATGTCAGCGATTTCTAATTTATTATCTCAAGGAATAGTTATATCATTACTTCATTCTTATATTAAAGATAAAAGTGAATATTCAAAGATGTATTATAAATGGTCTTTCTTTTATTATTTGGGATATTTAATATCCATGATACTTGGTGGTATAGTTGCTAATTATAGTTTAGTTTCTATGTATTATATTAGTTTAATTCCTATAGTAATTAATTTTATAGTTTTATTATTACTTGATGATAAAAATGAAAAGACTAAAGAGAAGAATGGTACAAAGTATTTAATTAAAGAATCTATTAAACTGTTAGGAAATAATAAATTATTAAAAGTAATACTTTTATCTGAAATAATAATTGTTCCTATAGCTGATATATTAGCTGAGAGTCATCCAGAGTATTTATCTAATATGGGAGCATCAACTACTATAATAGGAATATATACAGCAGTTATGTGTTTATTTGCGATAGTTGGTAATAAGATTGCTAGTATATATAAGAAACAAATAAATGTATTCTTTATATGTTCATTATTTTTTAGTATTAGTTTAATATTGATTGGTTTATTAAATAATTATTTTTCTATTATTTTCATAATTTTATTTCAATGTTTCTTTTCTATTACAAATAATATTTATAATACTACTATTCAAAATGAATGTAGTGATTCTTATAGACAAACAGTCTTAGCAATATTTACTTTTATAACTTCAATTTCAGAAATGATTATATGTACTATAACATCACTGATATTTAAAAATATCAGTCTAGGCAATTCATATGTTGTATTAGGTATCTTTGGTTTAGCAATAATATCGATTGCATTTTTATTTAGTATTTTTAAAAAGAAAAATGTTCAAGAATTATCTAAATAGATAGTTCTTTTTCTTTACTTAAACCCGTATGCATAAACACAGGTCACCACATGGAGACTTTGATCATATGGGAGAAGCTATTAACTTAGTTAATAACTTTAAAGTAGAGAAAGTTATATTTAATTGTGGAGAATACAACGATTTAGAAAAAGAATTAATTAAAGTTTTAGATAAAAAGAAGATAAAGTATTATTCGTGTATTAAAGAATTAAATATAGATAAGAACAAATTATATTTCTTACAAACAAAAGAATATGATAATGAAAATGATAATAGTAATGTTATTTATACAGAACTTAATGGTTATAAATTTATGTTTATGGGAGATGCAGGAATAGAAAAGGAAAAAGATATTTTAGATAAATATAATTTGTCTAAAATAGATGTATTAAAAGTAGGGCATCACGGAAGCAAAACAAGTAGTAACAAAGAATTTATAAATGAGATTAATCCAAAATATTCTGTTATTAGTGTAGGTAAGAATAATAGGTATGGTCATCCAAATAAAGAAGTACTAGATAATTTAGATAATTCAAAAATATATAGAACGGATCAAGATGGTAGTATTATGTTTAAAATTAAAAATAATAAATTTAAAATTGTGACGTGTAGTCCGTAGAAAGGAGTAAATATGAATTATTATGATGAGATAAAGAAAAACTTAATAAAATGTGAAATATATGATAAATCCAAAGACTTTGCAAAAAATAAGAATAGAGTTATAACATATTTTGAAAATGGGAAACTGTTATATGAGGCAGGAAGTACATATGGTAAAAATATAATTAAACAGTACTCAGAAAAGTTGATGATTGAAGTTGGTAAGAAATATAATGAACGAACACTATATAGAATGAGAAAATTTTATGAAGTATTTAAGAGTGAAAAATTGACACCATTGGTGTCAAAATTGAGTTGGAGTCATTATATACAGTTATTGTCTATTAATAATGAAGATGAAATCATTTATTACATAAATGCAACTATAAATAACAGCTTGAATAAAAGAGAACTTCAAGAAAAAATTAATAATCGAGAGTATGATAGGTTAAGTAGTGAAACTAAAATAAAACTTATTGAATCAGGTGATTTAATTGTAAATGATCTTGTACCAAATCCAATAATAATAAAATCTGATTTATTGAAAGAAGAACTAACTGAATATGCGTTAAAACAAGCTATACTGAATAATCTTGATAACTTTTTAAAACAATTAGGTGTTGGCTTTACTTATGTTGGTAATGAATATAAAATAAAAATTGATGATAGATACAATTATATTGATTTACTTCTTTATAATATTAAATATAAATGTTATGTAGTAATTGAATTAAAAGTAACTGAATTAAAAAAAGAACATACAGGTCAAATTATGACTTATATGAATTATATTGATAAGAATATTAAAACTATAGAAGAGAATGATACTGTAGGAATTATTATTTGTAAGCAGGATAATGAATATGTCATAAAATATTGTTCAGATGAGAGAATAATAGCTAGAGAATATGAATTAGTATAATTATAGAAATTATGATATAATATTAATTAGTTTGTAGCTGGTTTTGATGATTATAAAAGGAACAAGTTGTTATGCAAATGCAAAAAGTGGTAATTTAGTATCAATTACTGGTGATGGTGGGAATGCCTGGGGTTTTTATGGTAATGCATATAAGAAAATGTCTCCAAAATTATATTTATGGCAATATTATGATCAAAATCCCGATAATTTATCAGAAGATGAATTAATTGATTGGTATATAAAAGAATTTTATGATTTAAGGCTGAAAGACTTAAATCCATATGAATTAATGGATACTCTAAAACAAAAATTTGGAGAGGAAATAATATTACTTTGTCATGAGCTGCCTGGATTAGAAATAAATAAAGAACACTTTTGCCATAGAAGATTATTAGCTGATTGGATTGAACTTGAAACGGGTATTGTAATTCCTAAACTATCAATTAATGAATCTGGTGTAATAACTTTTGAAGAAACATATGATCTGAAACCTAGAATGAAAAAACTAATTAAAAAGGATTAAAGAATTATCATAATGGTAATTCTTTTTCTTTGATGTTATTCGACTTACTTTTTGACAATTACCACATGGAGATTACGATCATATGGGAGAAGCAATTAACTTAGTTAATCATTTTAAAGTAGAGAAAGTCATATTCAATTGTGGAGAATACAATGATTTAGAAAAGGAATTCATCAAAGTATTAGATAAAAAGAAAATAAAATATTATTCCTGTATTAGTGAATTAAATGTAGAAAAAAATAAATTATATTTCTTACAAACTAAAGAATATGATAATGAAAATGATAATAGTAATGTAATAATCACTGAACTTGATGGATATAAATTCATGTTTATGGGAGATGCGTCTACAAATACTGAAAAAGAAATAATGAATAAATACAATTTACAGGATATAGATATATTGAAAGTTGGACATCATGGATCTAAGACAAGCAGTGGGAAAGAGTTTATTAATGAAATAAATCCAAAGTATTCAATAATAAGTGTAGGTAAGAATAATAGATATGGTCACCCAAATAAAGAAGTATTAACTAATTTAGATAATTCAAAAATATATAGGACAGATCAAGATGGTAGTATTATGTTTAAGATAAAAAATAATAAATTGAAAATTGAGACTTGTAGTCCATAGAAAGGAAGATGATAAAATGAATCAAATAAAAGAATATACAGAAACAATATTTGAAGATATAAAACATATAGATGAATTAGGTAATGAGTATTGGTTAGCAAGAGAATTAATGAAAGCATTAGAGTATAAAGAATGGAGAAAGTTTGACAAAGTAATTAAGAAAGCAATTGAGGCTTGTACAGGTAGCAATTATTATACTTTAGACAATTTTGTCTTTGAGGACAAAATGGTTAATATTGGTTCTAACACAATTAGAAAAATTCATGATTACAAATTATCAAGATATGCTTGTTATTTAATAGTTCAAAATTGTAATCCAAGAATCAAAATTATTGCTCTTGCTCAAACTTACTTTGCCATTCAAACAAGAAAACAAGAACTATCTGAAAAAGAATATAATGAACTTACTGAGGATGAAAAAAGATTATATAGAAGAAATCAAGCAAGAAAAGGCAATTATAATTTACCAGTTAATAGTGGAGTAAAAGACTTAGCTAGATTTCATAATGCTGGATATAAAGGACTTTATAATGGTGAAACGGCAGATGACATTTTTAAAAGAAAGAAATTAAGATATAGAGAAGATATATTAGATAATATGGGTAGTGAAGAACTTGCAGATAATATATTTCGAATTGCGCAAACAGATGCTAAATTAAAAAGAGATAAAGTAGATAATGAATATACAGCAAATTCTGTTCATTATGAGGTAGGTAAGGAAGTAAGAAATAGCATTAAGAGATTAGGTGGTACCATGCCTGAAAATTTACATACACCAAATAAAAGTTTAAAAGAGTTAGAAAAAGAAAATTTGAAACTAAAAGAATAGATAATAAATGTGTTATAATGTACATAGAGGTGACATTATGCGTAATTCTCCAACTGATAATTATGATAGTATTGCCTTAATTGGGAATAGTCCATCTGATATAAAATTTATGCATTATTTATTTGAATCTCAAGGGGTTAAAGGCGTTTATGATTTTAATTTTGAATTATCTGATTTAGATAAAGATGATATTCTTAAAAGAATCGCATATTACTTTGGTAGTCGTGGTACAGTTTTAATTGATAATAATGGGCTTAGACAATTATTTGAGAAATATGGCATTAATGAAACTATAAGTATTCCAAAATTAAGTGCACAAGATATTATAAATCAAATAAATTTTTGCATGCAAAGTGATGTGGTATATGTTTGTAATTCTTGTGGTGAGATTAGTAATTATATATCATTTATACTTGGATATCTAATGTCAAAGAAGCAAGAAATATTTTTTTGGAATGATATAGATGAATCAGAGTGGCTAATGTCCTCTATTACCAAAAATAACAATCACGGTTTTAAAGAAACAATTGTATTTCCTTTAGAAATAGTGAGAGTATTAGCTTTTCCATATATCCTAAATGAAGATAATGATGATAAAAAAATTGGTGTACCAAGAAATACGACTTTTAGCATTGATACAGAAGAAGCTATAGAAACGCTTCCTAAAACAGTTGTTTTTTTAGGAAGTTTAAGAAAGCAGTTAGACTCTATAAAAAATCAAGCCTATGAATATCAGAAAAATGGATATACTGTATTAGCACCAAAAATATCTGCTGTAAAGAAAGATACTAATGGTTTTATTATATTTGAAGATGATGAAAGTGATGAACCAATTCTTATAGAAAAAGATTTCTTAGAAAAATGCCTTAAATCCGAAGAAATTGTCATTTGTGATAAAGATGGTTACATAGGAAATACAGTTATGATGGAAATGGGATATTTACTTGGAAAAGGCAAGAAAATAAAATTAATTGAAGAACCAATTGAAAAATGGGTTATGGCTACAATCGAGCATTTAGAAAACCAAATGGAGACGGTTGCAAAACGACATATTTAAATTGCATTTATTGCAATTTTTTTATGCATAAATTCATATGTATAAACGTATGTCACCACATGGAGACTACGATCATATGGGAGAAGCAATTAATTTAGTAGAAAACATTAAAGTAGAGAAAGTTATATTCAACTGTGGGAAGTCCAATTATTTAGAAAAGGAGTTAATAAAGGTATTGAATAGAAAAAAAATAAAGTATTATTACTGTATTAAAGAGTTAAATATTGATAATAACAAATTATATTTTTTACAAACAAATATTTATGATAATGAAAATGATAATTCAAATGTTATCTATACAGAACTTAATGGATATAAATTTATGTTTATGGGAGATGCATCAGTTACTACAGAAAAAGAAATATTAGATAAATATAATCTATCAGATATAGATGTATTAAAAGTAGGACATCATGGAAGTAAGACAAGTAGTAGTAAATACTTTATTGATGCGATAAATCCTAAATATTCTGTAATTAGTGTTGGAAGGAATAACAGATATGGACATCCAAATAAAGAAGTATTAGATAATTTATATAATTCAAAAATATATAGAACAGATCAAGATGGGAGTATTATGTTTAAGATTAAAAATAATGAATTAAATATTGAAACGTGTGAACCATAAATGTGTATTAGTATGATATAATATATTAAAAATATTAAATGTTGGTGGTGAAAAAATGTTTGATAATGGATATATCTTTGCTAATGACAATAAAAGAGTATTTATTAATAGTTCTTTAGGATGCAAAGCTCAATGTTCATATTGTTATTTACCTATACTTGGATACAACAAGTCTATAAAAAAAACTATCTCTGCAAAAAAAATAATTGAATTGTTAGAGCAAAATAATTTAGATATAAATAATAATACATTAATATCAATAGGTTGTTTTTCTGAGTGCTGGGATGAAAATAATAAAAAAGAAACCATAGATATAATTAAATATTTTTTAAAAAAAGGAAATCAAATTCAGTTGTCTACAAAATGCAAAATTTTAAAAAAGGAACTTGCAGAAATATTACCACTCATAAAATATCCCGGACAATTAATTATTTTTGTTAGTTCAGCAACTATATCTAAATATAATATTTATGAAAAAAACACCACATCAATTTCAGAAAGGTTTAAAACATTTGAAATTTCAAAAAGTACAAATATACCTGTTGTTTTATATATTAAACCAGTTTTACAAAATATTACTATAAATGATATAGATCTATATAAAAAATATATCGAGAAATATGATATAAAAGATGTAGTGGTTGGCAGTATATTTTCAAATAAAAAATCTGAAGAAACAGTACATTTCTCTAACAAAAATGAGTTGTTTTATAGTAAATGTCAAGACGAAGAATTAATAATTTCTAAATTATCAAAGATTACAAATATATACAGAAGAAGTTCTGAAGTAATGGAAAAGTATAAAAACTAGATTGCAATTTGCAATCTTTTTATATGTACTAAATACTCAATACCAGTTGGAAAGAATAACAGATATGGACATCCAAATAAAGAAGTATTAAATGTACTAGATAAATCTAAAATATATAGAACAGATTGAGATGGTAGTATTATGTTTAAGATTAAAAATAATAAATTAAAGATTGATACTTGTAGTCCGTAGAAAGAAAGTTGATGAAATGAATGAGATAAAAGAATATACAAATAAAATGTTTGAAGACATTAAACATATTGATGAATTTGGTAATGAATATTGGTTAGCAAGAGAATTACAAAGTATTTTAGGATACAATCAGTGGAGAAGTATAAATATAGGATCTAAAACAACAAGAAAAATTATAGATTATAAACTATCTAGATATGCATGTTATTTAATTGTAATGAATGGAAATCCTCAAAAAGAAATAATTGCTCTAGCTAAACTTATTTTGCCATTCAAACAAGAAATCTAGTCTGGGACAAATGACAAATAATATAAAAAATATAGATTTACTTTATTTTCAAGGATTAATTAAAAGAACAGCATTTTATTTAAAACCTAAAGAAGATGTAGATAGTGATTATAATTTAGATATTTTAATATCAATTAGTATATAAATGTCCTCATTTTGATATTAAAATAAATAATTTACTTATAAGTATTTAAAAAGTAATTGGTTATGAAATTATTAAGG
>CACWLI010000021.1:0-3796 GCA_902761685.1 uncultured Erysipelotrichaceae bacterium | reverse complement strand
GATTTAGCACAAATAGGATCACATAATAAACGAGAAAAGAAAGCTTATCAATCAAATAAAGATATTAAAATAAACCTGAGTAAAAACAATATAGAACTTGTTCCTTTAAATGTTAAATATGTTAAAGGTTTTGATGAATTAACTAAAGAATATAAAAAAGAACACGAAGAAAGAATGAAAACTGAACGAGCTGATAGAAAGAAAAGATACCATGAAATGTTAAATAGTTCTAAAAATGTAGTTGCTGATGAATTAGTTATGACTGCTTCACATAATTTCTTTAAAGATATGTCTAGAGAACAAATAAAAGATTGGGCTGATACTTGTATGGATTTTGTTTATAATGATTTAGGTTATAAGAAAGAACAAATACTTCATGCAACTGTCCATTTAGATGAAGAAACACCACATATTCATTGTGTAGTAGTTCCACTTGTTAAGAAATTAGATAAAAGAACTAATACAGAACGATACACTATTTCTAAAAAACAATATATCAAAGATAAAATTCAATTATCACATTTACAAGACTTATATCATAAAAGACTAACTGATAAAGGTTATGATCTAGAAAGAGGTATTAAAGGAAGTGATAATAAACACATTAAAATAAAAGAATATAAACAACTTACTAAAAAACTAAATAGAATATAAACAACTTACTAAAAAACTAAATCATGAATTAAATGTTAAAAATGATAGATTTGATAAAGCAATGAATGATTTTGAAGAAAAAATGAAAACAACTAAACAAACATTTATTGTAGATAAAGATTTTGTTAAAGTTAGAAAAGATACTTTTGAAAGTATGAATAATGTTATTAGTGAATCTAAAAAAGTAATGGAATTACAACCTAAACTACAAACAATATTTAATGAAGTTGATAGTTATGCTAATAGTTATAAATCACTAGAAAAAGAAAATCAAAAATATAAGAAAGAGGTTAGTAAACTTGAAACTGAAAATAAAGAACTAAAAGATGAAAATAGAAGTTTAATGTATAGATTAAATGAACTATTCCAATTATTAAAGAAGTTTTTAAGAAAACTATTACAACGAGGTAATGACTATACTAAAGATGAAACTGCTGAAGTTGTTAAAGATTGTTATGATAATAGTGAATTTGATATGGGAGATGTTATTAGAATATCTAAAGGAACAACTAAACAAGATGAATTATTTGAATATGTTGAAGCACCTGATTATTACAAAGAACGAGTTAGAGATTATGATGAATATGATTACGATAAAGACGATTTTGATTTAAGTAGATAAAATAAAAAAATACTCTTGATTTTTTTAATTGTTAGAGTGATAAATAGTAAAACAGAAATTTGAGATTATACCCCATTTAAATGCTTATAGTTAAGCTTTAAGTTAAGGTTTAATCTCTTATCTGTTCTTTAAATAAAGTGCCTAAAATGGCAAATTTGAAAGGAGAATGTTTATGTTATTAGATAATAATACCGAGAAAGTTATTGATTTACTTAATATTTATGATGATTTAAATGATGTTGATAAAGTTAGATTATCAATACATCTACTTGAAGATTTAGGATTTACACCTACTTATGATATTAATAACTTTATTAAACTTTTAAAAAATGTATTATTAATACTAGATCCTGAATCTAAAAATGTAATAACTAACTTTGCCAAATATAAAAACTTATTATTTATTTCAGCAAAGTATATGGAATTATCACTTGAAGAAAAGAAAAAGTTTTCAGTAGAAATGTTATTTAATATTTTTCAATATGATTTTAAAAATGAAGAAATAAATACTAAAATCAATGAACAATTAAATGTATATGATTATTGTTATTCATTAAATGTATTATAAAAGCGAGAATATGTTTAATTAGCATACTCTCGCTTTTTTTATTTGTTTATTTTTATATTGTTAGTTCTACCTACTAACCAATCAAATGAAATATTATAAGTTTTGCAAATTGAATAAGCTGGAATTATTTTTATTAAACTATAACCAGTTTCATAATGATTATAAGTAGACTGATAGATATTACATTTATCTGCTATTTGTTGTTGTGTTAGTTTTAAATTTTCTCTTATTGCTTTAAGATTTTTACCAATTAATTTACTATCTAATTTTATATTCTTATTATATTTAATATTATCTCTTGTAAATCCAACAATAAAATCTAATGAATAATTATATAAATTAGCAAATCTAACTAATTTATTTAAAGGTATTGGTGTATAACCTGTTTCCCAATTTGATATAGTTTGTTTACTCGCACCTAATATAATTCCTAATTCTTCTTGTGTCATTTCAAGTTCTTCTCTACAATATCTCAAATTATTATCTATCATATATATCACCATATTAATTTTCCCATTCAATTGGTGAATATTCACAAAAGTACGACACAATGAATAAAATATGATATAATAATTGAGGTAAGTTTAGGATTTATATAAAGGAGCTATGAATATGAAAAACGAAAATAATAATTATGCAAATAAAATAACAAATAAAATGGTATCAGATTTAAGTAAAGTTATTGAAGTTCAAGAATTTACTTTAGATGACCTAACAATAATTATTAATGATTTAAAAAATGAACAAAAAGAAAAAGTAATTGAAGAAATAATAAATAATCAATTAAATGAATTAAAAAACAATAAAGATATAGATATTAGAAAAGTATTTAAACAAGTTGATGACATAACAGATTACTTCATTAAATACTATGATGATGATTCTGATATAGTTTCAGAATGTGATCAAATAGCTGATGACTTATTGTTTAAGGCTATAGGAAGAAATGAAAGAACTTTAGAACTTCCTGTAAGTAGTTCATATATTAAAAATTATTGTCTTTCTTCTAATATAAGTAATAATCAATTATTTGATTCATTAGTTTGGATTGCTTTAAGATTAGTTGCAATAAATTATTGTATTAGATTTAATAGCAGTTTAGAAGATAATAACGAAGATTAGTAGTAAAGTAGTAAAATTAGCAGTACCCCTAAACTTTCCAAATTTATTGAATTTTACATAAATCGGAAAATAGTAATCTTACGATGTAATTAAAAATCAAAAAGATAAGATAAAAATACGGATTTTGTGATATAATATTATTAGATAAATTTTAAGGGAGGATAATATGAAAAAGAAATTAGTATTAGGATTATTAGTATTTGTAGCATTATTTGCAATAACAGGATGTGGAAGTAAGAGCGATGATTCATCAAACAATAATGGAAGTAATAATAAAACAAATAATGACTCAAAATATGCTTCAACATTAATTTGTACAAGATCAAACTCAGCTGTTGATATGACAATGGAATTTCATTTTGATAAAGATGAAAATTTTATAGATGGTATTAGAACAATAGAAACAACTAATATGGAAGATCAAAGATTTAAAGATAGTTTTGAAAAAGATTGTGAAACTTTTAAAAATGGTGGTTACTATGATGTAACTTGTGAATGGCCAATTAGAACTGGTAAATTTAATGCTGATACTTCTGATTTTAGACAATATAAATATTATATTGGTGATTTAAATAAAGCTAATATTAAAAAGTATTATGAAAAGACAGAAAAAGGCGATGTTTGGGAATGTAAATAAGACTCATTTGAGTCTTTTTCTTATGTTCGGAAGATTAAGATATACAGAGCGGATGATAATACGTTTTTGTATGGTATAATATAAAGTGTAAGACAAATAGTAATTTGTAAGTATGTAAATATATTTTGACATTCTATTTAAGAAATGTCAAAAGACTTTGATAGACGAAAAAGAATATAAATATTATACTTGT
>CACWLI010000020.1 GCA_902761685.1 uncultured Erysipelotrichaceae bacterium | reverse complement strand
CAATAACAATAAATGAGTTAAAAGATTTAGGATATGATATTTCTATGTTTTCATCATATGATTTAGATAAGAGTAAAATAGAAATAGATGAAGATAATACATATAATGTAAAATATGATGAATATCCTATTATGTGCAGTTTATATAATAAATAATTTAAGAATACTACTAAGTAGTATTCTTTTTTATACTAGAAGTAATTTGTTCAATATATAAAAAAATAGGGTTGTTATAAATGAAAAAGATAATTTAATAGTTAGTATTCTTTTAAAATTAATATTATATTCATTTAGAATGCTAATTGATTGCAGTATGATTGATAGTCCACTAAATGATAATGAAAAAAATATTATGATAATTTTATAAATAGTATTTATACTTAATGAACTTGCTTTAGTAATTCCACTAGTCATTTCTAATAAACTAGAAATTATAGATAATATAATTGGATTTATATTAATATTTTTTTCTATTACATTTATAATAGTAGTAAATATAATTAGTATACCTAAAATAATAAATGACGTATTTATTGCTTTTAATATTGAATTTTTAATAGTATTTATTAATGATTCTTTTTTATTAAAATAATTATTATTTGATTCTATTTTGTCTTTTCTTAAATATAGTCCAATTAATATATTATTTAGTAATATAGATATCCAAAGAATTAAACCAATTTTAAAACTATTAAACATATATATGCCAATAGTACCAATTACAAATGAAATAGATGGAAAGTATGTAAAACATAATAGTTTATTTGCAGTTTCTACATTAATTAGTTTATTATCTAACATGTTTTTTATATATATTGCATTAGTAGGACTAGATGTTAGCATGCTTAGAATAAAAATTATTGATGTATTTGGATCAACATTGAATATTTTTGATAAAAAATTACCAAAGATATTTTTTAAAAAAATATGATAATCATAATAAATTAAAATGTCACTGAGTATAATGAATGGAAAAATTGATATAAATATTTTGTTTATGAATAAAATACATGATTGTTTTGTAGATAAAAGTACTATATCTAAATTAAAAATAAAAATTAGTAATATTAAAGTCAATAATAAATTCTTTAATTTTTTCATAATAGTATTCATATGTGATATAATATTAAAGAGGAAAGTAAAATATGATTAAAAAAATAATAAATTATATTAAAGATGACATTAGAAACAATTATAAATTTTATATTGGGCTTGTTTTAATAGCATTACTATTTCTAATAAATTTTGATTATAATGTTTATTCTCCTGGAAGTTTAGAGGATTTGACTGATAGAATTAAAGTATCTGACAGTTATAATGCAAAGGGTAGTTTTAATTTAACATATGTAACTGCTAGGCCTGGTAATATTCCAAATATTATTTTATCTTATATTATTCCATCTTGGGATTTAGAATCGCTTGATAATATGAGATATGATGATGAGAGTGAAAGTGAAATAGTAGAAAGAGATAAAATATATTTAAAAGAAACTAGTTATGATGCAATTATAGCAGCATTTAGTGAAGCAAATTTAGAATATAGTATAAATAAAATAGATGTAACTATTACACATATATTTGATCTTGCTGATACTAATTTAAAAGTAGGAGATATTATTAAAAGTGTTAACAATGAAAAGGTAAATAATTATGATGATTTAACTACTATAATTGAAAAATATAAAGAAAATGATAGAATTAAAATTAATGTACTTAGAAATAATAAAGATGTTGAGTGTTATAGTGTATTAAAAAATGAAAGTGATAGAGTTATAATTGGAGTTAGCTTAGCTGAATTAAAAGAGATTAGTACTAATCCGAAAGTTGAATATGTTTTCAAGGATAATGAAAGTGGTTCATCCAGAGGACTTATGTGTGCTCTTGATATATATAATAAAATAACTAAGTTTGATTTAACTAAAGGAAGGAAAATATCAGGAACAGGTAGTATTGATGAAAATGGTAAAATTGGTGAAATTGGAGGTGTTAAATACAAATTAGCAGGTGCAGTTAAAAATAAAGCAGATATATTCATAGTACCAACTAATAATTATGAAGAGGCAGTTTCATTAAAAAAGAAATATAAATATAATATTGAAATAATTAAAGCTGATAATTTACATGATGTGATTATAGAGTTAAAAAAATAATTAATAGAGGAGTTAAGAAAATGAATTTAATAAAATTTAATACCAAAGTGTGTGAAAAAATAGGATTTAAATATGATAATAGTTTAAGAGTATTATATGGAGAAAAAGAAGGGTATACTTTAGCATTAATTCCAAAGGATGCATATGCTACATCATTTAATTTAATATTTAGTGTTTCTAAAGATAGACTTAGAATATTAGAAGATGATTTAAATAATATTAAAGCAATGAATACTTTAATAAATGGTGTAACAATTAGTAATTTTGTGATTGCTATTAATATAAAAACTCAAAATAATGTTGATAAGTATGTAGACACAATAAATGAAATAATTGAATCAATAATAAATTATTTTAAAGAAAATAAAATAGTAAATACTGATGAAGTAAATGGTGAAGTATGTAAAACATATGTAACTAATGTTAAAGGTAATATTCAACTAATTGGAGATTCAACATATAATGAATTTAAAAATCAAATAAATAGTGAAGAAGTTAATACTGAAAAAGAAAATGTACCTATGGGATTACTTGGAGCATTTATTGGGTCTATCCTTGGTGTGTTATGTATAATAATACTTAGTCAAATTGGTTTTGTAGCATCAGTATCTGGTGTTGTAATGGGATTTGCCACTTTAGAAGGGTATAGAAAATTAGGAAAGAATTTAGATAAAAAAGGAATTATTTTATCAATAGTTGTTATGATAATAATGACATATTTAGCTTGTAGATTAGATATATCTATATCTGTTCATAGAGAAGTTAATGAAATGGATATTATATATTTATTTAAAAATATGACATATTTTGTAAGAAATGGTTATATTGATTCTGGTGTATATTATGGTAATATGGCACTAGTTTATTTGTTCTCAGCTCTTGGTGCATTCTCATCTGTTAAGAGTAAATTATTTATTGCTAAAAATTCTAAAATAGTTAAAAGATTAGGTGAGTAAAAAAACTTTTTTTAAAAGTTTTTTTATTTTGAAAAGAAGTGTTTTATTCTCTTATAGCTAATAATTATTATAGGAGGATAAATATGAATTATAGCACTGTAGATATATTTTTTAGTATTAATGAAAATTTCACTATTGAATATGATTATTGGAATAAGAAAGATAGAAATGGATATTTTATTTTAGGTGAAACATCAAGTGCTTTTGAAAGTATTGGTTTAAGTAAACAAAATATTGTAATTGATAAATCAAAACTAATTCAAATTAAAAATAAACATTTTGAAATGAGCGATGAAATAATTAAGAAGATACCTAATGTATTAAGAAAGCCATTACTAATATTAAAATCACAAAGTGTTAATAATAGAATAGTTGTATTTGGTAACTTAATTGATAATAATAATCATCCAATAATGATAGCTATGGAATTAAATCCATGGGAGAATAATAATAATGTAAAGAAAATATATAAAGTAGCAAGTGCATATGGAAAGAATAACATTAATTCTATTAATAAATGGTTAATGAATAAAGATAATATTTTATATTTAGATAAAAAGATAAAAAATAATAAATTATTAAGTGAAATAGGGTTTAATTTACCAATTAAAAGTAATATTATGATAAAAGATATACCTAGTGATGAAAGACCTCGTGAAAGAGCTATTAAATATGGAATAGAAAGTTTATCAAATGAAGAATTAATATCTATAATATTAAAAACAGGTACTAAAGATTATAATGTAAAAGTTTTAGCTAGTAAGATATTAAGTAGTATAAAAGATATTTATGATTTAAAGAATGTTACAATATCTAGTTTAACTAAAATAAATGGTATAGGAAGTGTTAAAGCTATTGAATTATTATCATCACTAGAACTTGGAAAAAGAGTATACTATAACAAAGATAAAAATAATATTAAGTTAAATAATTCTAAAAAGATTTTTGAGTATTTTAAGGACTTATTTATAAATGAAAAACAGGAAAACTTTTATGCTATATATTTAGATTCAAAATCTAAGTTATTATCATATAAATTGTTATTTAAAGGCACGATTAATACATCATGTGTTCATCCAAGGGAAGTATTTAAGTATGCTTTTTTAGAAAGTGCATATTCAATAATAGTGATGCATAATCATCCAAGTGGAGATCCAACACCAAGTATGCAAGATAAAGAAGTAACAGAAGCATTATTTAAAATAGGTAAAACAATGGCTATTCCTGTAATAGATCATATTGTTTTTGGAAAAAATGAATATTTTAGTTTTTATGAATATATTAATATTGATAAGAATAATATTTAATATGACATATGAAGAATATAAAAATAAAAACAGTAACAAAAAAAATAGTAATATTATAAAAAAATTTTTTAGTAATTTATTTAGTATAATCATTTTTACAATGATAATTATGATAATAAGTAATTATTCACCAAAATTTAGAAATTTTTTAATTGATGATGTATTAAATAAAACTATGGATTTTAGTAAAGTTAATAAATTAGTAAATAAATTTACTGATGTTTTTAAAATTGAAAAAACAAAAAATGTAGTTAGTATTGATAACCATAAAACTGAAAAATATAAAGATGGAATAAAATACATAATTGGTGAAAATGAAAATGTATTAGTTAAAGATAGTGGGATAGTTACTTATATTGGAAATAAAGATGGATATAATAATACAATAATAATTCAACAAAGTAATGGTTATTATGCATGGTATGGAAATATAAAAGAGAGTGTAAAATTATATGATTATGTTGAAAGTGGGAGTATTATAGGCACTAGTTCTAAAGAATATTATTATGTATTGCTAAAAGATGATAAAGCTATTCTAATAAATGAAAATTAAAATACATGATACTACATATATATTTTTATTAATAGCTTTTTTATCTGGTTATTTTGAATATATATTTTTGTTTTTAATAACTATATTTATACATGAAAGTGGACATTATTTTTTCTCTAAAATCATTGGTTTTAAATATGCAAAGATAGTTATCTATCCATTTGGTGGACTTACTATATATGATGAAGATTTAAATATTAGTACAAATAAAGAACTATTTGCTTTAGCAGGTGGAATAATATTTCAATTATTATTTTATTTTTTTATAGTTATTCTTTATAAAAATAATTATGTAACTACTCATGTATATAGTATTATTAAAAATATTAATTATTTATTAATATCTTTTAATTTCATGCCAATATTACCACTGGATGGAGGTAAATTAACAAATATAGTTTTTGATAAATTATTTAATTATAAATTATCAAATAAATTAAGTATAATAATATCAATTATATTTATATTGTTTTTTATGATATATAATAAAACATATTATTCAATTATTTTATCATTGTTTCTAATTAAAAATATTTATTATGAAATAGTAAATTATAAATATAGATTTAATAAATTCATATTAGAAAGATATTTAAATAATTATAAGTTTAATAAGATTAAGAAAGTAAAAACAATTAATAAATTTAAAAGAGATTATACTCATATTATTAATAATGAATTTGAAAGTAAATATTTATCTAAATTATTTGACAGAACTAGTTAAATATGCTAAAATACTCATGTTTGTAGAAATCTTTCTCTACAACCGCATCTTAAGTAGGTCATAAATAAAGTATAACTTTTACCTACTGGAGCGAGTCTTATTGAAGGAGGAATAAAATGAAAGCAATATTTGTAACAGGCGGAAAACAATATATGGTTGAAGAAGGACAAGAACTATATGTTGAAAAGCTAAATAATGAAGTTGATAGCGAAGTTGTTTTTGATGAAGTTTTATATGTTGATGGTAAAGTAGGTACTCCTACTGTTAAGGGAGCTCGTGTTACTGCTAAAGTTTTAAAGCATGGTAAACAAAAGAAAGTTCTTGTATTTAAATATAAACCAAAGAAAAAATATAGAAAAACTCAAGGACATAGACAACCTTATACTAAGATACTTATTAAAAACATTACAAAATAATGATTAAAGTAGAAGTATCAAAAAAGGATAATATCATTGAAAGTATTCACTGTATTGGTCATGCTAATTATGATAAGTATGGAAAAGATATTGTATGTGCATCATTTAGTACAATGATTATTACAACAATAAATGCAATACTTGAAATTGATAAAGATGCTATTAGTTATACTGAGACTAATGATTTGAAAATTGTTAATCTTAAGAAAGATAATATAACAAATAGTCTACTTAATAACTTAGTTAATATGATGTATGAACTAAGAAATAATTATGATAAAAATATTAATATTAAGGAGGATAGCCATGAATAAAATGAATTTAAATATACAATTATTCGCATCTAAAAAAGGTGTAGGTTCTACTAAAAACGGTAGAGATTCTGCTGGACGTAGATTAGGAGCTAAACTTAGTGATGGACAAGTTGCTAAAGCTGGAGCTATTATTTATCGTCAAAGAGGAACTAAAATTTATCCAGGAACTAATACAGGAATGGGTAAAGATCATACTTTATATGCTAAAGTTAGCGGTGTAGTTAAGTATGAAAGAAAAGGAAAAGATAAAAAACAAGTTAGTGTTTATGAGAACTAGTAATAGTTCTTTTTTTTATTTACTTAAAAGGCATTTTATGGTATAATATAGCTCACTTAGGAGGATATAAGAAAGTGAGTGAAGAAGTATTTTATTATAAAGGTACTTTAGTAAGTGTTAAAAATGAAATATATTCATCTAGTAAAAAGATAGCAAAATCAGATGGATACACTTTAAATAGTTTTGAATTTTTTTCATACTTAGAAAATCAATTAGGTTTTTTTAGCTTGAGTGTTGATGAAAGAGTAAATCTAAAAAGATGGTTATGTGATTTTGAAGATATAGATAAAAAACTATTAGGAGAATCTCTTTCTAAAGTATTTGGATATGATGAAGTTCCATATAAAAAGATTGATGGTATAAGTATCTACTTTCAAAAAGTGGTTGATGAAAATGGAGATGAATATGCAAAAGAAGTTAAAACAGGTTTATTATTTCCAATTTACAATCCATCAAATACAAATGGAACTTGGTTTAAAACTACAAAACAACCATTTGATAGAGTAACTTATTATATTAATTATAAATATCAAATGGCAAATAGTTCTATTGACTGTATACAAAGTATGGTTAGTTCATACAAAGTAGTTAATAAAAGTGAAGTAGATAAATATTTAGGATTAAGTACTACTTTTTCTGATACTTATGTTAAACAACTTTATGTAGAAAACAAATTTAATAAAGAAGTGAATATAGGAGAAAGTAAAAAAACTTTATCTGAAGAAGAAATAATGATATATATGGAAAGTATAGAACTTGCTTTATTTAAATTAGAAAAGATTAATCCTGAAATAAGTTCTTTATTTAGACATTATTATGATTACTTATCAAATGGTAATTCAAATACTGATTTATTAACTGAAGAAAATCTTAAAGAATTTAGAAATCAATTAAAATTAGCTTTAAGTAATGTAAAAGATAATTCAACAATTTATGATCATTTAGATGCATTTATAAATAAATATGTAGAGAGTATAAAATATAGCGAAGAAATTGACTCGTTAGATTGGTTTTTAGCTCTTAATGATATTATTATTAAAAATAAAGATAATATATCTCATCAAGAGAAGAGAAAACTTTATTTAAGATTATCATTATTGTACTTTTTGGATTTATATAAAAATGAAAGAGATATTGATAGTGTTAAGGGCACATATGTTGAATCAAATTATAAAACTATATTATTAAATTTAATGATGTTAGAAGAAGAAGGATATATAGAGACTAAAATTGATTATGATGAGGATTATTCATTTGAAGAGTTATTTAAATTAATGGACTCAATAACATTCTCTAAATTTGATGATGAAGTTACTTTAAAATTATTTAAATAGGAGTATTATATGAAGATATATTATAAAGGTGGAATTATTAATCCAGAGTGGCAATCAAAATATATAGATATATGTAGTATAGATGAAAAAGGTAAAGTAAAATATAATTCTAAAATACAATATGTATTAGATGATGAGGATTTAGGTACTATTAAAGATTTTATTATAGAAGCCGAAAATTCAAATGGTTTTGCAATTGATAGAATTGATGCTGATGATGAAATCAATGAAATTATTAAGAATGGATATGATTTTGTATTTGATTATGAAACATTTCAAGGATATAGAAAAACAACTTTATATCCACAAATTATTTTTGAAAAAGTTTTTTCAACTGATGGAGAATGTTTTGCTAGAGAAATTAAAACTGGTTTTTTATTTCCAATATATGATGAAACTAACTTTGATGTTGTTGAATGTTATATTAGTAAAAAATCATCAGATTATAGTGATGATGCATATTCTATAGTAGCACAACCTAAAATAAATATGGTTGGTGTTTTAAGAAGTGAAGCATCCGTTATTGTAGGTGGTATAGCAACAATTTCGGATGTAGAAAGTTATACATCAAATGAAAAGAGAATAGAAGAATTATATAAAAAGAATGCATTTGGTAAAGAAGTTGTAATTAAAGAACAAGAAAACACACCAATTGATAAACTAACAAATATAATTCAAGATATTAATTATATGATTTCACTTTTATCATCAATAGATAATGAATTAGGAGATTATTTTAAAGATTATTTTGATAAGTTACTAGAATCATATGGAAATTTAGAATTAAATAGTATTGTTAATTATGATACTTTAGTTAATTTTTATGAAGAAGTATATTTTAATTATATGTTTAGTAGAAAAAGAAAAAATGTGTTTAGTAAATTAGCTTCTATGAAAGATAATATTTCTTTTAGTGAAATGTGTAATTTATTTAATATATATTTAAAATTTAAAGATAAGTTAAATCTTAAAGAACAAAAAGATATTATGAATAGTTTTTGTGTTTTACTTGTTATAAAAATTCATAATGGTGAAATAGATGAAAGTGAATATTATAGTTCTATATTTAGTTCTTTAAATAGAAATATATTAGCTGTTTATAGTGGTATGGGTAATTATGTACTTGATATAAATGAAGAAGATGCTTTTGAAGTAATTAAAAAAAATCAAAATAACAAACTAATATTAGGTAAATAATGTAACTAAAATTAAATATAATTCATAACTTATTAATGAATAGAGATAAAGGAGTGAATTATATGTGTAATAATAACAATAATACATGTAATAATTGCATTATGGAGATATTACAAGTTATAAATGTACTTCAATCTAATGCTTGTCCTGATAGTTGTTTACAATCATGTGATAGACCAGCTTTAGGAGGAGGACCAAATTGTATTATTTGTAATACAAGACCTATAATGTTATATACATGTGGAAGTAATGGTACACCACTTTCTATGCCAATAAGTAGAAGTGAAGCTGAGGGTACTACAAGTAATGTGTTTAGAGTTGAAAAAGTAGATGGATGTTGTTGTACATGTAGAGTACTTACTACAAATCCTGATACAACATCTATTTATCCTTATGTAGGAACAGATTCATTATTTACTATAAATGCTGAATGCTTGTGTGCAATCAGATGTTTAAATGATACATATGTAGAATGTGTGTAAGAGTTCTTAAATGAACTCTTTTTATTTTTATGATATAATATTTTTAGAGGTAAATATGAAAGAATTTGAAAATGAATTATATGAAAAAGGTATCAAATATATAGCGGGCATTGATGAAGTAGGAAGAGGACCACTTGTTGGACCAGTAGTTACTGCTGCAGTAATATTACCTAAAGATTTTTATGATGAAAGAATAAATGATTCTAAAAAGTTAACAGAAAAGAAAAGAGAATTATTATATGATGTAATAATGGAAAATGCTCTTAGTGTAGGAATTGGAATTTCTAGTGAAAAAGTAATTGATGAAATTAATATATTAGAAGCAACTAAAAAAGCTATGATAGAAGCTATTGATAATTTAAGTATAAAACCTGAACATCTATTAATTGATGCAGTTAAGCTTGACATTAATATTCCGCAAACTTCTATTATTAAAGGTGATGCTAAGAGTGAATCAATTGCTGCTGCATCTATAATAGCTAAAGTAACAAGAGATAGAATGATGATTGAATTAGATAAAGAACATCCAGAATATGATTTTAAACATAATAAAGGATATGGCACTAAAAAACATATAGAAGCATTATATAAATATGGACCAATTAAAGAACATAGAAAAACATTTGAACCTGTTACTAGTATTATTGAAAATAAGATGATATAATGTAAATAATAGGAGTGTGTAAAATGAAGAATAAAAGAGGTTTTACTTTAGTTGAGTTACTTGCAGTTATAGCTATTCTTGCCATTCTTGTAATAATAGCAATGCCAAATATTATGGGATTATTTAAAACAGCTAAAAAGAACACTTTCTTTACTCAAGTAAAAACAATATATAATCAATCAACTGAAAAATATATAAATGAACAACTTAAAGGAAATAAAATAACTGGTATTAGTTCCGACGATGACACTGCACTAGATTTATCTGGAAGTAAAATTAGTTATTGTATTAAATTAGATCAATTAGGAAATGTTGCATATATAAAAGTAAATGATGGAACATATGAATTTGAATCTATTAAACCTATATCAGAATTTGATATTTCAGATGTATATGAAACAAATCAAGAATTTAATTGTGATTTATCAATTTCTTATGGTAAAAGTACATGCGTAGAAGGTGGAAGTTCTGATTTAACATCATGTGTTATATCATCTAATTATGCAGAGACAAGAGATACTGAAATAGAAACTTCAACATTAAATAATATTTCACCACAAGAATCATATTTATATACAACAAAAGAAGTTACTAATTCACCTTTATCAACAACAGCGCACTTTAATGTAAATGTTAATTTTAGATTAAATCAAAACTATGGTAGATTTGATTTATTGGATTCATCTGGTAATAATAAAGCCATGATGGTAACTATTAAAAATAATAATGATTATGTAGGATATTATACATGTGGAGCTTATGCTAATGCACATGCAAGTTGTAATACATTATATAAAATACTTGAAACAAAATATGAAAATGGAAAATCATATATTACTAAGTATATTAGATATGATATGAAAGTAGAAGATGTAATCAATGCAGATAATATGTATAAAGCAAATGATGAATATGGAGAATCTAATTATTATCGTGGGAATGTAAAATCTAATTATTTAAAATTTGCTGGTTTTTATTGGAGAATTGTTAGAATTAATGGAGATGGTTCTATTAGAATTATATATGCTGGTAAAACTAATAATGCTACCGGGGATGCTTTATATGCTGGAAAGTCACAATTTAATACTAAAAATTTTGATCCAACTTATGTAGGCTATAAATATGGTGAAAATCAAAAATTATACGATAATACAAATATAACAAGTACTACTTCTAAATTGTCTGATACAGGTAAATATTATTTTGCTAGTAGTTATGCATTTGATGAAACAACTAAGAAATTTAAACTTGATGGAGAATTCTTTTATGGTGATAATTGGATGAATACAACTGCTATAAACGGAATATTATCTAAATTTCCATATACGTGTGCATCAAGTAGTAAAACAGCAACATGCGATTTTATGACACAATTAAAATCCAATGTTACTAGTGGAGGGGCTCCAACTAATCAATTTAAAGCAATGTATATAACTTATCAATCAGTTAATTATGATGTAATTAGAAATGATACAATTGATTCTAAAATTAAAACATTTTTAGATACTTGGTATGAAAATAATATTTTAAATAAATATGATTCAACTTCTGCATCATATTCAACATATTTGGCTGATATACCATTTTGTAGTGATAGAACATTAACAAGTGGAAATGGTTATAATACTGCAACATTTGCTACAACAACAAGAATTAATAATAAGAATCCATCTTTAAAATGTTCAGACTCTAGAGATAAATTTAGTGTCTCAAATGGAAAGCTTAAATATCCAATTGGATTATTATCAGCTGATGAAGCATATCTTGCAGGAATAGTTCCATATAAGTCAAATTATAGTAATTATTTATATACTGGTAGCGCATGGTGGACAATGTCACCTGCTACTCAAGCTATGGACTATAATCAAGCTAGAAACTGGTATATTAACAATACTGGTGGATTATATCCATGGGCTTCAGTTGCATCAAATTATGGTGTAAGACCTGTAATTAATTTGTCACATTCAGTAAAAATAATTGCTGGTAATGGAACAAGTACCGACCCTTATATAGTTTCTAAAAATTAAACATAAGAAAAATAAAAATCTTATGTTTTTTTATTGCATTTTTTAATTATTTTTTATATTATTAATTTAGGGTAAGAATAGAAAGGACATAACAAAATATTTTTCTATATTTGTGTTTATGTCTCTTTTTTTGGGAGGTAATATGAAAATAGATGATGAAATAGTAAATGGCACAGAGATAATTGATGATGTTCCTTGTGATCCAGAATTTATTAAATATGAAGAAGAACACAAAGATGAAATGGTTGAAATTACTGAAGAAAACTTAAAAGATTATGCTGATCAATTACAATTTGATACTTTAACTCAAGAATGTATAGCAGAAGATTTAGCAAAATCATATAACATCACTAAAGATGATTTATTTATTTTAATTCATGAGCTTAAAAAAAGAGGAAATAATGTTGTAACGATGAATACTACAGCATATAAAGAAGTTGAAGGAGAAGAAGAACCAGCTAAAGTTCAAGTAACATTAATTAGAAATTTTGGACATGAAAAATTAATTGATGATTTGAGTTACGAAATAATTGATAATGATGAAAAAACAAAAATAATGTTGATATCAGATACTAGACTTGGTAGTATTTATGAACAAGTAACAATATTAAATGATTTATATTTAAAAGCTAAACAAATGGGAGTTAAATATGTATTTTTAACAGGAGATGTAGTTGAAGGGCTATATACAGGTGTTAAAAGTATTTATAACTCTACATTACATAAAAATGGTTATGAAGATCAAGCAGAATATGTTTCACAAATGTTTCCTAGAGTAGAGGGAATTACAACATATTTTGTAACAGGAGAACATGATTTATCATTCTTAAAAACAAAAGAAAAAGTTGATATAGGGACACTTATAGCAAGTAAAAGAGAAGATATGATTTATTTAGGACCTAGACGTAGAAAAGTAACATTTACAAATTCTGAACGTAAAGGTGGAAATATATCATTGTATTTACAACATGCTAAAGGTAATGTTCCATATACAGTTTCATATAAACCCCAACAAAAAATATCTTCACTTAGAAATGAAGATAAAACAGACATTTTAGTTACTTCTCACTTTGCAGCATGTGATTCATTCTTAAGAAGAGGAGTAAGATCTTATCAAGTACCAACTGTAGTAGCAACAACAGATGAAATGAAAGATGCTACTACACCTGTATATAATACAATCGGTGCTTGGGTAGTTAATTTAGAAAAAGACAAAAAAGGTAATTTGAAAAATACAACTCAAATGTGGATACCATATTATAATACAATAATTGACGATTATAAAACTGCTAAAGCATTACATTTAACTGATAATAAAAAAGTATTTGTTCCACAACAAACAATTAAAGATGAAAAAGATAAAATGTTTTCAATAATTAAAAATGGAGAATCTTTAGAAAGTACACTTGATAAATTAAAATTAAGTGAACTAAAATTTGGTGGATTATTAGAAGAATTATTATTAAGAGGATATGATATTAATTTAGTAGAAAAAGATGGTAAATTAGTAGTTAGTAAGAGAAGAAATAAATCTTCAAGTAAAGGTATTAAACCAGAACTTGATGAATTAACTAAAATTAGTGAAACTTGGATAAGTGATTCACACTTATGTAATGAAGCTCAACAATTAAATATGATTAATCAAATATATCAAGAAACTTATGATAGAGGAATAAAACTAGTAAGACATTTTGGAGATATATCAGATGGTGACTATACTAATAGAAGTGATCATAGATATGAATTATTTAGATTAGGTGCAAGTAGACAAATAGAATATATTGTTAATCATTGGCCAAAAGTTGAGGGAATAACAACAGAGTTTATTGTTGGAAATCATGATTTAACACATGAAAAAAATGGTGGTGCATTTATTGGACCAATTATTGAATCATATAGACCAGATTTAAAATTTGTAGGAAGTGAACATGCATATGTTAGTCCAGAAGAAAGTCCTAAAACAACAATTGAAATGTTCCATCCAGGAGGAGGATGTGCTTCAAGTCTTTCTTATAGAGCACAAAAATATATAGATAAAATGGAGCCAGGTACTAAACCTAATGCAGTTGGTATGGGGCATTTTCATCAAAGTCATTTCTTATCATATAGAAATGTAATAGCATTATTACTACCATGTTTAACTTCTAAGAGTAATTTTGCTATTAGACAAGGATTAGAAAATACTATGGGAGCATATTTTATAAATTTCTACGTTAATTCTAAGGGTGAAATAGAAATGTTTGAATTTGAAGAAAAAAGATTTACACAAAAAGATGTTAAAAAAGATGATTATTTAAGAACTAGACAATTAGTACTAAAGAGATAAAAGAATACTATTAAGTGTTCTTTTTTTTTTGACTTTTTTGCTATTTTGTGGTATAATCATCAAGGTTTTAAAAAGGGGGGCAAACATATGAAAAGAAGCTATTATACTTTAGAAGTAGTATGTCATAAAGTAAATGAAAAAGATAAAAGACTTATTAAAGATGAAAATGGATTTAAACTAGCTGATATTATTAGTAGACCATTTGTTAGTGATGAAGGAATTAATTCAAGAAATGAGTCAAATAAAATAGATTTATTTTCAAATATTGATATAGATAGTTTATCTTTACCTAATGATATTGATTCTTTTTCACTTGTATTATTTAAAAAAACAAATTATACTAGTAAACATTGCAGTATATTAGTGACTGATAGTTCTCTTGAATTATTAAGAGTTGGTGATAATTTATTTGCATATGATACAAAATGTGAAAATAGTTTATTAGTATCAAGAGAAGAATTTAGTCATGAATTAAAAAAATATGCATATTATACAAAAGAGTATCTAAGAAGAAAAAGATTAGAAAGATTAGGTAAAATACAAGTAATTGATAGTAAAGAATTAAAAGATATTAATTATGATTTATTTGGTAATATTGAAATAGAACAAAATAGAGAATTTTCTATCTAAGGAGAAAGAATGAAAAAAAATATTTTAGAAAAATTTATATCATTAAGAAAAGAAGTCGAAAGTGATAAAAGAAATGGTTTTTTTAGTACTTTTGCTAATGCTATTGATGAATTAAATGAACCAAATGAGAATGATAGTAATTACTATGTTAGAAAGATGCTATCTAGGCCAGAAATTGTTATTACTGTTACAGAAGATTTAGTTACATTTAAAACACCTGATAAGGAAGAAGAAAAAAGTTATTATAATGGTGAAACATTAGCTAATTATTTACACTTGTTTTTTTCAAGAAGTATTTTAAAAGGAAATATGCCAAGTAATATTGTTATTTTTAGATTTAAAGATGAATATTCAAATTGTAGTAAAGCTTATGATCTTACAAGTACTAAATTTTATAACAATAAAACATGTATTGTTAGATGTTCTAATATGTATGAAGCTGATATAGTAGCAAATGAGTTAAGAAATGTATTCGGTTTTAACTATGCAAATTCAGATATAATTAGAATGTTTAGAAAATAGGGGATTTATATGGAACATAATTTTTGGAAAAATTATTCTAATCAAGAGATAGAAAAAATATATATTACAAAAAATCTTTTTAAAGTAATTAATAATAATCCAATAAGAATAAGATTTGAAAGTATGGATGAATTAATGAGTATTTTAAATGATTTTTTTACTAATAGTTCATTTAATAGATTATTTGTTTATAAAATAATTGAACGTGGTGGTAAAAAGAATAATTATATTAAAGCAGATGAATTTTATGATGGTAAAAGTGAATATGATGTCATGGTTATTTGTGATAAAGAGTATTTAAGTTTATTAAAAAAAATCTTAAAAAATATGGGTTATGATAATAGTAATGAAAAGAAGAAACAAAAAGTATTAAATTAACTTGAAATATATTTTTTAATATGCTAAAATCATTTTAATAAAAGCGATGAAAAATGTGATGGTAAAGCATTTGAGGCTATATAAATAAGAGTGATTCTTCTAGAATAAGTAAGGTGGAACCGTCCAATATGGACCCTTACATGATTTTAGAAGTTTTTTATTTTTTAGGAGGCAAGTATGGATGAATTTAATAGATTTTTAAAGTCAAATATACTAAAGAATTAATTAAAAAAATATAAAATTAGAAAGGAAAAAATAATAATGAAAAATGAAATAACAATGGAAGAACTTACAAATTTTTGTAAAAATTATGGATTTATATTTCAAGGAAGTGAAATATATGGTGGACTTGCTAATACATGGGATTTTGGTCCACTTGGAGTAGAACTAAAAAACAATATTAAAAAAGCATGGACTAAAAAATTTATTCAAGAAGATATTAATAATGTAGGACTAGATAGTGCAATACTTATGAATCCAAAAGTATGGGAAGCTAGTGGACACTTAAAAACATTTTCAGATCCTTTAATTGATTGTAAAAAATGTAAAACAAGACATAGAGCTGATAAACTTCTTGAAGATTTAGGTGTAGAAGATGCTGGTAAATATAGTAATGATGAATTAGTTCAATATATTAAAGATAATAAAGTTAAATGTCCTAATTGTGGTAGTAGTGATTTTACTGATATTAGAAACTTTAATTTAATGTTTAAAACATTTCAAGGAGTTACTGAAGATAATAAGAGTACAGTTTATTTAAGACCAGAAACTGCTCAAGGTATATTTGTTAACTTTATGAATGTTCAACGTTCTATGAGACTAAAATTACCATTTGGAATCGCTCAAATAGGAAAAAGTTTCAGAAATGAAATTACTCCTGGTAACTTTATATTTAGAGTTAGAGAGTTTGATCAAATGGAATTAGAATTTTTCTGTAAACCAGGAACTGAACTTGATTGGTTTAAGCATTATAAAGATTATTGTAAAAATTTCTTAATTAGTTTAGGAATTCATGAAGATAAATTAAGACTTAGAGATCATGAAAAAGAAGAATTATCTTTTTATAGTAATGCAACTACAGATATAGAATATTTATTTCCATTTGGATGGGGAGAATTATGGGGAATAGCATCAAGAACTAATTATGATTTGTCACAACATATGAAATATTCTAGTGAATCACTTGAATATTTAGACCCAGAAACAAATGAAAAATATGTGCCATATGTAATTGAGCCATCCCTTGGAGTTGAAAGATTATTTTTAACAATAATGTGTGATGCTTATACAAAAGAAAAATTAGAAAATGATGAAAGAGAAGTATTAAAATTACATCCTTTCTTATCACCAATTAAAGTAACAGTACTTCCATTAGTAAAAAAATATCATAGTGAAAAAGCTATGGAAGTATATAAAGAATTAACTAAACATTTTAATACATCATATGATGAAACTGCATCTATTGGTAAACGTTATAGAAGAGCAGATGTTATTGGTACACCATTTTGTGTTACAGTTGATGATGAAACATTAAATAATAATACTGTTACAGTTAGAGATAGAGATACAATGCAACAAGTAACTATTAATTTAGATGAACTTCCAAGTTATATTGAAGAAAGAATTAATTTTTAATTCTTTTTTTTATTATAAATTTATTATATTTTTCTTTTTTATTATTGATAGAAAAAAATTTATGTGGTAAAATTAAAACGTAATAGGCTAAAGGAGGAAGATTATGGCATTTGAATCACTTAAGAAAATGTTAAGTCCAGAGGATGAAGAATACGAAGAATATGAAGAAGTAAAAGAGACAGTAAAATCTAGTAATAAAGAAATATATAAAAATAAAACAATATTGGTTGAACCAAGAGCTTTTTCTGAAGCTCAACAAATAGCAGACTATTTAAAAGCAAAGAATCAAGTTGTTGTTAACTTTAAAAGAGTTACATCAGATGTTTCTAAAAGAATTATGGATTTTTTAAATGGTATTATTTATGCTATTGAAGGAAAGATGGAAAAGTTAGGCCCTGGAATTGTTCTTTGTGCACCTAAAGGATTTGAAATTGAAGGAAACATTTCAGAAGAAGAAAGTAAAAAAAGTAGTAAAAAATCAGATGATTTAGGAGAATGGTAATAAATAAATAATAAATATTGAGGTGGAGCATGGAAAAGTTTGATACAGTTTTTCGTGGTTATGATAAGTATCAAGTTCAAAAATGTTTGGATGAGATAATTCATAATTATGAAAGCTTACTTGAAAAAAGTAAGAAAACTGAAGAAGATAATAAAAAATTAGTTGAACAAATAGCTTATTATCAAAGAATAGAAGATACTATGAATAGAGCTATATATACCGCTGAAGCTGCTGGAGATCAAATCAAAAGCAGTGCTAGACGTGAAGCAGAAAGTCTTGTTAATGAAGCTAGACATAATGCAAATAGAATTATAAATGATGCTCTATTAAAAGCTGAAAGAGCTCAAAACCATGCAGACCAATTAAAAAGAAATACCAATGTTCTAAAGAGAAGATTAAGACAAATAATAGAAAATCAATTAGAAGTAATTGAAGAAATTGATAATGTTGATTTTAGTGAGGTAGATAGTAAATACTAATCTACTTTTTATTTTATATAAAAATATGATAAAATACTTTTAAGAGGTAACTATGAAATATATTCCATTAAATATTAAAACTGAATATGATTTAATGAATAGTCTTATCAAAATTGATGAGTTAATTTTATATGCTAAAAATAATGGAATAAATGCTCTTGGTGTAACTGATTCTAATATGTTCGGAGCATATGATTTTATAAATAAATGTAAACAAAATAATATAAAACCAATAATTGGAATTGAAGTTGAAATAGATGATACTAAGATGCTTATATATGCAAGAAACTATGATGGATATATTTCACTTTGTAAAATAGTTAGTAAAAAGAATTTAGATATTTTAACCATAGAGTATATTAGAGAATTTTCATCTAATATAATTGTTGTGTGTGAATATAAAGATTATTCTAAGTACAAAGATATCTTTACATATATTTTTATTAAATATTCTAATGATAATGAATTAACAAATGCGTTATTATTAACTGAAGATGTTGTTTATATTGATTTGATAAGGTATTTTGATAAAGGTGATATAGAGTATTTTAAATACATTAAATATATTGAAGAAGGAAAAACTATTGATGATAAAATTAATGTTATAGATAGTTATTTTAAGAGTATTAGTAATAGTAAATATATAGAGAGTACTATTAAATTTTCTGAATTAATAAATATAGAACTTAAACCTAGTACATATCATATTCCTGTATATAGAGAAAATTCATTAGAATTTTTAAGAGCTTTAGCTAAAAAAGGCCTTGAAAAAAGATTAAATGGAAATGTTAGTGATGAATATAAAAATAGACTTACATATGAATTAAATGTAATAGAAAAAATGCATTATGTTGATTATTTTTTAATAGTATATGATTTTGTATTATTTGCAAAAAAACATGACATTTTAGTTGGACCTGGAAGAGGAAGTGGAGCTGCTTCACTTGTTAATTATGCACTTGGTATTATAAATATAGATCCACTTAAATATGATTTAATATTTGAAAGATTTTTAAATCCAGATAGAATAACTATGCCAGATATTGATATAGATTTTGATAGTTTAAAAAGAGAAGAAGTAATTGAATATGTAGCAAATAAATATGGTATAGATAAAACAGCTAGAATTATATCTTTTAATACAATGCTTCCAAAACAAATAATTAGGGATGTAGGAAGAGTATTAAAAATGGACAATTCTTTAATTGATAGATTATGTAAAACAATTAAAGATGAAAAAAGTTTTGAAGAATTAAAGCAAAATAATGAATTTATTACTATGGTTAAAAGAAATGATAATATTAAAAATTTAATTATTATATGTAATAAATTATGTGGTCTTAAAAAGAATACTTCTATGCATGCAGCTGGAGTTGTAATAAGTGATATAAGTTTGGATTCAATAATGCCTTTATATAAGAGTAATGGAGTAATTCTTACTGGTTATAGTATGGATTATATTGAAAGTTTAGGACTTTTAAAAATGGACTTTCTTGCTATTAAAAATTTAAATACAATATCAAATATAATTAATGATATAAAAAAAGATAATATTGAAATTGATATTAATAATATAGATTTAAATGATGAGAAAACTTTAAATTTATTTAAATATGCATATACATCTGGAGTATTTCAATTTGAAAGTGATGGTATGAGAAGTTTCTTAAAAACATTAGAAGTAGATAATTTTAATACTCTTGTTGATGCGATTGCGTTATATAGACCTGGGCCTAGAGAAATGATAGGAGAATATATTGCTAGAAAAAAAGGTAAAAAGAAAGTAACATATTTAGTAAGTGAATTAGAGCCTATTTTAAAGAGTACTTATGGAATAATTATTTACCAGGAACAAGTATTAGAAATACTTAGAAAAATAGGTGGATATTCTTATGCTGAAGCTGATGTTGTAAGACGTGCAATGTCCAAAAAGAAGTATGAAGTTATTGAGAAAGAGAAAACAAGATTTTTTGATGGTGTATTAAAACATGGTTATTCTAAAGAAATAGCAAGTGAATTATATGATTTAATAATTAAATTTTCATCATATGGTTTTAATAAATCACACTCAGTTGTTTATTCATTAGTTGCTTTTCAAATGGCTTATTTAAAGATAAATTATACACTTTACTTTATGAAGAATCTACTTAATATGAATAAGTCTAGTGAAAAATTAAAAGAATATTTAGATGAATCAAAAATATTACATATAGAATTTGAAAATGTAAGTATTAATAAATCATGTTATGAATTTGTAATTGATAATAATAAGTTAGTAATACCATTTAGTTTAATAAAATCAATAGCAAGAAGTGTATCAGAAGAAATTGAAGAAGAAAGAAAAAAAGGAAAGTTTACTTCATTTTATGATTTTATGATTAGATGTTATGGAAAAAGCATAAATAAAAAAACAATAGTTTCATTAATTGAATGTGGGTCTTTTGATGAATTTAATTTAAATAAAAAACAAACTATTGATAATCTAGAAGAAATATTAAACTATGTAACATTATGTAAAGATTTAAACATGACTTTAGAAAATCCACCTGTATTTGAAAATATAGAAGACTTTAATGATAGAGAAAATATAGATAATGAAATCAAAAATTATGGTTTTTATTTATCTCATCACCCAGTTACTAAGTATGATAGAAGTAATTCAATTAAAACTAATGAAATTAAAAATTATTTTGATAAAACGATCACTACAATATTATTTGTTGAAAGTATTAAAACTATTAGAACAAAGAATAATGATAAAATGTCATTTGTTAAATTAAGTGATGAATATGGAACTATTGAGGGAGTAATATTTGGAAGTCACTATAAAAATATTTCTGAAGTATTAAAAAATAATATTTATAAAATTAATTGTAAAGTTGAAAAAAGAAATAGTGATTATCAATTAATTATTTATAATATGATACTTTTATAAGAAGAATTATATTCTTCTTTTTAATTGAATTAAGAACTGGAAAATGTTATCATTTATATAGTAGGTGAATGATATGAATAAAAAAGGATTTACATTAATAGAAGTAATAATAAGTATAGTATTAGTAAGTGTAGTATTAATAAGCTTACTAGCGACATTAGTAAAATTAAGAGAGACATATACAATAATACATGAGAATACAGATGTACTAGTATATAGTTCATCAATAACGAGAGTAATAAATAATGATTTTATAGAGAATAATGGAATAAGATATATATCATGTAATGCA
>CACWLI010000019.1 GCA_902761685.1 uncultured Erysipelotrichaceae bacterium | reverse complement strand
AATTGATTCTCTTACAAGTTCCATTGCTACTTTTGTAACACTTAATAAGTAATCTGCTGAATTTTCTCTTAACTGCATTAAACCAGAATATGTTTCCATATTAGCTTTTACTGAATCCCATACTCCACCTGATAGCATGTTACCTGCTCCAATTCCAGCAGTTAAACTATCAATGTATCCTTTCATTGAGTTTGCACTTTGTACCTCATTTGAAAGTGTTGATGTGATTGATCTCATTGCAGCATCAATATCACTTAAACTAGTTTTACCAACATTACCTGATATAAATGAATTTTTATATGCATTATAGAATCCTAACTCTGCATCATTTAACATATTATCAATACTTTGCCCAAGTCTTGCATTTAATCCTTCTATTTCACTTGAATTAGATGGATTAAATAGTGTACTAGATACACCACTTGAAAGACTTGATTCAGCAATACTTGCTGAAAAACCATCCATTTTATATATTGCATTAGCTATTGCATAAATTGCATCTGTTTCGCTAGCTAATGTTGTTAGAATTGTATTTGTAACTCCTGAATAATAGTTATTTGCTCCATAAAAACTTCCCATTATTCCAGTAGCGTCCCCTGTAGTTGATGGTATTAGCTCTATACCATTTCTTATAGTACCAAGACTATTAGCTACAAAGCTCATATTTGAAGCAAGTGTTCCATCTCCACCTCTATATCTACTAGCAAAATCACTTAATTCCCCACCTTTTTCTTGGATTTTAGCATATAATTTAGTTGGATCTGAAGCACCACTAACAATTTCCTCTATTTCTTCATCAGTTAATGTTTCCCAAACATTACCTTCAGCATCAGTACATCTAGTAAATGTATAATTATCATTTTCTAAAAATTTAGTTGGATCTCCATCCATAAATTCAAATATATTATCTCTTAAAGGATTATATGACAATTGATCATGTCCACTACTTTTACATTGTACTAATACAACTTCTACTCCATGATCTCTTAATTGTTTTACATATGAATAATTTGTTGCGCTTGCCCCTTCAAATATAAACACTGTTTTACCTTCCATAGCAGCATAATCTTCATCACTCAAAAATGCTCTATTAGGTCCACGATTATAGCTTTGTCCCTCAGTTTGATTTACATTAATAGTTGAAGCTCCAGTAATAACACAAAAACCACTATCTCTGCCATCTTTACATAGTGTAGCAAAATTATATAGAGCACACTTATCTCCTGCACTTGAACCAAGAGTATTAACTCTATCTAATGTAACACCATAATCACTTTCAATTTGTGAAATAATTTGTTCTTGAGTTGCAGCTCTACCTTCAATATATGATTGTCCATAAATATAATCACTTCCATAATCATTTAAGATTACTATTTGATCAAAACCTTCAGTTTCTAAAACGTCACTAATTAAACTTGCTGCAGTAGAACTCTTAGCATATCCAATTGCACCAGTATAGTAAACTGATACTGGAGTATCAGATATAACATTATTTGGTATATAAACATATGAATTATCTATTAATTCAACTCTACCATTAGGATATTCTCCTACTCTAAAACTTGCCATATAATCACCTATTTTTTCCTATTATTCTATTTGTAATTATATCATAAACACTTAATATAATACAATAAACTTTTTAACATAAAAAAAAGACTTAAAAGTCTTTATTCATTTAATCCACTAGCATCATTTGAAATATTCTTGTCAGTTTGATCTGTCATTTCAGTAGCTGTCTTAATATCATCTGCAAATCTTTGAACCAAGTCAGTATAACTAGAAAACTTAGTTGCAAGTGATGCAAATTTTTGTGATAAAGTTTCACCAGTTGCTCCAGCTAGAGAATCTGGTGCGCCAATATTTGCCATATCAGCTTTGAAATCTTCAAATATAGCACTCATCCTATTTTTACAATCTACAATTTCATTAATAACTTGTTCCGTTTCACCATAAGATAAGTAAGTTGTATTCTCTTCCATAATATTATTCCTTTCAATTAATCATTAACATTATACATATCAATCATGTTTTGTTGATTTACAGATACTGTTTTTCCAAAATTAACACAGTAATTTCCATATTCATTCATAATTTTTGCCATAGTATATAAATCATCTTTAAAAGATTTAATATGATTTGCTAAGGCTCTTGAACCATCAGACATATATGCTCTTTCAATCATATAGTCAACGTTTTCCATTATTTTATCAGCATTATCTCTAAAATTAATTGAAGAATCAATTATTTTTCTTCCTTCATTAGCTAATACTGAAGGATTTGCTAAAAAACTATTATTCATATTTTTCCTCCATTACTATTTCTAAAATAATTATATCATATTTTTATATAAATTAATCAATATTTATTAACTCATATTCTTTTGTACCAAATCCTAATAGATTTGCAGCATCTATAGTATGAGTCCCATGTCTAGAATTTACTCTTTCTAAGAAATGTTCACGTCCAGGATCATCTGATTTATTAACTAAATCTATACAAGCTTGATCAATTGCTATTGGATCAAGTGAAGCTAAAATTCCAATATCTTTCATACAAGGATCTTCAGCTACAGCACAACAATCACAATCAACACTCATATTTTTCATAACATTAATAAATGCCATATTACCATTAAAATGTTTTACTACACTACTAGCAGCATCTGCCATACTTTCTAAAAAGGCATCTTGTTCTGGTAAATGACTCCATACATAATCTGCATCATCTGTAGTACCCGCTCCATGAATATAAGCTTTACCTTTACGAGAAGCACATCCTATTGATAGTTGTTTTAACGCTCCTCCAAATCCACCCATTGGATGACCTTTAAAATGTGATAATACTAACATTGAATCATAATTATTAATATGTGATCCAACATAATTTTTCTTTATTACTTTTCCATTTGGAATATCTAATACAATGTCTCCTTCACTATCCATAATATCAACATTATAATACTTATCCCATCCATGTTTATTAAGTAATTTCTTATGATCTTCATTATTAGTTCTAAGACCATCATAAGCAGTATTACATTCTACTACTGTAGCATTTAATTTACTAACTAAATCTTTCATAAAATCAGGTCTTAAATAATTTTGATTTCCATCTTCTCCACTATGTAATTTAACTGCAACATTTCCAGTTAACTCTTTATTTAATGATTCATATATTTTAATTAAACTTTCACTTGTAATATTTTTTGTAAAATAAACTTTTGCTTTTTCCATATTTTCCTTTCTTTAAAAAAGGTCTATTTACGACCTTTTTTTGTTGTATTTAAATAATTAAATATGCATGCAGCAAGTGCAGCCCCAAGTAATGGAAATACTATAAATACCCATACTTGACATAATGCATCTCCACCTGTAAATATAGCAGGTGCTAAACTTCTAGCAGGGTTTACTGAAGTACCTGTTAGATTAATTCCAAGTAAATGTACAAATGTTAAAGTAAATCCAATAGCAAGTGGTGCTATATTTGATTTTGATTCATCACTTGTAACTCCTAAAATAGTGTAAACGAATACAAATGTTAAAATTGTTTCAACTAAACATGCACATGCTAAACTAATTCCTGTGTTAGATAGTCCTGCATATCCATTAGCTCCTAATCCAACTACTCCATAAGATACATTTGAAAGTACTAAATATAACATACCTGTACCAGCTAAAGCTCCAAGAACTTGTGCTAAAACATATCCACCAAATTCTTTTAATGTTAATTTTTTATTAATAAACATTGCTAAAGATACAGCTGGATTAACATGACATCCAGATACACTTCCAATTGCATATGCACTAGCTACAATAGCAAGTCCAAATGCAAGAGAAGTTGCAACTAAATCTCCTCCACTAACAACAGCTACTCCTGTTCCAAATAAAACTAAAATAAATGTTCCAATAAATTCTGCAATATACTTTTTCATTACAAACCTATCCTTTCTAATATTAATTTTATATAAAAATTACTAATATTGTCAATTATAAATATTATTTAAATAAATTTTTAAATACATAATTAACTAATTTTGTAGTTGCTTTGTTAACAGTTTTATCAACTATTTTCTTTTGTATTTTAGTACCAGTTGTATTCTTCTTTGTTGTTTTACTATTTAACTTAGCTTCTTCTTTTTCTTTCTTTTCTTTTTCTTTTAATTCTGCTTCTTTCTTTTGTGCTTCTAATTTTTCTTCATTTATTTTATCTATTTTTTCTTTAGCACTCTCATCATCTACATTTTTATCATATTTTCCATATAATCTACTTTTTTGTATTAAATCTTTTCTTTCTTCTTCACTTATAGTGCCCATTCTACTTTGAGGGGGTAATATAGTTACTTTTTCTACTATACTTGGTTCACCTTTTTCATTTTGAAAAGATACAAGTGCTTCTCCTGTACCAAGTAATCTAATAGCTTCAGCTGTATCAAATTCTTTATTAGCTCTAAATGAATTAGCTGCTACTAAAATACTTTTTTCATCACTCTTAGTATAACTTCTAAGTACATGTTGAACTCTATTACCAAGTTGACTTAATATTTCATCTTTTATATCTGTAGGACTTTGACTAATAAAATATAGTCCAACTCCTTTAGATCTTATTAATTTAACAATTTGAGTTAATTGTTTAATTACATTATCTTTCATTTCACTAAATATTAAGTGAGCTTCATCAAAGAAGAATACTAATTTAGGTTTTGCTAAATCTCCAACTTCATCCATTTCATTATATATAGTTGTAAGCAACCATAGTAATAGAATTACATATGTAGTAGGATTTTTAAATAAGCTAGTTGCATCTAATATGTTAATATATCCATATCCATTATCAGAGTCATATTTCATAAAATCTTTTATATCAAATGATGGTTTACCAAAAAATAAATTTCCTCCAGCATCACTTAAATTAAGCACTGCTCTTTTAATAGATGTAATACTTTGAGTAGATATATTTCCATATTTATTTGAGTATTCTAATCTTTTTTCATTAACATATCCAAGTATAGAATCTAAATCATTTAAATCTATTAAATCTAAATGCTCTACTTCTGATATTTTAAAAACCACTCCTAAAATTTCTTCTTGAGTATCAGTTAAATCTAACATTCTTGCTAGTAATCTTGGTCCAATTGAAGAAACAATTGCTCTAATTGGATGTCCATTTTTACCATAAACATCATAATATGTGGTTGGATAGCTTTCAAATTCAAAATCATCAAGTTCTAATTTCTTAACTCGCTTTTCTATATTTTCATTATTTTCACCTTTAAAAGCCATTCCTGCTAAATCGCCTTTAACATCAACTAAGAATACAGGTACTCCTGCATGAGAAAAACTTTCTGCAAGTACTTTTAATGTAATTGTTTTACCACTTCCACTTGCTCCAGTAATAAGTCCATGACGATTAGCCATATTTAATAATAAATTTGCTTCTGTTTTAGTATTTTTACCAACTAATATCTTATCATTTCTATACATAATTACTCCTTATTTAAAACATTATTAATTGCTTCTTTAATTACATTAATAGAATTATTAAGTTTTTCTTTTTCGCTTTCGCTAAGAGGCATATTTATTTTTTCACTAACACCAACTTTTCCAACAATAGTAGGTGTTGAAATACATACATCTCTTTCTTTATCATATGAAGAAACTGCTAAAATGATTTTTTTATCTTCAAGTATTGCATTTGTTATTCTTACCATACATGTTCCAATACCATAACATGTAGCACCTTTTCTATTAATAACTTCATAAGCTGAATTTCTTACTTCATTTTCTATTTTTAATAATTCTTCTTCACTTAAATAATCGGTTATTTTTTTAAATGCAACATTTGCATTACTCCAAGGAATAAACTCAGAGTCACCATGTTCTCCTATTACATATGCATCTATATCTTTAGAACACATATTTAGTTTTTCACCAAGTATATATCTTAATCTTGCAGTATCAAGTGCAGCCCCTGTTCCAATAACTTTTTCAAATGGAGCACCACTATATTTAAAAGTTAAATAAGTCATTACATCAAGTGGATTAGTTGCTACTAAATATATTCCATTAAATCCGCTTTCTTTAATACTAGAAATAATAGATTTAAATATATTTGCATTTTTATAAATTAAATCCATTCTAGTTTCTCCAGGTTTTTGACTAGCTCCTGCTGTAATAACTACAATCTTAGCATCTTTACATTCGCTATATTCTCCAACTCTTATATTCATTTTAGATGGACTATATGGTAAACAATGATTTAAATCCATTACTTCACCGATTGTTTTATCAACATTAATATCAATTAGAACAAGCTCATCAACATATGTTTTTTGATTAACAAGAGCATATGCATAACTCATACCAACATTGCCACATCCAACTATTACAACTTTATTCATTTAAACCTCCTTAATATTATCTAAAAACCAAACTCTTTTAACTAATTCTACTCCGCTAGTTGGAACAATAATTCCACTAGTGCAATATTCACAATGAGGATTATCAATGTCTTTTACAGGTGCACCACAATTAGGACAATTAATACCAAGAGTTCTAATTTTTGGTCCATATGCACTAGTATCTATCACATGAATAAATTCTGTATCAAATCTAACTTGTATTTTTCTTCCAATTTCATTATTCTTTTTATAAAAATATTCCATAGAAGTTTGAAAATTCATAGTTGCAACATTATTATTTTTCATATATTTATTTAATACTGTTTTATGAAATTTAATATTATCTATTCTAACTTTATTATCTTTTAAATCTTCAATTTTATTTTCAGCAAAGGCATATATTCTATCATTCTTATTTTTCAAATCATCTTTATTTTTAGTTTCAATCGCATGAAGAATATTTCTTATATTTGATTCAGCACTACTTTTTAGTTCATTTATATTTAAATCAGGAAAATCTTTTCTAATTTTGTCCATATATAATGATTCATTTCCATATACTGTTTTATGCATTTCTGAATCAGCCACTCTACTATTTTCAATTGCTTGTTTTAAAGATGTAGTATGAAAATACTCATTTAAAAAATACCTAACTTTTTTTACAATAAAAATACCAATACCTAAAATTAGTAACAAAACTACTAATATTGCAATTAATTCAACTAATACAACTGTCATTTTCTCACCTTACCTATATAAATTTTATCACATATAACAATAAAAAAATAGTTTAAATTTTTAAACTATTTTTACCTAAACCATATATTTTTTTATTAAAATCATAAAATATTTTTAATTCTAATGGATAATAAGTTAGTATTAAAAATACCATCATCAATAAACCATAACCAATTATAGACAATATTTCTGTTTTATGACTCTTCTCATCTCTTAAATAATATAGTTTTACTATTAAACTGATTATTATACATATTAAATATATTAAAATAGTCACAAACATATTATCTTCTGTCTTTAATATATATAAATATATTGGAGTATATACTACAAAATCTAAAATAATACATATAAGTGTAGAAATAAAACTACTAAATATTATATTAGTTTTATCTTTATAAAAAATCTTATCAACAATAATCAAACAAATAAATGCAAGTATAATCATTTTTCCATGTTCCCATATACTTTCATTTACAGGAAAAATTGGTATTTTAATTATCTTGTATGCACTATGAAATAGCACACTAAATAACATAACAATAATTGTAGATATAATTAATCTTTTTTTCATATTAATATTTTAATCAAAAAAAGAATAATTATTCATTATTCTTCATTTATATCTATTATTGAAAATAATTCTTTATTATCATTTAATTCAAGTATATTAATAACTGCTCCCTCTCCTAATACTTTTCCACCAAGTTTTATAATTTCATTTTTAATAGCTTTCATTGTATTACCAGTTGCATATATATCATCTACAATATAAAAAGTTTTTCCTTTGTATTTTTCATTAACAAGTTTTGGTAATTCCAATGTATCTTTACCATATTCTTTTTCATAATCAAATGATGCTTCAATTGTTGAAGGTGGTAGTTTTCCTTTCTTTCTAACTGGTATACATCCACAATTAAGTTCATGAGCAATTGCCATTGCAAATAAGAAACCTCTTGCTTCAGGTGCTACTATATAATCTATTTTGCTATCTTTTAAGAAATCTACAAATATATCTATAATTTCTTTTAATGTTTCTTTCTGTAAAATTAATGGATTAATATCAATAAATTCTATTCCTTTAGTTGGAAAATCTTTTTCAGTTCTTAAATTCAAATCATTTTTTAAAGCATTTCTAATTATTTTCATATTTTACTCCTCTATATTTAATATTATATTATTTAAATATTTTGCTACTACTTTAGAACTTTCAATACAAAACTCGTCATATGTGATTTTATTATTTCCTTCATATGGTGAATCAGATATACTTCTAATTACTAAAAATGGTACTTTACATAAATAACAAACTTGTGCTATTGAGGCACCTTCCATTTCTACACATAAAGCATTAAATTTATCATGTATTTTTTTACTCATTTTTTCACTATCACAGAATATATCACCAGATGCTATTACACCATTATGAATATTAATACCTTCTATTTTATAATCATTAGCATACTTAATTAATTTTTTATCACTTTCTACATATACTCCAACATTTGGAATAAATCCTTTTTCATGATTAAAAGCAGTAACATCAAAATCATGTTGAACTAATTTTTCTCCAATAACTATATCACATATTTTAATGTCTTCTGTAATACCACCTGCTATGCCTATATTGATTATATAATCAACATTCATATTATCTATCAACATTTGAGTGCATCTAGAAGCGTTTACTTTTCCAACACCGCTTTCTACTAAAACACATTCTGTTTTTCCAATATTTCCCTCATAAAATGTTAAATCAAATATTTTTGTTTCTCTTTCTAAATGAATATATTTTAATAATTCATCTAGTTCTTTTCTCATAGCAAATATAATACCTATTTTTTTCATAATACACCCCAATTAAATTATACTATTTAATGTTAAACCAATAAAGAACAAAATTCCACTTAATACAGATATAATAAAAAATGTATACCAAAAACCTATACTAGGATTTGCTCTTTTTATATTACTCAATATTGTTGGGTTTGGAGATGACATAATTGGAGTTCCATCAAAATTAGATCTAATTAAAGATACTTTTTTTATTAATTTTAAACATATAATAAATAACCATATAGTAAACATAAAGAATATTATAGTAAATAATGGTTTTTGTGTGAAAATAAAATAATCATAAAGTGCATGAGCAGTAATTGGTATTAATAAACTTAAAGCCATATTTCTATTTAATGCAACTTGATTATTATTAAATTCAGCTTGTTTACTTCTTCCTAAAAAATATCCCATTAATACTGCATCACAAGCATGAGCTGGTACTGTAACAAAAGCTCTTAGTAAGCCAACTCCAAATCCTCCATTAATCACATAAAAGAAATTTTCTACTACTGCAAAACCTAAAGATGCATATACAGAATAAACTATACCATCATATGCATGATTAAATTCTCTATGTTTATATACTGCATAATATACAACTAACCATTTAAATCCTTCTTCTATTAGTGCAACTCCAATAAATGTTGCTGCAAATAATTGTAATAAACTACTATTATCATTTGTTGATATAACTTTATCTATGCCAAGTTCTAATAACAATATTGGTATTACTGCAAGCATTCCCCAAACAAAAACTCTTTTTAAAAGCTTCTTTGGTTCTTTATCTACATCTTTATTATAAATATACTTACATAACAATATTACTGGAACTATTGCTAGTGCTATTAAATAATAGTAGTACATATATCATCTTCTCCTATTTTAAATTATAACAAAAAAAATTAGATTTTTTTAAAAATCTAATTTATTTTACAGTAATATAATCTAATTTATAATTAATAACTTTACTTAATGATTCTAATGAAAGTTCAACTTGATATCCTATTTTACCACCACTAAATATAATTGTATTATAATTAGAAGCACTTATATCTATAACTGTTTTAAATGTTTTTTTCATTCCAATTGGAGAACAACCTCCATGAATGTATCCAGTTAATGCTAACAAGTCTTTTGATTTAACCATTTCAATACTTTTTTCATTAACACTATGAGCTGCTTTTTTTAAATCTAATTCATTATTTACTGGAACTAAAAATACATAATATATTTTATTACTTGAAACTGTTACTAATGTTTTAAATACTTGATTAGGATTTTGATTTAAAACACTTGCTACTTCCATACCACTAATAGCATTAGTAGTACTATAATTATAACTTTTATAATCTATTTTCTTTTGATCAAGTATTCTCATTACATTAGTTTTATCTTTCATATATCCTCACTTCTTATATTTTTTTACAACCTCTACATTTGGTATTTTTTTACATTCTTTTACTATTTTTTCATCATCTATATGCATTAAATATATTTTCTTACTATTAGGAAAATTCTTTTTTAAATAATCCCAACTAATATGAACTTTATTTCCAGTATATGATACATCAATATATGCTTCATCACATCCATTTAAATAATTACTAAATGGTTCTAAAGTTTTAGTATCTCCAGTATAAACTATTACTTTATCATTTATCATAAATATATATCCAAAACATAATAAATTTTCACTATGCTCAGTTTTAATTATGCTAACCAAATAAGGCATATCTGCATAATATTCTCCATTATTTACTGGAATAATTTTATATTCTTTTTCTTTTACACCTGTTATATCTAAAAATACTTTCATATCATCTTTTAATCCAGAGGGAACAATTATATTTGCTACTATATCAAACATATGAAATAAATATTGAATAATATTTGGTATACCACTTACATGATCAGCATGCATATGAGTAACAAATATATTTACTTTACTGTACTTTTTAAAATCAAAAATATCTCTTATTCTATTCATATTTAACATAGAACAATCAATCATTATTAATTCATCATTATTTTCAAAGAATGCATTATTATTACTTCTAGAAAAACCAGATCCATTTCCTATAAACCTTAATTCCATTTTATCTCCTTATTTTAACCATTCTTTTATTTCTTCATCGCTTGTTTTTAGTGTTAGTCTTTTACAATCTTTAATAAATTTATAATCATCTTTAATTGAATTAAATACTGTATTGGCATCAGTTGAACCAGATGTACAAAATAATCTAACTATTTTATTATCAAAACTATAACTTTCTAAAAATGAATTTATAATATGTGGACATGTATACCACCATACAGGAAAACCAATATATATAATATCATATTTATTTATATCAACTTTATTTTTAATCTCTACTCTAGATGTTTTATCTTTCATTTCTACACTACTTCTACTTTTAGGATTAACCCATAATAAATCTAATTTACTATATTTTTTTACAGGTTCAATTTCAAAAATATCAGCCCCGCTTATTTCTTTTACTTTCTCTGCAACTTTTTTAGTAACTCCACTAGCTGAAAAATATGTAATTAATGTTTTCATAAATATCCTCCTATTTAATTATACAACAAATAATAAAAAAAACATATCACTAGATATGCTTACTAATCACTATCAAGTTCTTTGTTAAGTCTTTCACCAATTCTTCTTATACTTCTAACTGAAGTAAGTCCAAATGATTTTAATTTACTTAGAGGATACTCGTCTTTACTATATTTTTTAATTATCCTAATTTTCATAACTTTAGTCATTTTTAGATTTGCACTTTCATAATAAAATGGAATATCTTTATCTATTATTTCACCTTTATATATTAAAGAAGAATATGGACTACCAATATAAATATAAGCAATATCATGTATATTAACTTTACTAGTTTGTTTCCACTCTATTATTTGCCCTTCATTATATCCACTAATATCATATATTTTAGGATTGGCTGGTATTATCCAACTAGAAGAAACAGCTAAAGAAGAATCAATTAATTTATATGAAATATCTATTAAACTAAAAACTATTTCATCACTAATACTATCATCTAATATAATAGTAATCCAACTTTTCTTATTCATGTGATATGCTTCATAATAGTTATTTTCTTTTAATAAAGAATTAACCATATCTTCACTTAATTTAATATCAAGAACTTCTATTTCTCCACTACCTTTTGTAATCTTACTTCTATCAACATTTAATATCGCAGCATACCACTTTTTATTTCTCTTATTTCTAAATATTCCACATCCAGGATATTTATCCCATAAGAATTCTGGATTATCTTTATATTTAGACATAATATACTTAGTTACTCTATTTGATTGAGAAAAAATATAATAATTACTTATACAACACTTATCTTTTATTTCATTTAATATATTAATATATTCATCTCTAATAGTATTAACAAATGATCCATTATTATCTAAATTTCTAAATGTAATGTACTCTTCATCCATTTCAAGATCAATTATTTTTCCACTAATTTTACTATTCTTATCAAAAGTAACAATAACTTCAAAATTATCATCTAATATTTTTTTAGAATAAGTATATTTATCATTATCTTTTTTAAAACCAAAGCTAATTAATTCATTTATATCTACATATGATTTTTTAAATATCTCTTCTTCTATATTCATAAGTACCTCTTATTTATCATAATCATCTAAAAAACTTTTATAAATTCCATCTTTTTTAGTACCAAGTACACAATTCAAATTTATATTATCAAGTGATTTAAAAATATTATAATCAACATTAGGATTTGTTTTTCTCATTTGTTTAATTAATTCTTTCATTTCTTTTCTTTTACTTGTTCCATCATTAATTAAAGAACAACCTTCAGTGAATCTACAAGCACAATTAATAAATGTTAATTCATTACTCTTTTTCCATGCTAGAATATCAGATTCTTTTATTAAAAACATTGGTCTAATTAATTCAAGACCTTCATAATTATCACTATGAAGTTTTGGCATCATAGTTTTAATTTCACTTCCATAAAACATAGATAAAAGTGTTGTTTCAATAACATCATCAAAATGATGACCAAGTGCTATTTTATTACAACCTAGTTCACGAGCTTTATTATATAAATATCCTCTTCTCATCCTAGCACACATATAACATGGACTTTTAAAATCTGTTTCCGCTACTACATCAAAAATATCACTTTCAAACATTTCAATTGGTACATTTAATAATTCTGCATTATCTAATATAAATTGTTTATTATAATCACTATATCCTGGATCCATAACTACATAATGAGCATTAAATTTTATTTTTCCATGTCTTTGTATTTCTTGAACACATTTAGCAAGTAAAAATGAATCTTTACCTCCACTAATACAAACCATAATATTATCATTTTCACTTATAAGTTCATATTCTTGAACTGCTTTAACAAATTTACTCCATATCTCTTTTCTATATTTTTTTATAATACTTCTTTCAATTTCTTTATACTTCTCCATTATTTATTTCTCCTATACATTCATCAAATACTCTTAAAAATTCATCAATTTCACTTTCAGTAGTCAAATGAGATAAACTAACTCTAATAGATGTTGATGCCAAAGATTTATCTTTAGTTAAGGCATAAACAAGTTTAGAAGGAGTTTCAACAGGACAACAAGATGTCTTTGTAGATACAAGTATTCCTTTATTTTCTAACATACTTGCAACTTTAATTGACTTAACACCTTTAACACTAAAGTTAATAGTATGATATATAGATTTATCTGTATTATTCACATGAACTATATCATATTCTTTTAATCTATTTATTACTTTTTCACTTAATTTTTTTACATAGTTATTTCTATTATCAAAATTTAAATAAGCTAGTTCTAAAGCTTTACTAATTGATGCTATATGAGCGGTTTCTGGAGTACCAGCTCTAAAAACAGTTGTTGACTTACCACCATTAATAATTGGTTTTAAACTAACATTCTTTTTCTTTATTAATATTCCTGTACCAGGAAGACCATAAAATTTATGAGGCGCTATTGTTATTAAATCAACATTACTATAATCTATTTTAACTTTTCCTATTGCTTGACTAGCATCAGTATGAAAATATGTATGCGGATAGTTTTTTAATAGTTCTCCAATTTCTTCAATTGGTTGAACAAGTCCTATTTCACTATCTACACTACAAACACTTACAAGTATAGTATCTTCTCTAATCATTTTTTTAAGTTCATCTATATCAACAAGTCCATCTTTTCTAATTGGAATTAAATCAATATCAAAACCATTTTCTTGCATAACACTAGCAGAAGCAATTAAAGAATTATGTTCAAGACTACTTAATATAATATGTTTTCCATAATTCTTGTATCTATTACAAATACCTTTAATAACTAAATTATTTGATTCAGTAGCTCCACTTGTATAAATTATTTCATCACTATCTATATTAAAAATCTTAGCAATTTTTTCACTACTCTTATCTATAATATTTTTAGCTTCTATTCCATATTTATGAATTGAATTTGGATTAGCAAAATATTTAATACTAACTTCATTAAAAACATTTAATACATCTTTATCTACTGGCGTAGATGCTGCATAATCTAAATAAATCATAATATCACCTTCAAATTCCATTTAATTATAACACAGTAAATAAAAAAACAAACTTATTTTTGTTAAAAGTTTATTTTTTCACTTCTAATACTTGTTTCATCTCCATGTCCTGGATATACTTTAACTTCATCATCAAGAGTAAGTATTCTATTTTTAATAGATGATATTAATGTATCATAATTTCCACCAGGAAAACTTGTATTACCTATTCCATTATTAAATAGCGTATCTCCACTAAATAATACTTTATCTTTTTCGCTATAAAATACACAACTATCTTCTGTGTGTCCAGGAGTATGTATTACTTTTACAGAAAAGCCATCATCAAGTGAAATTATATCACCATCCCTAAAATATTTAACATCATTTATTATTACTTCTTCTCCACCTAAGAATCTAGATAGATTATAATATGAATTAGTTAAATACTTTTCTGAGTCAATATAAGCATATACTTCAATATCTATATTTTTTCTAATTTCATTTATTGCTCCAATATGATCAAAATGACCATGAGTTAATATTATTTTATCTATTATATAATTATTTTTATTTGCTATATCTAATAATCTTTTTCCTTCATAACCCGGATCAATCAAAAAACAATGATTTGTTTTATCATTAACATAAAAATAAGTATTTTCAGGTATATAACCATTTACTAAAACACATTTAATCATTTTTTTCACCAATAATATTATATCACAATAAAAAAGAGAAAAAATTCTCTTTTTAATAGTTACAAAGTATGTTTATTTTCTTCTAACATTTCTTTTGCTTCATTAGTAAGTTCTACTAAATCTTCAACTGTTTGATGTCCTGGATTAAAAATCATACCAGCTTTTTTTAAATCTTTTAAATAAAAAACTCTATAAAATATAGAGTTTTAGTTTAGTATACTAAACTTTTTATTCTTCTTATAATTTATTAATCCAATAGTAAGAACAAATAGAATTATTACACCAATTTCAATTAATAGTGCATTTAATAATATATCACTTATATTATTTGACTCTTTCATATTACTACTAACATCATTAAATATAATCTCATTCCCACCACTATAACTATTTATTTTAGTATATAAACCATTTGTTTCTTCTCCATCAATTGTTCCACCAGTATATATCTTATATGATTTATAATTTAAATTACTATTACTATAAACTATATTTTGAATACTTCTACTCGTTTTAAATGCAGTAATTATTTTATTGTTTTGATCTTTTATTACTATTAAAGTATCTGCACTTATTTGATTAAAAGTAGCAAATATAAATTTTTGTTTAGAATCACTTGATATTTGATCTACCATATTACCAGTAGAAATTACTATTCCACCATTTATATATGTTCCATTACTTGAATCAAGTCCAGCATCTTGACTAGTAGGATGAGCAAAAGCATAAATAGTTCCACCATTAATTATTAGTTTTCCATTTGAATCAATCGCATCGCCCTCATCTGATTCACTAGACACAGATGCAAGAAGTGAATTAACATCTATAGTTAAATCATTTCTAACAGTTGAATTATTACTACTAGGTGTTGTAGTATTTAAACAATCATCATATGAATAAATTTCATAATCACCTACTCCACCACTAAAAGTTAAATTACCTTTTGTTTCTATACCCTCTTTATTTTTACTAGTAACTTTTAAATATCCTTCTCCTTCAAAATATAAATCAATATCAGAACTTATAGCCCCACTTGCTTTATAAAAATAATATGGATCTCCATCTTTTAAATCTTCATTATCTGCTTGAACAGTAGCAAATAATATATTTTTAATTTCTTCACTTGTATATATTCCATAATATGAAGAATACTTATTATAGTTAGTTAAACTATCATTAGAATAATAACTAATATATTTATCTAATTCATCACTACCAACTAAACTAACCTTTTTAAGTTTTCCACCTTCTATATAATTCTTAGTTCCAGATATTGTTTTAATAGTAACCTTACAATCCGTATAATTTTTATCCTTATTATAAATATATATTCCTGGTGCCTTTTTAGAATCAGTATCTATAGAAGCATTATTTAGAATAATATTTATATTACCAGTTTTATTATTAGTATTAACAGCAAGCATTGCTCCTTTAATTGTTCCACTAAATTCAACATTTTGAGTTGTATTAACATTAATAACTTTTATATCTAATGTTTTAATTTTAGTATCATTAGAATCATTTTCAATAAAATCATCTAAGTCAGGGGTTTTAACACTAGATACTCCATCAAATAAAAAATCAGTAATATAAATATCAGGTAAACTATTAGAATTATATACTTTTAAAAATTCATCTAACGTTTTATATTCAGTAATTGTTTTATAATCACTTTTATTACTTGATATTTTTAGATTATCTAAATCAACATATATATTTTTTTCTTCTGCTTTTATATTAAATGCAAAAGCAGTTAAACATATAAATATAATACCTAAATACTTAACTATTTTTTTCATAAATCACCACTAATTATTATTCATTTGATTATTACTATTCATCATCTCTGGAGGCTCACCATTATTACCTTGAAAACCACCTCTAGTCATTTGACCCATATCATTTGAACTATTTGCAACTGTATAGAAATATATTGATCCAGTTGAAATAATAGCTCCTAATAATAATCCTAATATAAATACTACAATTTTATCTTTCATATATACAACTCCTTTCATAAAACATATATTTATACTTCACTATAATAATAAATATTGAAAGTTAAATTAATATTAAAACAATGATTTAAAAATAATTAAAACAATTAGAATAATAATATAAAAGATTAATTTAATAATTGGAAATAAGTTTATTTTATTTTTTAATTTAAATAAAACTGAACAAATTGAAAAAACAGTAAACCCTAATGATATCCAAAAGAAAACTTGACTATATCCTTTAAATAATGAAAATGCTGTTATACCTTGTATAATTCCAACTATGAATGTTACTAGTCCCATTTTTTTAGTAAATGCTTCCAATTTATTTGAGTCATTTAATTTTTTTACAAATCTATTTGATAACTCAAGTGGGTTTAGTTCTTTTTTTCCTGACATATAAATTAAACCTGTTACAATACTAAAAATACATAATACACTATAGAAGACTCCACATAATATTAATGGCCAATTATTATAATCATTTATAATCCAGTTCATTATTAACTATCCTCTCTTCTACAATCTATTGTATCATATTTTTTTAATCCACAAATAAACTCCATCTTGATTTTCTGGTTTATACTTTAACCCACACTTTATGTAAAACTCTCTATTATTAGCTGTAGGACTTGCTTCAAGTTGAAAGCATTCATTTTCACGAACCATATCTTCAAGCTCTTTAATTAATGATGTAACTATTAACTTACCAACTCCCATATTATGGTATTTACTTAACACCATAATATCTGTAAGCATTCCTTTTAAAGCACCATCACCAACTATTCTACCAACACCAATACATTTATTATCATCAAATACACTAATATTAATCATCGAACCATTAATTGCACGTTCTACTAAAGAAGAAGGAATACTATTCCATTTTAAATCTTCTCTAATTTTAATGAAATCATTAACATCAATATCTTTTTTTACTAAAAAACTCATAAATATTCCATCCTTATTAAAATAATTATAACACATAATTTGTATTACTTAATTCGTTATCAATAAAAAACTCTAACATTTGTTAGAGTAATTATTTATTTAGTATCTAAAAATACATACAATTATTCATTTCCCTTCAAACTTGTAACCATATCTATTTTTTTAATTCTTTTAGCTAAGAATTTAGATACTAATAATGAAACAATAAATGTACCTATAGCAGATATTATATAAGTTTTAATAGTTATATTTGCTCCAAAATCATAATGTTCTTCTATTGCAGTCTTAAATAACCAATCTGTTAAATAAAAGCCCATTGGAAGTCCTAAAATAATAGATATAATTGCTATCCAATTATTTTGTTTTATAAATATATTTTCAATTTGTTTATCTTTAAATCCTAAAACTTTTAATGTTGCAAATTGATATTCTTTTTCTGAAAATGAAAGTATTCCTAAGTTATATATAATTATTCCACCAAGAAGTACTGCAATACCTATAATTAATACTAACATTGTTTTCATCATAGAAAGCATTCCATTCATGCCCTCTTTTAAACTATCAATATTTTGAATAGTTTCAACATTTTTTATTTCACTAGTTTTACTTAAATCAACATTTGTATACAATGCATCAGGTTGATATTCTATTTTAAGACTTTCTAAATATTTTCTAGTCATTGATACATTTTGATTTTGTGGATCCTTATTAAACCCAATTATTTTTGATGTATAGTATTTACTATCACCATAAATATGCCAAGTTATCTTATCTCCTATTTTATATCCTTTATTATTTGCTAATTTATATGTAACATAAACTCCATCATCAGTAGGTTTATCTTTAATTCTATTTTTATTATCAACAAATCTAACATAATCTCCTGCATCAGTTACAAAAATATTATTAGATTCTCTTTTACCATCAGTATTTTTAATTTCGATTCCTAAACTTTTTGAAGTATTATTTCCATATTTATCATATAAAGTTTCAAGTTCATTATCAGATAAATTTTCTTTAAGATTTAATTTATAATCAAAGTTATATAAGTCTTCAAATTGTAATTTAACAAAAAAATTCATTGAATCCAGCATTCCTAATGCACATACTATTAATGTACAACATCCTACTACTCCAGCAAGTCCCATAAATGTTCTCATTTTATTTCTAAGAATATCTCTAACATTCCAGATAGACTCAAAACTTAATTTTTTAAAAAATCTTTTTTTAGTAATATTAAGGGCTTTACCCTTTATACTAGGTATTTTAGTTCTTAGAGTTTCAGCAGGATTTTCTTTTAATATACTTCTACCAGTTATATAAGTTATTAATGCTACTACTCCAATAACACCAAGTGCTACATAATAGCTTGAAATGTTCATTGCTGGATGTCCATTTGGTATTTCAAAGAACTCCATTTCTAAATTAATAAATACATTTCCAATAAATAAATATCCTAATATTAAACCAATAACACTTGCAAATATACTAATCCAAAATCCATATCCAATATAATGAAATAATATTCTATTATTACTAAATCCTAACGCTTTCAAAGTTCCAATTTGAGTTCTTTGTTTTTTAACAACTCTAGTCATTGTTGTTATAACAGAAAGCATTGCAATAAATAAGAATATTCCAGAAAAAACTCCAACATATGTTTTCCCTTCATCTATTTCTCCTTGATATGTAACATATGAAGTTGTATCTTCGACATTTATTACTGCTTTAGCATTTATAACTTTATCCTCTATTGCTTGCTTAACTTCATCTCTTTTTTCATTATTTAAAACATCAACCATTATATTTGAAAAAGTAATATATTCTTTATAATTAAAATTAGGCATTACTACATCAAATATTTTTTCATCTGTAATATTTGATTCTTTCATAACTAAAGATTTTATATAGTCTTCAGTTATTTCATTTGTACTCATATATGCAAATCCAAATTCTTTTCTATCTGGATATAATTCAGATTCATCTCTTGTATCATATAAATGATCTGGAACATTAATTCTACCCAATACTTTTTCATGTAATTCCATACCATCATACTTAACAAGTATTATATCTCCAACCTTAATATTATTTTCTTCACAATAAAAGTTATCTAACCATATACCTTTTTTATTAAAATCAAAACTTTCTCCATCATATACATAAAACTTTGAAATATTATTTGATTCAATAAAATTTAATAATAAAGTTTTATCATTATCTGTAGTTGCTGTTACTGAAAGTTTAAGTTCAGCATCTTTTACATTATCAATTTTTTTAATAGCATCTAAATCATCATGATTTAAATAACCCATAACATTTAAATCAAACAAATTATTTTCAGAATAAAACTTATCAGCTGTTTCTTGCATACCATCCATATATGCTTTAATTCCAGAATAAGCCATTATCCCTATCATAATCATTAAAAAGATTGTTATAAATTGAGATAAATTTTTATGAATATCTCTAAACATTTTTCTTTTTAACATAATTACCACTTAACCTCATCAATATTTTTTGGATGTTTATTAAGTTCATTAGATTCAACTTTACCATTTTTTATTCTTATAACTCTATCTGCAATATCAGCAATTAACGAGTTATGTGTAACAATAATAACAGTTGTATCATCATCACTTTGTTCTCTTAAAAGTTTTAAAATTTCAACACCAGTTTTAGAATCAAGAGCTCCAGTTGGTTCATCGCACAATAATACCTTTGGATTTTTCATTATTGCTCTTGCAATTGAAACTCTTTGTTGTTCACCACCAGACAATTCCCCGGGGAACTTATTGGCATGTTTTAGTAATCCTACACTTTTTAAAACACTCATTGAATCTTTTGAAGTATTAGTTACATCTTTAATTAAATTAACATTTTCATCTACTGTCAAAGTAGGCATTATATTATAAAATTGAAATATAAATCCAACATCATGAGCTCTATATCTTGTAAGTTCTTTATCATTAAATTTTGCAATATCATCTTCTCCAATTATAATAGATCCAGATGTAGGAGTGTCCATTCCACCAAGCAAATTTAAAAGTGTTGATTTACCTGCACCACTTGGTCCAAGTATTACAACAAATTCTCCTCTATTAATACTTAAATCTATTCCATCAAGAGCATTAAATTTTTGTTCTCCAACTATATATGTTTTTCTAACATTTTTTAGTTCAATAAAGCTTTTCATTATATCCTTCTTTCTAAATATGAAACATATTTCATATTAATTATATTCTTTTAATAAAAATCAGTCAATAATTATATGAAAAGTATTTCATGTTCTATAATAAAATGATATGATATAATCAATTTATGAGGTGATGTGTATGTTTGACAATATTAGAGAACCAAAACAACAAAGAGCAATTCTAAAAAAAGAAAGAATTATAGATGTTGGTTTTAATCTTATATGTAAAAAAGGATACTATAATATAAATACTGCTGAAATTGCTAAAGAAGCTCGTGTTTCAACTGGTATAGTTTATCAATACTTTAAAGATAAATATGATATTTTAATTGAAGGATTAGAAAAACATGGAAGCAATATATTCTTCCCTATTCTAAAAAATAAAGATATTAAATTTAATAAAAATGATTTTGATATTTTTATTAAAGAAATGATTAAACATTATATAGATAATCATAAAATATCAAATGTTGCTCATGAAGAAATAATGTCAATGGTACATTCTGATAAAAAAGTAGCACAGTACTATTATAAAAGAGAATTAGAAACAACTAATTCTCTTAAAGAAATTTTAATAAATAATAATTTTAATGATGATAATTTATATGAAAAAGTTCATATTATGCTTGGTTTAATTGATAATTTATGTCATGAAATTATATATCACAAACATAATGATATGAATTATGAAATCATGACTAATTTAGTTATAGATAATATTAAAAATTTATTCAAAAGCGACTTAAATTAAGTCGTTTTATTTTATTCATTAACTTTCTCTAAAATTAAATTTCCATTATCATCAAAATGATATTCAAATCTTAATTGTTTATCCTCTTCACTTGCAAGACCAAATTTATAAGTTGTATTTTTTATTCCAGTTAACCTTAACATATATTTTCCATCTTTTTCTATAATTTCAGCAGATCCTTGCTCTGTACTAATAAATCCAGTAACATAATATTCATTACTTAATGTAATATCATATTCTTTTAAATCTTCATATACTTCATATTCTTTGTATGTATCAAACAATATACCATTACTAATTAATACATATCCTATTGTAAATATAATAACTAAAACAAATGATATTATTATATTTTTCTTCTTGTTTAAAACTCCAAGTATAATTAGTATTATTGCTGTAAAACAAAATATACCTGATAATAAATGATGAGGAAGATTTGATAATGCACTTTCAAAAAATCCAACACCTAAAATAGATAACAATGCTAACATTGGAAGTAAAATAATTACACTTAGTATATTATCTTTTTTTATAAAGTATCCAACATATCCCATTGGAATTGTAAATATTGTCAATATGAACCAATACTTATAAAATGAAAATAAATTCCAACCTTGCCAACTAAACGGAACTTGTAACAAATATATTAATGGTTGACTAATTAAAAAGAATATAAAACATTTTAATGCTGAATCTTTTGGTGATTTACTATTACTAATAATAATTACACCAAATAGTATCCACCATTCAAGTGTAGCAGCTATATCTCTAAATGATGTATCAGCAGTAATTGGTAGTATAGCCATAGTTGCTGTATATATTGCTGTAATTATTGCAAATATAATTAACTTTTTCCATGTTAAATCAATTTCACCAAATAATTTTTTCACTATATCACACTCATTTCTATATCATTATACCACAATTTTATATTTTTTATCGCTAACATAAAGTTCGCAATATTCGTATACTGGGTATGTAGTAATTTTTATTATTTTCTACAAAACTTATTATACTTCTTTAATGATATAATAAGTATCGCACTGTGGATTT
>CACWLI010000018.1 GCA_902761685.1 uncultured Erysipelotrichaceae bacterium | reverse complement strand
GTTAAATGTCGTAAGACAGACAATTTCAAAATGGGAAACAGGATTATCTGTTCCAGATGCTGAAATGCTAGTAACAATATCAGAACTTTTTGAAACACCGGTTAGTGAAATTCTTGGAGAAAACATTGAAAAAAAAGAAAAAGATGATTTAAAAGTAATATCTGCAAAATTAGAAGTAATTAATGAGCAATTATCAAATTATCAAAAAGAGAAAAGAAAGAAAAAAATTCAAGCTTTGATAATTATAGATATAAGCATCATTTTGTTATTCATATTGTTAGCAATACTAGATAGACCTTATCAGACTTGGGATTATAATATTACCGAATGGGCTATATTAGGAACATTCTATCAAGCATTTGAATGGATATTTATGAGATTAGCGCCTATTGTTGTAATAATATTAACTACTATATTATTAATTAAAAAGAATAAATAATCTTAATATTAAGATATTACAACATAACTTAAAAACACTAACTAAATAGTTAGTGTTTTAATATTCTTAATGGCACATCAAGTATCCATATATTTGACTAGGTGTCAAATAAAAAGAAATTCGATTCCAAAGAAACTATATCATATTTTATTAAAAAGTCAAAATCATTAATGTTCTTGATTAAAATATTCACAATTAAAGTTTTCACAATCTTTTTTATAATCATAACCTATAGCACAAAATTTAGATAAGTATTCTTTCTCATCAGTATCATGAATTGGTATGGAGTTTAGTATATCGCATGGAGTTTTTTTAGTATCATTTAATGAATCAAAATTTTTATTTCTTACACAACTATAAAATGGAGTTTTATATAAAGTACAATTTCCTTCAACTTTTTTATAATAATAAAATCGTGGATGAGATAGTAATTGTTCATTTACATATTGATATTCTACATATGAATAAACTCCAAGAGTCAAACAAAAGACTACAATTAGATATATAGTTTTAGATACTTTATTCCAACTATTTACTAATTTAAATGAACAAGCCATAATAAATACAAATGCACAAAATATAACAATACTAACCCATAACCAATCAGCATCTAAAAAACAATACCCAATAAAGAACAAGAAAAATCCAACTAGTTTTAAAATTAAATATCCAGCTACATCATTTTGTAGTTTTTTCTTTGAATCAATTACACTGATATAGTTTTCCTCTAGTCTGTTTATTTTATCTTCTTCTTTTATTCTTTCTCCACTTAAAAGTTCATTTAATGACACATCAAGTATTTCGCATATATTTCTTAGGTAAGAAACATCTGGCATACCTCTACCATTTTCCCATTTAGATATTGCTTTATCTGTTACTCCAAGCTTATCTGCTAAATCTTTTTGAGTTAGTTTTTTTTCCTTTCTAAGTTCTGCTATAAATTTTCCTATTTTAATTTGATTCATTTTCTATCACCTGTATTAATTATATTATAGAAAAATTTAAAAAATCAATAAACGAATCGTAGAGTTTATTCTTAAATAAAAAACGGACATTTTTGACATGTCCGCAGTAACTAAATATATGGCAGGGGTAGTAGGATTCGAACCCACACAAACGGTTTTGGAGACCGGCATGCTACCATTGACACCATACCCCTAGCGCATAATAAATATATTACATTTTTGAAATTTTGTCAATAATAAAAGAATTAGTACTAAAGCATACTAATTCTTTTTTCTATTCTCTCTTTACCAAGAAGTCTTAATAATTCATATAAGTCAGGTGTAGTTGATTTAGATGTAATAGAAACTCTAATAACTGTACTAACATCTGCTACATTTCCTTTATAATTATCTGGATTTTCTTTATATTCTTTCATATTACTTGTATAACCATCAAGTGAATCAGTTAATTCTTTTACTTTATTAAACCATGTATCTTTATCATCATTTTCATCAAAATAATCATTAAAATACTTATTTAATATTTCTTTAATATCATCTTTATTTGATATATTACCCCATTCATAATTTTCTGGTGTATATAATTCATCAAACATATACCAAATTGCTGGTTTAACATCTTTCATACAAGCATAATCTTTTCTTGGTTTCTTTTGTTCTCTTTCAATATTTAAAATACTAATTGTATAATCTTTATATTTATTAATTAATTCATTAAATTCTTTATCATATTCTTTTGACCAAGCATCTAATTTATCAAATACTTCTGTAGCTTTTAATTTACTAATATAGTTTTTAGAAATATTATCTAATTTGTCTAAATCAAATAAAGCGCCACTTGGACTCATTTTCTTTGGTGAAAATTCAAATTCAGTAAAGTCTGCATCTGGATGTCCTTCTCTCCAAGCTTCATAGTTAGAGTTTGCAATTGTCATTATTGCTTCAATAACAGCATATATAGGATAACCCTTTTCCTCATAATATTCCATTCTAGCTTCTGGGTCTAATCTCTTAGAAATCTTTCTAATTTTATCTCCATCTTTTTTAAGAATTAATGGTGTATGAATATATTTTGGTAATTTAAATCCAAATGTTTTAAATAATTCATAATGAACTGGAATACTACTCATCCATTCTTGTCCACGAATTACATGTGTTGTGTGCATTAAATGATCATCAACTAAATGAGCAAAATGATATGTAGGAAGTCCAGTTGATGATTTATAAATTATTGTATCTATATCATTTTCATGTAAGTTCATATCTCCATTAGCTAAATCATGAAATACAAATTTTTCATTAAAATCCCCTTCACTCTTTAATCTAATAGTATAACTTTCACCATTTTTAACTCTTTCAACAGCTTCTTCTGGACTTAAATTTCTATATTTAGCAAATTTACCATAAATACCTATTCTAGCTTTTGCTTTTGATTGATTTTCACGAATTACATCCATTTCTTCTTGAGTTAAAAAACATGGATATGCTTTTCCTAAGCTAACTAATTCTTTAATAAATGCTTGATATATTTCTTTTCTTTCTGATTGAATATAAGGCCCATAATTTCCTTTAGTTTCTCCAGTATCTCTATATTCATATTCATCAGGTATTAATTTATAATGTTCAAGAACATGTTTAATATATTCAACAGCACCTTTTACTTCTCTTGCTTGATCTGTATCTTCATTTCTTAAAAAGAAAACTCCATTATTTCTTTTAGCAATTACATAATCAACAACAACAGAATAGAAATTACCAATATGCATAAATCCAGTAGGACTTGGGGCATATCTAGTTACAAATGCATTTTCTCCTAAATTTCTATCTGGATATATCTTTTCATAATCTTCAACTGTTTTATCTATATTAGGAAATAAAAAATCAGCTAAATCTTTATTTGTCATATTACACCTCTTTTTTAACAAGTAAAATTATATAATAATTTATTAATTAAAACAAGACTAATGCATAAAAAAAGCAATTAATAATAATTAATTGCTTACATTACTTTAAAAACTACTAAAATAAATACAACACTTAAAATAACAATCATTGAAATCAAGAAATAATCTGTTAGTCTAATTCTTTTTTTCTTTTTTATAACACTTTCTTCCTCTTCTATTTCAGTTGTTGCTAGAATTGGTTCCATCTTAATTGTATTCATTAATTCTTCTTCTTTTCTTAATTTTTCATCTATATCAATAATTGCTGTTGTTTCATACATAGTATTCTCATTCATTTCATACACTTCCTTGTATCATTTATAAATTAATAATACCATTTATTTTATAAGAATACAAGTTTTTTATATTAAACCACTAAAAAACCTAGGTAATCCTAGGTATTTTTCTTAATGGCGGAGACAGAGAGATTTGAACTCTCGCGCCAGTTTCCCGACCTACACCCTTAGCAGGGGCGCCTCTTCAGCCTCTTGAGTATGTCTCCGTAAGGCACATATAAATAATACATTATTATTTAAAATAAGTCAAGTTCAAACTTATATTATGCCTTATAAAACTCTTCTATTTTGACTTAAATATTCTTCTTTATACCACTTTAAAAACTCTTCTGTTGCTGAAGTATGACCATCATTTCTATGTTTTCTTTCATAGTCAGTCATTTCTGCTAAAGTTTTATTTGAATTATTAGGAATAAACACATACCACAAATTTGACTTAGCTTTACTCATATCACTTCCTCTTTTATTGTATGAAATAGTCCCTTTACTAACACCATAAAATGTATAAAAATTCTCTCCATCATAAAATGTTAAACAATCCACAAATTTACAATTTCTATTAGTAGTATTTTTTAATGTAATTAATAGTTCATCAATATTATTTGCTACTCCACTTCTTTTAACAAAAGCTCCTGGATAACCTGGATTATTAGGATAATCTTCTATATAAAAGCCAGAGTCAACTACAAAGCATGGACTATTTAATATGTTATATGCTTCTAGTACTTTAGCTTTTGAAATAAATTCAATATCATTTATATTTGGTTCATCTAAATCAATGTTATAAAAATCTACATCTATATTGTTTATTTCAAATAATTCTTTTACTGATATATATTTTCCATGATTACCTGTTACATAAGTAAGTTTATTCATTACATTTCACCTCTATATTTATAATTTTTTTTGTGTTCCATTTAAAAATCCTCCAATCTGATAATTAAATATTATCAAATAAAGAGGAAATATATATGTCAGTTAAAAAAATTCATTTAACATTTTTATATTTTTTATTCTATTTATATAAAAATGTCTTATTTCTTTTTTTAATTCACAATATGAAGCTACTCCCCATTCATTGCCATATAATATTAATTCATATGGATGAATAGTTCTATAACTTATTTCTTTTTTATCTTTTGAATAGTATTCTATATAACATTTTCTTTTTTCTTTAATACATTTATTTATTATGTTATATGTTTTTTTATCTTCAACATTTATTTCTTTTGGAGTAATAAATCTTTTTGGTACATTTATATTTTGATTAAGTACATATCCTCCATATGGTCCTTTTAAAGTATCAATATATATGCCAGAGGCTTCAATTTCATCTTTATATACTCTAATCATTCTAGGACTAACTTCTAATTTTTCACTTAATTCTTTTATTGAATACTTTCTTCCACTACTTAAGTATTCTATCATTAAAAGTACATTACTTATTTTAGACATACTATTCACCTTTTAATGTATTATAGATAATTTTAAAATTTTATTCAATATTAATAAATTTCGAAATCAATAAAATAATTTGAATAATCATTAGGATCAATTAATAAATCAACTGTTCCATCGTCTCTACCAAGAGCACTTAAATATTTTGGTTCACTATCAAAACACATTGTTCTTCCTTTTTCAATTTCATAAATAACTCTTATTTTATAAATTGTTTTTTGACCATTTATTTTTTTATCTACAGGTTTTATAGTATATTTAAGATTTTTAATAAGCATTCCATGTTTAGATAATTCTTCTACTTTATCAATACTTTTATCTGCTTTATTTCTTATCTCTTTAGATTTATTAAAAAACATTTTTGATACGCTAAATCCTTCAATAAGAAATAATAATCCAAAAATAACAAATACTAGACTAATTAAATCAAATCCACCTAAAAGTGGTATTAAAATGAATGGAATACAGAATAAAAGAATAAAACCAAGTATATAAAAACCAATCATCATACCTACTTTATGATCTTTTCTTTCTAATTTATAATTTTCTAAATTAAGAATATATCCATCTTTTGGTGGTGTTTTAATAACCATTTCATCATAGTTTTGCATTTTTTTAAATGTAGTACTTCCACATGCTGGACACTTATCATATTTCTTTTTTAGATATCTATTACAATATTCACATCTATACATAATTTTCCTCCTAGTAAATTTCATAATCAATAAAGAAGTTTGAATAATCATCAGGATCTATTAATAAGTCTACAGTTTTAAACTTTTTATTTTCTACATCAAATTTTGTTTCACTATAAAGTGGTATTTCTACTCCTGCAGAATTTTTAAAATTTACTTGAATGCATTTATAATATTTACCTGCTATCATAGTTCCAGTATTTACTAATTGATAATCTAATCCTTTAACAAGTAAGCCTTTATTTGCTAGTTTTTTAACTCTTTCTAAATTCTTTTTTGTATCTTTCTTACTTTTACTTGCTATTGCAATAATTATAATTCCAAGAATACTTGGTGTAATTATAAATGGGAAAAACATTATAATTAATGCTATTAAAACAATAATTCCTATTATAATTGCTATATTGGCATTTCTAATTGATCTTTTATAGTTATCAATATTAAGTTTATATCCATCTTTAGGTGGAGTATCAATAACAACTTCTCCAAGATAGGATTTATTTGAAAAATCGCTTCCACCACATCCAGGACATTTTTCATAATCATCTTTTAAAACTCTTTTACAATAATTACATACATGCATTTTTTACACTTACCTTTTTCCTAAATTATCTATTTCTGGTAAATCATTATAAAAAATACTATTTTTCATTTTTAAAAAATTATTAATATTTTCAATATATAATTTATTATTATTTATTTTTATGTCTCTTCTATTATTAATTACTTTTCTATATGGAGCTTGATTTATATGTTTAACTATTTCCTCTCTAGCCTTTTTTCTTTCTAGAATTCTTTTATATACTTCTTCTATTAATGGAGTATTCATTCCTACTATTTGATATGATATGTTATTTGCTCTATTGTTAATCATTCTTTCTACTACTTCATCTATTTGTTCATCAGATTCTCTATTTTTTAATAATGAAGCAAATTCACAAAAGTTTTCAATACCAACCATATCCATAAATTTTTTAGGTTCAAATAATAATAAATCAACAACATCTTTAAAATAATAATAAAATTTATCACTTAATATTTGCTTTGGTTTATTTTTATTTTTCTTCTCTATATTATCCATTAAAGTAATATTCTTACTATTTAGAATATTCCAAACCATGCCTGATAAATCATTATATAAACATGCATAGAAGTATTCAATTGAATCTTTTTCTTCTTCACTAACATCTAATAAACTATATGTATTTACTATTTTATTATTTGATATTATATAAGTTAGTGCTTCAACGATTTCTTCAAAGTATCTAATATCATATAGCATTTCATTCATAGTATTATTTTCAGGATCATATTCTGCTTCTTCTACAGAGAACAATTTTTGTCTATAAAAAACTCTAAATTTATTTTTATATGATACTGTTCTATCATATGGGTTTTGCAAAAAATCCATTAACTTTTCATCATCAAAAGGACAATATGTTGCGATGAATATTTCATTTTCATCTTCTCCAAACTTTAATCTTTTAGGATTATCAAATTCACTTTCATAATACTCAAGTAATCTTCTATCATATTCACTTATATTATATTCTAACATAGTATCAATATCATCTTTGTCAATTACAAAAACTGGTGCTACCATCCCAAGTGTACTAGCAATTATATGGCTATAGTCACTACCAATTATACTAGCAAAAGCATCTATAATATCATTTTTATGATTGCTTATACCTGAAATAAAAAATTTTCCTAATTCATTATCAACTTCAAACATATTGTTCACCACAATTATTATATCAAAAAATTCATGTAAATAAAATGTTATAGTGATAGAAGTAAAATAAATAATTTGATAAAATAAATAAGTACATTAAGGAGAAGTTATGAACGAAGATATAATTAAACAAATAGCAGAAGAATTATCTGTTAAAAACACACAAATTGAAAGTGTATTAAAATTACTAGAAGATGGTAATACTATTCCATTTATTGCTCGATATAGAAAAGAAGCAACTGGAGCATTAGATGAAGAACAAATTAGAAAAATTAATGAATACTATGAATATGAAGTTAATCTATTAAAAAGAAAAGAAGATGTAATTAGATTAATTGATGAAAAAGGATTACTTACTGATGAAATAAAAAATAATGTAATGAATGCTAAAAAATTAGTTGAAGTTGAAGATATATATGCACCATTTAAAGAAAAGAAAAAAACTAAAGCAACTGAGGCTATTAAAAATGGACTTGAACCACTTGCTAAAATTATAATGAGTTTCCCTGATAAATTTGATTTAGAAAATGTAAAAAAATTCTTAAATGAAAATGTTAAGACAGTTGAGGATGCATTACAAGGAAGTAAATATATTATAGCTGAGTGGATTAGTGATAATGCATACTATAGAAAATGGATTAGAAGTTATTACTATAAAAATGGGCTTATTACTTCTAAAGTTAAAAAGAATGCAGAAGATGAAAACAAAGTATATGAAATGTACTATGATTTTAGTGAAAATGTAAAATATATTAAACCACATAGAGTACTTGCTATTAATAGAGGTGAAAATGAAAAAATACTTTCTGTTAGTATTGATGTTAATAATGATGAGATTATTTCATATTTAGAAAGTAAAATCATTAAGAAAGAATCACCCGTTAAAGAATATGTAATAGATGCTATTAAAGATAGTTATAAAAGATTAATTAGTCCTTCTATTGAGCGTGAAGTTAGAAGTGAACTAACTGAAAAAAGTGAAGATGCTTCAATTGAAGTATTTAAAGAAAACTTGGAGAATTTATTACTTGTAGCACCAATGAAAGAAAAAACAGTATTAGGTTTTGATCCAGCATTTAGAACAGGCTGTAAGCTTGCTGTAGTTGACCCTACTTCAAAAGTATTAAATATATCTGTTATATATCCACATGAACCTAAAAATGAATGGCAAAAATCTAAAGAAACATTAAAAGATTTAATTAATAAATATCATATTGATATTGTATCAATTGGAAATGGTACTGCTTCTCGTGAAAGTGAAAAATTAGTAAGTGAAACATTAAAAGAAGTAACAAATTGTAAATATGCAATTGTATCTGAAGCAGGAGCTAGTGTATATAGTGCAAGCCCTCTTGCTATACAAGAATTCCCTACTCTTCATGTTGAACAAAGAAGCGCAGTTTCAATTGCAAGACGTTTACAAGATCCTTTAAATGAACTTGTTAAAATAGATCCAAAAAGTATCGGAGTTGGTCAATATCAGCATGATGTATCTCAAAAGAAATTATCAGAGAGCTTAGATTTTACAGTTTCTAAATGTGTTAATAATGTAGGAGTTGATATAAATACTGCTAGTCCTTCTATATTAAAATATATTTCTGGTTTAACTAAGAGTGCTATTGATAAAATAATAAAATATAGAGAAGAAAATGGAAAAATAAAATCAAGAGAAGAAATAAAAAAGAAAAAGTTATTAAATGATAAAGTTTATGAACAATCAATCGGATTTATGAGAGTAATTGATGGAGATAATCCATTAGATATAACAAATATACATACAGAAAGTTACGATAAAACATTAAAACTTTTAGATTATATTAATATGACTACTAAAGATTTAGGTAGTGAAAAATTAATAAATGAACTTAAAAAAATAGATACTGCAAAAGTATCAAAAGATTTAGATATAGATTTATATACATTAAATGATATTATTGATTCTTTATGTAGGCCTAATAGAGACTATAGAGATGATTATGAAATGCCTTTATTAAAAAGTGATATTCTTACAATAGATAATTTAACTATTGGAATGAAACTTGAAGGTACTGTTAGAAATGTAGTTGATTTTGGTGCATTTATTGATATTGGTCTTCATGGTGATGGTCTTGTACATATATCTAAAATCACTAATAAATTTATTAAACATCCAAGTGAAGTATTAAGTGTTGGTGATATTGTTACATGCTATGTAATTGATATAAATAAAGAAAAAGAAAAAGTTTCTCTATCACTAATTGATCCAAACAATTAAAAACATGATTTACATCATGTTTTCTTTTTGCTTTCTAATAAGTTTATTATATATTATTCTTGATATAACTATACTACTTAAAATTGCTATAGTAAATAAGATTACAAAAATAATAATGAATATATAATCTATATTACGTATATAATAACTTCTTGTACTAATTAAAATAATAGATATAGTCCATATAATAAATAAAACAATAGCAAATATAAAATAAGTACTAAATAAAATATTTTTATAAACTATTCCACAATTAGGACATATATTTTTATTTAGTTTTCTTTTACATATTAAGCATCTCATATTATCTTCCTCATATATAAATTATCATATTTATTTATTATTGTAAATTAAAAAAATCTGAAATTATTTTTCAGATTTTTTAGTTGTCTTTTTTGCTTTTGTTGCTTTTGTTTCTTTTTTTTCTGGTGTGCTTTCTTTTTCTTCTTCACCAGTAACTATCTTCATAGCTTTTCTCATTAATAAATCATATTTGAATAATTCTTTAGTACCGATTTCTTTAACAAAATCTTCTTTACTCATTCCATATTCATCAGCTGATTTTTGTAATCCTTCTTCTAATTCTTCATCACTAACACTTAGTTTTTCTTTTTCAACAATAGCATCCATCATTAATCTATAACCTATTCTCTTGTTAGCTTCTGGTTCTAATGTTTTCTTAAAGTCTTCTTCATTTGTATTAGTAAATTTCAAGTAATCTTTGAAGTTTAATCCTTGATAACTTAATTTTTCAGAGAATTCTCTAGTTAATCTATTTACTTCATCATTAGTCATTTCTTCTGGAATTTCAAATTCAGAATCTTCAACTACTTTATCTAAACATTTAAATAAGTATTCATCTTCAATTTTCTTTTCTTTTTTAGCACTAATATTTTCTTTTATATAGTTCTTTAAATCATCTAAACTTTCTACTCCACCAACATTTAAATCTTCAAAAAATTCTTTATTAAATTCTGGGAATACTCTTTCTTTAACTTCTTTAATTTCCACTTTAAATGTAGCTGGTTTTCCTTTTAAATCTTCAGCATGATAATTTTCTGGGAATGTAACTTTTACATCTTTCTTATCACCTTTTTTAAGACCAACTAATGCTTCTTCAAATCCTGGAATAAATGAATGAGAACCTATTTCTAAACTATAGTTTTCACCTTTTCCACCTTTGAATGCTACTCCATCTTTAAATCCTTCAAAATCAATAACAGCTATATGTCCTTCTTTGATTTTTTCATTATCATCTAAAGATTTCATTTCAGCAAATTGTTCTTTTAAGTGACCAAGTTCATGTTCAACTTCATGATCAGTTACTTCTACTTTATCTTTTTTAATTCCTAATTTTTTATATTTTCCTAATTTTACTTCAGGAGTTCCAACCAATGTAAATTCAATTTCTACTGATTCTTTATTTACATCTTTAATATCAATACTTGGAGTTGCTGCTGGAGTAATAGTATCTTTATCACTAAGTAATTTAGCATATAAAACATCTACTGCAGCATCTATAGCATCCATATATAATGATTCTACTCCTACTTTTTTAGTATAAATATCATATGGTACTAAACCTTTTCTAAATCCGTCCATTTTGATATCTTTTTTCTTTTTATTATATGCTTCGTGTAAGCAATCTTTCCATTCTTTTCCCTCTAACTTTAATGTATAACTTTTTTTCATAAATCCTCCCTCTGTTATATATTAATATTTACATGCTAAAAATAGGATAATTATTATCCTATAGCTACTATTCTAACTGAATAAACTCCATCTGGTGAAGATACTTCTACAGTGTCTCCAACTTTTTTACCCATTATAGCTGCTGCTATTGGGCTTTCATTTGATATTTTATTGTTAAATGGATCAGCTTCTTGACTACCAACTATTTTATAACTTTCAGTATCTTCATCATCTTCATATTGTAATTCAACTTGGCATCCAATGCTTACTTTTCCATCACTTTGATTTTCATCTATAACTGTTGCATGTTCTAAAGTATACTCTATTTCAACAATTCTTTGTTCTAAATTAGCTTGATCTTCTCTTGCTTGTTCATATTCAGAATTTTCTGATAAATCGCCAAGAGCTCTAGCTTCTTTTAATGTTTGAGTAACTTCTTGTCTTTTAACAGTTTTTAAATATTGTAATTCATTTTCTAAATCTAAATAACCTTGACTTGTTAAGAAAACTTCTTTCTTTTTCATGTATAAGCACCTCTTTCTCGATACTAACAAATGATACTATAAAATGTTATTTTTGTCAAGATATAACAACTCTAATAATATCATTTTTAGTTACTTTAAATGGAATATTAATTTTAACCTTTTCTTGTGGATGTGAAGCAGAAGTAACACTATTATTATCATCATCAATAATATATTCAATTTTAAACTTTTGTGGATCTAAATTTGGTCCAAATACTTCAACTTCATCCCCTACACTAAATTTATTTCTTTGTTCTATAATCGCCTCATGTTTTTCTTCATCATAAGAAATAACAAGAGCAAGAAAATCTTGATTTGATAATTCTTGTCTTCCACTATAATATTGTCCTTCTTCGTGAGGAACTTTATCATAGAATTGAGGAGCATTTTCACGATTAGAAACTCTAGATAAAACTTTTTTATAATAATCTTTTATTTCTTTTGTAAGTGTTCCATTTATTTTATGATCCATTATCTTTCTATATGCATTAGCAACTGTTGCTATATAATACATACTTTTCATTCTTCCTTCAACTTTATATGATTCAATTCCTAAATCCATCATATCATCAATATAATCAATCATATTTAAGTCTTTACTAGAAAATGCATAATCACAAGATGTTCCATTATCAAAGGTAAATCTACATACTTGAGAGCATCCTCCTCTATTTGAATCTCTTAGTGTTACATAATTACTCATAACACATCTTCCACTATAACTAGTACACATTGCTCCATGAATAAACACTTCAACTTCTGTATCTATATTATCTTTAATATTTTTAATATCTTCACGATTACATTCACGAGCCATAACTACTTTATGAGCACCTAAACTCTTATAGAATTTAACTGCTTCTAAATTAGTAATTGACTTTTGAGTTGATATAAAAAATGGAATACTTAATTTTAATCTTTTAATAGCTTCAATAACTGCAAAATCACATACTATTAGTGAATCTACTCCAATACTATCTAATTTAATTAAATAATCATCTAAATTAACTAAATCTTCATTATGAAATATCATATTAACAGTAACATATACTTTTTTATTTCTATCATGTGCATATTTAACTGCTTCTTTAATATCATCAATACTAAAATTATTAGCATTTGCTCTTAGACTATAATCAATTCCACCAATATATACTGCATCTGCTCCATAATCAATAGCAAACTTTAGTCTATCTAAATCTCCAGCAGGTAATAATAATTCATATTTCATTTTAAATCACCTACCTTATATTTAATATCATGTTCTAAGAAATAGTAATCACTATCTATTAAATTACATAAATTTGTTTCATTAATATTAGATAAAATCATTTCACTATTTGTTTCATCTATACTACTTAAATCTACTATTAAATTAAGATTATTAAGCTCATTTAAATACTTTGAAGCACAAAATATACTATGATATCTTACTATACTTCCATCTTTTTCTTCTTTTATTTCTAGTTCTTTATGACTAACATGTTCATTTAATAAATAATTATCTGTATCATCTAAATTAAAGTATTTATTATAGTTAGATACTAAATTACGTCTTGAATACATTATTACATTTTTACATGTATAAAAATAATATATATTACTTGTAGTATTCTTAATTATTTCTTTTAATTCCTTAATAGTTAAATCATTATTAATAACAACATTTTTAATATCTATACTTTCTAAATAATTAATAGCCTTGTAGTTTGATAATATATGATTTTCATATAATATTAATCTATCTTTATCAATTATACTTGTTAATCCAATATCTTCAACTATAAATTTAATATTCGAATTAAATCTAGGATATAGTTCTTTAAATTTATAAATATTCATATGTAAAAATTTATTCATAATTACATATATTGTGTATTTTTCTGATAACTTATTTATTTCATCTATATCAAAATAAACATCATATCCAATTGAATAATCTTTTAAAGGTAATATAAAAGAATTGAAATTATATTTAGTATATAATTCCAAATTTTTATTATTAGGTAAAATTATAAATTCTTTCTTTTGCATATGCCTAAACGATCACCTACCTCTATATATTCTACTTCAAATTCATCTTGATTATCTAAAAAATCAATAAATTTTTCTATTTTTCTTACCATTTGTCTTAAGTTTCTACTTTTTATTTCACTGCTTCTTCCAACATAACCATGAAAATCTAAGTTATCTATAATTATTATTCCTCTACTATTTAAATTATTCTTATATTTATTAAAGAATTTCATATTTTGACTTTTAGCAGCATCTATTATTATTAAATCATATTTATCATTTATAACAGTATTTAGAGCATCATCACATATTAATTCAATATTATTTAGTTTGCTTTCTAATACATTATTTTTAGCTATATTGAATCTAACTTTATCTCTTTCAATGCTTGTTATTTTATTTATATTATTATTTGCTGCAAAGCATATTGTAGAATATGCTATTGCTGTTCCTATTTCTAGTATAGAATGAATGCTATTATCATCTATTATTTTATTTATTGTATTAATAGATTCAACACTCATAATAGGCACTTCATTCAAAGTGCCATATTCTCTCATATCATCAATTAATTTTCGTATTCTATCCATAAGCCATCTCTTTTTAGTTGGTTAACTGTTTTAGTATGACCATTATCAGTTTCATTAAAATATGTTTTACCATTTTTATCTGCTACAAAATAATAATATTTATGACTTGTTGGTTCTATTGCAGCAATTATTGATTCACGACCAGGATTACATATTGGACTAACAGGAAGCTTACCAGCCATACAACTACTTCTAGTATTATAACTATTACAAGAGGATAATTCACTCTTCTTTAAGTCACGAGACCAATTATCAATCTTTTCAGCATAATAAGTAGTAACATCACTACCTAAACTCCATCCATTATTAAGTCTATTATAAAATACTCCTGCTACTCCTTTTCTGTCACTAGCATTTCCTGCTTCTAACTCTATAATTGAAGCAAGAGTCATCATTTCATGAACACTATATTTACTATTTTCTATTTCTTCTTTGTATGGTGTTAATTTATCATCCATATTATCTAATAATTTTCTAAATATATCTTTTATACTAGCATTAGTATAAAACTCATAAGTATCAGGATATAAATAACCTTCAAGTGAATAATAAATATTTTTATTTTTAATATCATCTGTTAAAAACCAATATTCTTTAATTAACTCATCTAAATATGTTTCATCTTTTAAAATATTGTTTACCTCTTCTTCAGTAATATTAAAGTTTTCAGTAATAACTTTAGTAAAATATCTCATATTCTTACCTTCTACAAAGGTAACACTTTTTGTAGTAGCAAGTGTTGTACTACCTTTTTTAAGTACATCTATAACTTCTTTTACACTTAAATTAGTACTAATAATGTAATCTCCATATTCAAGGTTTTCATTAACTGGATTTAATTTTAAATATATTTTATAAGCAAGTTCACTCCTTATTAATTTGTTATCTTCAAGCATTTTACCAATTGAACTATATGAAGATCCTTCATCAACATAAATATTAACTGTTTCTTTTTCTTTTGATGGAGCACTAATTAGATAATTATATCCAAAATAAGCACCACCACAAGCTAACACTATTAAAACAAATAAAAATAATAATACTTTTTTCATAAACACACCTCTTTTTTTTCAAAAAAACAATTAAAATTATTTCTAATTTTAATTATTTGTTTCTAGTGATTTTAAAATATTTTCTAAAAATTCATATTCATAATCATCACTGACTGCTTTTAATTTTGTCATATTACCTTTTTCACTCAAAATATAAGTAGAAGCATAACATTTAATGCTTCCATTTTTATCTTTTTTATCTTCAGTATATATAACGTAATTAACTTTATTATTTGTATCTTCTACATCTAATAATATTCTATAATCTTTCTTTTTCCCATTTTTATCCTTAAGAGTTAAATAATTATCTTTCATGTGACCTCTTATCTAAATAGGCTTGCAATATTATAGTTGCAGCTATTTTATCAATAACTTTCTTTCTATTTTTTCTTTTCGTATCATTACTAATTAACATACGTTCTGCTTCTACAGTAGATAATCTTTCATCTTGCATAATTACTTCTTTAGTAGGATATTTATTTTCTAGTAGTTTTTTAAATTCTAAAGTTTCTTCACTTCTTTTAGATAAACTACCATCTAAGTTTAAAGGATTTCCTAGTACAAATGCATCAACTTTTCTAGTATAAACAATAATATCTAATCTATCAAATAACTCATCTATATTATTATATCTAATTACTTCAAGTGAACTAGCTATAGTAGATGTTCTATCACTAATAGATAGGCCTAATGTTTTACTACCTAAATCTAATCCTAAATATACCATTATTTATTAATAAAATTAACAAGCATAACTTCTATCATATCTTCTCTATTAAATTTAGAAATCCTATTTCTACATTCTTTATAGCTTGATATATATCCAGGATCTCCACTGACTAAATAAGCTACTATTTGTTTTTCAGCTTCATATCCTCTTTCTTTTAAATCTTCATATATACTCATTAATTCTTTTCTTGTGTTTTCATCAACAATACTTTTAGTATCTACAACTGTTGTTTCATTTAAATCCATACTATTCACTTCCTTCCATTTTATTTTATCAAACTTTATTAGTTTTAACAATAACCATATATAATTTATATTTCAAATTATACAGGTTATAATAAAAATATGATATAATTTTTTTGAGGTGAATATATGATATATTATCCTAAAATGTATGGTACTTGTAGTGGAGCTAATAAAGCTATTCAAATGGCTTATAAATTAAAAGATGAATTTAAAGATAAAAAAATATATATCTATAAGGAAATTTTACATAATCAATATATAATTGATGAACTAGCTAAAAATGGTATTAAAACTATTGAGGATTATAACTTATTAACAAAAGATGATATTTTAATAATAAGAGCTCATGGTGAAAGTAAAAATACATATGATGAACTAAATAAAAAAGGAATAACATATTATGATGCTACATGCATAAATGTTAGTAAAATACATTCTCTAGTTGAAAATAAATATAATGAAGGATTTAATATTGTTATTGTTGGAAAAAAATCTCATCCAGAAGTAAATGGCACTAATGGATGGTGTAATAATAGTGCAATAATAATTGAAACACTGAATGATTTAAAAAAACTAAATAAAAACGATAAATATTATTCAGTTAGTCAAACAACAATAAGTGTTGATTTATTTAATGATGTAATAAACTATTTAAAAGAAAACAATTATAATTTTGAATATGATAATACAATATGTAATCATCAAAAATTAATTCAATCATCTAGTATTGAACTAGCTAAAGATATGGATGTTATGTTTGTTATTGGTGGTGAAAAAAGTTCTAATACTAAAGAATTATTTAATGAATGCTCTAAAGTATGTGAATCTCATTTTTTTAGCAATTTAACTGATTTTTATAACTTTATAAAAAAACAAAATTATACTCTAAAAACTAAAATTGGTATTACAGGTGGTGCTTCTACTTTAAAAACACAAATATATGAGTTTACTCACCTACTAGAATTTACTATTTATTATAATAGTAGATATAAAGATATAATAAAAGAGATGAATAAGTTTAATAATTCTCTAAAACAAGATGATAATGAAATAGTTAAAGATGTAATTAATAAATTTATAAATATGAATAGTGATGGAAAATGTTTAAGAGGATGCCTAATCGACTTAGGATATAAACTATCAAAAGATGATGACTATGCACTAGCATTATCATGCGCTTATGAAACTTTTGAAACTTCTATTTTAATACATGATGATATTATAGATAATTCAATACTAAGACGTGGAAAAGAAACTATATCATATAGTTATGAAAAAGAATTTAAAAAATATAATTCAAGTGATAATACCCCCTATCATCTAGCATTATGTGCTGGTGATATTGGATTTTTCTATACTAATGAACTTATAAATAAAAAATACAAAAATGACAAGAATTTCTCAAAATTACTTTCTTATTATAATAATATAGTAATAAATACTATAAAAGGAGAAATACTTGATGTATATTTACCTTTTATTGAAAGTCATGATAAAAATCATTTATTAAAAGAAAGTGATATTTTAGAAATATATAAATTAAAAACTTCTCATTATACTATAGTTGGTCCATTTATTCTTGGCATGATACTTGGAAATTCTAGTCAAAAAGACATAGATAAATTAAGTAAAATATTAGAACCTCTTGGAATGGCATTTCAAATAAAAGATGATATTCTTGGTATATTTAGTGATATCAATACTATTGGTAAATCCGTAATATCTGATATTGAAGAGTTTAAACAAACTATATTGTATTCATATATAAAAATAAATAAACAAGATTATTTAGATGATTTACTAAAATACTATGGTAAAAAGAATTTAACTAATGAAGAATTAATTAAAGTACAAAGAATAATAAATGAAAGTGGATCACTTCAATATGCTAAAGATAAAATGGATGAAATGTTTTATATAACTAAAACTAATATTCAATCATTAAATATAAAAGAAAATGTAAAAAACATTTTACTTGGTTTTATTACTTATTTAGAATTAAGAGAAAAATAAAAAAAAGAAATCAAATAATTTCTTTTTTTATATGTTTTTAATAACGTTATTTTTATTAACTATAAATATACCAACTACACTAGTTATAGCTAATACAATCATCATTAATATTGGTGAAGAAACTCCTGTTTTTGGATTTTCTACTTGAGAAGTTGTTTGAGGGGGAACTTCTGACCCACCAAGTGTTTTAACTGTAATTGGATTACTGAATTTACTTCCGCCTACTATTAATGATTTGTAATAATATGTAGTACCACTCTTTAATCCTTCATCTGTTAATCCTACAGTTCCATTACAAGCAACTTGGAATAAAGATATTTTTTCATAAGTACCATTTTCACTTTCTGAACGATAAATTTCACATACTGGTGTATGACTTTCATCTTCAACGATTAAATCAGGTATATTTGGATATAATACAACTGAATCTTTTTTGATATCCCTGGCTTCAATAGTTGGTGTAGAATCAGCATATGAAGTTGTAACTTCAGTATAAGATTCACCAAATCTCGAATATAAATTTGCAAGTTTATCCTTATCTAGTGTAATTTTAAAATGTCTTAAATAAGAACCTGATTTTGTCCATGTAGAACCTTCTTCTTCTCCACTAAATGTGTATGATTCAGTTTGATATAAAACCCCGTCAGTTTCATATGATAATGATGCATCTTCTAAATCTAATGTTGCATCATCATGTCCTAATAATTCTACTAATGAATCAATAATTCCTTGAGTAGACATTATTGGAGCAAAATTCATACAATTGTCTTCTGTAATAACTGTAGTTAAATCACTATATTCTATATATTCACTAGTATAGTCAAATGATAATAATTTTTCTTCTCCACTATAAATATTAATTTTATTATTTTCTGTATCAACTATAGCATTATATGAACCACCTAATTCTGATAACGCTTCAATTAAAGTTGTACTGGAAAACTTATTAGCAACTTCTTGTGCACTAAAAGCACCTTCTGCTTTAACAAATACAAATACACTTAATATTATTAAAGCAAATATTATTTTTCTTAAATACTTCATAACTACCTTACCTTTCAATTTATTTTAACATAAAAAAAAGTAAAATTAAATAGATTTACTTAATTTTACCTTTTGTTATATTCCTATTTTGATAATCTAGTAGTGCTTTATCAAATTCATTTTCATCGAAATTTGGAAAACATGTACTAGTAAAATATAATTCAGCATAACTTATACTATATAACATAAAATTACTAATTCTTACTTCTCCACTAGTTCTAATCATTAAATCAATTGGTGGTAAATCATTATATAAATATTTATAAAAATTATTAGTATCTAACTCATCTAAATTAATTTTATTTTCACGTGCTAAAGAAGCAATTTTAATAGCTGCATCAACTATTTCAGCTTGTCCACCATAGTTAATACAAAAATTAAATACTCCCTTTTTACAATCTTTAGTACTTTCTTCTATTTCTTTCATTACATTCCATACTTCATCACTAAGTGGTTTACGTCTTCCTGAAAATACTACTTTAATATCATGTTTTATAAAAAATTTTTTGTCACTTTTGAATGCTTTTACAAATAAACTCATTAAATAGTTTACTTCTTCATCACTTCTTCCAAAGTTTTCTGTTGAAAAAGCAAATACGCTTAAATATTTAACTCCTTTATCTAAAATATGTAATGCCGTTTGTTTTAGTCTTTTATATCCTGCATAATGACCATCTGTTCTCTTAAGTCCTTGTCTAGTTGCCCATCTACCATTTCCATCCATTATTATACCAACATGTATGGGAATACCATTATTCATATACTGCACCTCTTCAAATCTTAATTGTATTATACAAAATTATATAAAAATATGATACAAATTTTATATTTTTTGACACATTTAAATAAAAATATAGTATAATTTAAACACAAAAAGGTGGTGAAATAATATGTTAGAAAAATTTGAAGATTTAATTGAAGAAAAAAAGTATTCTAAAATTAAAGAATTGTTAGTTGATATGAATGAATATGATATTGCAGAAATACTTGAAGAATTGCCTCAAAAAGAATTGATAAAGGTATTTAGACTACTGCCGAAAGATATTGCTGCTGATGTATTTTCATATTTAGAAACTGATACAGAGGCTAATATTATTACTTCACTTAGTGATTCAGAAGCTGTTGATATTATCAATGATATGGCAGCTGATGATGCAACTGACTTAATTGATGAAATGCCTGCTAATGTAGTTAATAAATTAATTAGTAAAGTAGATAAAGAAACAAGAAGAAATATAAATCAATTATTAAAATACCCTGATAATTCAGCAGGTAGTATAATGACTGTAGAGTATCTTGATTTTAAAGAATATATAACTATAAAAGATGCAATTAAAAAAATCAGACAAGAATATGATGATAAAGAAACTATTAATACTTGTTATGTAACTGATAAAAGTAGAAAACTAGTTGGTATAGTAAAACTAAAAGATTTAGTTGTAAATAGTGATGACAAAGATATAAAAGATATTATGGAAGATGACTTCATATCTGTAAATACATTAATGGATCAAGAAGAAGTTGCCAAAATAATTCAAGATTATGACCTTACAAGTGTACCTGTTGTTGATTCAGAAAACAAATTAGTTGGAATTATTACTATCGATGATGTTATCGATATTATCGAAGCAGAAGCTACTGAAGATATTGAAAAAATGGCAGCTATCTTACCAACAGAAAAATCTTACTTAAAACTTTCAGTTTTAGATATTTGGAAAAGTAGAATTCCATGGTTACTCCTATTAATGGTTTCTGCAACATTTACTGGTAAAATTATTCAACATTATGAAGACAGTTTAGCAGCGATGGTAATTCTTACTTCATTTATACCAATGCTTATGGATACTGGTGGTAATGCTGGTGGTCAAGCATCAGTTACAATTATTCGTGGTTTATCATTAAATGATATAGAATTTAATGATATTTTAAAAGTAATATGGAAAGAAATTAGAGTTGCAGTATTAGTTGGTATTACTTTAGCAATAGCAAATTTTGTTAAATTATTAGTAATTGACGGTGTTACAACTACTGTTGCATTAGTTGTATGTTTAACACTTGTAATAACTGTATGTGTAGCTAAAGTAATTGGATGTTCTCTTCCAATACTTGCAAAAAAATTAGGATTTGACCCAGCAGTAATGGCTAGTCCATTTATAACAACTCTTGTTGATGCGGTTTCTTTAATAATTTATTTTAGAATTGCAGTTACATTATTACACATATAAAAAATGTTTCCCAAAAAAGGAAACATTTTTATTTTATAATGTTCTTCCAATAACAACTTTATGTTGAATTCTTCTATCACAGTAAGCTTGTTTTCTTTTAAGATCTCTAAGTTGACTCTCTATTTTTTTCTTATTGGCTTCCATTAGAGTTCTTTCCACTCTTCCAGAAAGTTTAGAAGTATCTAATGCACTAATATCAGCATCAAGATTTGCTTTTTCAGCATTTAATTTTGCTGCCTCAGCATTAATTCTTTCTATATTTTTAACTTGAGCATTAATCATAGCTTGTTCTCTATTGAACTTATCTTGTTTTGCTCTCATTCTCTTAATATATTTATCAGAGTTTTTATTAATTAATCTAGTTTGATTACCATAGAATCTACCTTGTTTTTGTTTAAGTCTAGCAATTCTAGCAGATATTCTTTGCATTTTCTTTTCAGAAATTGCTTTCTTAAACTTACTATGTGCATTGTCTTTTTCATGTTTAGCTATTGATAATTCTTTATAAGCATCATTAATTTGTTCATTGTAATGTTCTGCTATTTTACCATTTAATTCTGCTAATTTACTATCAACTCTTTGAACAATATTTTTATTACCATCATTTTCAAAGTGAGACTCTAAACTATCAAATTCAATAGAATTTGATTTACTAGTAACTTTAGCTTTTTCTTCATTTAGTTTAGTAATTAATTCATCTATTCTTGCAACTTCTTCAGCATTAAGAACTGATGCCTTACTAGTCTTTAAAGCTTCATATTTATCTATTAGCTTTTGAAGATCACCAGCTTTTTTTTCATATTTTTTCTTTTCTTTATCATTTCTAATAGCTGCTTGAATTTTTATATCATTTTTTAATCCTTTAAGTTGGGCTTCATTTAATTCATAACTAAGATCAGTGGCTGGAATACCCCATCTATTACATGCTTCAATTAAATCAGCTTCTGGAATAAATGCAGGTATTTGACCACTTAATTGAAGGCCCTCTAAAGAATTTGGACTTGCTGCCATAACTATCTTTTCCCCCTTCTATTATGCTGCTACTTCTTCTAATTCACTAGCAACTCTATCAATTTCTCCATCAATATAGTTTAATTCTTCTTGACTAGTTATAGGTTCTAGTGAAAAAGAATTATCACTTTCATCAATTATAGAAGCATATAAAGCGTTTGTTTCATCTTCAAAAGTATAAATCATATAAGACTTATTAAATACATATGAATCTATAATATCTAAAACATTAATAACTTTTTTGCTTCCATCTTCTACTGTAATCATTAATTTGTTTTCTAACGTATCCATAATCTTACCTCTCTATTATCTAATTTAATTGTAACAAAAAAGAAATTAAAATACAATATTAATTTCTTATCTCATCGCCATCCTTAAGCATTGTCACAATAGATATCCCATAACCCAACTTAACATTATCAACTACAACATTTGTAACAGCACCAATAAGTTTATCATTTTGAATAATTGGGGACCCACTCATTCCTTGTACAATTCCCCCACTTACTTTTAATAATTCTTCATCAACTACTTCAAATGCAAATGATTTACCAGTATCTTTTTTACTGTAATATTTATCTACTATATTTATTTTGTATTTTTTTATTTCTTGATTTTTTGTAACAGTTAATATATAAGCTTCTCCTTTTTGAATATTATCAAATGATTCTATTTCAATAGTATCTTTTTTATTTATATTATCTGTATATATTCCATAAATACCACTATAAATATTCTTTTCTATTGTTCCTATTTTCTTATCATAAGATATTTTAGCATTTTTACTACCAACATATCCATTTCTACTTTTATTAATACTAGTAATATTGCTTATAAGTATATTTCCATTTTTTATTTCTACTCTATCATTAGTTTCGCTTAAAATAATTTCATGTCCTAAAGATCCATATACTTTAGTTACTGGATCAATATATGTAAGAGTACCAATACCAACTACATTATCTTTAACATATAGACCTGTTTTTAAAACATTATTCTCTTCTACTAATTCTAATTTAGTATTAATTATTTTATTATTTCTAACTATTTCTATATCAACACTTAAATTTTCTTCTATTTCATTATTTATTACGTTAGATAATTCACTTAATGAAGTTACTTCTTTATTATTAATTTTTGTTATTCTATCTCCTACTCTTATATTCTTTTTTGCAATATATTCACCATTAACTGAATAGAAACCTACAACAATTAATCCATCAGTATTAATATCTATTCCTATAGTTTCACCACCTGGTATTACAAATTTAGAGTAAGCAAATATATAAGTAGGCAAAAATAAAATAATAAAGAAAGTAAATATCATTTTTTTCATGATATCACCTCTTTATTATTTTTAACATTATATAATTAATTATATTGCCAATAAATAACTATTTTCCAATTATTTACTCTTCAACTTTAAAATCACTTATTTTACCATTTTCATCCACTAATTTATTTATTGTTTCACTAGCAGAATTTAGTTTTTTTTCACAAAATTCAATTAATTTCATAGCTTCAGTATATTTTTCAATTGACTTATCTAAATCAAGTTCTCCACTTTCAAGTTCTCCTACTATTGTTTCAAGTTGTCTTACTGAATCTTCAAATGATTTTTCTTTCTTCTCCGCCATATTATTTTATCTCCCTTACTTCACTTATAACACTACCATTTTTAAATCTAGTAGTAATTTTATCATTTTCTTTTATATCTTTTATATCTTTAATTATTTTACCATCTTTATACGATACAGAATATCCTTTATCTAATATATTATCTGGATTTAATAATTCTACTTTTACTTTTAAAGTATCTATTCTATTAATATTATCATTAATAATATTCTTAATATCTTTATTTATTTTTTCTTTATATAGTTCAATATTTTGATATTTTTGTTCATATAATACTTTTGGATTATTTAATATATAATTTGATTTATACTTATCTAATTTATGTTTATTTGTTTCAATTAAATTATTTATATATAAATTTAATCTGTCATATAAAGTATCAAGTTTTTGTTCTTGCATTTCGTATAATTTAATTGGATTATTTAATATATAATTTGTTTTATATTTATGTATCAATTGATTATAACTATATAGTTTATTCTCAATAGCAGTGTTTATTCTTTCAAATGAATTTCTAAAGTATCTTCTAACTTCCTCTATATCAGGTGTTGCCATAAGGGCAGCTCCAGTTGGAGTTGGTGCTCTTAAATCTGCCACAAAGTCACTAATTGTAAAGTCTATTTCATGACCTACTCCACTAATTATAGGTATTCTACTATTATATATAGCTCTTGCTACAATTTCTTCATTAAAAGCCCATAAATCTTCAATACTTCCACCACCACGTCCAAGTATAATTGTATCTATATCATCAAATGTATTTGCAAGCTCTATCATCTTAACAATATTTGGTGCTGCACTTTCACCTTGAACTAATGTTGGAAATAAATATATTTCAGTCATAGGAAAACGTCTGTTTATAGTAGAAATAATGTCTCTTACAGCAGCTCCAGTTGGAGCAGTAATAACTCCTATTTTTCTTGGAACTCTTTTTATTTTTTGTTTGTGTTCTTTATCAAATAAACCTTCTTCACTTAGTTTCTTTTTTAATTTTTCAAATAAAACATATAAGTTTCCAATACCATCCATTTCCATACTATCAACATATATTTGATAACTACCGCTTGCCTCATACACACTAATCCTACCATGTACTAAAACAGAATCTCCATCTTTTGGATTAAAACTTAAATATCTATCATAATTAAACATAACTGCATTTATTTTACTAGTTTCATCTTTTAAAGAAAAATATAAGTGTCCTCTAGAATGATATTTTATATTACTAATTTCACCCTTTATATAGACACTTCTTAATTCTTCATTTCCTTCAATTGTATATTTAATTATTTTATTTATTTCACTAATTGTAAGATAATCATTATTCATTTATTTCCTCATTATCTCTTATTTTATCAAGAACAGCATTTATTAACTTAACTACTTTATCATCACTATATTTTTTAGATAATTCGACTGCTTCATTAATTACTACTACTTTTGGAGTGTCATAATATAACATTTCATATGTTGCTAATCTTAATATAGCTTTATCTGTTTTACCAAGCCTATCTAATGTCCATCCTTCTAAATACTTAGAAATAGTTTTATCAAGTGAATCTAAATTATCTAAAACACCATGAACTATATCTTTAACATATTTATTGTCCATCTCAAGATTCTCTTTAATAACCTCTTCTACATCAAAAGACATATCATCTTTTAGATAAAAATCTATTTGATATAAAATAATCATAATTTTTTCTCTTGCTTCTGTTCTAGTTAATTTCATATTATTCACCCTCAAAATCTATTAAAATTATAACATTAAATTAATAAAAAAGATATCTTTTTTATTAATATCTTTTTATTTCTTTAAAACTAATCCTTCTCTTTTATTTTTAGCTAATTCACAATAATGACTATTTACAAGTAAATCCTTTATTATTCTATTATATTCAACAAGTGAATTACTCTTTTTTAGTCTATCAAATGATTCTAATATTTCATCACTTTTACATGGAGTAAAATTTGATAATGGAATTACTACTCCTAATGGATGAACAATTTCATTTCCAATAATTTTAATAACTTGTCCTGTTAGTTTTTCTTGATATGTATTCTTGTTAATTTGATTAAAATATAAATAGTTTAATTCTTCTACATCTCTATGTTCAAATCTATCGTGAATAAATCTACCTTCATTATCACTTTGCCAATATATAACACCATTCATATCTAATCTGTAATAATTTCTTTTCATAATTTCCTCCTTTTTAATAGCTGTTTTATTTTAGTACTTTAAATTTTTTATGTCAAGAAAAAAGTACTAAACACTATTTACTTTTTTATTTACATATTTTGGTGTCCCACCATTCCCTATAAATGTTACTGTGTATTCTTTTGCATTCCTTATTGATTTTAATACAGCATCTTCTATTATTTGTTTCATTTTGATTTACTACTACATCTGGCTGTTAGTGTCCAATACGCACTTCCATTATACAAATAACTTCTATTATTTCTTTTTGATAATGTATATTCATCTCTACTTAACATTCCACCAAATTTA
>CACWLI010000017.1 GCA_902761685.1 uncultured Erysipelotrichaceae bacterium | reverse complement strand
TCTCTATATGCATTTCTTAATATATATCCATTTACATTTTCTTTCTCTAAATTATATGTATTTGCTTTTATTAATAATGGGCAAATCATTATTAATAAACTAATTATTAATTTTACACCCTTTTTCATATTCTCACCTATCATAAGAATTATACCATATTTTAGACTTAGATATAATAAAAAAGACTAATTATTAAAATTTTTTAATAATTAATCTAAGTCCATTATTAAATTCATCATATGTTCTAACTCTATAACCATATGTTCTTTCTATTTCTCTTTTTATTTCATACAAATAATCAGCATCACTCATTAAACCTCTTGATATTAGTTCATCCATATCACATATCTGCTTACTTTTAAATCTATGAGGATTAATTCTTAATATATCATGTCTAATTAATGAATATAATTCAGACATATTTTCTCTATAAATACTATTTAAATCATTAATTGTATCAAATCTATAAAAATCTATATCTATTAATTTAATATGTTGTTTAGGCGTATAAAAAGAGTTTTCACCTTTAATATCGCTAACACTTAATCTTTCTTTTGATAATCTTTTTAATTCTAGTTCTAATTCTTTTAATGCATTAATAAATGATTCCATATTAGTGTTGCCATTTAGATTATCTAATCTATTACCAATTACATAATCTGAAACATATCCTATTAAATGATTATCACTATTAGTAAATAGAATACTTGGAAATATAATACTATCACTTTCTAAATTAGATACTTTAATAATATTATTTTCATAATTACTAATGTCAGCAAAAAAAACTTTTAAGACTCTACCATCTTTAGTTAAATAACATTTAGCAAAAGCTCCAGCATCAAAAAACTTATATTTATATTCTCTAGGAATTTTATCAAGCATAATAATTTCTGCCATATAATCCTCCAATTCAAGTGAAGCATATTATATCAAAATAATATTAAAAAGTAAAATAAAAAAGGTATAAAAACCTTTTAAACTAAATATTCAAATGCTACTATTAAATAACCAGATAAAACAGCAACTAGTGTTATTGGTACACTATATGATAAGTATTCTTTTAATGATATTTTATAACCATTTTTATTTAGAATTCCAATTGATGCTATATTAGCACTAGCTCCTATTGGTGTAATATTTCCTCCTAATGTAGCTCCAATAATCAAACCATAATATAAAATTGTTGGATTAATACCTAAATTAATTGACATTGCATATACTACAGGTAACATAGTAGCAACATATGGAATATTATCAATAAATGCAGATATTATTACAGAAAAGAAAACTATTATAGTATAAATAATAAATACATTTGATGAAAAACCAGTAAATAGATTACTAATTGCATCAATTACTCCAGCTTCTTTAATACCACCTATTACAACAAATAAACTAGCTAAAAGTAATAATGTTTGATAATCAATTGTCATTAAACTATTAGTAAGTATCTTGAAATCTTTATCTTTAATTAAATCTCTAATTAATCCAATTAAATAAAAAGTCATACATATTAATCCATTAGTTAATTCAAATTTATTAGGTATAAAAGATGCTATTATTAAACTAATAATAGTAAGAGCTAATAAATAAGTAGGTATATAATCATTTACTATAATTTCTTCATCAGATTTCTCTACTTTTTTACTTCTTTTTCTTATTTTAAAATATAAAATACATAAACTAAGTAATGTTCCAATTTGAATTATAAAAAATAATCCCATTTTTTTATCATATATAAAGAAATCTAAAAAATTCATATTAGCAGCTCCAGCAAGTAATATTGAAGTAGTATCTCCTACTAATGTAGCTGCTCCTTCTAAATTAGAAAATATAGATATTGAAATTAGTATTGGAACTGGTGAAACTTTTACTTTTTTAGCTATTGCAAGTGCTACTGGTGCTATCATTAATACAGTTGCAACATTATCAATAAAAGCACTAACTATCGCAGCAAAAAAAGCTAGTAATATAGTCATCCATTTAGTATTATGGGAAACATCTATAATATAATCTGATAATTTATTAGGCATTTTTGAATCTATAAATAAGTTAACTGTTCCCATAATACCAAGAATCATTAATAATACATTAAAATCTATACTAGGTATTACTTTATTTATTGGTAATATTCCTAAAATAATAAAAACAAATGCACTAACTAAAGCAACAATATGTTTATGATTAGAAAAAACTAATATAAATATATAAGTTAATATAAATAACACTAAAGCTAATATCATAAAATCACCTAGTTAATTATAACATAATACTTTTTTATTATCTTCAAAACTTTACAAATTATACACTTTATGATATAATATGAACACTTTTTAAGGGGGGAAAAATGAAAAATAAATACATTAGAAAAATTGCAATATCACTTGCTTTGGTTCAAGCATTAAGCTTATCAGGTTGTAAATCTAATAAGACTGATCCTGTAGAACTATCTTCATTTGAAAAAACAGTATTAGAAATAGTTGAACCAGAAGAAGTAATTGATGAAAATAATGGAATATTTGACTATAGAGTTGATTTATTAGAAAATGAATATTCAGATATTACAGAAGATAATTTAAGAGATATTAATAGTAGTTGTAACATGTATAATAAATATGGAAAATACATTGGTAAAATAGAAGGATATCATAGAGTTACAGCTATTAAAACAAATGGGCAATATACATTAATTGATTTAGATGGTAAATATGTTTATGTTGAAAATCTTTCATTAACTATAATACCTAATTTAACAAGAACTGAATATGTAAATACAACAACTGATAGTGATAAAGTTATAAATGATACTACAATTATATACGATTCTACTGGTAGATATATTGGATATAAATGCTTTAATGAAGCATGCCATGAAATAGCTAGCAATGGTGAATATAGTTTAGTTACTTTTGAAGATGGAATAAGTGGTTTTGTTAGAAGTGATTTTTTAATTTCTGCAGTTAAAAAAGTAGATAGTTATGGTTATATTAGAAAAGGAGCTTATTTATATTTAGATAAAGAATTAACTATGCCTGTTAAACCAATAGATCATGATTATATTACATATGTATTTTTAAAAGGAAATGACTATGCTTTTATTGGAGATATTGATTATAGAGAAAACTTCTATGTTAGAAGTGAAGATGTCGAATTATTTGAAGACTTTATTAGAGTAGATGGTTATGGTTATATTAATGGAGATATAAGTGGATATTATAATAAAGAATTAACTGATGAAAAAGCTACAATAGATTCATTTTCAGTAGTATATGTGTATAATATTAATGATAAATGGGCTGAAATATATAACTATAATGATGAACAATTCTATTTTGTAGACATTAAATCATTAGAATTTCTAGGTGATAGATTTATTGATATTGATTTGGGTTCACAAAGAATGAGTTGTTATATTAGTGGTAGATATACTGAAAGATTTCAAACTAGATCAGGAAGAGATATATCTCCTACTCATATAGGTGCTTTTGATATTGACTGGATGGCTGAGGAATGGAAATTTACTAATTATGATAATTGTTATGCTCATCACTGGATTCCATATAATGAATTTGGTGAAGGAATTCATGATTTAATTGGTGATGATGAACAAAATTATGGTAATGAAGCTTATCATCAATACGGTTCTCATGGTTGTGTAAGAGTTCCATCTTCTGCTAGTCAATACGTGTATGATAATTATGAAGTTGGAGATTTAGTATTAGTTCATAAATAAAAAAGAGACAATAAAGTCTTTTTTATAATGCAAATAACATTTTTAAATATGGATCTATATACATAGATAAATATGTAACTAATAGTGACCCCATTATTAAGAACGGTCCAAATGGAATCATATGATCTTTATTTTTAGCTAATATAATAAGTGAAAATATTAAACCAAGAACTGATGCAAAGAATAATGTAACAAAACTATCAAGCCAACCAACTGCAAATCCAATTACAGCCATTAATTTAATATCTCCGTCCCCTAGTGATTCTTTTTCAAACATAGAATTTCCAAGTATTTTAATTCCAATCATAAACAAGAATAATACAACAGCACTAATTACTCTTACAAGTAAATCCATAGGTTTTAAAAATACTATAAATGCTATTAGTAATGCAATACTAGATATAATTAATACTCTATCAGATATATAATAATATTTAAAATCACTAACTATTGTTACAAGCAATACACATGTAAGTATAGTTGATATAAAAAATGGTAATGTAAATTTAAAGATACAATAATTAAGTATAAATAATGCGCATCCAAGTAATTCAGTCAAAAAATATATAAAACCTATCTTTTCTTTACAATAAGCACATTTTCCACCAAGAAATGTATATGATAATATTGGAATATTCATATACCATTTTAATGGATTTTTACAATTAGAGCAAAAACTACTTGGATAAGTAGTTTTTATTTTATTTGGAATTCTGTATCCCATGCAACCAAGAAAACTTCCCATAATTGCTCCAATGATACCTAACCATATTATAATAAATATTTCCATAACTCCCCCTACTTTTTATGATACAGTAGAATAAATATCAAACATTGGTATTAATATTGCTACTAAGATAAATCCAACAACTACTGCTAAACTTATAATCATAACTGGTTCAATGAATGTTTTAATAGATGCAACAATATTTCTTTGTTCTTTTTGATAATAATCAGCTACTCTATCTAACATTTCAGCAAGTTCACCAGTTGACTCTCCAGTAACAATCATGAAATATGCTATTTCTGGTACTGCCCAGTGATTAGCAAATGTTTCACTCATTTTATTACCTTTCATCAAGTTATTAATTGTTCTAAGCATTATATCTCTATATATTTCATTTTCAGTAATTTTTGCTAAAATATCAATACTTTCAGTAAGTAATACATTGTTCTTTTGTAAAGATGCAAATGTTCTACTAAACATAGACATTTCTTTTGCTATAATTAGTTTTCCAACAACCGGTAAATGCATAAATAATTCTTGCATAAACACTTTAAATGCTTTAACATTTTTAAACAATAATATGTATCCAACAACTACAATCAATATACCACTAATCAAGTACAAGTATTTAGTTTTTAAGAATGCAGATATATCTAAACACAATTGAGTTATTGCATTAATTTCTGAATCCATTGATTCGTAAACTTCTACAAACTTAGGAACAATATATGTAAGCATAAAGATTACAATACCAATAGCAAATACCATAACTACTGCTGGATAAGCAATAGCACTTATGATTGCTTTTTTAGTATCCTCTATTTCTTGATAGTATTCACTCATTTCATCAAGAGTTTTTTCTACACTACCAGTCATTTCAGAAGACTTAACCATATTAACTAGTAATGAAGGGAAAGCTCCACTTTGTCTTCTTAGGGCTTCTGAAAATGATTGACCTGTTGTTAACTCATAAATAAGTGAATCATATAATCCTTTATATTTTTTTCTTTTATCTTGTTGAGCTAATACTCTAACAGCATCAGTTAAAGGAATACCAGCTTTAATATATGTAGATAATTGTGTTAACCAGAATACTAAATCTTTAGTAGCCATCTTCGTTTTAAACATATTAGATTCTGAGTGTAAGAAAGTTACATTCTTACTAGTTGTTATTTCAAAGACAGTCATTTTTTCATCATTTAAATATGAATAAACATCCATTTTAGAAAATGCTGGAAAATAACCAGTAACTATTTCTCCATCTTTATTTTTAGCTACATATTTAAATGTAGTTTTAACTTCAGATTTAACTGAATCTTTTTCAACATCTATTTCAATAGGTTTTAAATTTGCTTCTTTTTTCTCTTTAGCGGCTTTAACAAAAGATAAGTTATCAATTTTCTTTTGAATTTTATCAGCTAAATTACCAATAATACCTTTATCTATAACACCCATTTCTGGATTATATGCAAGTTCTTCACTTGTTAGCTCTTTAGCATCTATAGGCTTTTCTCTCATTTTATCATTAAGTTTTTTCATAGATTTATAAAAACTAACTGGTAATGTTACAAATAAGAAAGTTACACCTGATACTAAAGCATTTACTAATGATAAAACTTCATTAATAATAGCTCCAATAGGGCCTTTTAATTGCTTTTTTGCTTTAGAATTATTATTAACAACTTCACCTTTTTTTGCCATATTAAATCTTCCTTCTTATTCTATATATTAAGATTATAACATAATAATTTTAAAATAAAAATACTTTTTTTATATTTTTCATATAATATTATAGGTGATTAAAATGAATCCTAATTTATTAAATATTATTAAAAATATAAAATTCTCAAGTATTTTAAGTGGAACAAACAAAACACTAAATGTTATAAAAAAAACAATTCCAGTTTACAAAGAAATTAGACCATATGTAAATCATGAAAAATCTATTTTTAAAAAGAATACCAAAGAAATAGACGAAATAAAAGAAAGTAAACCATTAAAGTCAAATAATAATACTAATAATTATAATGACTCACTTACTTTCTTTAATTAATTATTCCATTTGGTCTGTACTTAATATAGTTAAAAATGCCTCTTGAGGAATAGAAACACTACCTACTTGTTTCATTCTCTTTTTTCCCTCTTTTTGTTTTTCTAAAAGTTTTCTCTTACGTGAAACATCACCACCATAACATTTAGCAAGAACATTCTTCTTCATTGCAGAAATATCTTCACGTGCTATAACTTTTGTTCCAATAGCAGCTTGAATTGGAACTTGAAACATTTGTCTAGGAATTATTTTCTTTAAATTTTTACAAACTATGCTTCCTCGCTTATATGCAGCATCTTTATGTACAATTACACTTAATGCATCAACTATTTCACCATTTAATAATATATCCATTTTAACTAGTTTACTTTCCACATTTCCAATGAATTCATAATCAAAAGATGCATATCCCTTAGTATAGCTTTTTAATTTATCAAAAAAATCATAAACTATTTCAGATAAAGGTAACTCATATGTAATATTTACACGAGTTTCATCAAGATAACTCATATTTTTATATATACCTCTTTTATCTTGACATAATTCCATAATTGGACCAACATATTCACTTGGAACATATATATTAGCTCTAACAAACGGTTCTAGTATTTTAGATATTTTAGTTGGTTCAGGCATTTTAGATGGTGAATCAATACTAACACTAGTTCCATCACTTAAAATAACTTCATATATAACACTTGGACTAGTAGCAATTATATCTATATCAAATTCTCTTTCTATTCTCTCTTCAATAATTTCCATATGAAGAAGACCTAAAAAACCACATCTAAATCCAAAACCTAGTGCAACACTAGTTTCAGGTTCAAATATTAATGATGCATCACTAAGTTTTAATTTAAGTAATGCTTCTTTTAAATTATTATATTTTGAACTATCAACTGGATAAATACCACTAAATACCATTGGTTTCATAGGTTTATATCCAGGCAAACTTTCTACATTTTCACCATCTATACAAATAGTATCTCCAACTTCTACTTCAGTAATACTTTTTATAGATGCACTTAAAAATCCAACTTCACCAGATACTAATTCTTTTTTCTTAATTTCATGAGGAGTATGTTTACCTAATTCTAATACTTCATAAACTGCATTTGAATTAATAAATCTTATTTTATCCCCTACACTAACTTTTCCATCTACAATTCTAACAAGAACAACTACTCCTTTATAAGGATCAAAATAGCTATCAAAAATTAATGCTCTTAATTTGTTAGATTCACTTTTTGGACTTGGAACTCTTTCAACAACTGCATCAAGTAACTTATCTACTCCTTCACCAGTTTTACCAGAACATAAAATAATTTCATCTTCACTAAATCCAATTGTATTAACAAGTTCACGAGTAACTTTCTCTGGGTCTGCATTAGGCAAATCTATTTTATTTATGACTGGTATTATTTTTAGATTAGCATCAAGTGCAAGATAAAGATTAGCAAGTGTTTGAGCTTCTATTCCTTGAGTAGCATCAACTACTAATATTGCTCCTTCACACGCTGCTAGACTACGACTAACTTCATAGCTAAAATCCACATGTCCTGGTGTATCTATTAAATGAAGTGTATATCCTTTATAATGAAGTTCAACTGCATTTAATTTAATTGTAATACCACGTTCACGTTCAAGATCCATAGAATCTAATATTTGTTCTTTTCTTTCTCTCTCGCTTACAGCACCACAAATATCAAGTATTCTATCAGCTAGAGTACTCTTACCATGATCTATATGAGCTATTATACAAAAATTTTTAATCTTATCTCTTTCCATAAGAAAGATTTTATCATAAAAAAAGAGTTTTTTAAACTCTTTTTTATTAGTTTTAGAAACCATGGCCTCCTCCTCCACCAGAAGAGCCACCGCCACCTCCACTTCCTCCGCCGCCTGAAGAACCTCCACCGGAGGAACTACTATCACTAATAGGTCGATATTCACTATGAACACCTGTTTTAGTTCCAGTTATTTCTTTAATGTCAAAATTTATCTTACAATTTTCAAGCATTCCCTTGTCATTAGATTTCTTTAATCTAGATATATTTACAATAATAAAGAAATTAATAAAAGCAGATAATATAATTGCAATTAAAGCATTACTTGTATATTTCATTGGTTGTGCTATTTTACTACCCTTTAATAATTGTCCAATTTGAATAAAAGCTTCATCAGCACAAGAATAATAATTTCCATTTTTTGCATATCTATATACATTATCTGTGATAGTATTAGCATTATTTTTTGTTATTATTTTATAATTTGACCCGTCAGAGAATATATATAGATACCTATTATCCATATCTATTAAAAACAATGTTCCACTTTGTTTTCCAAATAATTTATGATAATAACTTGATGCAAATGATTCTGGAGTAGTTGAATTCTTATTTATTGTTTTTAAAGCAATATTTCCATATTGAGTAAGTTCTATCATATTAGTCTTTAACTTATATATTTCAGAAGAACTAAATAAATTAGCATCATCTTCTATAATTAATTCATAATTAGTGGTTGGATTCTTATAATTAAAGCTATTTGAACTTGTTTCTTCTACTTCATTTGTTTCTGTATTTTCACTATTATCATCATTCAATTCTTCTTTTACAGTTTCATTATTACTTTCATCTATTTCATCTTCTAAAGCAAATAAACTAAGATTTAAACTAAATGAAAAAACTAATATTAAGATTAAACTTATTATTTTATTTTTCATTTTCTTCCCCTCCTCTTTTTTCTAATTGAGGCAATTTATTAGAAGTTAATAAATTATGTTCTTTAATTAAATCACTAAAAGAAATAATAGTCATTAATAAACTAAAAATAGATGCTATGTAATATGGTTCATCAAAATGAGTATAACTATAAAATACAATTGCACAAACTACAATAGAAATAATTTGTTTATATATATCTTTAAATTTTAATTTAAAACTACTTTTAACTTTTTGTTTTCTATTATTAATAATATCTATAAAATATCTAAATATTTCAGCAATTATATTAAATCCTGCTACAAAATTTCCAAAAAAGAAGACAATAAATATCATATTCATTGAATTTGAATTAATTCCAAAATGAAATAATAAAGCAAATAGAATAAATAATAAAATTGAAATTTTAAGTCTTTTACTACTAAACTTTTTCTCAATTCTTTTATTCTTTTTCATTTTTAAATCTATCATTTTATCAGTATCAGTTTTTGATAAGTATCCTAAATCATCTAATCTATTTTCTTTTTCATTTATTTTTTTTAATTGAGAAATAGACACAACTAAACTAATAACAGATAAAATAAGTGAAAAAATAAGTATATGTCTAGGTATAATAACAAATTTAGCATTTAATACTAAAAATATTATTATTGATAATAATAACGTAGATAATAAATACTTTTTAAAATCAATTGGCAATTCACTTACAGCACGACCAGTTTGACCATTTATAACAGCATAATGTAATCTATTTGTTTTATCTCTTATTGCTAAAAAATATACTGGAAACATACCTGTTTTTCTTTCAGACACATCTAAAGTTACACTTGGGTCTGTGCATCCATATCTATGAAATTCACTTCTCTTTTTTAAATATTTAGAAGCATCTAAAGAAGATATATTTCTAGCATCTTCATCATATACATCATCCTGAACATCCTTTGTATCAGCATAAAAACCAATTAAATAGTTTTTATTAAATTCAATTGCTTCATTAAAATTAAATGGAATATTAATACTAAAATCATCATAAAACTTAGATAACAAATCAAATGATATTCCATTATAATCTGCATCAACATTTGCATCTATTCTATAGTCATCATAATAAACATAATCACCTGATCTATGACTATATTTGCTTCCTTTATTAGTACACTTTCCATGCAAAGATGTTTTATATATTACGTATGGAATAAATATTCCTCTAAATTTTTCAACAGTAAATTCATCTTTCATATATTTTGGTACAAATAATGATTTTTTTAACATTTTTTTATAAGAAGATATTGCTTCTTCTTTTGTTATTTTAAATGGAATAATAACGTCTGGATTATTAACTTTTATCATTTTAGATTCAATTATACTTTGTGAACCACAATAACTACAAAAAGTAATTGCTGTTTCATCAAAAGTTAATAATGTTGCCCCACATTGATGACAATTATAACTTTTTCCTTCAAATTGTTCTCTTTCATTTGCATATTTATTTTTAGCTTCTAACTCTTGTGGATTAAAAACAGATTTACAATATTCACAAACTACTTTTTCATCTTTTATATTATAAGATAACTCTGCTCCACATGCAGGACATTTCATAATAACACTCCTTAGTATTCTGGTTTATATTCAACTTCAAAATCAAGATTGGCAACAAAATATGTATTATAAACATCATTTGGTGTATTTTCATCTAGCCATGTCCATAAACAATATGTTTTTTCTTCGCCTTTATTTAAAACTTCATTTGTTAAAATAATATTATTATTTAGCTCTCCATATTTTCTTATAGTAACCTCATCTCTATTTAAATGATTGCTACAATTAGATATACCAATTTTAATATTATTTGAATATAATTCTACTAAATTTTTATAATTTCCATTATATTCGTAATCTTTATCTTCTTTTAATTTAATAGTAAGAATAGATTTTAAACTTCCAGTATTCTTTATATTAAAAATATAAGGTGTGCTTTTTAATGCTTCTTCATTTGAAATATATGGATACATATTTTTAGCAACACTCTTACCATCTACCATAGTAGTACCAATTACTTGTCCAAAATTTTCATATCCTTTATTACATGTTTCATCTTCACAAAAACTAACCTTTAAATCTCCAACACTAATAGTATTATCTTTACCCTTATCTACAAGTAAAAAATAAGAAAATGAAACTCCAATAAATAGTATTAATACTACAAGAATAGAAACTATTAAAACAGATATTTCTCTTTTTATTAATTTATCTATGTACACCTCTACCCTCCATTAATTTCTTACTTAAAAGTAATTGTAATTCTTTATATTTAAGTTCAATTTCTTTTTTATAATCACTTTGTACTTTTTGATGATCTTCTATTTTAATAGTACTATTTCCTATTTTACTTAAACACATTTTGCAAAGCTCATTCATAGTATCTATTACTAGTCTATTATTATCATCAAACATTTTTTTGTTTATATCTTCATTTCCAAGTTTTCTTTCCTTGTTTTTAACTTCAAATAAAGTATAACCACCTAAAATATTATATCTAGTTAAATAAGATAAAAAGTCATTAAAACTAATCTTATTACCATTAACATTTATTTCAACCTCTTCACTTCCAAATAGTGAAACTATCATATTCTTTAGTCTTCTATTTATAATATTAAATTTATTTTTAAAGCTAACTTCATTTTGACCATCTGTTTTATTATTATCATATTTATAATTTGTTTGACCAACAAAAAATGGTATTCTTTTATCTAAAAAATAATATTCATTATAAGCATATATTAGATTCTTTAATTGTCTATTAAATCCAGCTGCATCTAAACTATAATCTTCATCTTTTTCTTTATTACTCCTAGAAGCTACTTCTTCTAAACTTTCTATTTCAAACAATATTTTTACTCCATCATATCCAACTTTTGACTTAATTTCTTGTTCTCTTTGCTCACGTAAATTAAATATTTGTAAATTTAACTTTTTAGCTTCAGATGTTTTTTTATCCATTTTATTATATTTTTCTAGTTTTTCTATTATTTCATCACTACTGTTTCTTTTAGTTTCCTTAGGAGTTTCTTTAACTAATGATTTTAAAAACTTATTAATATTATTAATTACTTTATTATAAGAATCAATTTGAGCAGCTAAAATATTTAATTCTCTAACTTCATTATTTAATGTTTTTCTATCAACACTTGATTCTTTATCTTTTTTATATTTATCTAAATTTCTATTATACTCTTCTTCAAATCTAATAACTTCTATATTTATTCTAGATAAGTATGTTCTAAGTTCACTTTCAGTATTTATTTTCTTTAAATCATTAAATAACACAGATAAAACTTGATATTTAATTTTAATTTTAATATCATCATCAATCTTATCTTTGATTTCATTAATTAATTTTTGTATTTCATATAATAAACTTTCCATATCTTCACCTATTGTTACTATATAAATATATCATATTTATTAAATTATTACAAATTAAAAAGAATACTTTAATTAGTATTCTTTTATATTATTCATTATACAAACTACACATTATAGGATTGCCTTCATATTTTACATTATATTTATTATCTTCATCTATTTCTATTTTACTCTTTTTCTTATCAAAACCTTTAAAACCAGAAATATCATATCCCATTTTTTCTAATTGTTCTAATGTAATTGTATATTTTCCATCTACTTTTTCAAAGCTTTTATATCTTCCTTTTTCATATATTTCATCAGCATATTTATATAAAAGCATTTGAGCTGATAAAAATTGTTTTTCACCTTCATCAGCTTTTTCATCACCAAGGAATACATCAATAAATGACTTGTCTTCTAAATCATCCTCTGTTTCGTTTGTTTCTGTTGATGTTGTACAACCTTCTAAGTTTACAAAAATTATCTTACTAGCATCATATGAACCTAATTCATTTATATTATATGTTACTCCACTTTTTTCTAAATCACATGATTTTTTTTCAAAAACAGAAATATCATATTTATGTTGTTCTTTTAACTCTTTCAATGATATAAATACTTCATCTTTTTTTCCAGTAAAAACATCTAAATCATTTTTTTCATAATAGTCTGATGCCATATCATATAATTTTTCATATAATTTTTCAGTTGTAATTATTTCTTCTTTTTTTTCAGTGCTTGGATTATTCTTCTTTGTACATCCAGCAATCATTAATAAACAAATTAATATTACTAATACTTTTTTCATATTAAATCTCCTATTAGCTTGCATATACCCAACCTGCTTTACAAGTGTTTTCACCGCTTGCACAATCACTCCAATATGAATCACATCCATATTTACATGTGTTACTTCCTGTTTTACAAGAACTACATCTACAATTATATGTTGGATGAGTACAAGTTTGACATTTATTATAGCAATAACAATCACGATATCCTGTTTCTTGACATACTTGCTTTGTACATGTTTTAGGTACATAACATGATTCTCCTGTACACCAACCATGATCTGCGCTAGGTTGTTGATAATAACTACAATCGTAACTTACAGTTTTGTAACTTACGCAATATGAACAAGTAGCGCATGTTCTTTTACAATTACAATCATAAGTTCCACCGCCACAAGTATCGCATCCATATTTACATGTATTACTTCCTGTCTTACAATCACTACAATTATAATAAACAGTTCCACCAGAACATGTATTATGTCCTGTTGCACAATTACTCCAATATCTACATTGATTTCTTGCTGATTTTCCTCCTCCATCAGTTGTATATCCACTAGGACATTGACTACATGAACTTACAGAACCATATGTTACTCCATGAGCTTCTTTATAATATCCTGTTGAACATTGTGAATTTGATGTAGCTCTAGCACTTGCTACATAATTTCCACCAGGAACACTTCTAAGACATTTATTTTCTGCTGTTTTATTAGAAACAGCTGTTCCATCTCTATATCCTGCTGGACATTGTGTACATGAACTTGTTCCACCATATGAAACAGTGTGTGAACCTTTATAGTATCCATTTGGACAAGTTGAAGCATCTTTGTTTTTAGATGAAGCAACATAATAACCTGCTGTTACATTCTTTAAACATTTATCTTCTGAAGTTTTAGTTGCAAATGCTGTTCCATCTCTATATCCTGCTGGGCATGTTGTACAGCTACTCAAACTTCCATATGTAACACCATGTGCTGTTTTATAAGTTCCATTTTCACACTCTGTATTAGTTGTTGCTTTTACACTTGCAATTCTATATCCGGCTGGTACATTTCTTAAACACATGCTCTCTTTTGTTTTATTATTTACTTCTTTTCCGTCTCTATATCCGGCTGGACATTGTGTACAACTACTTGTTGAACCATAAGTTACTGTATGTCCTTCTTTATAGTATCCATTTGCACAAACAGTATTTGTTGTTGCATTAGCACTTGCTATATAATATCCAGCATCCACATTTCTTAAACATTTATTTTGTGCTGTCTTATTTTCTACTGCTGTTCCATCTCTATATCCGGCTGGACATTGTGTACATGAGCTTGTACTTCCATAAGTTACTGTATGAGCTCCGTTATAATATCCTTTTGCACATACTGTATTTGACGTTGCTTTTGCACTTGCTATATAATATCCAGCTTCTACATTTCTTAAACATTTATTTTCTGCTGTTTTATTAGAAACAGCTGTTCCATCTCTATATCCGGCTGGACATTGACTACATGAACTTGTACTTCCATAATATACTTCATGTTCTTCTTTAAAATATCCTTTTGCACAAGCTGCTGTAGTTGTTTTATTTTTTTCTGATAAATAATAACCAGCATTTACTTTAATATAACACTTATTTATTGAATTAGCACCTTCACGGCTTGTATATCCACTAGGACAAGTTTGACAAGTAGCATGATCTGCATCACTATATGTTCCAACTGGACATATTTTCCATTGTGCCTTTAAATCAACATCATTTATATCAGTTCCATTAAATATTTTACTATTATTTGGTTGTGCAACATTTCCGTTTTTATCTATTACTAAAGTACTATTATACTTATATCCCTCAAAACTATATCCACTTCTTGTTGGCAATGTTGTTAATATTTTACTATTTTGATTTACTTTAGGTGAAATGCTAGAATTTACTGACCATCCATTTAAATATTTAAAATAAATCGTTGCTGGAGCTGGATTTTTACTATATGCATCATCACTCTTTAAAGATAGTTTAAATGTTCTAACATCAAATCTTGCTATACAATCCATATCATTTATTACATTTTCTATTCTATATACTGCTTCTTTTCTTACATTTCCTGTAGTTGTCATATTACATCCATCATGACCAACGTATTCATATCCTAACTGTGGTTTTAAAGTAAAAGTAACATGATAACTTCCAGACTCACCTTCAGCATATTTAGAATATTCTTTTTGTCCTTCTATTAAACCATATACTTCACTATTAGTTCTTATTGTTACTAAAGGTCTTTTATCAAATTCCCATGGATTAGTATATGTTCCACTTCCAGTTACTTTTATACTTTTTTGAACAAACTCAGTAACTCTTGTATTTGATCTTAAATTTTCTTCTTTTGTTTTTAAGTAATTTTCAACATAATAATGTGATGAAGCATTACCTGTCATTGTCCAATACTCTATTCCTGTTGCTAAATAAGATCTATTATTCATCAAACTCAAATTATATTCACTAGCATTTAGCATACCACCTGTTTCAAATTTACTATTAGTATTTGATATACCATCATTACTAAAAGAATATGGTGCATTTTTAGATATAATTAAATATTTATTTCTATCACTATATTTATCGCTTTTAATATAATTATTTGCTTTTCCAATTGAATTATCATAATTACTGCTTTCTGCAAATACAATCATTGGTAAAATCATTATTAAAAGAATTATTAATTTAAATGTTTTTTTCATCACATCATCACCCTATTATTGATTATATCATTAAATATAATAATATTCAATTAAAAAAAATGCACAAAATGCATTTTATTATTTAATCATATGAACATCTAATTGATTATATGGTATTTCTATATGATTTTTATCAAATTCTTTTTTAATTGTTTCCATTAAATCAAAATATACAGTCCAATAATTTTCACTAAGAACCCATGATCTAACAGTAAATACTAAAGCACTTTCTGCATGTGATTTTAGTCTAACAAATTTATCTTCATCTTGTAGTATTAATTCATGTTTATTTAATATATCATGTATAATCTTTTTAACTTTATCTATATCACTATTATATGAAACAGATATATCTAAATCTACTCTTCTTGTTTTATTAGCTGATACATTTATAATATTTGAATTAGATAAATTAGCATTTGGAAGTTGTATTACTTTATTATCAATTGTTGTAATAGTTGTATAAAACATTGTAATAGATTTAACTGTTCCTTCAAGTCCATTAGAAATAATATAATCTCCTACTTTAAATGGTTTAAATATTAATATCATTAAACCACCTGCTATATTTGATAATCCTCCTTGAAGAGCAAGTCCAATTGCAACAGCACAAGAACCAACAATAGTGACAAGTGATGCCATTGGTACACCAATTACTGATAAAACTATTACCATTAATACTATTTTTAATGCAATAGTTATAAAACTAATTATAAAACTTTTTACACTAGCATCAAGTTTATTAAATTTATGTGGTTTTTTTAATCTATTTTCTAAACCAGCTATTATTCTAAAACCAACAATCATTATTATAAGTGATATAATAGCTTTTACTAAAAAATCACTACCTTTTAATGACAATTCTCTAATAATGTTATCCAAATTACTTAACTCTTCTTGCATATACTACCTCTTTTTCTTTATTTTGTTGCTGATGAATTAAATCCAATGCAAATTCTTCTAAATCTAATCCATCCCCATAATTAATCCATATATTCATTATTCTATTTTGCCAAGCATTAAATCTAATATCGTATTCAAGTTCATCTGCTTTAGTGTAATCTATTCCAAATAAATCATGTTCTTTTTCATTAACTAGTCTAGTGGCTATTTCACATTCACTTCTCAAATTAGAAATCTTTATTAATGCTAGCGGTCCAATTATTGTATTTTTTCTTAAAAATTCTAAATCTTTATAATCAAACATGTCAAACCTCCTAATAAATAATATCAAAAAAGGTATATTATTTCAATATACCTTTTAAATACTCTCCTGTAAATGAATCTTTATTTTTAGCTATTTGTTCAGGTGTTCCAGTAGCTACTACTTCTCCACCAAAGTCTCCCCCTTCAGGACCTAAATCAATAATATAATCAGCAACTGCTATAATATCTAAATTATGTTCAATTACAATAACCGTATCTCCATTATCAACAATTCTATTTAATATTTTAAGTAATCTTTTTATATCATCTTGATGAAGTCCAGTTGATGGTTCATCTAAAATAAATATACTCTTTCCTGTAGGTTTCTTTTGTAACTCTTTAGCTAGTTTAACACGAGATGCTTCTCCACCAGATAATGTAACTGCATTTTGACCAAGTTGTACATAACCAAGTCCTACTTCATCCATTATTTTAAGTGTTTTATATACTTTAGGAACATTTTCAAATACCTTTAGTGCTTCACTAACTCTTAAATCTAATACTTCTGATATATTTAAACCTTTAAATTTAACTTTAAGTGTTTCTTTATTAAAACGAGTTGCATTACATACATCACATGGAACATATACATCTGGTAAAAAATGCATTTCTATTTTCTTTACTCCATCTCCAGAGCAAGCTTCACATCTTCCACCTTTTACATTAAAACTAAATCTGCTTTTATCATATCCATGTATTTTAGCTTCACGAGTTTCAGCAAAAACTTCTCTTATTGAATCAAATACACCAGTATAAGTAGCTGGATTACTTCTTGGAGTTCTTCCAATAGGATCTTGTGTAATATTAACAACTTTATCTACATTTTCAAGTCCTTTTACTGTCTTATATTTTCCTGGTTTATCTTTAGATTTATTTATTGTACTAGACAATATTTTACCAAGTATTTCATTAACTAAAGTTGATTTACCACTTCCACTAACTCCAGTTACACAAATAAATTTACCAAGAGGAAATTCTACATTAATATTTTTTAAATTATTCTCTTTGCATCCAGTGAGCTTAATAACTTTACCTGATCCTTTTCTTCTCTTCTTTGGTATTTCTATTTTTTCACGTCCACTTAAATAAGCTCCAGTAATTGAATCTTTACAATTCATTACTTCTTCTGGAGTACCAGCACAAACTAAGTATCCTCCTTCAGTTCCAGCTTTAGGACCAATATCTACTAAATAATCAGCTGCCATCATAGTATCAGTATCATGTTCTACAACTATTAAAGTATTACCTAAATCTCTCATTTCTTTAAGTGAATTAATAAGTCTATTATTATCTCTTTGATGAAGACCAATACTTGGTTCATCTAATACATAAAGTATTCCAGATAATCTACTTCCTATTTGAGTAGCAAGTCTTATTCTTTGAGCTTCTCCACCAGATAAAGTAGCTGCTTCACGAGAAAGAGTTAAATATTCAAGACCAACATTTTTTAAAAAATTTAATCTTTCTTTAATCTCTTTAATAATTAAAAATGATATTTCAGTTTGTTCTTTATTTAATTTTAATTTATCAAAAAATTCAATTAAATTTCTAATACTTAAATTAGTAACTTCTATTATATTTTTACCACCAACTCTAACACTTAATGCTTCATCTTTAAGTCTTTTACCTTTACACGTTGGGCATGGTAAATCAGTCATATATTTTTCAATCCATTCACGAATAGATGGACTTACTGTTTCCATATATCTTCTTTCTAAATTTGTTATAATCCCTTCAAAATAATCATAACTTTTTAGAGTACTTCCACTTCTTGTTGTAAGTGTTAAATCAAGTTTATCTGGTGAACCATATAATATTATATCTAATTCTTTTCTAGTTAAATCTTTAACAGGCTTATATAAATCAATATTATAATGCTTTGCCACTAATCCTAATTTTTTATAATAAATATTTAAAGTTTCTCCACTTTGAAATGATACAACTGCTCCATCCATAATAGATTTACTTTTATCTGGAATTAATATATCTTCATCTATATGTTTATTAACACCTAATCCTTTACATTCAGGACAAGCTCCATATGGACTATTAAATGAAAATAATCTAGGTTCTAGTTCAGGTAAACTAAAATCACAAAGTGGACAAGCATAATTTTCACTAAATACTATTTCTTTATCTCCAATTATATTTATAACTACTTTTCCATTAGCCATTTTAGTACTTGTTTCAATACTTTCAAATATTCTAGAACGAGAATCTTCTTTAATAGATAATCTATCTATTACAACATTTATATTATGTTTTTTATTCTTTTCTAATGTTATTTCATCATTTAAATCATATGTTTCATTATCTATTTTAGCTCTAACAAATCCATCTTTTCTTAAATCTTCAATTAAATCTTTATGAGTACCCTTTTCGCCATGAACAATTGGTGCCATGATTTCAATTTTAGTGCCTACTTCAAGCTCTAAAACTTTATTTGTCATCTCTTCAATACTTTGAGTAGTTACAGGAGTATTATGATTAGGACAATATGGTACACCTACACGTGCAAATAAAAGTCTTAAATAATCATATATTTCTGTAATTGTACCAACAGTACTTCTAGGATTCTTATTAGTAGATTTTTGATCTATTGAAATACTAGGGCTAAGTCCTTCAATAGAATCTACTTCTGGTTTACTCATATTACCTAAAAATTGTCTAGCATATGCGCTTAAACTCTCAACATATCTTCTTTGACCTTCAGCATATATAGTATCAAAAGCTAAACTACTTTTACCACTTCCACTAACTCCAGTCATAACAATCAACTTGTTTTTTGGAAGTTCTAAGTTAATTCCTTTTAAATTATTTTCTCTTGCATTTTTAATTATTATTTTGTCCATAATATTCACTACTCCTAATATTTACAAAATCATGAATATTATACTAAACGATTTAAAAAATGTAAATAAAAAAACCTTATGTTATAAGGTTTACTATTTACATTCAGGAATACTATCATTATAAGTACAATTAGTATCTCCTTGACTATTAGCAATACATTGTGTTTTATCTTTAGTAAAACTAACTATACAAGTATTAACATATTTTTTAGTATTTCCATCTTTTTCTATATAAATTACAACAGAAGCAGAACTATCAATATCTTCTCCAGTAATTGGATTAACTAAATCCTTAAAAACATAATTTTCTTCTTGAAGAGTACTAATTTTTATAGTTACTCTAGATTCATTAATAAACTGTTCTAATGCAGAATCATGTAAGTCTAAATATAGACTAGCAGCTCTTTGAATATCTTTATATGTATTAGCAAGTTCTTTACCAGCAGTTTCATCATCTATGTTACTAAATGATACTGAAGCAGCTACACTTACAACTGCTACAATAACTATTACTATTAATAATTCAATTAACGTAAAACCTTTTTTGTTCATTATAAATCCCTCTATTCTATTAAAATTATACACTATTTTTTTTATAATTAAAAGATTTATTAAAACATTTTATAAAATTACTATATCCATTAATAAAACCAATGTCATAAAGTTTAGATAATATTTCTCTATCATCAATTTTTTTAAATTTTTTATTCTTATTTATTAACGTTTCTTTAATTCCTTCATTATAACCAAGTTCATATGCTTTAATATATTTATACATTTAACCTCCTTTATCCCTCTATAATTATTATTAGACAAATAATATGTAAAACACTTCTTTTTATCAAAAAAGATTTTTTATAAAATGTTATACTTTTAGCATAAGGATGTGAATTTATGAAGGAAAAAAGAAAATTTAAAGATACAATATTTTGTACTTTATTACTTGCAGAATTAATTATTCAAGGCTGTGCTAGTGTTGGTGTTGCAATTGTCGAAATGATAAAAATAATGTATGGAGAAATAACTAATCCACTTTATGTTATTGTATCCTCATATTTAATAGCTTTTGCACCAATAGTAGTAGGTTTTTTTATAATAGCTAAAAATAACAATGAATACTTACTTAGAACACTAAAATTTGATAAAAAGAAATTAACAATTGGTTTATGTGTAGGATTCTTAGCAAATCTAGCTTGTGCAATGGTTGCATATTTAAATAAAGATATCTCATTTACAGCAAATAAAGTAAATATTTTAATATTAATTATTTCATTATTTTGTGTATTTATTCAATCTGGAGCAGAAGAACTTATATATAGAGGATTTATTTATGAAAGAATAAATAAAAATTATAACTCATTTAAATTAGCAATTATATTTAATAGTATTTGGTTTGGAATAGGACATATACTAAATCCTGGAGCTACGATTTTATCAACAGTAACAATAATGGTAATTGGTTTATTTTTATCATTAACTGTTTACTATTCAAAAAGTTTATGGCCAGCAATTGGAATACATACAGCATGGAATTTTACTCAAAATTTCTTATTAGGACTTCCTAATAGTGGAATGGTATCCCCATATTCAGTTTTTTCACTAGCAAGTCAAAGAAATAGTTTTGCATACAATATTAACTTTGGAATTGAATCAACAATAGTTGCATTAATAGTAAACTTATTATTATGTTTAGTAATATATTTATTGTTTAAAAATAAGAAAAATATAAAACAAGAAATTAAAAAGAATGATAAATAATCATTCTTTTTTTATAAAACAATCGCTATTAAATTATTACTTCCTTTATTAACCATTTTAGTAATTGTTTGTTCAAGTTTATATTTTGAAGCATCTGGTAACATTGATAATTTAGCTTGAATACTTTCTTGCATTATATCATTTAAACTTCTTCCAAATATTTCACTTTGCCATAATTTTTCTGGATCTTTATTATCATTCATTAAATGTTCTATTAGTTCTTTACTTTGTATTTCACTTCCAATAATTGGTTCAAAACTACTTTCAACATCTACCTTAATCATATGAATACTTGATGCTTTAGCTTGTAGTTTAATTCCAAATCTACCATTTTGTTTTATAATTTCAGGTGTCTCTAATTTCATATCTTTAGTTTGAGGTAAGACTATTCCATACCCTGTTTGATAAACTTGTTTTAGCGCTCCTTTTAAATTATTATATTCTGTTCTATATTCTTTAGTATCTTTAAATATTTTAAGTAAATCTCCTTTTGAATTAATACTTTCTCCTACCATATCTTTTAAAATGTCATTAAATAACTCATCATTTGCTTCTAGTGTTATAGTAACTTCACTATTATCTGTATCTAATTTTGATATATATGCATTTGTTATTTCTTCTGAATCACTTAAATTAATATTTATATTTTCAGCATCCCTTAACTTATCAACATTAACAATTGATTCTTTCATCTTGTTCATAAATTTTTGCTTTAGTGGATGATCTTTATCTAACACACAAACCCAATCTGGAATATTGAATTCAATATGATCTATTGGAAATTCATATAATGCTTCTTTTAGTATATTTACTATATCACTTTCATTCATTTCTTCTACACTTATAGGTAAAACAGGTACATTATATTTTTCCTTCATAGCATTTACAAGTGATAATGTATTATCACTATTAGGATACATAGTGTTCATAACAACTATAAATGGTTTATTTATTTCTTTTAATTCATTAATTACTTTTTCTTCAGCTTGTATATAATTATTTCTACTCATTTGCCCTATTGAACCATCAGTGGTAATAACTATTCCAATAGTAGCATGATCACGAATAACTTTTTCTGTTCCTATTTCAGCTGCTTCAATAAATGGGAGTTCTTCAGTAAACCATGGTGTTTTAACCATTCTAGGATTACCAATATTATCAGTATATCCTTCTGCTTCTGGTGTTACAAAGCCAACACAATCAACTAATTTTATATTAGTTGTAAGCCCATTTATATTAATATTAGCACCATTACTAGGAACAAATTTAGGTTCAATAGTCATAATAGTTTTTCCACTAGCAGTTTGTGGAATTTCATCCATACATCTTTTCTTTTCCATTTCATCATCCATATATGGAAGGATTAAATTTTCTATACATTTTTTAATAAAAGTACTTTTACCTGTTCTAACTGCTCCTACTACTCCTAAATATATTTCACCATTTGACTTTTTACCTAAACTTTGTAATATTTGAGTTTTATCCATATTTACCTTCTTTCTAGTCTTTTATTAATATTTATGTGTAATTTTATAATATATGACAAATAAAAAAGAATGATTAAACATTCTTTTTTGTATACTCAAATATATATAGTTTTTTATTCTCAGGAACATATACTATTATAATATCTGAATATCTACCCTCTTCATAATAATAAATATATTCTTTTTCAAAATTAATAATATAATATTCATCTATTTTATTATTCTTATAGAAATTATTTACTAATGATTCTATTTTTTCATTTTTATTTTTTTTAAACTCAATACTTTCTTTTTTTAAATCTTTTTCACTAATCTTTCTATAATATTTAAATGAATAATTTATTTCTTTCATCGAATCATCTATAGAATACATGTAATTACATGGTAATTCATCATAATAATAATATGTTTCATAATACTCTAATTTAAAATAAATATAACAAGAACAAATAACTAATATAAAAACTAAAACTGGTAAACTAATTAAACCAATTATATTAAATAATTTATTATTTTTATTCTCTTTTATTTCATCTACTTTAGTCTTAAATATTAAATCACTTAAGTTTTCATTTTCTCTTATAATTAATATTGTATCTATTAAGTTAAAATCAAATATTGGTCTTAATAGTATCTTAATAATACTAGACTTACTATCATTTTGATTCAATATTTTGAGTCCAAAAATCTTTTTTATAATACTTTTATCTCTTAATATTAAGTCTTTTGTTATATATAAAATATTCATAATTATAATAACTATTCCAGTTGATAATTTATTTTTAAATATTATAGTAAGTAATAATCCAATTATTAAAATAAATAAATATTCTAAATATTTAACAATTATTTTTTTAATCTTTATATTCATATCTATCCTCTATTAAAATTATAGCAAATATAAAATAAAAAAGATACATAAGTATCTTTTAAATTTCTAATTTCATATCTCCATCTTTAATAATATTTTTCTTTCTCAAATAATAACTAACTAACCATGCAATTAAACCAGGTAAAATAAAATGTAGTAATAATATCTTAATTAATAGTACAAAATGTGGTTCAGTAGATGACATTGTTTGCCAAGTCATAAATTGTCCAACTAAACCTGAAGTACCCATCCCAGCACCAGAAGCATTATTTGTCATTTTAAATATCATTGTTGAAACTGGCCCTAAAACTGCACTTGCTACAATAGCAGGTAACCATATAACAGGTTTTTTCATAATATTTGGAACTTGTAACATACTAGTTCCAATTCCTTGAGAAATTAAACCTGATGTTTTGTTTTCTTTGTAACTAGAAACTGCAAATCCAACCATATTAGCACAGCACCCAACTGTTGCAGCTCCAGCAGCTAGTCCACTTAAATTAAGAATAATTGATAAAGCTGCAGAACTAATTGGTAAAGTTAAGATCATACCCATTATTACTGAAACTAATATTCCCATTATAAATGGTTGTTTTTCAACTGCCCAGTTAATTAAAGTACCAAGTGCTAACATTACTTTTGATATACTAGGACCAATTAACAATCCAATAGATCCACCAATTAATATAGTTACTAGTGGAATAACAATAATATCAACCTTTGTTTTTCCTGTTACTAAATTACCAAGTTCACATCCAACATAACTAGCAATAAATGCACCCATTGGCTCTCCTGGACCAGTTAATATAATACTTCCATTTACAAATACACTTCCAAGAAGTATTTTACTAGCAAATGCTCCAATTAAACCAGCAATTGCAGTAGAAACTGTTACAAATGGATTAGATTTATATTTAACTGCAACACCAGCTCCAATACCAGCGCCTGTTAATACTGAACATATTTTTCCAATTAATATAAGCATATTACCAACTTGATTATTTCCAACTAACTTTCCTATTTGTTCAATTATTAAACCTATTATTAGTGTTGAAAATAATCCCCATGCCATACCAGTTAGTCCATCAACAAAAATATGATTAAACAATTTTTTGATTTTTTCTTTAATATTTTTTTGTTTTTTACTCTCTTTCTTTTTCATAATCATCTCTCCTTTTGTTATTAACAATTTGATTATAACAGATTAATTTTTACAAGTCAATATGTTTTTAATATTTTGTTAATATCAATATATAAAAAATATTTATCTTCTCGATAAATATTTTATATTATTATTTTTGATACTTCTTCACTATCAGTTTTATGAACTGGTTCATATTCTCCATATTTCATAGATGGATTTATTGCGTAAGCTATCATTTCATTTAATATTCCAGGATAAACTTCATGACCAAATATTTGATTAGCTTCTCTTTCATATACTTTAAATACATCATCAGTAACAGAAACTGTCATCTTCTTTTTTAATAAATCTAATATATCAAAATATGAAGTCCAATAATCATCTATTATATGTAAGAATTTTTCTTTCATATCTTTTACATACTTATTTACTTCTATATCAGTTATTTTATCACCAAAATTACTTCTAAATTTTCCATGAATAGCTTTATATAAATTATCTTGAAATTCTTTATTATTAGTTGAATAACAATCTTTTACTTCTATAAAACTTCCAAATGCAGATTCAATTTTTTCATATGGTTCATAATTAACGGTAGATATAATATACTTTGACATAATCGTACCAATATATTTTATAAAATCTACATTACTTGCTTCTAGTATTTTATTTCTAAGTTCATAAATGATTTCTTTTTGTTCTGTAAATACTAAATTAAATTTTTCAGATGTTAATCTAGATGTTTTATCAAGTCCTTCTTTATTTGCTTGTGCTTTATCAATTATTGCTTTAGCTTTTGTATCTCTTACCCTACCTTTTACATGTTTATTTTGATCCATAAATCCAAGTAATGTATCATTTGGATAATGCAATCTAACTAATTTATCTTCAAGTGAACTAAAATATTTTGTTTTACCTGGATCTCCTTGCCTAGCAGCTCTTCCTCTTAATTGATCATCTATTCTAATACTTGCATTCTTAGATGTTCCAATAACATAAAGACCGCCAACTTCTCTAGCACCTTCTCCAAGTTTAATATCTGTTCCACGTCCAGCCATATTAGTTGAAACTGTTACTGAACCAAGTAATCCAGCAGTTTCAATAATTTTATTTTCCTCTTCTTCATTCTCAGCATTTAATAATTGATGCCTAATTCCAGCACTTTTTAATAAAGCAGATATTTCCTTACTTTCTTCTACACTAGTTGTTCCAATTAAAACTGGTTCTAACATTTCATGTGCACGAATTACTTCTTCAACAATTGCTTCAAGTTTCTCTTTTCTAGTCATATATATTTGATCTTCATAATCATATCTAATATTTGCTTTTCTAGTTGGTACGTGATATGTTTCAAAGCCATATATTTCTCTAAATTCTTCTACATCACTAGTACCAGTCATACCACAAACTCTTCCTCTATATAAACTTAAAAAGTCTGGATAAGTACACATTGCTTTAGTTCTATTTCGTTTAGTTAACTCAATTTTATATCTTTTTTTAGAATTAGGTAGATTATTTTCAATATACTGTTCTTTTGCTTCAATAGCTTCTTGTATACCATTCATATATTTACTTGATGTTTTATTTCTACCAGTATTAGCACTAATTAATATAACTCTTCCAGTAGTTCTATCAGCTTTATCAAGTACTACACCATATTGAACATCTCTTTTATATGCATGTTTTGCTAAAATACAATCTTGAAGAGCCATATATCTCAGATTTGTTAAATTAATATCTCCATCTGATAGTCTTGTTATCTCATCAACAATTCTATCTTTTATAAACACATGACTTTCATCATCATAAAAAACATAATCCTCTGTTGTTTCTTTACTCTTATTTTCTTCATATTTATCAAATTCTTTAAATGTTAAAGGTTTTTGTCTTACTTTACTATTTCCATATAAAAATTCTGTTGCCCATCTGTATAATTCAGTTGTTTCATAATCATTTTTATATTCACTATTAGCAGCACTTAATATTAAAGGGTTAGCTGCTTGATCAATTAATAAATCATCTGCTTCATCAATAATTGCATAACCAAATGGTCTATTAATATTTCTAAGTCTTATATCATAAATAGTATTATCATTTAAATAATCAAATGCAATTGTTGTAGTTGTTGCATAAACTATATCGCATGTATATGCTTGTTGTTTTCTTATTTTATAAATATTTTGTTCTGCAATTGATTTTCCCCTCATACTTTTTCTTCCAGGAACAAATCCACATGAAAGTCCAAGTAATTCAAATACACGTCTATTACTATCAGAATCTCTTTTAGCAAGAGCATCATTAGATGTCATAATATGAACATTTGTCCATTTAGTTTTATCTTCATCTTTCGTTGCTTCTAGTGCATTTAAATATGCTACTAAAATTTGTACTAAAGTTTTACCTTCACCAGTCTTCATTTCAGCAATAATACTTTCACGACTATCTTTATCAAGAGTATTTCCTATCATTGCAACAGCAGCTTCAATTTGAACATCATAAGGATACATTCCAAGTCTTCTTCTAGTAGCTTCTCTTACAACAGCAAGTGCTTCTGGCATAATATCATTTAATGTTTCACCATTTCTAAGTCTTCTTCTAAATTCTTGTGTTTTATTATAAAAAGTTTCTTCCTCAATAGTCATTCTTCTAGGTAAATTAGTACTAGTTGAATATTCTTTACTACTAGATAACTTTTCACAATCACTAGATAAAGAATTAACTTTAGAAACAATTGATTTAATTCTTCTATTATTACTAGTTGTATAATTTCCAAATAAAGTAGTTAATCCAGCCATAACACTTCTCCTATTCTTATATAAATATATCATTTTTACTAATTAATTTCAATTAAAAAGAATACTATTTACTTGTATTCTTTTAATTTTATTATTTATTATATAAACTGCACATAATAGGATATTCATCATATTTTACATTATATATATTATCTTCATCTATTTCTATTTTACTCTTATCTAAATCATATGATGAAAACATA
>CACWLI010000016.1 GCA_902761685.1 uncultured Erysipelotrichaceae bacterium | reverse complement strand
AAGAAAAAGAGAAAAACTTACACAAAAAGAGAAAAATAACTTTTCTCTTTTTAATTACTGTCTTTTTTATGATGTCTACCATTTGGGGTTCACATCATTAAATCTAATGTTTTTATTTTATTTCTTTTTTAATGTAATGTTATCAGATGTTAATGTTTTATCTTTACGATTAAAGTCTAAAGATAAATGATTATATGCTGTTGATGTATATCCATAATAAGAAGTATATTCATAACGGTAAGATACATTTACTTTTTGACTTTCTTCATAATAATTCCAATCACAAGAAGTTATATTTAAATTCTTTTGAGTCATTTCACATGAACCATCTTTTAAAAGAACAAGTTTGATGTCATCATTTTGATATGTGCCAGGTACTTTTTTAGCATCACTGAAAATATAACTAAAGAATCTTACAATTCCTACTAATAATGTGATAGCAACAATAGCACATGCTATATAAATAAATATTTTATTGTTATTAATAAGATTCTTTTCTTCATATTCATTTTTAATTTCAACTTTTCTATCAGCAATTAATTCAGTTACTTTATCTTTGAATTCTTTATTATTCCAAGTAAAGAATATCATTGGAACTTTACCATATTGACAAATAATAACACTTCTAAATATCCAAAAAGCATTAAATGTACTTATTGAAGTAACTTTGTTTAGTGGAATAGTTATTTCAGATCTTTTAAATGGAAGATATTTTTCTTTATATATTTCTTTTTCTGTTACACAAAGCATTGTTTTAGCAACACATCTATATAACCAGTTAAAGAATAAGTATACTATAGCAAATACTATTAATGAAATAATTAATCCAAGAACTCTTCTAAAAAAACCATAATCCATACTAGATAATCTACCACTAAATGTAGAATATAAAGTGCTGATTAACATTAAACCTAAAACTACAAGATATATTTTATCTAAAACAGATATAAATAAGACTCTACATGTAACTAATGCTTCTTTTTTCTTAGATTCATGAGTTTTTACTTCTTTTTCTTCTCCTTTCTTATTTTCTTTTTGAACTTCTTCGCTCATCAAAACGCACTCCCTTCTAATTAATTATAGTTTTATTTTATATTTGTATGATTTAAAAGTCAATTAAAAAACCAAATATTTTTTTGGTTTTTTTACATCATTCTTAGTGAATTTGTTGAACTTTCAAATAAGCTATTTGTAACACTTTTTGAATTTTCTACATCAAATGCAAATTCATATGCATATACATTTTCACATTTTTTGATATCTATTGAAGTTTTAAATGGAACAAATCTAATATTTTCTGGTGCATACACCTTTAAATAATAAATCAAATCATTATATCCATCATAATCTTTATTTTCTACATTTCGATATCCTGAAATTATTGAATATTCAATTGTTCTATTTTCAGGACCTAATAATTTTATCATTTCTTTTAGTGTTTCAACTTTTGTTGATGGAGAGGCATGAGCAACTATACCAAATTTATTAGATCTATCATAAAAAATAATTCCATAACATGTATCTAATGCAGTAGTCCCTAATATACTATGAGTTTCATCTGAAACGACGATTTCTCCCATATGAGCAATTTTAGATTTTTTTTCTAGATTTAATCTATAACTATCATTTTGCCCTTGATATGTACTTATATGAAATTCATCATTATATTCATTTATATTATTTATTTCATTATTAATCTCTGGCTCATATTTTTTTATAAAAAAATCTCTATCATCCATATTATTCACCATTAATATTATAGCATAATAAGCAAAATAAAAACAATCTTGTTAGATTGTATATTATTTAATGGTGCAAGAGAAGGGAATCGAACCCTCAAGGTATTACTACCGTCAGATTTTGAGTCTGATGCGTCTACCAGTTCCGCCACACTTGCATTACTTAATAATTATATCATAAAAATATTGTTAATGTTAATATTATTTTGATATAATTATTACATAGTAGGTGATAATATGAATAATGAAGAGTTAAAAGAAATGGAAATGCCTGATAAGCCACAAGTTACAGTTGTGGATAATACAAATAAAGATTTTAGTGATAAAGCGATAAATGCCGTAGAAGGATTTGTAAATACAAAAGATCACAGTTATGAATATACAGTTGAAAATATGAAAGCAGATAAAGCCTCAGCAGTTTTATGTTATGCTCCTTTTGTTTCGTTGTTTTTCTTGTTAAATAAGAATAAACTAAATAATAATTATTTGAAATTTCATGTTAATCAAGGATTAATAATAACATGTGTATGGAGTATATCAATAATTATTACAATTATACTAAATTCATTATTTAAAACTAATGATGGATATAGTGATAGTGTTCCTGGTTTTGTATACTTTATAACAAGTATTCTATTTATTATATCAATTTTATTATCATTATTTGGTGTTATTAGTACTTCTGAAGATAAGTCAAAAGAATTACCAATTATTGGCAATATTAAATTATTAAAATAGCGTCTTATAAAGGCGCTTTTTTATTGACTTTATATATATCATAGAGTAAAATGTTAACTGTGGTTAACTTTGAGGTGGATATGATAACAAAAAGAACAGATGAATACTTAAAAACAATGTATATTTTAAATAAAAATAAAGGTGAAATTCGTGTTACGGATATTGCCAATAAAATGAATTGTAGTAAACCAAGTGTTACTAAACAATTAAATATTTTATCAAAAGAAGGTTTTATCATTTATGAGTCTTATGGAAAAATAGAATTAACAAATTTAGGAATAGAAAGAGCTCAAAAAATATTAGAAGAAGATGATATAATTTATCTTTTGTTAAGTGAAGTTATTGGTATTAATAATGATTATCTAAATGAGGACGCTGCGAAGATAAAAGGTGTTATTAGTAATGATACACTAGAAAGTATTACAAACTATGTTTATGTAAAACTTGGATTAAATAAATTAAAATGCAATTTTAATTTTAAAAGTGAAAAATGTAGAGAATGTGTTATTACAAGAAGTAAGGATGGTGTTTAATAATGAAATTATTAGAAATAAAAGATTTATATACAAAAGTTAATGATAAAGAGATTTTAAAAGGATTAAATTTAACAATTAATAAAGGTGAAGTTCATGTTATTATGGGACCAAATGGAGCAGGTAAAAGTACACTTGCTAATGTAATATTAAATAATCCAGAATATGAAATAATCTCAGGAGATATATTTTTTGAAGGTGAAAAAATAAATAATCTAAAAACTGATGAAATAGCAAGACGTGGAATATTTATGGGTTTTCAAACTCCAGAAGAGATTCCCGGAATATCTGTTATGAATTTTTTAAGAACTGCTAAAAATAAAATGACAGGTGAAGTAGTTAATTATTTTGAATTTAAAGATGAGGTTTCTAATAATATGAAAGAATTAAATTTTAAAGAAACTTATATTAATAGAAATTTAAATGTTGGCTTTTCTGGTGGAGAAAAAAAGAAAAATGAAATATTACAAATGTTAACTTTAAAACCTAAACTTGCAATTTTAGATGAAACTGATAGTGGACTTGATGTTGATGCTATTAAAACAGTATCAAAGGGAATTAAAATGTTTGCTAATAATGATAATGCAGTGTTAATTATTACTCATGGTACTAAAATATTAAAAGGATTAAATGTAGATTATGTTCATGTATTAGTAGATGGAAAAATAGTACATACTTCTGATGCTTCTCTTGCTAGGAAAATAGAAGAAGAAGGATATGAATCTTTTAAATAAAAGAGGTTAATATGAGTAAGACAAAAATAGATGAAATAAATAGAAATATTTATGATATTAAGAATAAAGATGATTATGAATATAAAATAAAAAAAGGTTTAACAAAGGATATTATTCTTGAAATATCAAATCAAAAAAATGAACCTGAGTGGATGAAGGAAATTCGTTTAAATGCACTTAATACTTATAACAAGTTATCTTTACCTACATGGGGTCCTGATTTAAGTGATCTTAATATGGATGATATAGCAACTTATGTTAAACCTAAAGGAAAAATGGCAAGTAGTTGGGATGATGTACCAGAAGAGATTAAAAACACATTTGAAAGACTTGGTATACCAGAAGCTGAAAGGGAAAGTCTTGCTGGTGTAGGAGCACAATATGATTCTGAAGTAGTATATCATAGTATGAGAAATGAATTGGGAAATTTAGGTGTGATTTATACTGATATGGAAACTGCTGTTAAAGAATACCCTGATATTGTAAAAGAATATTTTATGAAAGTTGTACCTGTTAGTGATCATAAATTTGTTGCTTTACATGCAGCTGTATGGTCAGGTGGCTCATTTGTTTATGTGCCAAAAGGAGTACATTTAGATATGCCTCTTCAATCATATTTTAGATTAAACTCTCCAGAAAGTGGACAATTTGAACATACTCTAATAATAGTTGATGAGGGAGCAAGCTTACATTTTATAGAAGGATGTTCTGCTCCTAAATATAACAAAGTAAATTTACATGCTGGTTGTGTAGAATTATATGTAAAAAAGAATGCATATTTAAGATATTCAACTATTGAAAACTGGTCTAAAAATATGATGAATTTAAATACTAAAAAAGCAATTGTTGAAGAAGGTGGAACAATTGAATGGGTAAGTGGCTCATTTGGCTCACACATATCAATGCTATATCCAATGAGTATATTAAATGGAGAAGGAGCTAAGTCAGAGTTTACTGGTATATCTTTTGCAGGGGCAACACAAAATTTAGATAATGGATGTAAAGTTGTATTAAATGCACCTAATACATCATGCGTTGTAAATGCAAAATCAATTTCTAAAAATGGTGGTAAATGTACATATAGAAGTCAAATTAAAGCTACTAAAAAGGCAATTAATTCAAAAGCAAGTATTTCATGTGAGTCTTTAATGCTTGATGACATTTCAATTTCTGATACAATACCAGTTAATGATATAGAAACAGATAAAATAGAATTTTCTCATGAAGCAAGAATTGGAAAAATATCAGATAAAACAATATTTTATTTGATGAGTAGAGGAATTAATGAAAAAGATGCTCTCTCAATGATAGTTAGAGGATTTGCATATCCAGTATCTAAAGAGTTACCAGTTGAATATGCAGTTGAGATGAATAATTTAATAAATTTAGAGCTTGAAGGAAGTATAGGTTAGAAAGGAGTAATTTCATGATGAAAGTTAATTCTTCACCTATTAGAACATCAGAAAATTTTAGAATAAATGATTATGAAATAGAAGATATGTCTAATATTAAGATAGGTGAATTTAATAATTATAAAGTTAGTAACTTAGAATTAGAAGAAATAAAATCAAATACAAATATTCATTATGGAATTAGTTCTATTTTGAATAATCAAATAATTAGCAAAGCTAATTTTAGTTATAAAATAAATTTTGTTAATAATGAATACGGTATTTTAGATATAGAGTTAAATGATAAAAATTGTAGTCTAGTAGATTATATTTTTGTTGATGTTAAAGAAAATACTAATTGTAATTTGTTTATTAATTATAAATCTAAAAAGACTAATGAATATTATCATAATGGATTAATAAAAGTTAATTCCAAACGTAATTCTAAATTGAATATTATAGTTGTTAATAATGTTAATAGTAAATCAAATAATTTTATTTCTTTTGAAAATAAAATTGAAGATGGTGCAGTGTTAAATTATACTATATTTGATTTTGGTGGTTCAAAATGTATAAGTAATTATTATACAGATTTGAAGGGAAATAATTCTAAAAATTTACTAAATACAGTTTATATTGGTTCTAATAAACAAGAATTTGATTTTAATTATTTAATTGAAAATTATGGAGAAAAAAGTGAATCATATATAAATGCTCAAGGTGTTTTAAAAGATAATGCTAAAAAGAATTTTAAAGGAACAATTGATTTTAAAAAAGGATGTAAAAAATCAATTGGAGATGAAAATGAATTTTGTGTTTTATTAAGTGACAATACAGTATCAAGATCTCTACCAATGCTTTTATGTAGTGAAGAGGATATTATTGGGACTCATTCAAGTGCTTCAGGATATGTAAGTGACAAATCATTATTCTATATTATGAGTAGAGGACTTAATAAAAAAGAAGCAGAAAAATTACTTATTAGAGCTAATTTTAATAAAGCAATAAATATGATAAAAAATGATGAAATAAAAGAATACATTGAAAATATTATTAATGAAAAATTGTGAGGTGTAGTATGAAAGAAGTAATAGATGATTTTGAAATATTTAAAAATAATAATGTTACTTACTTAGACAGTGGTGCAACTACCCAAAAACCTAATTATGTAATAAATAAAGTAAATGATTATTATCATAAAATGAATGCTAATCCGCATAGAGGTTCATATGGTCTTAGTATTTTAGCAACCAAAGAATATGATAAAGCTCGTGAGAAAGTTAAAAATTTTATAAATGCAGAACATTGTGAAGAAATAATATTTACAAAAAATGCAACTGAAAGCCTAAACTTAATAGCATATTCTTATGGACTTGAAAATGTTAATGAAGGTGATGAAATAGTTATTTCAATAATGGAACACCATTCAAATCTAGTTCCATGGCAAATGGTAAGCAAAGTAAAAAATGCTAAATTAAAATATTTATATATAAATAATAATTATGAAATTGATGAAAAAGAGTTTAAAAAAATAACAAAGAAAACTAAAATCGTTGCTATTACTCATGTTTCTAACGTTACTGGGACAATTAATAATATTGAAAAAATAATTGAAATAGCTCATAAAAATGGAGCAGTAGTAGTTGTTGATGCTTCACAAAGTATTGCACACATGAAAATAGATGTTAGATTACTTGATGTTGACTTTCTAGTGTTTTCTGGACACAAAATGTTATCTTCAATGGGTATTGGTGTACTTTATGGTAAAAAAGAAATATTATCAAATATGAAACCATTTTTAATGGGTGGAGATATGATTGAGTATGTTTATGAACAAGACACCTCATTTGCTCCTCTTCCAGAAAAATTTGAAGCTGGTACTCAAAATGTAGGAGCAGCTATATCTTTAGCCGCTGCTATTGAATATATTGAAAATATTGGTTATGATAAGATAAAAAAACACGAAGAAAAATTAGTATCTTATGCTAGAAAGGAATTAAAAAAATTAGATTTCTTGGATTTATATTTTACAAATAATAGAACTAATCATTCAAGTGTAATATCGTTTAACATAAAAGGTGTTCATCCCCATGATGTTGCTAGTATATTAAATAGTTATAATATAGCAGTAAGAAGTGGTAATCATTGTGCACAACCATTGCATAGATATTTAAATATTGATTCAACATGTAGAGCAAGTTTTTATATTTATAATACAAAAGATGATGTTGACAAATTGATAGATGGATTAATTAAAATAAATAAAATGTTTTCGAAATATAAGAGGAATTAATATGAGTGAATTAGATATATATAATGAATTAATTATGGATCATGCTATGAATTCATCAAATAAAAAAGAACTTAAAAATTTTGACCATTGTGAACTTGGTCATAATCCTAATTGTGGAGATGAAATAAAATTAGAAATAAAATTATCGGATGATAAAAAATATATTAATGATATGGCATTTAGTGGTCATGGATGTGCTATATCACAAGCGTCTACATCTATAATGATAGATACTTTAAAAGGAAAAAGTATTGAAGAAGCTAAAAAGATAATTGATGTGTATATTAAGATGATTAGAAGAGAAGATATAAGTCAAGAAGATGAAAAATTATTAAATGAAGCAATTGCTTTTAAAAATGTTTCAAATATGCCAGCAAGAGTTAAGTGTGCTCTTTTAGCGTGGCATACTTTAGAAGATATTTTAAATAAATAAATGTAGATTATTAATTTGCATTTGTTTTTTTTTGTAAAAGCATTACATAAAAATGTTTATATTGATTTTTTAATAGTTTTATTGTATAATATGTACGTTTTTTATGGGGGTTATTGTGAATAAAAGTGGAGAATTATTATTAGAATTTATAAATGAAAATTTTATTGATTCTGAAATTGAAACATATAAAATGTATAATAATATAATTAAATTAGAATTATTATTTGAAGCTTTAGTTATCAATGATGATGATATTGATTATATAATAGAAAATAGTGATAAAATACGTGAGTTGTTAAATTATTTTATTAACAATGATTGTTATAAACAATTTTTAAACAACAAAAATTTAAATAGATTATTTTCAATACATTTGAGTAAACAAAGTAATAAAATTAAAGATTCAAATGAAGAAATAAATTCACTTAATTTATATTTTAATGATATAAGACAATTTAATCTTTTAACAGAAGATGAAGAAAAAGAATTATTTGATAGAGTTAAAAATGGTGATAGTTTAGCAAGGGAACAAATTATTAATTCTAATTTACGTTTGGTTATTAGTATTGCCAATAAATTTGATAAATCAAAGTTTCCTTTCTCTGATATAATTCAAGAAGGAAATATTGGATTAATATATGCAGTTGATAATTTTGATAGTTTAAAAGAATGCAAATTTGTTACTTATGCATATTATTATATTTATTATTTTATATTAAGAGCAATTAATGATAAGAGTAGAATTATTAAAGTTCCTACTCGTATAGTAGAAAAATTGAATAAAATATATTCTTATATTAATAATTATAGAAAATTAAATTTTAATAATCCAACGCTACTTGAATTGTCAGATGAGTTTAATACTAGTATGAAAGAAATGGAATTTTTACTTAGTATTCAAGATCCAGTTCATTTAGAAGATTTAGATGAAAAAGAAAGTTATATTGATGAATTTGCTGAAGATGAATTATTTTTAAAAGTATATTATTCTGAAATAAATGATATATTAGAAAGTGATAATCATTTAAGTGATAGAGAAAAGTTGGTTTTAAAATATAGATATGGTTTTATTGATAATGATGTTTATACATTAGATCAAATTGGTAAAATTTTAGGTATTTCAAAAGAGAGAGTAAGACAAATTGAAATGAAAGCTTTATATAAGCTTAAACATAATTCTAGAATTCCAGTTATTGATGAAGATTTTAATATATACAGACAACTTTTTTATAAAAAATTGTAAACTAATTGTATTTTTTATATAATTAGTTTTTTTATTATGCTACAATATAATAGGAGAGTGGTTTATGAGAGATGTAGGTACTATAGTTCGTGGTATTAGAACACCTATAATTAAGGAGGGAGACGACTTAGCTACTATTGTATGCGATTCAGTTATTAAAGCTAGTAAAAGTGAACATTTTGAATTTGAAGATAGAGATGTAATAGCTATTACTGAAGCAGTAGTAGGTATTAGTGAAGGAAACTTTGCTACTTTAGATCAAATTGCTACAGATATTAAGAATAAACTTGCTTCTGATCACATTGGTATTGTATTCCCAATTTTAAGTCGTAATAGATTTGCAGTTTTATTATCTGCAATGGCAAGAGCAACAAAGAAAATAACATTATTATCAAGTTATCCATCTGATGAAGTTGGAAATGATATTCTTTATAGAGAGGATTTAATTAAATATGGAATTAATCCATCATCAGATGTAATTAGTGAAGAAGAATATAAAGAAAAATTTTCACATTTTAAACATTTATTTACAGGTGTAAATATGTATGAAGTTTATAAAGAATTAGTTGAAAAAGAAGGATGCGAATTTGAAATGATATTCTCAAATAATCCTGAAACTATTCTAGATTACACTAAGACTGTTATTAATTGTGATATTCATACAAGAAAAGATACAAAAGAAAGATTACTTAAAGCTGGTGCTGAAAAAGTATTAATGATGAGTGAAATTTTAAATGAAAGTGTCGATGGAAGTGGATACTCACCATATGGATTATTAGGAAGTAATCGTTCTACTGAAGAGAGAGTAAAATTATTCCCAAGAACAGGTTCAGCTTTAGTTAATAAAGTACAAGCTTTAATGAAAGAAAGAACTGGAAAGAATATCGAAGTAATGGTTTACGGAGATGGAGCATTTAAAGATCCAGTTGGAAAAATTTGGGAACTTGCTGACCCTGTTGTAAGTCCTGCATATACTGAAGGATTAGAAGGAAGTCCAAATGAAATTAAATTAAAATATTTCTCAGAGAATAAATTTAAAGATTTACATGGTGAAGAATTACAAGAAGCAATGAAAGAGGAAATTAGAGCAAAAGATAAAGAATTAAAAGGTACTATGGCTACTCAAGGTACAACACCAAGACGCTATACAGATTTATTAGGAAGTCTTTGTGATTTAACAAGTGGTAGTGGAGATAAAGGAACTCCAGTAGTACTAATTCAAAGATACTTTACTAATTATAGTAATGACTAAGAAGCTTAAATGCTTCTTTTTTCTTAAAAAAATGTTACAATAGTTTATAAGGAGTAATTTATGAAAATAAATAAATTTAAAAAAGTTGGTAAAAATAAATATAAAGTAATATTTGATAATACAGAATTAACCTTATATGAAGATGTAATATTAAAGTATGATTTATTAATTAAAAATGATATAGATATTGATTTAATTGATAAAATAGTTGAAGAGAATAGATACTATGATGTTTATGATACTGCATTAAACTATATAGAAGTTAAAATGAGAAATAAAAAAGAATTAGTTAAGTATTTAACTAATAAAGGATTTGATGAATCATTAATAAATCAAACAATATCTAAATTGGAAGAATTAGGTTTACTTAATAATAAAAGTTATATTATTGCGTACATAAATGATAAAGTTAATTTAAGTAATGATGGTCCATATAAAATAAAGAAGTCATTAATAGAATTAGAATTTGATGAAAAAGATATTGATGATTATTTATATACAATAGATAATAATATATGGAAAGAAAAACTTGTTAAATTAGTTAATAAAAAGAAAACTATTATGAAATCTAAAAGCTATTATATGTTTATTAATAAAATGAAAAATGATTTGTATAATTTGGGATACGATAAAGATATGATAGAAGAAGAATTATCTAAAATAAATTATGAATCTAATGCAATTAGTAAAGACTTTGAAAAGGCATGTAAAAAATTTAAAAATGATAAAACTAAAATAACCAATTCTTTATTAAGAAAAGGTTATAGTTATGAAGAAATTAATAATAAATTTATTACAAAATAAAACTCACTTATGTGAGTTTTTTAGTTATTTGATGATTCAAAATCTTTTTCAAGTTCAGTGTCTACAAACTTCATTCCATTTTGTTCTCTAAGTGCTTTTAATGCTGTTGCACTAAATCCTGATTCTTGAGTTATTTCTTTAGCAATAGTTTCAATTATAGTTTGTTTTAATGTATCTGTTAATTCTGGTTTAGCATCTTGACTTGTTCTATAAAGAATATGGTATCCTTCAGATGTTTTAACAGGACTAGTTGTATAACTTCCATCTTTTAAATTTCTTAAAGCATCTAATGCTTCATCTGGTAAATCACCATTATTTACTTTTCCAAGTGATCCACCATTTTTAGCAGATGTTGAATCTTTTGAATATTCTTTTGCAGCTGTAGCAAAATCCTTTCCACCTTGTATTTCTTTTATAATATTTCTTGCTTTTTCTAATGCATCATTTTCAGCTTTTGTTTTTTCTTCATCAGTTGAATTACTATTAGCATCAGATGTAATTAATATTTGACTTGCTTCAATATCACCATAAACTTCTGTTTCATAATAGTCATTAATTTGTTTATCTGTTACTGTTTCTTTTGCATAATCTTGTGCCCATTGACTTCTTTTATATGTTAATGATAAAAGATTTCTTAAAGCAACTTCGTCTTTTAAACCATAATATGCAGAAATATATGTTTCAAAACTAACATTAGCCTTTTTAGCATTTTCTTTTAATGTTTTAACCATTTGATTAACATTCTTTGTTTCTTCACTTGTTTTTTCATATTTTTTTTCTAAAAGATACTTATCAATTAAATCAGTAAGAACTTCTGCTCCATATTGTTCTTTTAATTCTTTATATAACTCTTCAGAACTAATACCACCTTCATTAAATGTAACTACAGCATTTTCACCATTTTTAAGTTTTACATTTCCACATCCACAAACAAGTAATAAACAAACAAGTCCAATTAATACTTTTTTCACGTTAAATCCTCCTAACTCTTAATATCATAACAAATATAATATTAAAATACAAGTAATTGTCATACACAAAAAACTAACTTTTTCATAGTATAAAGTGTAAAGATAAAAAAGGAGGAATGTTTTATGAATCCAGGTTGTGGATGTAATACTGGTAATGGAATAGGTGGGGCTGCTTTTGCATTAGTTCTATTTATTCTATTAGTAATCATACTAGGTGCTTTTATTTAATAAGGAGGTGTATGTATGATAGGATGTAATAATTATCAAGGATCTAATGTATTCTTTATAATATTAATATTATTTATTCTTCTTGCTATAATATTTGGTTTTAGAGGATGGTAATATATAAAAAAGAGAAACTTTTCTCTTTTTATTTTGATTAAATAATGGTATTATATATGCAGAGGTGTTACATATGATAGATATGAAATTAATTAGAGAAAACAGAGATGTTGTAAAAGAAAACATCAAGAAAAAATTTCAAGATGAAAAATTACCTTTAGTTGATGAAGTATACAATCTAGATATTGAATATCGTGAATCTAAGCTTAAAGGTGATAATTTAAGAAGTGAAAAAAATAAATTAAGTTCATCTATCGGTTCTTTAATGAGAGAAAAGAAAATAGATGAAGCTAATAAAGTTAAAGAACAAGTATCATCCATGCAAAATGAAATAGATGAATTAGAAAATAAGGAAATAGAACTTGAAAAGAAAATTAAAGAAATAATGATGGTTATTCCTAATATAATAGATGAAAGTGTACCAATTGGAAAAGATGATAGTGAAAATGTTGAAGTAGAAAGATTTGGTGAACCAGTCGTTCCTGATTATGAAATTCCATATCATGCTGATATTATTGAAAGTGTAAATGGAATGGATAAAGATGCAGCTGGTAGAACAAGTGGACAAGGATTCTATTATTTACTTGGCGATATTGCAAGATTACATGAAGCAATGATAGCATATGCAAGAGATTATATGATAGATAAAGGTTTTACTTATGCAATTCCTCCATTTATGATTCATAGTGATGTTGTAACTGGAGTTATGTCTTTTCCTGAAATGGAAGCAATGATGTATAAAATTGAAGGTGAAGATTTATATTTAATTGGAACAAGTGAACACTCTATGATTGGTAGATTTAAAGATCAAATTATTACTAAAGAAGAACTTCCTATTAGAATGACTTCTTATTCACCATGTTTTAGAAAAGAAGGTGGAAGTCATGGATTAGAAGAAAGAGGATTATATAGAGTACATCAATTTGAAAAACAAGAAATGATAGTTTTATGTGAACCAGAAGATTCAATGAAGTATTATGAAGATATGTGGAAATATACTGTTGAAGTATTTAGAAATATGGATATCCCAGTTAGACAACTTGAATGTTGTAGTGGAGATTTAGCAGATTTAAAAGTTAAATCATGCGATATTGAAGCTTGGAGTCCAAGACAACAAAAATATTTTGAAGTTGGATCTTGCTCAAATTTAGGAGAAGCACAAGCAAGACGTTTAGGTATAAGAGTAAAAGGTGAAAATGGAAACTATTTCTTACATACTTTAAATAATACAGTGCTTGCTTCACCTCGTGGTCTAATTGCATTAATAGAAAACAATTATCAAAAAGATGGAAGTATAAAAATTCCAAAAGTATTACAACCATATATGGGTGGAAAGAAAGAAATAAAAAAATGTTAACAATTTGTTAACATTTTTATTTGCTTAAATAATCAAATTATTTTACAATATATAATTATATTACTATTGGGGATATTATGTTAAAGATAAATGAAGATAGGTTAATTGGAGATTTATATCATACTAGGAATAATTTTGTTATGGGTGCTTCTAAAAATACAATTAAATATGATTATTCACAATTAATTTTATTAAATAATGTACTTGCTAATGCATATAATAAATATCTTCTTATAAATGGAATATTTAGTAATCCAAAAGATGTACAAAGAATAATTGATATAGATAGTGATAAAACAGTAAATGATTTTTATGCAAAAGCTAGTAAATATGAAAAATTAATTACAGGTACATATGATAATTTTAGTGAATATTTGGATAGCATAGGTTTTGAACAATATTCTTATTTTGATATTGGTAGAGGATATAGTGAAAAAGATTTTTTGGATATTATATTATCTTATTATTCAACATTTGGTGATAAGATATTTAATATGGTTAAAAAATATTTTGAAGAAGAGAGAATACATTTACCATATTATTCAAGAGAACATAATCTAGATAATAATGTAGGTGGTTTTTTTGTCCCAATAACTAGTTTATCTAGTGGATACGTGTTATCAACCCATAAAAAATATAATACATATTCTTTATGTTCACTTGCTCATGAACTTGGTCATGCATTAGATGCTGAAATGTTTTTGTTTCCACAAAAGAAAACTATTAAACCATTAAGTGATATTTTAGTAGAAGTTCCATCTACTACATTTGAATTTGGTTTATATTATTATTTAATTAAAAATAAAATTGATCCAAGCGGAGCATTAGTACTATTAAATGATAGATTTAAGGGAATTCAAAATTATAGTGAACATTTAGATTATTTATACAATGAAGATGATTTATATTTACAAAAAGATGGTAGTATCTTGGTACCAAAACCTGATTTGATAGATAAAGATGAAGCTGTTTTTGATGAAGAAGGAAATTTAATATTTAATAATAGAAAACATACAAGTGATGAATATAGTTTTGATAAAAACGAAAATGTTATACTTCATAGATATTTAAAATATCCTTTTAGAGATGATATTATTTATGGACTTGGTTATTATACTGCATTACATTTTTGTGAAATAATGGATAGTAGCATAGAAGAATTTAATAAAACCTTTAATAATTTTATTACTTCTAGAAAAGAAGCTAGTTTACAAGAATGTATTAATAAGCTAGGCATAAGTGTTGAAGAATATATGAATTGTGATTTTATAAAAGATAGAGTTAAGAATGATGTTTTAATGATGAAAAAAAGATTTAATGAATAATAACTCTATCTTTTTTCATATAATTTATTATGAAATCTTATTTAAAATATTTAATTGTTATTTTTTTGACAGTTTTTAGTTTTTATTATACCGATAAAGTTATAGAATTATCTGAATATAATAATACTATTTTAGCTTCTATAAATGACTATGCTAATAATAATGATACTAAATGTATAGAGGGTGAAATAAATGATAAGGGTATAATACTTGGATTAGCTGGTTTAAGTGTAGATAAAAATAAAAGTTATTCATATATGAAAGGGATAGGGTTTAGAAAAGATTTAATTCAATTTAAAAAAAATAAATGTATATTAAATAAAGAAGATAACTTAGATAAATATATTTTATCAGGTAATAAACAAAGTAATAATATTAGTTTAGTTATTGATATTTATACTGGAGAATATTATGAAGAAATGTTTAAAAAAGCAGAAAATGAAAATGTAAAATTAAACTTAATGGTTAGTTTAAATGATATTTATAAAATAAATATAAAAGATAGTATGTTATTAAAAAGTGATAAAAATAATATTAAAGAGTTTAAAAAGAATATTAAAAATTTTTATTGTGTTAAAACTAATGATTATGAAATTATAGATGATTGTAAAAAAGAAAAAATAAATAGTATTAGAATGATAAATTATATAGATAAGAATCTACTTTTAAAAACAAAAAAAATCCTTGATAAAGGAGTAATAATCTTTATCAAGGAAAATAGTTTTAATAATAATGAATTAGTGTCTACAATTAAATATATTAAGAGTAGAGGATATAATATAGTTAGTATAGATGAATTATTATCTTAAAATAAACTGTTTATTATCTTCAATTGTTTCAGGTGAAATTATTAATTCATGATAGGGTTTACTAGAATATAATTCATAGTTTGCTACTGCTAAAGCTTTTTCAACTATTTTTTTAATACTTCTAGCACCTCTATTAAGTTTAATAGCTTTTCTTGCAATTGCTTCTATAGTAGCATCATCATAAATGAAATTTACACCTCTTTGAGAAAATAAATTTTTATATAACAACAATTGACTTTTATTAGAAGAGTTCATTATTTTAATTAAATCTTCTTCAGTTAATTGATTCATTGTAATTATAGTGTCACATCTTCCTAAGAATTCTGGAAGAAGACCATATTTTCTTAATGTTTCTTCTGTATATATACTTTCAACACTATTTTGAGAATCTTTTTCTTCTTGTGTTATAAATCCAAGTGTTTTTCTTGTGGTTGAGAATTGTTCTATCCCAGAAAAAGCACCTGAGAATGCAAATGTTAAAAGTGAAGTATCAAATTGTATTTCACCACCAGGTACTGTTAAATTATAAACATGCCCCTCAGTCATTTTTAGTAGTGAATTAATAACAGCTGATGTAAATGTTTCATGTTCATTTCCTGCTTTTTTATCAATTTCATCAACAATTAGTATTCCTCTTTGAGCTCTTTCAATATCATTATCAGCATTTTCATACAAATGAACTAACATTTCACTAACATCTTTTCCTTTATAACTAGCTGCTGTATATTCATTTGAATCTTCAAAAGCAACAGGTATATTAAAATTATCTCTAATGCATCTAAATATTTCACTTTTACCAACACCAGTTGGTCCACAAATAAGTAGATTTGATTTTAAATATGGTTCAACTAATTGTGAATTCTTAGCAATAGCAGTTGCAATAGTTTTAACTTGTTCATCTTGGCACAAAACAGTTTTACTTACTGTATCATATATTTGGTCTGAAAATAATGCACCTTTGGGTATATAAATATTTACACTAGGAGTAGTGATTCTTTCTTTTTCATCTTCAATGATACCATTTATATCAAGATCAAAGTCATCTAATTGACCATACATTAAATCTTGCAATTCATAAAAGTTTTCTGGATTAACATTTATATTTAATTCATTATGTGTTACAAATAATTTAGCCCAACCATCGTATTCTTTAAAAGTATGAAATATAGTATGCTTAGAACGAATTTCTTCTAAATCTTGAGTCATATAATCCATTAGAGATTTTATTTGATAAGGACTTTGATTACCAATTAAAACTGAAAATCCATATACATATTGTTCTCCCATATTGCATATATCATCTATATAATTAAATTCAAAAGAATCATTATTTTGATTTGTGTTATAAACACCTTTTAATGTTTTAATATATTTAGATGGTGTAGAAAATATTCTAGCTCCGTCTTGAATATATTCTTTTCCTCTCATTACTTCAAGTGGTAGATAAGTGTATATAATACTATCACCAATTTTTTTTAGTACTTTTCTTTCAAATAAAATTGTTACTATATCATTTTCTATCATATGCATGCTCCTAAAAATAATAGTTTTTATTATAATTAAAATAAGTTTGATAGTCAAACAATATTGAAAAAAATATATAATAAATATATAATTAAATTAAGAAATAGGTGGGTATATGAAAGATAGTGTTAAAAAGTTTTGTAATGAAGTAAAAGATACAATAAAACATTTAAATAAGAATATTAATTATATTCATAATAAAAGTGATAAATTTAGAATAGTTATTTTCTTTGATATTTTATGGTGTATTATTAAATATGGAATATCTGATAATGAATATAGAATATTTGAATTTTATTTAATTACAAAAGAAAAAAGAAAAACATATCTTTCTATTGATAAACATAATAGTTTAAATAAAAAACTATATAACAAAAAAATTAGTAATGTATTAGAAGATAAAAAAATATTTGGTAGAAGATTTAAAGAATATATAAATTATGATGTGATAAATATTAAAGATTTAAATTTTAAATCTTTTGAAGATTTTGCATTAAAAAATAAAACTATTATAGCAAAAAGTTCAACAAATAGCTTTGTTAAAACATATAAAATATATGATTTAAAAGATTATAGAAGTCCTGCTTTTATGTCAGATCAAATTAATAAAGATAATCTTTCAATGTTATTTAAAAAAGTTAGTCAAGCAAAGCAATTAAATACTATAAATGATTTAGTTGTTGTTAATGTAACTAGTATTTATAATAATGGATGTAATATAATTTCTTCTAATTTAAAGTATAAAGAAAATAACAAAATTATTACTGGATTTATCGATTGTAAAACTGGAAAAATTAAAGGCAATTTTAAAGATGAAAAAGGAATTAGTATTACAAATCAATTTGATGGATTTGCTATTCCTAATTATGAAAAAGTACTTGATATGACTAAAAAGTTATCAAAAGAATTAGAAGAAATTAAAGAAATAGAATGGAGTTTCTTGATTGGAAATAAAACAGTGTATTTAGTTGATGCTAATAAATGGGAAGATTTTGTTTTTGCTCAAACTCCTGAATTTTTAAAGAATAGAATAGGGTTATTACCTATATATAATAAGTTAGTTAAATAAAAAAAGGATTTATTAAATCCTTTTTATTTTTTTATTAATCTAAAATCAATTATTTGTGTTTCTTTATAGCTTGGTTTTAATTCTTTTAATTTTTGAATTTGTCTTTCCTTAGAACTTTTATATAGTCTATCTTCAAGTGATAATGCATTTGCAATATCATCAATTGTAACCTCATCACGATCATTGATAGCAGCGATTGCATATGCCTCTTTAATAATATCTAAGACAAGTCTTGGATTACTGCATCTATCATTATATGTTCTATATGTTTCTTTTGTTGAATCAATTAACCATTTAATAATCATATCTTTTTCTTCAACTGATAAATTTAACATAGGACAAATTATTTTTTTACTTTCACTTAAATGATTGTAACTTTCTATTAAGTCATCTAATACTTGATAAATAATATCAAATGATGGCTCTGATAGATTAACTCTTTTGAATCTTGTTTTAAATGCTTCGTTTTGTGTAACAAACTCGTTATATTCTTCCGTTGTAGTTGCTCCAATGACTCTAACTCTTCCATAATCTAAGTATGGTTTTAATATTTCAGATACTGAATTGGAATCGTTTTCACTTTTACCTGCTCCAAGAGCTTGATGTATTTCATCCATAAAAATAATAATATCTTTTGAGTTTGCTGCTTCATCTAAAATGTTTTTCATTTTTTCTTCTAAAGTACCTACATATTTAGTACCGGCAACTAGAGTGGCAGCATCAACACTTATTATTCTTAATTTTTTAAGTGCAGTTGGTACTTTGCCTCTTTGAATTCTATATGCAAGACCTTTTACCAATGCTGTTTTTCCGCTACCAGCAACACCAGTTATAATAATTGATTTATCTCTTTCTGGATATAGCAAAATTTGTTCAATTCTTTTTATTTCTTCATCTCTTCCAATACTTGGGTCTTTTATATATTCGTCTTTTGTTAAATCAAAACCATATTTTTCTAAGTATGGAGTAGGAGTGGAAGTTGTTTCAATTTTTTGACTTTCTTTAATAGCATCTAAGGAAATATTAAATGTTTTTGTTCTATCTAACCATATTATGTTTACTGTATCATCTTCAATACTTTGAAGTTCAAATGGAACATTTTTACTTCCAGAATTTTTTAATAAATAATTTTCTATTAAATCTCTATCTATTTTTGTTTTATGATTTATAGATAGAATTTCAAATGTAGCAGGTAATTCTAATTCATTAATAAAGTCTGCTTTTCTTTTTGAAGAAGTATTATTTTCATCTGGATTAATTTTACCAAATTCTCTATTAATGTGATAAATCATATTATTAAGATTAGCATTTTCATAAAATGTTATATAAGCTCCATCGCTTTCAATAGTTATTTTACAGTTATCAAAAGTATATGTTTTTGAAGATTGGAGTTCATATTCTGCTTCTTCTGATAAATTAATTCCAAAAGATTTAGCAAACTCATAATAATAGTCATATAAATAATTACTTAGATTTAACATAAAATTTGTACTTTTAATATTTGTTAATTCAATTATAAGATTATATAAAATATCTCTGTTGTCATTTGTCAAAGAATCAAATATTTGATATGGATCTATATATGAAATTGGAATATCTATTTTTTCTAAATAATTACCATATTTTATCTTAATTAAAATTTCTGTAAATAGTTTTGATAAACTAATTTCAGCTAGTAATGGTGATGCTGACACATCTATAAAGTCAACATCTTTGTCTAAATCTATGTCATTACGTCTTTTAAATTCATCTTTTATTCGTTCATAAGTAATTTCACCATTTTTATTAAAATATTCACTAATAATTGAATCGTTTTTTAACGCAGCTAGTAAAGAAGAAATTACTATTAATTCTTCTTTTTCATACTTATATTTATTATTAGAACTAAAAAAAGTCATAAAAGAATATAGGTCATTTATATATTTTCTAGAATCATTGTTTAAGTTATCTAATATTTCTTTATTACTCATATTATCATCTCCAAGTTAAATAATATAATACAAAATAATAATTAATATTGTCAAATAATAATGCAATAAAATCTATTAAATGTTATAATCTTTGTATAAGAGGGAAAGCATATGAATGATTTAAATTTTTTAAGAGCAAATGGTGTTAATGTAGAAGAAAGTGTTAATACATTGGGAATAGAAACATATAATGAAGTATTAAATATGTTTTTAGATGAAATAGTTGATAAAGTTAATAAGTTACAAGAAAACTTAATTAATAAAAATATGGGAGACTATGCCACTTATGTTCATGCGATAAAAGGTGAAGCAAATTACCTAGGATTTGATAAATTAGTTAATATGGCTCTTGATCATCAATTAAGAAGTCAAGAAAATAATTATGATTATATACAAGAAAATTTTAATGGGTTGATTCAAGAAATTGCTAGAGTTATTAAAGTATCAAAAATATATTTAGGAAAAGCATAAAATTGACTTTTCTTTTTTTTATGATATAATATAATGCACTAAAAAGAGGGGGATTTTATGGAAAATAAAAAAATTGTTGAAGTAAAAGAAAGAGAAGAAAGTTTTAGTCCAATGTTTTCAGATGATATAGAAGAAATAGATATTATAAATGAAGCAGATGTCTTCTTTAGTGATTTAATTAAACAAGGCACTAATTATATGGTTTTAGATTCTAAAACTAAAAGCATATCATATTTTAAAAAATATATTGAAAGTTCATCAAAAAAAGGTGATTATACTACACAAGATATAATTAAAATAGAAAAAATATATAATCCAGTATTCTATCAATTGTTTGTTAATAGATTGCGCGAATTAAGCAAAAAATATGATGTTTATGTAGAGGTTACTACGCCATATCATGAAGAAAAACAAACTTATTTTATATCAGCCAGTGTTATGAATAGGGAAGAATTTGAAAATAAATATGGAGTTTCACTAGATACATATTATGACACAATTATTAAAAGTAGTGAATTAAGTAATGCAACTGATGCAGAAAAATATAGAAATGAATTAATAGCATTAAAAAAATCTTATATTGATTTTTTGATTAGTGATTTAAATAATGGTGAAGATGCTAGTTTTATTGAATTAGATGGATTTCAAGCATTTTTAATGGTTGATTATAAATATAGACATTTAAAAAATAGAAATGAAATTATAAATGAACTAGGATTTGTTATTGATTATGAAAATCATACTTTAAAATTATCTAGTTTAATAAAACAATTAAAATAAAAAAATGAATAAAATATAACTTGTATCATAAAATTTATTATGTTATAATACAGTTGACAACGAAGAGTGGGCATAAACCCACTCTTTAATTTGATAAAGGAGGGATTTTTATGGAACAAAGAATTATTGATGCTATAAAAGAACCATTAGAAGAAAAAAATATTGAACTTGTTGGTGTACATTTTGGAGAAGAAGATGGACAAAAAACATTATTTGTAACTATTGATAGTGAAAATGGTGTAGATATTAACTTATGTGTTGAAGCAACTCATATTGTTGATCCAATAATTGATTCATTAAATTTGGAAATCGAAGACTATGTTTTAGATGTAGGAAGTAAGGGAGTAAGTGAAGATGAGAACTAAAAAAACAAAAGAAGAAGAAGGAAAAGTAAATGGAAAAGAATTTCTTAAAGCTTTAGACTTTGTAGTTAAAGAAAAAGGAATAGATGAAGATGTAATAATTGAAGCTATGCAAACTGCATTATCTACTGCTTTTAGAAAGAATGAAAAAGCTGATTATACTTCAAGAGTTTTAATTGATAGACAAACTGGAGATATAAAAGTATTTAAAGTTACTACAATTGTTGCTGATTATAATGATGATGACGATGATATTGATCCAGAAACTGGTGAAGTAAAAGTTAAACATGATTATTTAAATGAAATGACTATTAGTGAAGCTAAAGAAATTAATAAAGATTATCAAATTGGAGATGAAATATTAGAAGAAGTAACTCCACATGATTTTGGAAGAGTAGCTATTAGTGTTGCTAAACAAGTTGTTTTACAAAAAATACGTGAAGCAGAACGTGAAAAGATAATGAGTGAATTCGAAGATAAAGAAGACGAATTAATGGTTGGCTTTCTTGCAATGGAAGATGCTAAAAATTATTATGTTGATTTAGGTAAAGCAAGAGGAATTCTTTCTAAAAATGAATTAATTCCTGGTGAAAAATTAAATATGGGAGATAGTATAAAAGTATATATTACTAAAATAGAATCAACTCCTAAAGGACCACTAATCATAGTTTCAAGAAAGAATTATGGTTTTGTAAAGAGACTATTTGAACATGAAATTCCAGAATTTGAGGATGGTACACTAGAACTTAGAGGTGTAGCACGTGAAGCAGGAGTTAGAAGTAAAGTTGCAATAGCTTCAACTAATCCTAATGTAGATCCTATTGGAAGCTGTATAGGAGAAAAAGGAAGAAGAATTGCTAGTATAATAAATGAACTTGGAGGAGAAAAAGTTGATTTAATAGCTTATTCAAATGATCCAGAAGAGTTTATTGCAAATGCATTAAGTCCAGCTAAAAATCTAAATGTAAGTATTACAGATGAAAAGAAAAAAGAAGCTCTAGTAATTGCTGATGATGAAAACTTAAGCTTAGCAATTGGTAAAAAAGGTATTAATATTAAACTTGCTAGTAAGTTAACTAAATATACTATTAATATTAAAACTTTAGCTGATATTAATAAACAAATTAATGCTTAATAAATTTTAATAATTAGGAGGTAAATCATGAAAATTAAAAAAGTTCCAATGAGAACATGTGTTGTTTCTCATGAAAAATGTGAAAAGAAAGATTTACTTAGAGTTGTTAGAAATAACGAGGGAGATGTTTTCGTAGATGACACTTTAAAAGCTAATGGTAGAGGAGCTTATTTAAAAAAAGATAAAGATGTTATAGAAAAAGCTCGTAAATCTAAAGTTTTAGAACGTCATTTAGAAGTTAAAATAGAAGACAAAATATATGATGAATTATTAACAAAAATATAAAAAGGAGGGTAAATATGAGTATAGAAGATTATGCTTTAGAACTTGGAGTAGATACAAGTTTAGTTATCAAAAAAGTTAGAGAATTGGGATTTAAATATAATAATCCTAATGATATATTAGATGATGAAGCTATAATTATGTTAGATAATGAAATGGGTGACTTATCTAATAAAGAAAATAATTTAACAGAAGAGTTAGCTGATAAATTTGAAATGGAAGATAGAGCTGAAGCTGCTGCGCTTGCTCATAATATAGAAGTATATGATGAAGTTAAAGTAAAAGAAAAGATTAAGAAAAAAGATTCAGTTAAAGCTCAAAAAGATGAAGATTTATCACTAAAGAAAAAAAATATTTATAAGAATAAAACTAAACTAAAAAGTAATAAAGAAGAATCTAGTAGCAATGTAGTTTTATATAAAGAAGGAATGAGCGTATTAGATCTTGCTAATGGTATTGGCGTTAGTGCTAGTGATGTTGTTAAAAAACTAATTGGAATGGGACTCATGATATCATCAAATCAAGCAATATCTTTTGATGATGCAAGCATTGTCGCTCTCGAATACAATAAAGAATTAGCTCGTGAAGAAACTACAGATATTTCTAACTTTGAAGAATATATAATTACAGATAGTGAAGAAGAATTAGAATTAAGACCAGCAGTTGTTACAATTATGGGTCACGTTGATCATGGTAAAACAACATTACTTGATTATATTAGAAATTCTCATGTAGCTAGTGGAGAAGCTGGTGGTATCACTCAAGCAATCGGTGCTTATCAAGTAGAAAAAGATGGTAGAAAAATAACATTTATAGATACACCTGGACATGCAGCATTTACTGAAATGCGTGCAAGAGGAGCTAGTGTAACAGATATTGTTATCATTATAGTGGCAGCAGATGATGGAGTAATGCCTCAAACTAAAGAAGCAATTGATCATGCAAAAGCTGCAAATGTACCAATTATAGTAGCAATTAATAAAATTGATAAACCTAATACAAATGTTGAAAAGGTAATGAGTGAATTATCTGAACTTGGTCTTACACCTGAAGAATGGGGTGGAGATACTATTTATGTAAAAATAAGTGCTAAGACTGGTGAAGGAGTAGATTTACTTCTTGATAATATAAATGCTTTATCTGAAGTTTTAGAATTAAAAGCAAATCCAAATAGATATGCTACTGGTTCAGTAATTGAAGCTCAATTAGATAAGAATAAGGGACCAGTTGTAACATTATTAATACAAAATGGTACTTTAAGATTAGGAGATCCTATTGTAGTTGGAACTAATCATGGAAAAGTTCGTACATTAAGAGATGATACTGGACGTGAAATAGTTTCTGCAGAACCTAGTAAACCAGTTGAAGTAACAGGACTTGAAGATGTTCCAGTAGCTGGAGATAAATTTATGGCATTTGAAAGTGAAAAAGAAGCTAGAAATGTTGCTATAAAGAGAAAAGAAATGGAAAAGAGTAAGAAATTTGCTCATAAAGCTTTAAGTTTAGATGAATTATTTGAGTCTATCAAAGAAGGTAGAAAAGAAATAAATATTGTATTAAAAACAGATGTTAAGGGTAGTGAAGAAGCTGTTAAAAATGCTCTTTTAAAAATAAATGTTGAAGGAGTAAAAATTAATGTAATTAGAAGTGGTGTTGGAACAATTACAGAAAGTGATGTAGTACTTGCTCATGCATCAAATGCTATCATTATTGGATTTAATGTAAGTCCTTCTAAAGCAACTAAAGAAACTGCTAAGAGTTATGAAGTTGAAATTAGACTTTACAATATTATTTATAAATTAGTTGAAGAAATAGAAGCTGCTATGAAAGGTATGCTTGATCCTCAATTTGAAGAAGTAATTATTGGTGAAGCAGAAGTAAGACAATTATTCCATTTTTCAAAAATTGGAAGTATTGCTGGTTCACACGTAATTAATGGTGTAATAAAATCAAATAGTCAATGTAGAGTAATTAGAGATGGAATAGTAGTAACAACATCAAAAATTGCATCACTACAAAGAGAAAAAGATCAAGCTAAAGAAGTTAAGAGTGGATTTGATTGTGGAATAGTTGTTGATTCTTTCCCTGATATTAAAGAAGGAGACATAATAGAGGCTTTTGAAGAGAAGGAAGTGAAACTATTATGAGTAAAATAAAAGGAGAAAGAGCAGGAACTGAAATTCAAAGAGAACTTGGCAACATATTGTTGTTAGATGCAAAAGACGAAGACTTTAAACATGTAACAATTACAGCTGTTGATGTTTCAAATGATTTAAGTTTTGCTAAAGTATATTTTACTACTACTGATGATAGAGAACATGTTACACATGATTTAAATGCAGCTGCAGGTTTCTTTAGAAGTTTACTTGCTGAAAGATTAATAATGAGACATACACCAGAGTTAAAATTTATTTTTGATGAATCAATTGAATATGGTGCAAAAATAGAAAAAATAATTCAAGAATTGCATGAAGGCGAAAAGAATAACTAATGATTTTAGTTATTCTTTTTTTATTTACAAATTGAATTATAAAAAAAATATCAAATAATTGTAAAATTAATTTACTTGCCAAAAAAAAAGTGATATATTTAATATATAGAAATAAGATAGGAGGACAAAAAATGGCAGGAAAATTTGTAGCTGATCCAATGGTATTGAGACGTGAAGGACAAAAACTAGTTGAACAAGGTGAAAGATTTGATCACAATGTTGTAACAGTTTATGAAACATTAGATGAAATGTTATCTAGTGCTTATTTGTCACCAGCTGCTCAAGCTTTAGGTCAAAAAATATTAAGTTATAGAGATACACTAGATGAAATGACAAAAACTATTAATCAATATGGAACTTTTTGTCAAACTGCTAGTTCAAAAGTAACTGCTAATGAAGATAATATTATCGATACATTCAGTGGAAAATAATAATTAAGTAAGGAGGAATTATAATGCAAGAAAGTACAACAATTACATATGAAAAAGTAAGAAGTGATGCAAATACAATTAGAGATTGTTCTGTAGAAATGAAAAATATTTTTGATGCATTTGAACAATCTATGAAAACAGTCGGAACACCTGAAACTTTTGAAGGTTCAGCAAATGAATCATTACAAGGAAAATATAATAGATTAAAAACTAAATTTGATGAATATGTAGGTTTAGTTGAAGAATTCTCAACAATGATTACAACTGCTAGTGAAATGACTGAACAAACTGAAAAGAATATTGCTAACGATGCTGATACATTAGCTAGCTAATATGTAATAAGTTAAAAAATGAGACTAAAAAGTCTCTTTTTTTTTATTTTATAATATGTTAACATATTAATATAGAGTATAAGATAAAAAAGAGGGTGTAATTATGCAAATACCAGATGAAATATTAAATGCAAAACCAGGAATCTATGTATTTAGTTACGATGGATGTGAATATAGAGTTGTAATAGGAGAAGTTGATCCCGGTGCTCCTTTAGCTGTTACTGTACACGGTGGTGGTAATGGAGGAGGCTACTATGATACAAATGATGAACAAATGTCTATTTTATCAGGCCAAACAATTGAACAAGCATTACAATCAAATTCAGCAACTATAACTAGTCATAACCAAATTGATATTTTTCCTGTAACGATGAAAGGCTACTATAGTTGGCCAGATGGTCAAGAAAGAATTACTGGTATGATTGATACTATTACACATTCTTTACAAGATAATTTAGGTAATCCAATAGTATATATGCCAGAAGGACATAGTGCTACATCATGTGGAGCATTAGAAGATACACTTTTATATGCTAAAAATAATCCATGCACAGATAAAATGATAGCTTTGTCAATTGATCCAGATCCAGATAGAATGAGAACTTTTACTACTGATGAAGTAAAGCAAATGGTTGATAATAATGTAGTAGTAGTACAATTTAGAGGATATACAATGTCTAATGGAATGGCCGAAAGTATTAAAAATGGTATGCCGGTTGTTGACATTGAATTTCAAATGATAGATCCAAATGGTAGAAGAATGACTAATTGGGATATAACGCATGGTGCATCTAAACATATTATTGGTAGAACTAATTACGCTAAAATAGCAACTGGAGATTACTCATGGGTTGATGAATTTAGTAATTGTAAGTTTGATTATTATGGAACAACATATGATATTAAACTTGTTGTTAAAGCATATAACATAGAGGGATTTGAAAATGGAGAAGAAGTACCATTAGATGTATTAACAGATTGGATGAGTTCACTTGTAATGAGTGATGAAGAATACTTAGCAAGTGAAATAGATAGAATGCAAAGTTCGGTAGAATCAGTTCAAGAATACATTTCAGCAATGAGTGGATCAGTAGGAAGTGATACAAGAATTCCTTTTGAAGCACAAGAAAAAGTAAATAATTTAGTTGCAATAAATGGTTCAATAATAAAACAAGCACTTGAAGCAATAGCTAAAATAGCACAAGCAGGAGAAGATTATAAATTACTTGATGCAGAATTAGTAAAGGCAGCAACAGAGAAAATAAAGAGTATAGAATTAGAAACTCCAGTTTTAAGAAGTGAAGAAGAACCTGAGACTCCAACGGAGGATACAACTACAGATACACCTGATACATCTGGAACTCCACAAGGTCAACCATCATATAATCCACCAAGCCCTGTTCCACCTGGACCAGATAAAGGACCGGACAAGGATCCAGACAAAGATCCAGACAAAGATCCAGACAAAGATCCAGATAAAGATCCAGATAAAGATCCAGACAAAGATCCAGGTAAAGACCCTGGCAATGATCCACAAAATCCACCAAGTCCAGTACCAATGGGAACAACACCTCAGAAGCCAAAACCAACTATTCCAACAGAGCCAACAGAGGGAGTAGATGAAGTAATAGGAGTGGAAGAATTGCCAGTTGAAGGGAATTATGTAGATGTGGATATAATGAACAATGATTTAGGAATAGAGGAAGAAGAAATACCAATTTTGCCACCAGAAGTGGATACAAATCTTGATCCTGTAGGAGGAAAACTAAATAATAAGAATACACCTGTAAATGGCTTAAAGGCATTAGGTATTGCAACAGGAATTGGAATGGCTGCTGGAGCCGGGGCATATGCAGTAAATAAGAAAATGAAGAGTGAAGAACTTGAGGATGGATATGCATATGAAACAGGTGATGATTATGAAGGATTATTCAATATAGATGAATCAAGCAACGAAATGAATGCATACAATGGAGGTGTTGAATAATGACAAAAGTAATAAAATCAGATTTAAGTACATTTG
>CACWLI010000015.1 GCA_902761685.1 uncultured Erysipelotrichaceae bacterium | reverse complement strand
AGCAAGATTACTAGGTTCTAATCTAATTAAATGGCCTTTCTCAAGTTTTATAGAAGTAGAAGTATAATTCTTAGCCCAATCAATCTTTTTCTTTAAATCGGGGCTCAAATCAAGTTTTTCTTTAATAATATTTAACATATCATCACAACCTTTCATAAACGACAAAAAAACTCAATTCTTTCGAATTGAGCTTTATCTCAACATCGCTTGGTGCGACGATTTTTACAAATGGAGCAGGTGATGGGAATCGGACCCACGTTAGCAGCTTGGAAGGCTGAAGTTCTACCATTAAACTACACCTGCATCTCTCAATGCAATATTCATTTTACTTGATTATTTTAATTTTGTCAACATTTATTTTATTATCTATTTAAAAAATGCTTTTGTACATATATTTATACTTTATTAGAATAGCTAAATGTAGTATAATTAAAACATACAATTAATATTAAATAATGGGAATAATAATAAAAGTAGCCAAATTGAATAAAATGTTGTATAATATTTAGAGCCAAGGAAGGTGTTTTTAAAATGAGTAAAAAGTCAAAAGTTAGGAATAAGCAAGACAATACTATGTTATGGATACTTGTATTTATATTATTTGTATGTTTTGCTATGATTGGATTCTTATTTTATAAATATTTCTATTCTGGAATTAGTACTAGTAAGTATGGTGATACTAGACTTGAGGGAATTGAAAATTATAAATTAAGTGATACTTTATCAGAAGATGTTAATAAAATATATGAAGGTGAGAATGCTGTTGATAAAGTGGTTGTTAACGTTGAAGGTAGAATAGTTTATGTTAATATAGCATTTAAGGAATCTATTAAGGTAGATACAGCTAAATCTTTAGCAGTTAAAGCACTTGATGCAATTGGTGAAGAGAACTTAACATATTATGAAGTTCAATTCATTCTTACTTATACTGGTGAAGAAGAAAATAACAATTTCCCAGTTTTTGGTTCTAAGAATGCAAATAGTTTAAAGGTAGTTTGGTGAAATAAATGAAAGCAAAGAAGAGAAGAAATGTCATTATTGCTTTTGTAGCAATAATAGTACTTGTAGTAGGTTTTTTTGGAACATTATATTATATTACAAGTACAGTAAACAATTATTCATATAGTGAAAAAAGATGGATTAATGATAATCAAAATAAAACAGTAGATATTTATGTTGAAACTGGTTTACCTGTTTTTAGTGAAAATGGATCAGGTGTTTTCTATGATTATATTAATGCATTAAGAGAAGATACAGGATTAAATATTAATGTTATTACAACTGGTGAATCTGCTGTTAAGTTAAATAATAAAAATAATGATAATTTAGATAAAGATGACATTATTATATATAGAGATCACTTTGTTGTAGTTGGTAAAGCTGATGAGAATGTTAATAAAATTGAAGATTTAAATTATAAAAAAATAGGTATTATTGATAAAGATAAGGATACTGTATCCTATAATTTAACTGATTATAAAAACATTACTATTAGTACATATGAAAATTATACTAGTTTAAAAGAAGCACTTGATAATAAATCAATTGATTATATAGTTGTTCCTATGTATAAATATTTAAATCAAATAATATCTGGAGATTTTGATATATTATTTCACTTAGATGGAATATTTTCATATTATTGTTTAGATATCGATAGTGAAGCTGAAGAAAATGAAGATTTAAATAATATAGTTACTAAGTTTTATTATAGATGGGAAGAAAAAGCTAAATCTAAAATAAAAGAATACTTCTTGAATATTTATTATGATATTAAAAATTATACAGAAATTCAAAAAGAAACAATTACTAATGAAGATTTTATTGTTGGTTATATAAGTAATCTTCCTTATGAAGGAATGATTGGAAGAGAATTTACTGGTTTAACTGATACATACTTATCTAAGTTTTCTGATATGACTGGTGTTACTTATAAATATGTTGAATTTGATAATACTAAAGAATTGGGAAATGCTTTAAATAATAAAAAAATTGATTTAGCATTAAATTATTATTCATTAACTAATGAAAACTATACTAGTAGTAGAACTTTAGGACCAACTTCTTATGTAGTACTTGCTCATGATAAGAATAATATTGTTGTTAACTCATTATATAGTTTATCTAATATTAATGTAGATATGCTTGCTAATATGAATCTAAAATATAATATGGCAAGTAAGAATTTATTTGAAATAAATGATTTTCCAAGTGTAAAAACTATGCTTAAAAATATAAATACAGATTCTATTATAATAGTTGAAAAAGAAGTATATGATTATTATAAAGACAGTTCACTAAAGAATTATAGTATTAGATATATGGATAGTGTTAAATTAAATAATTCTTTCTTATTACAAAAAGATAATACTGCATTTAATGATTTATTTGATTTTTACTTAAGTACACTAAGTTCAAATGAAGTTAAAAATGAAAGTATTTATGGAGTTATTGAAACACTTAAAAACAATAGAATTATTAACTTTATTATTAGTAATTTAATATATATAGTTATTGGTATATTAGTGTTAATATTTATTATATATGGAATTACTAAGAAGTTATTAACAGAGAAAAAAGTTAAAAAAGAAGATAGATTATACTATTTTGATGCGATGACTAATTTAAAAAATAGAAATTATTTAAATGATAATATCGAATTTTGGTCATCTACAAAAGTATATCCTCAAACAATAATTGTAATTGATATTAATAAATTAAAAGTATTAAATGATAGAATTGGTCATGAAGCAGGAGATAATCAAATTAAAGCTGTTGCTAGTGTTCTTATTAAGACACAAAGAGATAATTCTGAAATTATGAGAACTGATGGAGACGAATTTATGGTTTATTTAGTTGGATATGATGAAAAGAAAATTAGTTCATATATTCATAAATTAAATCGTGAGTTTGCTAGTGCATTACCTAATAAAGATTATGGTGTATCTATTGGTTACAAAATGATATTAAGTGATGAAATGAACATTGATGATGCAATTAACGATTCAATTAATATGATTAATAAAAATAAAGGAAAATAAGATGAAAGAGAAGATAAGTAAAATATATAATTTATTTGTTGGAAAAGAGCTTGGAATATTGCCAGGAAATTTGGCATATTCCTTTTTCTTAGCTGTTATTCCAATTTTATCTATATTATTTTACTTTTTGACTTCATTTCATTTGTCTTCTGATTTTTTACAAGATTTTTTAGTAAAAACATTTCCACCAAGTGTTGTTAATTTCTTACATCCAGTTTTTTCTAATAATATAACTACTGAATCATTTTTATCATTATGTTTAAGTATTGTTGTTATGACTAATGGATGTAATGCTATTATAGTTGCTAGTAATACAATTTTTAACTTTGATAATGCTAATTATTTTAGAAGAATGATTAAGTCATTATTCTTATCTATAATAATAATTATATTAATAGCATTTATGTTAATAGTTCCATTATTTGGTAGATCAATTATTAATTTAATTGGACATTTTACCAGTTTTATTGCAATGAATCAAGAATTTATTGATAAATTATATACATTGTTACAAATACCAGTTTCATTAATAGTTATGTTTATAATTATTAAATTAGTATATATAATTGCTCCTGATGAAAAAATAAATAGTAGATATGTAAATAAAGGAGCTGCATTTACTACAGTATCTTGGTTACTTGTAACAGTTGGTTTTTCATATTATATTAATAATATAGCAAGATTTGATAGAGTTTATGGTAATTTAGCTAATATAGCAATTTTGTTATTTTGGTTATATATATTAGCATATATATTTGTAATAGGATTATATTTAAATAAACAGGATGTTGAAAAGGGTATTGAGAAAACAAATACTATTAAATTAGAAGAGATAAGAAGAAGAGTTAAAGAAGAACAAACTAAAGAATAATGTCATAAAATGACATTATTTTTATTTGTTTTTTGGTATTTTAAATATGGTGAAGCGTATGAAAGTTAAAATATTTGATGAAAATCATGAAAAGGATTTAGAAAATGATATAAATAGTTTTATAAATGAGTTTGATATAGATGTAATAGAAATACAGTTTAGGACTGCTGTTTCTATTTTCTCTGAAGAACAAGTGTATTGTTTTTCTGCAATGATTTTATATAAGGAAAACTAAAAAAGCTAGTCATTTTGACTAGCTTATTTGAAATATTAATGCTCCTAGTAGAAGTGCTAGAAATACAGCTAACATAACAAAATATAATGCCATATTTTGACTAGTAAAACCTGCTTCTTTTGGTTTAAGAACTGGTCCTAATTTATTTTGTTCTTCATAGTATGTAATGGCTCTTCTTAGTTGTTCTAATTCTTCTCTTGATAATTCTTCACCACTAGCATATCTTTCCATATATTCATTCATTTCTTCTATTGATAGTAATCTTGAACTATTATCTTTAAAGTCTTGAGATGCTTGTGTTAATGCTTCTGGTGTTCCATCTTTAATAATTTGAGATTCAACATATCCACCTTTATCTTGCGTTGCGATAATATCGTTTGTACTTTGCATAATATGAATTGATAAGTCTTCACTATGAGTAGTTGGACCATATTCTTGTGGCTTTTGTAAGTCACTATTAACAAGTATATGATTTAACATGTTATTTTCATTACTAGTTAATTCATCTCTTTTTATATCTTTTTGATTAGTTAAGTGAGTTTCACTAACCATAAATGTAATATCACTAAATAGTTTATCTGAATCTAATTTTTCTCCTGGTTTTAATGATTTAATAGCTTGATTATAAAAATCTTCTATTTTTTTATTATTTTCTATATCTACTAAGTGAACTATACCAAATTGATCAGTGTATTTTATATTTTTTCTATCATTTATCCATACTATTTGAAGACTATTATCTCTTTGTGTAATACCTTTTAAAAATTCATTTTCTTCTTCTTTACTTTTTTCACTTAAAACATTAGCGTTCTTTTCTAAATATTTTTTTAATGCTTCTTCATCATACTTTTTAGATAGTACTTCTAAGTCTTCTGTTAATAATAATTCAATAGCATTTTCATTAAATACTCTTATATCTAACATTGTTCCTAAATTATTTTTTAATAATTCAATTGCGTCTAAATTATCTTTTAGTTGTGGTATTTCATTAATATTAAATCCATACTTTTCTGATAATTGATGAGCATAATATTCTATTAATGCATCTTCTAGTGATTCACCATATGGAATAGGTAATACTAAATCATCTGAAACCATTATTTCTTTTTCACATTCAACATCAATTAAATCATCAAGCATTCTTCTTGTTAGTTCTCCTTGATATTCTTCTATAGTTTTTGAATCATTAACTATTAAGTTATTTATATAAGAAGTAGTATTTAAAAGAGTTATTTTATCCTCTGGAATAAATGCTCCATATTCTCTCATTAAATACATTTTAAGTGTTGATTCAAATTGCTTTAATTTATTTAGTGTTTCTTCCATATAATCACCTATTTTCTAGAATAAGTATATAATATTTTAAAGATATTTACAACTTTTAATAAACTTTTATTTTAGTATTAACTATGCTATAATAGTAATACATTAAATGTTTGGGAGGTGCATATATGAAAGTTATATTTTTACAAGACGTTAAAAAGCAAGCAAAGAAAGATGAAATAAAGGAAGTAAAGGATGGTTATGCATCATATTTAATAGCACAAAAGCTAGCAGTACCTTATACTGAAAAGAGTGCTGAAGTACTTAAAAGTGAAATAAAAGAAAGACAAGACAAAGAAGATGCATTAGTTGAAGAATGCAATAAGATTAGAAAAAAACTTGAAAATAAAAATATTAAATTTAAAGTTAAAACTGGAGAACAAGATAAAGTTTTTGGAAGTATTTCTTCTAAGCAAATTAGTGAAGAAATATCTAAAATGGGATTTGATATAGATAAGAAAAAAATAAATATAAATGGTGAAGTTAATTCACTAGGGACACATATTGTTACTATTACATTACATAAAAAAGTTGTATTTAATATAAATGTTATACTTGAAAAATAATTAAGGAGGAATTATGCCAAGACGTGAACCTCAAAATATTGAAGCTGAAATATCTGTACTTGGTTGTGGTTTTTTATCTCAAGAAGCTTTAGATAAAATAATGGATGAAGTTAGTGAAGAGATGTTTTATAGTGAACAAAACAGAACTATATTTAAAGCAATGAAATCTTTACAAACTAATGGAATACCTGTTGATATAAATACTGTATGTAATGAGCTTGATAAGAATAAAGATTTATCTAAAGTTGGTGGAGTAGAATATATTACTGAAATTATTAATTCTGTTCCATCTACTGCTAACTTAAATTACTATATTAAAATTATGTTTGAAAAAGGTATTTTACGTAATTTAATTAATGTTAGTACAAAGATACAAGAAGATTGTTATGAAGAACAAGAACCAATTGTAGATATAGTTGAAAATGCTGAGAGAAATATACTTAGTGTATATAATGATAAACTTGGTAAAGATATGAAGAGAATTCAAGATATCTTACCTGAGTTACAAAAACAAATGGAATTACTAGCAGAATCTAAAACAGATTTTACTGGACTTAGAACAGGTTTTTATGATTTTGATAAAATGACTCGTGGTCTTCAAAAAAATCAAGTTATAATTATAGCTGGTCGTCCAGGTTCTGGTAAAAGTGCTTTCGCATTAAACATTGCTTTAAATGTAGCAATTAAAGAAAAGAAGAGTGTTGCATTTTTCTCACTTGAAATGAGTGCTGAAGAAATAACTAAGAGAATGTTTGGATGCGTTGGTAAAATTGATGGGGATGTTTTAAAAACTGGTAAACTAAAGAATACTGATTGGAAGAAATGGAATGAAGTTATGAGTCAGTTATCTGATACTAAACTTACTTTAGATGATTCTGGTGGTATGACCGTTAGTGAAATAAGAAGAAAATGTAGAAAATTAAAGAATTCTAGTGATGGATTAGATTTAATTGTTATAGATTACTTACAATTATTATCAAGTTCATCTAAATATGCAGGACAAAGAGTACAAGAAGTTAGTGAAATTAGCCGTGATATTAAAAAACTTGCAATGGAATTAGAGATACCTGTTATAGCTCTTGCTCAACTTTCTCGTAGTGTTGAGCAAAGAAAAGGAGAAGATAGTAAACCAAAACTATCTGACTTAAGAGAATCTGGTTCAATTGAACAAGATGCCGATATGGTATTATTCTTACATAGTGATGACTATGGAAAATATGAAACTAACTTAAATAGAAAAATAGAATTATTAATTGCAAAACATAGAGCAGGTCAAACTGGTCATGTTGATTTAATTTTTAAAATGAATACTGGTTCATTTGAAAATTTTACAAGTAGGGAAGATGAGAATGAATAAAAAAGAAGTTACATTTGGTAATATAATCTTTGGTATTATAATAATTGGACTTGTACTTTATTTATGTTTAACATTTAAACCTAAGGAAAAAGAAGTTCATCATTATTATCAAGTTTATCTTGGAGGAGAAAAAATAGGACTTTTATCTTCTAAGGATGAATTATATAAATTAATAGATGAAGAACAACAAGAAATAAAAGATAAATATAAAGTTGATAAAGTTCATAGTCCAGCAGGATTAGAAGTTCATGAAGTAGCAACTTATAGTAATAACTTAAAAACTGCTAAAGAGATTTATGAAGATATTAAAGATTTAGAACCATTTACAATTGAGGGTTATGAAGTATCTATTACTAGAGACAAAGAAAAGAATACTTTCTATATATTAAATAAAGAAGATTTAGATGCAGCTGTTAAAAAGACAGTAACTGCATTTATTCCAGAAGAAAAATATGAAAAGTATTTAAATAGTGAACAAGAAGTTATTAAAGATACTGGTGTAGAAATAACTAATATTTATTTAAATAATGAAGTATCTATTAAGAAAACATATATATCAACAGAAGAAGAAATATTTACTGATGCTGATAGTTTAAGTATGTATTTCTTATATGGTACTACTAATTTAACTAGTAAATACAAAGTTAAATCAAGTGATACTATTGAGTCAATTGCTTATAATAATAAGCTTGGTGTATCAGACTTTTTAATAGCTAATCCAGATATAGCTGGTGAAAATGCATTACTTGCTGTTGGACAAGAAGTAACAGTAGCACATGTTTCACCATTATCTGATGTTGTTATTGAGTCATTTGAAACTGAATATCAAACAATAAAATATGATACTAAAATAGAATATGATAAAACTATTAATGCTGATGAATCTTATGTTAAACAGCAAGGTTCAAATGGACTTGCTAAAGTTACATTTGCTACTAAACAAATTAATAATAATGTAGTTAATACTGCTCAAGTAAGTAATGAAGTAATAAGAGAAGCAGTTGATAGAGTAATGGTATATGGGGCTAAGAATGTTGTATACTATGGTAATACTACATATTGGGCTTGGCCAACAGTTAAACCATTTAAAATATCTTCTCATTATGGTTATCGTATTCACCCAATTAGAAGAACTGCTCACTTACATAATGGTACTGATATAACAGGTACATCATCTAATAATATATTTGCAATACAAAGTGGTACTGTTACTCGTGCTGGATGGAGTGGTAGTGGTGAAGGAATTAATATTATAATTGATCACCATAATGGATATACTTCACAATACATGCACTTAGCTAAAACTCTTGTTAGTGTTGGAGATAAAGTTGAGAAAGGACAATTAATTGGAATAATGGGATGTACAGGATCTTGTACAGGTAAACACCTTCACTTAACTGTTAAAAAAGGTGGTTCAACTATTAATCCATTATCACTATATCAATAATGATTAAAATAATTTGTGTAGGTAAAATAAAAGAAAAATATTTAAATGATTTAATTAATGATTATAAAACTAGAATATCTAAATATCATAAAATAGAAATAGTTGAATTAAAAGATAATAATATTGATGATGAATCAAATGAAATAATTAAAAATATAAATAATAAAGACTATAATATTTATTTAGATATTAAAGGAGAAAAATTAAATTCAATTGAATTATCAAATTTAATAAGTGACACTTTTACAAGTGGTAAAAGTAATATAACATTTATTATAGGTGGTTCTAATGGAGTAAATGATGAAGTTAAAAAGTTAGTAAATAAAAGAATATCATTTTCTGATATGACATTTCCTCATGGATTATTTAGAGGAATATTATTAGAACAAATATATAGATCATTTAAAATAATAAATAATGAAAGTTATCATAAGTAATGATAACTTTTTTTATGAATACTTTTTATAAAATATAATACTTATTAATATGTGGATATTATTAGTAATATTTTTATTTTTTATATCAATTTATTTAAGTATAAAATTAAGATTTAAAAACTATAAAATTAATATTAAAGAATTATTAGCTGGAGATAAATCTGGTTTATTTTTATCACTTGCTACTAAAATTGGAGTAGGTAGTGTAATTGGAACACTATCATCTATAATAATTGGTGGTTTTAGTTCTGTTATATGGATGATAATATTTTCATTATTATCAACATCACTTATATATTCTGAATCTAAACTTGGTAATATATATAAACAAACTATTAACAATAAAAATATAGGTGGACCATATTTTATAATTAGAAATGGTTTAAATAATAAATATTTATCTATTATCTCAGTTATAATAATACTTGTATTATATTCTTATCTTTTTCAAATGATTCAGATTAACACAATTAGTAATATACTAAAAAATACACTTAATTTAAATAATTTATGTATAATATTAATTATTTTTTGTATAATTAGTATTATTATTAGATGTGATATTAATACTATAAGTAAATACATAAATAAAATAGTTCCATTTAAATGTATATTATTTATAATAATATGTTTATTTGGAATAGTTAGTCATTTTGATGAGTTATTATTTCAAACTAAAATACTTATCAATAATTTATTAACATTTAAATCTATATTTAGTGGACTTGTAATTGGTATTAAAAGAAGTATATTTATGAATGAGATATTAATAGGTACTACTAGTATTTCTAGTGGAAGTGACTCTAGTAGTGTAGAAGTATCAACAAAATATCAGATAATTGGAGTTTATTTTATATCAATAGTAATTACATTGTTAATAACTTGTTTAGTATTAATATATAGTTATTCACATAGTTTAGTTAGTGATTATAATTTATTAATAATTAAGATATTTAGTTATACTAATAATAAATCAGGTATTTATTTAATAACAATTATATTAATATTATTTGCATTTACTACATTACTAAGTGGATATTATATATTAGAAAGTCATATTAATTATTTGATTTATAAAAAAAGTATTAAGAATATAATTAAAATATCTTTTTTAATCATATTAACATTATCTAGTATTATTGATAGTTCTTTTTTATGGAAATATACTGATATATTTATATTTATTATGATTATTATTAATTCTTATAGTATAATTAAATTATTAAAGGATGTGTTAAAATGATAGGAAATGATTGGGATATAGTATTAAAAAGTGTATGGGAAAGTGAAGGATTTCATAAATTTATGAGAAGAGTAGAAGAAGAGTATAAGTACTATACATGTTATCCTGAATTTGATAATATTTTTAATGCATTAAAACAAACAAGTTATAAAGATACTAAAGTTGTTATAATAGGACAAGATCCATATCATGGAAAAGGTGAAGCTCATGGTTTATCATTTAGCGTTCAAAAAGGAATAAAAGTTCCTCCTAGTTTACAAAATATATTTAAAGAATTATATGATGACTTAGGTATTAAGAATGGTGATGTTGGTGATTTAACTCCTTGGGCTAAAGAAGGAGTACTCTTATTAAATAGTGTTTTAACTGTAAGAAAAGATTCACCTGCTTCTCATAAAGATCTAGGCTGGCAATTATTAACTGATCATATAATTAAATTATTAAATTTAAAAGAAGAACCAGTTGTATTTATATTATGGGGAAGTTTTGCTAGAAGTAAAAAAGTGTTTATAACAAACCCTAAACACTTAGTAATAGAAAGTACTCATCCAAGTCCTTTTTCTGCTAGAAATGGATTTTTTGGAAGTAAACCATTTTCTAAAACAAATGAATTTTTAAAAAAGAACAATATAAAAGAAGTTAATTTTAAACTTCCTTATTAGTATTTTTTGGCATAAATAAACTTTTTTGGTGTATTACATGGTAAAGCAGTATCATAAGATAGGTTAGAATCAATTAACCTATTTTTTAATGGTTTTTGATCATATAAATAAGCATTAACTTCTTCAATAGTTTCAATAAATAAACCAACTGCTTCATTCCATAATTCATTTACTGATTCAATTCTTTCTTCACCTGTAATAGGATTTAACCATAATCTTCTTTCTTTATTTAAATATTCTCTAATTTTATTATAATCGCGACTATAACTAATATCACCAATGTTTAATGTAGTACATATATCATTAATTGGTTTATTATTTCTAGTAGTAGTTTCAATTAGTTTAATAGTGTTAATACCTATATCGTATTTATTACTTGCAAATAAACATTTATAAACTTGTTTATACACATAATCTATTACTTGTCTTACTTTAGGATCTTCTATTTTATTTTTTTTATAATAGTTTTCACTATAAATAGAATATTTATTCATTATATAACTATCTAACCATAATTCGACTTGTAAGTGAGCATTTATAATACTATTTGTTTTCATATTATTTGTTATGTAATAAATATATGGATGAAATACTACATCTAAAACATAATGACTAATTTGACCATATAAAAAACTAATCATTTCACTATTATCTACTAGATTTTCTTCTTTAATCTTTTTTAATAACAAATAAAAAAAGTATTTTGAATTAGCATTATGTTGTAAATTAAAAGCAAATATATCAGTAAAAGCAAGTGAATCAGGACCAAATGAAAATACTTTTAAATCTTCTTTATCTAATTCTATTCTTGAATCAATAAAATCACTTGTTTTATCTATATGAATAGAATGAGTTTTATAGTTTGGCATATGTATCCTCCAGCAATATAAAAGAAGTGTTTTACACTTCTAAATCATTATTGAAATTATTATCTAATTCTTTTCCATCAATTAATGTCTTTAGTTTGTATCTTTTAATTTTAGAAATAATATTATATGGAAATTTATGTAACATATTATTATATATTAATGTATATTTATTATGAAATGTTCTAAGTGAAATAATATTAATATCATTTTCTTCATAATTAGTTAACATTTCTTTAAAAGCTTTAGTTTCTCTTACTTTATTATTATCTTCTTTTATTTGAAGTATTTCTTTATAACATTTATTTAATTTTTTCTCATCTTTAAATGAAGATAAATCTTCTATAGTTATTTTATTAACATCTTCAAATATTTTACTCTCAACTTTATATTTAGTTTGAACATGCTTAATAAGTTTTTGAATTAAATCATGTTTACTTTTTAGTTTATCTACTATTTCTTCTTCTGAATCATCTAATTTATCAATAATATGTTCTATTTTTTCATTAAATGATTTATATAAAATAATACATAAACCTATTAGTATTAATAATATAGCTATTATAAGAATAATTATATTTGGTTTTGTCATGTAATCACATCCTTATATAATTATATCAAAAATAGTTTATTTTTTAAAGCTATTTAGCATAAGTAATTTCTTCATCAAACTCAAAAAAGTCTACATAAATCATTAGTATTAAATAATTCTTATTATTATCAACATCTTTAATTATTAAGTTATCACGTCCAGCATGTTCTATTATACCTGTAAAAACTCTATCTCTCCATTCAACTGAATCACTAAAAGAAGCATGTACTCTTACTTTTTTACCTGTATTGTTTCTAAGTATATTTTCAATGTAACTTTGTTCCATAGTAAATGGAGTAGTTGGTATAATAGGATTTTCTGTGTCTCTATTTAAATCATTAATAAATACTGGGGTTTGATAATAACTACCATTCATTTATAACACCATCCTTTATAAATATTAAATGAAATAACAATAAAAATGTGATAAGCAACTATAACTTTATTTTATTTTTAATATTTTTATATTATAATTATATTTAGAATGGAGGGTAATATATGGATATAAAAGTTGGAGTATCTAATCATCATATACATGTGACAAGAGAAGTATTAGATATTTTATTTGGACAAGGTTATGAACTTACTAAAAAGCGTGATTTAGTTCAAATAGGACAATTTGCTGCAGAAGAAACAGTTACATTAGAAAGAAATGGTAAAACTTTAGAACATATTAGAATAATAGGTCCATGTAGAAAATATACACAAGTAGAATTATTAGAAAGAGATAATGAATATTTTGGAATAAAAGCACCTATTAGAACTAGTGGAGACTTAGAGGGTAGTGAATGGGTTGATATAATTGGACCTAATGGAACATATCATGCGCTTGAATCTACTATTGTAGCTGATAGACATATACATATGAGTGCTGAGGATTTAATTACTTTTAATAGAAGTAAAGGAGAAGTAGTAACAGTAGAATATGAAAATGGAGTAATACTAGATGATGTTCATATTAAATCAGATGAAACTTGTAAATTAGAACTTCATATGAATAAAGATGAAGCTGAAAAGCTTGGAATAGAAACAGGAATGAGTGTGAAGATATGTTAAAAGTTGAACATGTAACAAAATACTATGATGACTTTAGAGCTGTTAATGATATATCTTTTGAAATAAAAGAAGGAGAAATATTTGGACTTCTTGGAGTAAATGGAGCAGGTAAAACTACTACATTTAGAATGATTATGGGATTACTTGATAAAACAAGCGGAGAAATAACATTAGATGGAAAAAAGATAGATTATAGTGTTACTGATAAAATTGGCTTTTTAACAGAAGAAAGAAGTTTATTACCATCTAAAACAGTTTTAGAACAAGCTACTTATTATGGTGTATTAAAAGGAATGACTCCAAAAGAAGTAGAAACTGAATTAGATAAGTATTTAAAAGAATTTAATGTTGAAGACTATAAAAATAAAAAAATAAAAGAATTATCAAAAGGTAATCAACAAAAAATACAATTTATAATTAGTGTTATTCATAAACCAAAACTATTAATACTAGACGAACCATTTAGTGGACTTGATCCTATTAATGTTGAAATGTTTAAGAAAGTAATACTAAGACTTAAAAAAGAAAAAACAATTATTATATTTTCATCTCATATGATGGAACATATAGAATACTTTTGTGATTCACTTATTATACTTGTTAAGGGTAATATAGTTTTAGGTGGAAAATTATCACAAATAAAAGAAGATTATAGACGTAAAAATATTAAAGTAATAGGTGATATTAATCAAGAGGAAGTATCTAAAATAAAAGGAGTACTTGAAGTAACTAAAAATAAAGAAGAATATAATATTAAAATAGAAGATAATACATGTGTAAGTCGTGTATTTAAAGGTTTATCTAAATATGATAATATAACTAAATTTGTAGTTGAAGAACCAACTTTACATGAAATATTTGTAGATAAAGTAGGTGAAGCATATGAAGAATAAATTTAAGTTTTTAACAAAAGATAGTATTAGTAAAAAAATTAATACTAAATCATTTAAAATAATTAATATAGTACTTTGTATTATCATAATATGTGTAATTAATTTAGATACTATAGTTAAACAATTCGGAGGAGACTTTGATGAACCAATTAATATATATGTAGTTGATGAAGTTGGAGTTTATGATGAATTTGAAGAAGTAATGGATAAAAGTTACTTAGATGTACTTGAAAATTATCATGCTGATGTTAAAAAAGCTGATAAAACAATTGATGAATTAAAAGAATATATAAAAGAAGAAAAATCTAAAGATATAATTATCAATTTTAAAAATTATAATGAACAAAGTTATGAAAAAGTATTTGATGTAGAATTTATATCTTATGAATATGTAGATGCATTGTTATATCAAGATATTGTTAATGCAGTTAATACTACTAAAGCAAATAAAGCACTATTAATTGCTAATATTGATCAAACAACTTTAGATGAAATATATAAAAATGTAGAAATAAATAGAGTAATACTAAGTGAAGATGCTAGAGAAGATGAAGAATTCATGCAGTTAATTGGATCAGTAATTACAATAGTATTTATTGTTCCATTCTTCTTACTTATTAATTTAATAGTACAAATGATAGGTGCAGAAATTAATGAAGAAAAATCTTCTAAGAGTATGGAAATTATTATATCTAGTGTTAGTCCAGAAGCACATTTTATGTCTAAATTAATATCAGCTAATGTATTTGCTATTGTACAAGGAGCATTATTATTACTTTATTCATTTGTAGGAAGTTTAATTAGAGCATTTACTTCTAGTGGAATAAATAATATGGTTAATGATACTATAGCAAGTAATCCTGATAGTATAGGAAAAGTTAATGAATATATTAATATGTTCTTACAAAGTGAAATAGCTTCTAAATTAGTAGTAGGAATACCACTATTTATAGTTATTATATTACTTAGTTTTCTAGCTTATTCATTATTTATTGGTGTACTTGCTAGTGTTACTACAAGTATGGAAGATTATAATCAAATACAAACACCAGTTATGGTATTCTTAATGCTTGGATATTTCTTAGCAATATATGCTAGTGTATTCCAAGGTTCAACATTTATTAATATACTTGCATATGTACCATTTATATCAGGTATTCTAGCACCAGTTATGTACACGCTTGGTGAAATGACAATATATGGACTACTCGTAGCAATAGCTTTACTAATAGTAGTTTGTTATCTACTATATAAATATGGACTAAAAGTATATAAAGTAGGAATACTAAATTACTCTTCAAGTAAATTATGGAGTAAGATATTTAAAGCTTTAAAGAGTTAGGAAGTCAAAAATATGAATGAAATACAAGAAATAATAAATTTTATTAAAACTGATTTTACAGAATCAAAAATAGAATTAGGTAAAGATACAATTAAAGTAACTACTTTAAAAAATAAAAAAACATTTAATAGAAATAATTTACCTATTAAAGATTTATATATGTTGATAGGTGATGAATTAAGAAATGAATTTTATGATTTTGATGTGGTTTTATCATACTATAGTTTTGCTGGAGGAATGGATGATATTAAAAATGGAATAAAATTCTATGTAACTGATGAAAACAATCAAATTATAAAAGTTGGATTTACAAGTAGTGTTAGTGAAGAGCAAGATTGGATATATTATTATTTAAATAAATATGTTCCAGGTTCTGCTGATAAAAGTCAAATACCAGAAAATCTATTAAAAGAATATGATGAAGTAAGAAATCGTGAAGACTATTGGTATGATATGACTTCAGAAATAAGTAGATAATCTTGCATTAAAAAAATAATATGTTATAATATACATGCAACAAATGGTTGCAAACATAATTTTAATTATCAAGAGTAAGGGAGAGAAACGGCTCATTGATCTTACACCAACCTATTTAAGTTAGGTGGTAAAACCGTCAAAGTATACAGTACTTTGGGTGATAATGTTAAAAATAAAACAAGCCATGTACTGTGTACATGGTTTTCTTTTTCTCTTGATAGAAGGAGGGTAAAATGAAATATTATGTTATTAAAGACAAGACGATGGATGGATACTTAAGTAGAAAACTATGTAGAATTAATAAGAAAGGTAAATTTGAAGTCTATGATTGGAAAGACCTTCACTCTTCTGGTAGTTGGTTATCAAGTGAAAAGTACAAAGATATATTTGATACAAAAAATGATGCTTATGAAATATGGGAAGCAGGGAAAGAAGAAATTGATGAAATAATTTATGAAGTAGATGATGCAGCATATGAAGACGCTCATACTCATGTAGGCCCAGAAATAGTAGATGATAAAGGAAGAAAACATAGTGTATTTATTTATCAAGATTATAGATCACTTGATGGATATGATGCTGATGATGGATTTAATTATAATGAAATATGGGACAGAGAAGACTATGATTATTATTTTGATTTAGAAAATAGTTTTTTAATTAAAATAGAAAAAGAAACAAATAGAATATTTATATTTAAAAAGAATGAAAATAAAGAATGGATAGAATTTACTAAAATAGAAAATTTTAATAAAGTAATTGAATTTATAAATAGGTGTGAACTATGAAAAAACAATATATAATTAAAGAAAATGATAAAAAGAAAAGAGAAGAATTCTATGATTATATTAAATCTAATTATAAATTAAAGAATAATTATCCTTTTGAAAGAGATAGATTTATAGAAAGTAATTTTCCATTTGTAGTAGATTTTTGTGATAATACTTTTTGGATATGTGAAAGTATTACATGTTTAGCAGCAGCATCAACAATGCATTTAATAATAACTATAGATGAATTTATGGGTGAAACTTGTCAAGATTTAAAACTTAAAAAGGCCTTAAAATAGGCTTTTTTTGACTTTTTAATGATTTTGTGGTATAATATGCACATAAATCTGAGGGGGTTTGGTTAGAATGAATGAAAAATATAGAGTAGTAAACTCATTAGAAGGGCTTACAAAAGAATACATTGGAGAAGGACAAGTTGGTACTTGTTATAGAATAGATAAAAAAGTATTTAAAAAATTTAAAGCTGTACCTAGATTTCCAGGATTAATTATAGCTTTATCTAATTTACATAGTGATTATTTTGCATTTCCAGAAGAATTTGTATATTTAGATGTGTATGATATTAAAGCATTACAAGGATATTTAATGGAATATGTAAATGGTTGTGATTTAAATAGTATAGATGAAATGGTTAACATAAAAGAATTATGTGTTACTTTAGATGATCTTGAAAAAGAAATGAGATTATTAACTGAAAGAGATAACTTACTTGTTAAAGACTTACATCCAAATAATGTATTATTTACAGAAGATAAAAAATTTAAAGTAATTGATACAGATTTCTGTGTTACTTATCCAGATGATATTGTATATATGTACAGAGAAAACATGAAAGAATTAGGTAACTGTGTACTTCCAGTATTTATGGGAGATGGTAACATAGGAAATGATAGAGTTAGATATTTATATAATTTATGTTGTTTAGATGCTAAAGCTAAACCATCTATAGTAATTAATGAAGCTATTAAAGAAATAGAAGATTATACTAAAGAAGAAATAGTAACTTTACATGATTTCAAAGAAGGAATGAAATTAATTAGATAAACATAAATATATTATGATATAATCATTTAGCGAGGTGAATACATGAAAATAGGAATAGATATTGATGATACAATAACAAACTCAAGTATAGTAGTAAAAGAATATGCTTATAAATATGATAATGATTATAATAATAGATTAGTTCCAAATATTGATAGTATTATGAGAGGATTCTTAGAGGATGAGTATGTTCAAAAATTTTATGATGAACATAGTAAAGATATAGGTAATGCTATTGAAGTAAAAGAAAATGCAAAAGAAGTAATTGATAAACTTAGAAGTGAAGGTAATCAAGTCTATATTATTACTGCTAGAAGTAATAAATTCTATGGAGATGCTTATGCATTTACAGAAGGATATTTAAAAAGACATAATGTTAACTTTGATAAATTAGTTACTTCTCAAACATATAAATTAGAATATTGTAAAAATGAAGGAATAGATTTAATGATAGATGATGCTATTGATACAGTAGAAAGTATTAATAAAGAAGGAATTAATTCTATACTATTTACTTCAGAAATAAATAAAGATAAAGAAACTAATGTTAGAAGAGTTAATAACTGGTTAGAACTATATGAAATAATACATAATTTAAATAAATAGAAATTGATATTTTTCAATTTCTTTTATTATGATATAATAATTATAATATGGAGGTGTTTATATGAAAGAGTTTATTAAAGAAAAATTTAATGAAGACTTATTATATATGTTTGACATTATTAAAAAAACTCATCCAAATCTATATTATGTTATTAGTGAAAGAGAATTAAATTCATTAATAGATAATTATATGAAAGATAAAAATATAAACACATATGAAAAAAGTATATATTATATAATGCAAATATTTAATAGAATAGGAGATTCACATACTAAATTAAATTTTTATAATAATAAAACTCGTGTTAAATTTACTGTTATAGATAAATCAATATATGTTAAAGAATATGATAAATTACCTTCTTTAGTTGGAGGTAAACTAACATGTATTAATGGAGTAGATATCAATAATATATTAAGAGAATTAAGTGAAATAATTGTACCTAGAACTATAGATGGAATATACTCTGAAATAGAACATGCTTTATCTAATAAAGTATTATTAATGTTACTACCTAGTATAGAAGGTAATGATAGAATAAAATATACTATTAAAAAAGATGGTAAAACATATAAAATAAAAGAAAATGTATTTGAAGTAAATCAAATAAAAAAAGATAAAGAATACTATAATTATAGAAGAGAAAACAATGTAATAATTATTAACTATAAAAGATGTAAAAATATGGATGATTATACATTTGATAGTATGGTTGAATCAATTAAACAAGAAGAAGGTATATTTGGTTATATAGTTGATTTAAGAGGTAATGATGGAGGAAATTCTTCAATAATAAAACCATTAATAGAATTCTTAAAAGATAAAAAAGTAGTTACATTAATAGATAAAGCGGTATTCTCTAGTGGAATAATAGCAATGGTAGATTTAAGAAGAATAGGAAGTGTATTAATCGGAACAAATGTAGCTGAAAGAGTTAATAGTTTTGGTGAAACATTTAGAGGTAAAACAGAAAATTATGATATGAACTTTATATGTTCTAAAAAATACTTTTATCTAAAAGATAATGAAATTAAATATATAGAAGGACAAGAAGAATACAAAAAATTTGAAAGTGATCAATCTAATGTAAGATATTTATATCCAGTATGGATACAACCAGATTTATATAAAGAAAAAACATATGAAGATTTAATTAATAATACAGATAGTGTATTAGAATTTGCATTAGATTTTTTTAAAAATAAATAATTAATAATGTAGGTGTGTGATTAAAATGACTAAAAATAGTAAATATTTTTGTCCATGTTGTGGAGCAAATATAAAATCGTTTAGTTCAAAGTGTGAATTTTGTGGTTCTGAAGTTAGCGAAGTAGAAACTTCAAAATCATTAAAAGACTTTTTTGATGGACTAAGTAATATACAAGCTGAAAAATTACAAAAAAGTGAAAGTAATTCATTATTAAAAAAAGTAGTTGGAATAGATTTAGATAATATTCTAGATGCAGATGATAAAAAAAGAGACTTTGAAGAACATAAATCTAAAAAGATAGCAAATTATATTAATAATTATCCAGTACCAAATACCAAAGAAGATTTATTTGAATTTATGATTTTAGCTTCATCTAATTATAATACAGATAATGGTAGTGATGAAGATATTATGTCTGCTTGGTCTAATAAAATGGATCAAATATACAAAAAAGCAAAACTAGTAATTAAAGATAAAAATGATTTAGAAAAATTAGAAGAAATATATTATGGTAAGAAAAAAGAAATAAAAAAGAAAAAGTTTTTTGATATGTTAATTATTATAACTTTGTTTTCTTTAACATTTCTTATTCTAGGATTTATTTATGCACCTATAATAACAGCAGTAGCACTAGTATTTGTTATTGCATTAATATACTTTTTATATCAAAGAATAGTATGTGGTAATTATAAAGATTTTAAAATAACTAAAAAAATGATTATATCATTTTTAGCAGTATTGATATTATTAGTAATAGGAATACTAATTTATAATAATGAAGTAGGTAAGATTAAATGGGATGATTTAGTTCTAGGAGATAGTATTCCTGAAGTTAGTGGAAAAGGAAGAATAATAACTAACTCAAATAAAGAATTAAATATTAATATTAAAAATATTTCAAATAAAGAATTCTATAAATATATAGAAAAATGTAAAAAAGAAGGATATACAATTGATAGTGAAGAAAATGAATACTTATATAGTGCATTTTCAAATGATGGATATAAAATAGAAGTAAGTTATTTAGAATTATCAAAAACAATGGCAGTTAATCTAACATTACCAAATGATTATAGTAAAATTGAATGGTCTAATTCGTCATTAGCAAAACTATTACCAGTACCTAATTCATTATATGGTAATGTAATTAAAGATGATGAAAAATTATATAATGTTGAAATATCAAAAATGAATATAAATGCTTTTAACAATTATATTCAAAAATGTAAAAATAATGGGTTTGATAATGAAATAGAAAAAGATGATAAAACCTATATAGCTAAAAATAGTGATAATAATAAATTAATAGTTAAATATTTAGGAAATAATATAGTTAGTATTTCTATTAGTGAACCAGAATATAATGTATCATTAAGTATTAAATGTATAGAAAATATTATATTTAGCAAATACAATGTCAAAGTATATATTGATGATACTTATAAAGGGGATATTACACATGGAAGTAGTGAAGACTATGATTTAAAACTAAGCAAAGGTAATCATAAAATAAGATTTGTAAGTGTTGAAGATGATACAGTTAGTGGTGAAGTAAAAGTAAATATTACAAATGATGGTGAATTAGAAATAGAAATATCATGTACAATGTATAAAGTTAATACTGATATTAAGAAAGATACTACTAATAATAAAAAAGAAGAAACAAAAGAAAATGTAACAAAGGAAGAAACTAAACAAGAAGAAGTAAAAGAAGAAACAGAGTCAGAAGAAGATAGAACATATAATGGTGTTGTATATGATAAAGCTTATTTAGGAGAATGGAATACATTTAAGGATAGACACTATGAAGATAGAAAAAAATATATTTATCATTATATAATTGATGAAGATAGTAAAACTATTGTTAGGTTTACTGGAAGAGTTGGACATGATGAACCAGATGATTTATATACATATTATAGTTGTTCAGTAGATGAGACTAAATATGAAATTGAAGAAGATGGTAAATACAAGTTTTATATAGGAAGTCAACCATATTTAGGAGATTTTTCTGATAATAAAGGAGCTAGTGTTAAAAAAATTATATCTTTAATTGAAGAGTGCAAAAAGAAGCAAGAATAATGACTTAAAAAAAATATATGTAAATTTATTGTTTTATTAATTGACAATAAAATAAAAATTATTATATAATTAATTTGACATAGAAATATGTCATGGATACTTCTACAAATCATTATGGAAGTATCTAACCAAAACCCCCTGAAGGAGCCGAAAGGCTCCATTTTTATTGGAATTACGGGCATTTGCTCGCCTTTTTATGGGCGTATCACCACCCATCCACCACCCACTTTTTAAACAGGTTTATTCTAATATATGCTATTTTGTGCTTTTTAAATAGATAAAATTCTTTGATATCATAGGGAAAAAAAGTATTTTATGATATAATATTTATAGATATTTCTGAAAAAGATATACAGAAGTTTTGGAGGATTAAGGATTATATGAATAAACAACAGTTAGCATCAAAAATTTGGGAATCAGCAAATAAGATGCGTTCAAAAATAGAAGCAAATGAGTATAAAGATTATATTTTGGGATTTATATTTTATAAATTTTTATCTAATAAAGAATTAAAAACATTATATAACATGGGATATTCACAAGAGGATTTAGAAAAAGAAATCACTGAAGAAAACCAATCTTTAGTAAAAAATTTGCAAGCTAGAAATGGTTATTTTATTGCATATTCTGATTTGTTTTCGACATGGATTGGTATGAGAAATGATTTTAGCATAGATAATGTTAGAACTGCTTTATCCGCTTTTTCAAGATTGATTAGCAATACACATAAAAAAGTATATGATGGTATATTTAATACACTTGAAACAGGATTAAGTAAATTGGGAGATACATCTATAAATCAAACTAAAGCAGTCAAAGATTTAATATACCTTATAAATGATATTCCTATGGATAATAAGCAAGATTATGATGTGTTAGGATTTATATATGAATATTTAATTTCTAATTTTGCAGCTAATGCAGGAAAAAAAGCAGGTGAGTTTTATACTCCTCACGAAGTATCATTGCTTATGTCGGAGATAATTGCAGAGCACTTAAAAAATAGAGAGAAAATAGAAATATATGATCCAACGAGCGGTTCTGGCTCTTTATTAATTAATATTGGTAAAACTGCTTCAAAATATATTAAAGAAGATAATAAAATTAAATATTTTGCGCAAGAATTGAAACAAAATACATATAACTTAACTAGAATGAATTTAGTTATGAGAGGAATATTACCAGATAACATTGTTACAAGAAACGGAGATACTTTAGAAGATGACTGGCCATATTTTGATGAACATCAAGCTTATCAGCCATTATTTGTTGATGCTGTTGTTTCAAATCCTCCTTATTCGCAAAATTGGGATCCTAAAGACAAAGAAGTTGATGCTAGATTTAAAGAATATGGATTAGCTCCTAAATCAAAAGCGGACTATGCTTTCTTGCTACATGATTTATATCATTTAAAAAGTGATGGGATTATGACTATTGTTTTACCTCATGGTGTTCTATTCCGTGGTGGTGAAGAAGGTGAAATAAGAAGAAATCTTATAGAACATAACAATATTGATACTATTATTGGATTACCTGCGAATATTTTCTTTGGAACGGGGATTCCTACCATTATTATGATTTTAAGAAAAGATAGAGAAAATACTGATACTTTAATAATAGATGCGTCTAAAGGATATATTAAGGAAGGTAAAAACAATAAATTACGTTCATGTGATATTAAAAAAATTGTTGATACAGTAATTAATAGAGAAACATTTCCAAAATATTCAAAGGTTGTATCAAGAGATGAAATAAGAGAAAATGATTATAATTTAAATATTCCTAGATATGTTGATTCATCAGAAGAAACAGAAAGCTTTGATATTTATTCATTGATGAATGGTGGAATTCCTTCTAATGAATTAGATAAATTTAACGATTATTTTAAAGTATTTCCTAACTTAAAAAATACTTTATTTAGAAAGGTTAACGATTCTTATTATGAATTAGCTGTTGATAATGTTCACGATACACTTAATAAGCATCAAGATATTGCAAATTATAAAAAATTATATAAAGAACAGTTTAATAACTTTGATGAATATTTAAAAGATGAATTAATTAACAATATTGCACAAATAGACTTATCTTATGAGGAAATCAAACTAAGCAATTCATTATTTAGTAGAATTGAATCAGTTCCATTGGTAAATAAATATGGTTCATATCAAATTTTAGATGATAATTGGAATATTATTTCTGGGGATTTAGAATTAATTAAATCTGAGGGAATAGAAGCATGTAATAAAATTGATCCTGTAATGGAAGTTAAGAAAAAAGGAGATAAAGAAACTGAAGTTCAGGTTGGAATAAAAGGACATGTTATTCCTTTAGAATTTGTTATTGATTATAAATTAAGCAATTTAAAAAGCAATATTTCAGAAAAAGAAAATAGGTTAAACGATATAGATTCTAGAATTAATGAAATATTTGATAGTATTTCAGAAGATGAAAAAAGTGAAATTGAGTCTATATTAACAGAAGAAAATGATGCTTTTGTAGCTAAAGAAGTTGCAAAAAAAGCTAAGGAATTATTAAAGCAATCAGTTAGTGAAGGATCTGTCGAAAAGAAAGTAATTGAAGTAAATAATTTGTTTGAGGAACAAAAGAAATTAACAAAAGAAATAAAAGACGGTAATTCAGAAATTGAAATTGAAGCAGCCAAAGAAATTGAAAATTTAACTAACGAAGAAATATTTGAATTATTGACTAAAAAATGGGTTAATCCTATTGTTGAAGGCATAGATAAGTTAATTAATGATGTAATAACTAACTTTTCTAAGAATATTGAGAAATTATCTACTAAATATGAGCAAACATTAAAAGATATAGATGAAGAAATAAATAAATCTGAAAAAGAATTATCATTAATGATTGATGAATTAACTGGATCAGATTTTGATATGAAAGGTCTAGAAGATTTTAAATCTCTATTTGGTGGTGATTAATATGGAAGAAAAAAGAAAAGTACCAAAAATAAGATTTAAAGGATTTACTGACGATTGGGAACAACGTAAGTTAAATCAATTTAGTAAATATATTACATCAAATAAAACTGTTTCAGATATTGTAAGTGATGGCATATATGATTTATATGATGCAAATAGTATAATAGGAAAAATTAATAAAGATGTAATTAAAGAGGAATATATAACAATTATTAAAGATGGTTCTGGTGTTGGAAAAGTGAGAAGATTACCTAAAAACACTTTATTTATCTGCACTATGGGTGGAATTGTAAGTATGAATTCAAATATTGATTTTATATATTGCAATTTATTAAGAACAGATTTTACCAAAGAAATAAATGGTGCAACAATACCTCACGTTTATTATAGTAGCTATGGTAATAACGAGTATTATATTCCTAAAATCAAAGAGCAGAATAAAATTGGAATGATATTTCATAATATAGATAACCTTATCACTCTTCATCAACGTAAGTATGAAAAATTAGTTAATATGAAAAAGTCTATGTTAGAAAAAATGTTTCCAAAAAATTCTTCTAAAAAACCTGAAATAAGATTTAAAGGATTTACTGACGATTGGGAACAACGTAAGTTAGGAGAAACAGTAATCTTAAGAGGAAGAATCGGATTTAGAGGTTATAAAGAAACTGATTTAGTAGATGAAGGTAATGGTGCAATTACATTTAGTCCAGCAGATATAAATGAATCAGGATTTATTTCGTTTGAAAAAAATAAATATTTATCCTGGCTTAAATATGAAGAATCTCCTGAAATAAAAGTTAGAAAAGGAGATATACTTTTTACAAAAACAGCATCAATAGGAAAAGTGGGATATGTAAGAGAACTAAAAGAAAAAGCAACAATTAATCCACAGTTTGCGTTATTAACTCCAAATGCTGATATGAATGGTTATTTTATATTTTTATCGGTTAAAAACAAAAATTTTATGGATCAGGTTAAAGGAATAACTGGTGGCAGCAGTGTTCCTACTATGTCACAAGAAAAATTAAAAGAACTTACTTTTATGTCACCTAAATATAATGAGCAAACTAAAATTGGAGAATTATTTAATAACATAGATAACCTTATCACTCTTCATCAACGTAAGTATGAAAAATTAGTTAATATGAAAAAGTCTATGTTAGAAAAAATGTTTGTATAGAAAGGGATGAAATAATATATGTATAATGATGAATTATTATTTGAAAGTGACTTAGTTAAATCATTACAACAAAATGGTTGGACAGATGGTGTATTAAATCATCCTACAGAACAAGATTTAATAGATAACTGGGCAAAAATATTATTTGATAATAACAGACAACAAGATAGATTAGGTGATTATCCTTTAACTTCAGGTGAAATGGCTCAAATAATTGAAAAAATTAATGGTTTAAAATATCCACATAAGATAAACAATTTTATAAATGGTAAATCAATTGCAATTATAAGAGATAATCCAAATGATACTCTCCATTTTGGTAAAGAAGTTAGTTTAAAAATATATGACAGACAGGAAATAGCTGCTGGTCAATCAAGATATCAAATAGCTGAGCAACCAATATTTGCAAAAAAATCCCCATTATTAAATGATAGAAGAGGGGATATAATGCTTTTAATAAATGGAATGCCTTTATTTCATATTGAATTAAAGAAAAGTAATGTTCCAATTAAACAAGCTACATATCAAATTGAAAAATATGCTCATGAAGGAATATATAGTGGATTATTTCAATTGGTACAAATATTTGTAGCTATGACTCCAGAAGAAACTTTGTATTATGCTAATCCAGGACCTGAAGGCAAATTTAATCCTTCATTCTATTTCCATTGGGAAGATTTTAATAATGAGCCAATAAACAATTGGAAAGAAATAACAAGAACTTTATTATCTATTCCGATGGCTCATCAATTAATTGGTTTTTATACAGTAGCAGATGATACTGATAATGTATTAAAAGTAATGAGAAGTTATCAATATTATGCTGCTAATAAAATATCAGATGTAGTTGCTAAAACTGATTGGACTAATCCAAATACACGCGGAGGTTACATTTGGCACACAACAGGATCTGGTAAAACGATGACTTCCTTTAAATCTGCACAATTAATAGCAAATTCTAAGGATGCAGATAAAGTGATTTTCTTAATGGATAGAATAGAATTAGGAACCCAATCATTGGATGATTATCAAGGCTTTGCAGATGATAAAAAAGATGTAGCAGGAACAGAGGATACAAGAGATTTAATCACAAAATTAAAGGACAATATTAATATTTTAATAGTTACATCAATTCAAAAGATGAGTTTGATAAAAGGATTACTTGGTGCTTATACTCATGATTTAAATGAAATAAATAGGAAAAGAATAGTGTTTATCGTAGATGAATGCCATAGAGATACATTTGGAACGATGATGGCAACTATTAAAGAAACATTTCCAAAAGCAATATTTTTTGGATTTACTGGAACACCAGTTTTAGATGAAAATAAGAAAAAATTAAGTATTACAGCCGATGTGTTTGGTAATGAATTACATAGATACGTTATAGCTGACGGAATAAGAGATCACAATGTTTTAGGATTTGATATATATAAGAATCCAACATTTAGTGATAATGATTTAAGAAGAGCTATTGCTCTTGAAAAATCAAAATCTCAAAATGAACAAGAAGCATTAAATGATCCAGAAAAAAGTAAAATATATTATAAATATTTCAATGAACTTGAAATGGCTGGATATACAGATGAGAATGGAGAATACATTAAAGGAATAGAAGATTATGTAAGTCCAAGACAATATAATAATCCTAAGCATAGAGAAGAAGTAGTTAATAGAATTTTAAAAGATTGGATAAGAATTAGTCATAATAATGAATTTAGTGCTATATTAGCTACATCTAGTATTCCAGAAGCAATTGAGTATTACAGATTATTTAAATTAAAGAATGCACAAGAGCAATTTAAGTTCACAGTATTAGTGGATCCTAATATAGATAACAATGAAGGGGCAATTTTTAAAGAAGATGGGTTAGTCGAAATAATTCGAGACTATAATGAAATGTATAATTTAGAGTTTTCTTTAAGTACAAGTAGTTCATTTAAAAAAGATGTAAGCAATAGATTGGCACATAAGAAGCCGTATACTAATATTCTTGAATCTGATAAATTAGGATTATTAATAGTTGTCGATCAAATGTTGACAGGATTTGATTCAAAATGGCTTAATGCTCTTTATTTAGACAAAGTTTTACAATATGAAAACATAATTCAAGCATTTTCTAGAACAAATAGAATATACAATGAACAAGAAAAGCCATTTGGAATTGTTAAATATTATAGAAAACCATATACAATGGAGAAAAATATAAGAAAAGCAATTGAATTATATTCTGGAGATAAGCCATTTCAATTATATGTTCCAAAATTAGATGAGAATATAAGTGAAATGAATAGAGTCTTTGACCAAATTGATAACTTATTTAAATCTGAGGGAATAGAAGATTTCAGTTCGCTTCCATCTAATAATGAATCAAAAAGAAAATTTGTTAAGTTATATAATGAATTTAATAAATATTTGAGTGCAGCAATAATTCAAGGATATGTCCCAAAAGATGAAAATAACACAGACGAATTGTTAAAGAGTAGTAATCAAATTATTGAAGAAACAGATAACATAGAATTTGAAGAAATGAAAGAGCAAGTATATGTGGATCAAATTACACTTAACAGTCCAATTACTAAGGAATCATTAGATGCGATTAAACAAAGATACATTGATATTGAAAGAGGGAAAAACGAAAATAATGATGATATACCTTATGATATAGATACGAGTTTAATAGAAATAGATGATGGTAAAATAGATTCTGACTATATGAACAGCAAATTTAAAAAATACTTAAAAATGTTAAGTCAAGATAATTTTTCTGAAGAAGAGATTGAACTAGCATTAAATAGTTTGCATAAGTCTTTTGCCAGTTTACCTCAAGAAAAACAAAAATATGCTAATATGTTAATACATGATATAGAAAGTGGAGATATTATAATTGATGATAATAAATCATTCATGGATTATGTAACTGAATATGAGACAAATGCGGAAAATGATCAAATTAAAAAATTATCTTCAGCATTTGGAATTGATGAAACTAAACTAAGAAATATAATGACTTCAAGTACTAATGAATCAAATATAAATGAGTTTGGAAGATATGAAGAATTATTAAAGACAGTAAACTTAGAACAATCTAAGAATACTTTAGAAAAATTATTTGGTAAGGAATTAAAAACTTATGAGATAAATTTAAAAGTAGATGAAATATTAAGAAAATTCATTTTAGAAGATGGATTTAATATTGATTCATTATTTAAGTAAGGGATAGATCATAAAGATTTATCCTTTTTTATGGGAACAACGTAAGTTTGAAAATATATTTGATTATGAAAGACCTGATAAATATATAGTTAAATCAGATGAATATAATGATTATTCAAGAACTCCAGTA
>CACWLI010000014.1 GCA_902761685.1 uncultured Erysipelotrichaceae bacterium | reverse complement strand
GAAGCCATAGAAAAACACCTCCTTTCGGAAGTGTATTCTATCACTTTTTTATTAAACTGTCTTTTTTATGATGTCTACTCTAAAGGATGCAGTTCATTTGTATATGTCTTTTTATTTGACATTAAATAATATTTTTGTTATCATAAGTTCTACATTAGGGGTGAGTGTATGGCATTAAGATTTGATATATTTAAGGAAAGTGATTTTGAAGCTTTAAGATATTTAGAAAATTGTCAAAATAAAAATGAAGAAATAATTATAATACTTAGAAATGATATAGAGTTTTCTCGTGAATTTAAACCATTAAATTTATTTGGTTATACTATTATATTTAAAGGTAAACATCATACATTAAGTAATATTGCTATAATGAATCATCATAATATAGATGGTACTAAGGATGTAGCTGGTATGTTTTCTATGGCTAAGAATTTATATGTAAATAATTTAAATATAAATAAAAGTTATATATATGAAGGACAAGTATCTGGAACACTTGCTGGAGAAGTAGAAGAAGAGTTACTAATAGATAAATGTAATTTTCAAGATTTAGTTGTTAATAGTGAAGCATATTGTGGTGGTGTTGCTGGAGTAGCTAATAATGTTACAATTAGAGATTCATATATTTCTTCTCATGTATATGGAATAGATGTAGTTGGTGGTGTTGTTGGTATGAGTAGATCATATACAGAAATTGATTCAAATAATACAAGTGAAATAATTGGTATTGGAAAATGCTTAGGAGAAAAAGTTGGTTATACTGATAGAAAAAATATTAGAACATTAAATAGATAATTTTATCTATTTTTTTTATGAATAAATTTTTATTATAATTATATATTTTAGTATGAAAGAATTATTTAATAGAATTAAAGATTATTTTAAAGAATTAATGATTTTTACTACAAGTTATTCTTTGAATGTATTTGATAAACCACTTAGTAGTGAGGAAGAAGATTATTATATTAATAAACTATTAGAAGGTGATAAACAAGCACGTAATAAATTAATTGAACATAATTTAAGATTAGTAGCACATATAGTAAAAAAATATGAAACTAAAGGAACCTCTAGTGATGATTTGATTAGTATTGGAACAATTGGCTTAATAAAAGGAATTGATTCATATAATAAGGGTAGAGGAGTAAAATTAACTACTTATGCAGCTAAATGCGCTGAAAATGAAATACTAATGTATTTTAGAAGTAATAAGAAATATAATAATACAGTTAGTTTAAATGATGTTATTGCTCATGATAAAGATGGAGGAGATATAACATTAATAGACGTACTTGAAAGTAAAAGTGATACTATTGATGAAGCGTTAGAATATAAAGATAATATAAAACATTTGAGTAAATATTTAAATGTTTTAAATGATAGAGAACTTAAAATAATAAAAATGAGATATGGTTTATTAGATGAAGAAGAGAAAACACAAAAAGAAATAGCTCATATTCTTCATATATCAAGAAGTTATGTTTCAAGAATAGAAAAAAGAGCATTAATTAAAATGCTCCGTGAGTTTATTAAACATGAAAATGTTTAATTTTTTAATTTCTTTAATAAAGGACTAAATTCACTATATTTGTTTTGCATTTCTTGTCTTTTTACAAGTGCCTTATTAAATACTTGTAATATTTTGTTATATTCTCCTTCAGTAAGAGTCTTTTTAAGATATAATTTATTTAATTCAACTTTTAGTGTACTAATTATGACTCTATCATCTGCTATATTAGAAAGTTGATTTAAAATATTAGCTAAGAATAACTCTAATTCCATACCAAAATCTATATGAAGAAATACTAGCATTAAAATTAGTTCAAGTATACATGAAATAGTTATATATAGAGCACTTGTTTTTTCTTCTTCTGTATAATCAGTTTTATCTACATTAATGGTTTGTACAACTTTATATTCTTCTTGTGTTATTTGATCTATTTCTGGGTATTTTCCACCAGATGTATTTAATTTAGTTATTTCTTCAATATTTGGATTTAACATACTTGATAGATCTGTTTGATTATCATAATCTAATACATATTGTCTTAGTGTTCTATTTCCATTTTCATCTGATGCAGAATAAATACTTAATACTGCATTTTCTTCAGGGAAAAAAAGATATTTTTTATAGTCTACAAAAGTATTTAATCCATTTGTTTCGCTATATGTAGTAGTTGTAGTTTTGTAATATTTATTTGTACTTTTAGTTCCAAATATTTGAAACACTCCATAACCTGAACCCAACATTATACTAAGAGATAATAGAGCAGATAATGCTCTAACTGGCATCTTTAAGTGAACTCTTTTAATTTCTTTTTCTTTCTCTTTAATTTCACTTTCTTTTTCTTCTAGTAGTCTTTCTTTTTTATCTTTTTTAGCTTTGACTTTATTAAATTCAGTATTAACTCCTTTTAAATCTTCATTCATTTTAGTTCTTAAATTAGGATATCTAGATAGTGTAATTAATTTTAGTTTATCAGAAATACTAGTATTTTTATTGATTACTTTTAAATATTTTTCATCTATTTCATAATTAATGCAATCATTTATAAATGGAAGTAATTCATTTTCTAAATGTAAGTCTATAATAGTATTCATTATTCTAGAATTATAAAAAGTGTAATATTCTTTTATAATTAGTAAACATATCCTTCTATATGCAGTATCTTCTAGTCTTTTATTTGGAGTAAGTTCTACTGATAAGTGACTTTTTAAATCTTTAATAATAATTAATGATATTTCATTTAATCTTTCAGGTTCAGTATCATCATAAAATATTTCATCTTTAAATTTTTCTAAATCTTCATAAAGAGAAAAATATGATAATAATCTATCTATACTACTTTCAATACTATCTAATATTGCATTAATGGCAGTTATTTTTCTAGAATCAACAAGTGTTAAAGCTTGTGAACCATAACTATTACTATCATTTTCAAACATCATTAATTGTTTATCTGTTTGTGATAAAGATTCATGAAGTATTTTTGTGTTATAGTTATACTTTTCTAGAATACTAATTTTGTTTTCTAATTTTTCAATTCTTGTTTTTAAATCAATTATTGTTATCATTTTTTTATCACCTTGTTAATTTTTTTTGTTTCTTTTTATCTAATACTAAATTAAATTTATTAATTATTTCATCTATTTGTTTATCTAATTCATCTAGTTGTTTTCTTTCTTTTTCATTTAATTCTTCTTGTTCTTTAACTTTTTTAATTTTATTTTTAATTGTCTTAGATATTTTGATAGAATCTATTAGCCAACTAATTGAATCAAATAATTCAAGATCAACTATTCCATATATTGCTCCACCTATATCGTTGTATGCACAAACTAAATCTAATAGTCCCCATAGAATTGTTACTACTAAAGATAATATTACAACTTTTGAAGAACTTTCTTTTTCAGTTATAGTAGTTTGTTCATCCACATTAGTAATTATTTCTACTGTTTTAAATTCTTCAGATGATTTTTCATTAATTCTACTATCGTTAATAGTAGTAGTTTTAATTAAATCTTCTTCGCTAACTTCAACACCAACATAATCTTCTGGGTTCATACTTTCGCCAGATAATTTATATGTATTTACAGTTCTATTTCCTTTTTCATCAACTTCAGAATATATTCTTAGTATTTTATCATTTTCAATTGAATCTGATAAAGTATCTGATGTGTATTCACCAGTTACTGTATCAAAGCATGCTTTATCAATTCTAAATAGTATTTTTTCTTTTGGCTTAAATGCTTTATTTACACCAATTAATCCACCAGTTAAAATACTTACGGATAATAGAAAAGAGAATATAGTTTGTAGTGAATCACTTTTAAATGCTGATGATTGTTCTTTATTATCTTTTATTTCTTCATTTATAACTTTTATATAGTTAATTCTTTTATCTATACTAGAAGATATATCTTTTTTCTTTGATTCATAATTATTTATTTCATCAATAATTCTATCAATATAATTATTATCATAAACTGATATAGTTAAAAGACTATCTGGAGTTAGTGGATTTGATTTTAATTTAGTTAAATTTAATTTATCAATATCACTTAAAATAAAGCTTTCAATAATTTTTGCATATCCAAAATTATTAAGAGCATTAAATAGAGTAGATGAACCAGTTTTCTTAAATTCTATTTTGATAGCTTTATAAATAATCATAAAGAAATTATTTGTTAATTCATCATTTTTAAATCCGTATTTAACTAATTTATCATATTCAAGTAAACAATTTAATAATACTTTTATTATTGTATTTAATTTATCAATATCAATATCATCATTTAACACATCATTATAATTTACAACTTTATCAAACATAGATAAACTAGCTAATAAATTATCTAAGAAATTATCAAATGAATCTACTAGTTTTGATATATCACTCATTAATTTATCATCTTCAACTTGCATAGCCATATTACCAATAGCATTATTACTTTGTAATTTAGCTGAATCAAATTTTTCATTAAATAATTTCAATTCTTCTTTTAGACTTTTTGTATCAAAACCATATTGTTCTAGTTTAAATACTTTTTGATATGCATTTTCTATTCTTGGTTTAATTAAGAATACTTCATTATAATTCATTTTATTTCTCCTTTTTTAGTTTAAAACTAATTCCTTTTTCATTAAATTCTTCTTCTAGTAAACTATATTTATTAATTAGTTCATTGTATTTACTTAATACTTCATTATATTTTATATTTAATTCTTTATATTCTTTTGTATATTTTAGTAATGCATCTTTTTCTAGCATTTTCTTTCTATTATCTTCTATTTCATCAATTGATGATTTAATTAATTTCATTATATGTTTATAATCGAATAATAGTGTTCCAAAAGATACAAAATATTCAGAATCAAATCTAAATAGTGCCATTGTTGATAATAATAAATCTAATAAAATACAAAGAAGTGATATTGCAAAATGATCAAATACAACTGGATAATTACCTAGTTCATTTTTAGAGTAATCAATACTTTTAATTATTTCAAATGATTCATATTCACTATTAGTTACTTGTTCTAAATCTCTTTCTGATACAAAATCATTAAATATTAATTCTGCATTACTTAAATCATAATCTTGTAATGATCTTATATCACCATCAAAGTCTCGTATTACATATTTTTCAATATATCTTTTCTTAAGTTCTTGTTTTGGATAATAAATAGTTATAATTGCATCATTTTCATTTAATCTAGTAAATGTTACATCATCTAATACTTTGTTATTATATGTATCATAGTACTGCGTTGTTGCTAGAAAATTTTGTGATAATTTTTTTTCATGTTTTGCTAAAAGAGCATGAGCACTTGTTAACATGCTTATTGATAAAATCAATGGCATTATTTTTTTAATTAGTTTTCTATATGATCTTTTATATTTTGTTTTTTCTTCTTCATTTTGAGATTCAACATGAGTGAGTGTTTCTTTTTTAGTATCAATTTCACTTAATTCTTTTTGTAAATCTTTTATTCTTTTTGCTATTTCATCTATTTTATTATTTTCTTTTAATGCTATTAAAAGAATCAATTCTTCTTTATTATCTGTATCTTTTTGTATTTGATATTTATCTATATCACTTTGAATTAATTTATCTATAGAAGAAATACCAATATTTAATTTTTTCATTGTTGAATATAGAAGAGAAGAAGTGTTTTGTAAAAATTCTTCTTTAATTACTTCATATATTTTAGTGTAATCTAGAGTATCTTTTTGTGTATATTTAAAAACTTTTTTATAATCTAATAAATCATTTAATAAAAGAGATACTTTTGTATTTAAATCCATATTATCTAAATTATTAATATCATTAATTATTCTAAAATATGTAGTAAATTCATCTAAAAAATTATCAAAATCTGTAACTAGTACTAATACTGATTTTATTTTTTTAGCATCAATTTTTCTAAATGCTGTATTACCCATATAATTAGTTGAATCTAATTCATCTAGACTATCATTTAATCTATTAAATTCTTTTATTAAACTTGTATTATCAAAACCAAAAGATTTTAGATTATTAATCTTTTCATAAACAGAATCTAATTTTAGTTTTATTTGGTAATATGTATCATAATACATAAGTATCGTCCTTTCTATTTTAATTTTCTTGCATAATCATTATATTCAAGTAGAGTAGTTAATTTTTTATATTTAATTAATGTTTCTTTATATGTTTCTTCTAATTTAATTAATTCTATATTTAACTTTCTTAATTCTTCTTTACTATATGTTTTACCATTTTCTTTTTTATTTAATTCTTCTAAGTAATTCTTTCTTTTTTTAATGTATTCATTTATTTCATCTAAGAAGTTTTTAAACATTACTAGTCCACCAATAAGTCCTCCAGTTAAACGATAACAATCATAGTAGTATGCATCTAATACTAAATCTATAATAAACCATCCAACTATAAGAATAAATCTTATAAATCCTGGTATTCCATCAGAAGACACATCATTATAATCTATGCTTTTAACTATTTGTACTAGTTTAATCATATCTGGTTCTTTTTCATTTAATTCAGTATTTTGTGTAGAACCATTTAAATACATGTCAGAATTTGATAGTCTTTGATTTAAATATTCTTCTATATTAATACCAGTGTTTTCTACATCATAGAATTCATAATTTCTTGTTTCTTCTGGATAACGTGTTGTACCCACATCTTCTCCAACTGGATAATATATTTTAACTTTTACATCTCCAACATCACTTCTTTGATATATTTTTTCTTCATAGTGACCATCTACTGTATCATAGCACTCAACTGTAGATTTATATGTTTTATGATTTTCTTTATAGTTACTCGCTATATGGTTTGCTCCAATTAATATAGCTATTGAAAGAATTTTTGGAATAATAGATTTTCTTATAAGAGAGCAAGCTTCTTTATAATTGTTTTTACTAGTTTGAGATATGTTTGATTTTAAATATTTAGTTTTCTCCATATCTTTAATTTCTTCTTGTTTTTTTTCTTTCTTTTTTTGAATTATTCTTATTTCATCTAATATTTTGTCTTTATATCCATTTTCATTAAATGAAAGCAAATAAACCATTTTTTTATCAATAGTGTCAATTGATAAAACTTCATTATTTCTTCTATAAATATCTTCTTCATTAATATACTTTTTAATATCTTGATTTATTAGTTCTTTTAATTCTTTAATACCAATATTATTTGAAATTAATTGATCAAGTAGAGTAGAAGTTCCTCTTACTCTAAATTCTGTTTTAATAACATCATATATTATTTGATATAATTCACTTTCCATATCACTTCTATAGCCTGATTCATAAAGAGTACTATAATTTTTTAAATCAGAAATAAGTAGAGTAGTGATACTATTTAATTTTTGAGGAGTTATATCATTATTTAATTCATCTTTTATTATTCTTGCATGAGTATATATAATGAATTTGTTTTGAATATCTGTAACATATTCATCAAACGAATTAATTAAGCTAGTTATTGAAGCAATTGTTTTATCATTTTGTGTCATTACAGCACTATTAGTTGAACCAAGGGCACCCTCTAAACTATCATTTAATTTATTTAAGTCATATTTTAATTTGTTTGTATCATACTTAAATCCTTCGATTGATTCAATTTTTTTACTTATTGTTTCTAATTTTCCTTTTAAATAATAAATATTTTCCATAAATTTTTTTAATATAATTTCCTTTCTACTTTATTGTTATCAAGTATTTCTTTTAAATATAAATATTTTTGATATAATTCATCATATTCTTTTGTTAATTTATCAAGTTCTTTTTTTCTCCTTTTTTCTTCTTCTTTTGAATAGATAACATCATTATCTTTAGTTTTCAATAATTCTATAGCTTCTTTTATTTCATCTAAAGCTTCTTTAATATCAAATAAGAAACCATCATCTACTATTGATGTTACTAATGTAGAAACATCAGCATATTCTTCTAAAGGTAAGCCAAGTAATACATCAAGTAAAAACCAACCCATTGATATAAGAACATTTATTAATACTAATATAACTCTATCACCTATGTCTTTATATAATTTATCTATGACCATATATTCTCTATAATGTTCAGTTCTTAAATTTTGGTTTCTTGTATCAACTGTTTGTTCATTTATAAGCATATCATCTGTTAATGTTATCGTCTTATAGTCATCAATATTTTCTAAAGGTCCATCTAATTTATAATATCTAACTGTTTTACTACCGTCTATTCTTGTACTAGAATAGTCAAGTATAATTACATCTCCCTCGTTATAGTTTGTAGTTCTTTCAAGACTTTGTTTGTTATTATAATATCCTTCTTCAGTAGTATATATAGTTGATGAAACAGAATTAAAATTTTTATATCTTTTTACTATTGCAATATTAGCACCTAGTAAAATTGATAATGATAAAAGTGGAGGTATAATTCTTTTTAAGAATACTACACTTGAATCATTTATTAATGATTTAGCACTATCTTTATATTTAGATTTTTGTTTTTTAATTTTTAAATATTCATCATAATTATTCTTAGAAGACAATACTTTATTTTTTGATTTATATAATTCTTTTAATACTTTAGAATCATAATTAACTTCAAATATACTAACCATTAATAATAAGTCTTTATTAAGTGAATTAGTATTATCTGAAATATGATTTTCTATAATTTTTTTATTCTTACTACTAAGTTTATCTTTTAAAGTATTTGCATCTTTCATTAATAGTTCATTTAAGTAACTAATATCAATTTTTAATCTTTCTAATTCATTTAATAATATAGATGAACCAGTATATCTTATTTCTATTTTGATTACTTTATAAATGGTTTCTAGTACACTATTAAAATTCTTGTTTGGTTTACTTATTTTTAATAAATTATTATAATCTATTAAATCATTAGCTAATATTTCAATATATGGTTTAATATCTTCATAACTCATTTCATTAATAAGTACTTGATCAATTTTTTTAGCATCATCAAATATTCTTAATTTGTTTTTAATATCATTTATGAATATTTCAAATGAATCAGTTAACTTTAATAGAGAAGAGATAGTTTTATCACTTTGTCTTAAACTACTTGTTCCACTTAAAATATTAGATGGAATACTTTCATAAGATTCTAGTTTTTTAGTAAGTGTTTCTAAATCTTTTTTTAATGTATCTGATTCAAAATCATATGCTCCTAGTTCATCAATAGTTGAGTATATTTTTTCTAATTTACTTTTTATAGCATATAAATCACTATAATTCATTTTTCCCCCCCATTATTTTAATTTTCTTATAAGTCCATTTTTATCTAAATATGGATATAGATGAGAATATCTGTCCATTAATTCTTCATAATTCTTATCTAAAATTTTAATTTCTTCATTAAGTTTTTTTAATTCCTTTTTATCTTTATCAATATTTAATTTTTCTTTATATTTTCTAATTTCTTTTCTTTTTTGATCTATAGAGTCTATTACATGCCCTAAGTGTGAAACTACTATAGTTAATGTATAAACATCATTTTGTAATATACTAGCTCCGATTAAATAATCTATTATACATATTAGAGCATTAGCAAGTATGTTTATTAGTATTACAGGAATACTTGTTATTTCTTGCATATCAGAATAATCAATATTAGAAATTCTTTTTACAAGAGTGAATCCATCAGTTGAAATATCAATTGATTCTTGATCATATTTATATTCTGATGATACAAATTGTAATTTGTCATAATTTATTTCTGGTATACTTTCAATAGGTAAGTCACTAACAAAATTATATTTTTTTATAATTCTTGTTCCTCTTTCATCACATGGATAATAAATAGTTACTTCTGTATCATTTACATTTGCATCATTTAAGTATTTATGAACTATTTCTGTGTGATTATAACTATCATCTATAGTAGAGTAGTATTCATATGTAGTAGCAGGAACATCTTTATATTTTTTTTCATAATTATGAAGTGCATAATTTGCTCCGATTAAAACAGAAATAGATAATAAACATGGTAAAAGAGAAGTATATAAGTGAGATTTTCTAATAATAAATCTTAAATCATTTTTATTGTGATAAATTATATTTTCTAGTTTTTTTGCATCTTTTGACTTATTATACTGTTCTAAACTATAATCATTAAATATTTTAATTAAATCTTTTAAAAAAGTACCTTCCATAATTGCAATTGATAATATTACATCATTATGTAAGTAAGTATTATCTTTGTAATTTAATTCTAACAGTCTTAAATCAGCAAGATTTTCTACATGATATTTATGAAATAAATCATCTTCTACTAAATCTTCTAGAACTAATACTTCTAGCTCGCTAGACTTAATTAAATTTAGAATATTAGAGTTTCCTTTATATTTTAGTTCTAGTTTAATTAATTTATAAATAATATGCATTCTTTTATTTAATTCATCATTATTTTTTAAAAATGGAAGAATAGTTATATATTTTTGTAAATCAAATAAACATTTATCAGCATTATATTTATATGTTTCCTCATTGTATGAATCTATTTCACTTTCTATTCTATCTAATGTTTCATAAATATAAAGACAAGAAAGATATTGAAATGTTTTAGAATGAAGTGAATAAATATCTTTTTCTAACAGACTGAAATTTATTATTTTCTTTCTTTTAAATTGAACACCACCTGATTTATTAGAATCTTCAAAGTATTCATTTAACTCTGTGTCATATTTATTTACTAATTCTTTGATTTCAGCAGTATTAAAATTATAAATGTCTAGTTTATTAGCATTTTCATATATTGCATTTAGTGCATCTTTTAAATGTAGTATTCTCTCATTCATTTTATAAATATATACCTTTCCAACTAAAGTTGCTATATTATACCATAAAAACTGGAAAAAGTAAAGATGTTTGATAGTCAAATACTATATATTTTTAATGTGTGTAAAGCGAACATTTTAGGTATAAATATCATTTTTTGCCTTAAATAGAGGGTTAATGTTTTTTAATTCAACTTTTTTAAAAAAGTCAAGATGTAAAATTTAATTTTTTTTAGAAAAATCATTCAAAAAAACATTTACAATTTTTGAGAAATGTTATAATATTTATTTAGGTTAGAAAGATAACCAGTGTGAAGGTGAGGAATATTATGGAAAGGGATTTTTTTAATGACATTGTTGTCGTAAAAAGAAGTGGACAAAGGGTTAGTTTCAATCCTACTAAAGTAGCGATTGCGATTAAAAAAGGTTTTGATAGTGTATATGAAGAGTACGATGAAAAACTTGTTAATAAAGTTAAAGAAAAAGTACTTGATTATATAGAAAAAGAATATAAAGATAGAAAGACTATTGGAGTAGAAGATGTACAAGATGTTATAGAAGAAGTCTTAAAAAAGATGAAATATGATGAAGTATATGAATCTTTTAAAGGATATAGAGAAAGAAGAGCTGCTTCAAGAGAAGCATTTGTAGTTAAACAACAACATAAATTTGTTAAAGCTATTGAATCATTAGGACTTAAAACTGCTAATGAAGAAGATGCTAAAAGAGAAAATGCAAATGTTGATGGAGATGGACCAATGGGTACTATGTTACACTTTGGTTCAACTGTTTCAAAAGAATTTGCTAAAGCTTATTTAATGGATAGTAAATATGCTCGTGCTCATGATGAAGGAGCTATTCATATTCATGATTTAGATTTCTGGGCAATGGGAACTACAACTTGTACTCAAATTGATTTAAATAAATTATTTAAAAATGGATTTAGTACAGGACATGGATACTTAAGAACACCAAATTCAATTGCTAGTTATTCAGCACTTGCTGCTATAGCAATTCAAGCAAATCAAAATGAACAACATGGTGGACAAAGTATTCCAGCATTTGATTACTATATGGCTCCAGGAGTACTTAAAACATTTAAGAAAGAATATAAACAAGAATTATCAGAATTAATAGATTTTGAAGGATTTACTGAATTTGTTAAATTTGATAAAGTTGTTGAAATAATAGATAAACTTGAGAGTATTGAGTTTGATATGGCATTATTTAGTGACTTTACATCAAAGAGTAAAAAATTAGAAGAAATATTTAATGTTGCTTATCAAAATGCTATTAAGAAAACAGATAGAGCTACATTCCAAGCTATGGAAGCATTTATTCATAACTTAAATACAATGCATTCTAGAGCTGGAGCTCAAGTTCCATTTAGTTCAGTAAACTTTGGAACTGATACAAGTCCAGAAGGAAGAATGGTAATTAAGAATTACTTACTTGCTACTGATGAAGGACTTGGACATGGTGAAACACCAATATTCCCAATTTCAATATTTAAAGTTAAAGAAGGAGTAAACTATAATAAAGAAGATCCAAGTTATGATCTATTTAGACTTGCGTGTAGAGTATCTGCTAAGAGATTATTCCCTAACTTCTCATTTATAGATTCAAGTTTTAATAAACAATATTATGTTCCAGGAGATTATACTACTGAAGTAGGTTATATGGGATGTCGTACAAGAGTTTTAGCTAATGTTTGTGGACCTAGTGTTACTCCAGGACGTGGAAACTTAAGTTTTACATCAATTAACTTACCAAGACTTGGAATTAAATATGGAATTGCTCTTCAAGAAAGAGATAAAGCTGATATGAAAGGTTTTTATCAAGAACTTGATGATATGATGGATTTAGTTAAAGGACAATTACTTCAAAGATTTGAATGTCAATGTTCAAAAACTAAAGCAAACTTTAAATTCTTACTTGGTTCTCATGTTTGGCTAAATAGTGAAAAACTAGAAAAGAATACTAAGATTAGAACTGTATTAAAACATGGAACATTATCAATTGGATTTATTGGACTTGCTGAAACACTAAAAGCTTTAATTGGTGAACATCATGGTGAAAGTGAAAAAGCTCAAAAATTAGGAATTGAAATTGTTAAACATATGAGAGAAAGATGTGATAAATATACTGAAGAATATAATCTAAACTTTACATGTTTAGCAACACCAGCAGAAGGTCTTAGTGGTAGATTTGTTGCAATAGATAGATCTATATACGGAAAATTAAAAGGTATTACAGATAGAGATTACTATACAAACTCATTCCATGTACCAGTTTATTATAAAACTAGTGTTAAACATAAAATGGAAGTTGAAGGTAAATATCATAAATTTACAAATGCAGGTCATATTTCTTATGTTGAGCTTGATGGTGACACAGTTAATAATGTTGATGCATTTGAAAGTGTAGTTAGAATAATGCATGATAATGATATTGGATATGGAGCTATTAACCATCCAGTTGATAGAGATCCAGTATGTGGTTATGTAGGAGTAATTAAGGATGTATGTCCTAGATGTGGCCGTCATGAAGGCGAAGGCGTAGAAATGGAAAAAGTTAATTGTTACGACTGTTGTGGTCGTTAATATAGAAAGGAAAGAGGTAATAAAAAATGGATAAGGAAGTTAAAAAAGCAAAAACAGTTGGTGAAGGAGTAAAATTCGATAGAATTAGAAGAATCACTGGATATTTAGTTGGAACTCTAGACAGATTTAATAATGCTAAAAAGGCTGAAGTAGCTGACAGAGTAACTCATGGAACAAAATAATAGATATATTCGTTTAGCTGCAGATCTTCAATCAGATAGTATTGTTGATGGTCCAGGTTTAAGAGCAGTACTTTGGACACAAGGATGTGCTCATCACTGTAAAGGATGTCAAAATCCACAAACATGGGATTTTGAAGGTGGAGGACTTGTACCAATTGATGCAGTACTTGAAGCAATAGATGAACTTGAATATCAAACAGGATTAACTTTTAGTGGTGGAGATCCTATGTATCAAGTTGAAGCTTGTAATGAAATAGCTGAGTATGCACGCTCTAAAGGTTTAAATATTTGGGTTTATACCGGGTTTACTTTTGAAGAAATTATGTTAATGGCTGAAAAGAAACCAATATATAGAGAATTTCTTGAAAAGATAGACGTCCTTGTTGACGGTAGATTCAGATTAGAAGAAAGAGATTTAAGTTTATTATTTAGAGGATCAAGAAATCAAAGATTAATAGATGTTAAGAAAACACTTAAGAGTGGAAAAGTAACATTATTAAATGAATACGAGTATAATGAAGAACAATATTTTAAAAGAGTACCAATGTATGTATAAAAGAGTGTTTACACTCTTTTTTTATTGAAAAAAATTATATTTTTTGATATAATACACTTCACTTAAAGGGGGTATTATGGAAAATATAATAAGTAGTGGTATTTATTCATGTGAATTATGTTCTTTTCAAGACCATAATGGCTTATTTGGATTCATAGATGAAGATAATAATATTATTATTAAACCAAAGTATAAAAGTGTTGGTTCTTTTAATAATGGATTATGTCTTGTAACTGATAAACATGATAGAACTTATTATATTGATGATAATGGCAAAAAAGTAAAAGATGATGTTATAAAAAAAACAGCATATATAAAAAAAGTATTTCATATGATGGATGGTTACTTTAAAGTATTAGATACAAATGATAAATATGGTTTTTTAAATAAAGATGGAGAAGTAATTATTTATCCTGAATATATTGAAGCATCATCTTTTTCAAATGGAGTAGCAGTAGTTAAACTAAGTAACAATAAATATACAATTATAAATAAAAAAAATAAAAAACTTACAAAAATGGATTATGATTACATATATGAATTTAATGGTAATTATGCTATTACTAAAAGATTGGTTACAACTATCGAAGCATATGATGACTTTAGAGATTTTTATTTATATGGTGTTATAGATAAAAATGGTAATGAAATATTACCTCCTAATTATTTAAACATTGTTGTTACTGATAGTGGATTAATAATATATTCTGAACAAGAATATGGAAAATTTAGTTTTTATAAAGATGGTAAAGTTGTATCACATCAAGCAGATAAGATAATTGAATCATCTTATGGTTATACAGTTATAGAATATGATGGAAAATATTATATTGTAGATGAGTATGGAAATAAATTAACATTCTTGAGTGATGATGAAAAAGGAGAGTTTCTAAGTGTTAGTAATATAGAAAAATATGATGATAAAGTGTCATTTATTATTGAACAAAAATTAAATGACAAACTAGTTACATATATTGTTTCTAATGGAAAAGTCATTTTTAGAGTAAATTCAAAAGATAAAAACAAATTTGATGTTAGTATTAAAAGAAATAATTGTGGTTATTTTAATTTAAATATGCATAAAGTTGGTTTAATTAGTCCTATTGGTAAGCATATTACTCCAGTCTTAACAGATAAAGTAGATTATCTTCATAATGGTTTAATTGTATATGATTTTTATGGTAATATGTATTTTCATAATAAAAGCTTGTATGGATATAAAATTAAACAACCATATACTAGTATTAAATCATCAATTAAATCTAAACTAGCTATAGGAAAATTAGAAAATAATAATTATGTTTTAATTGATAGTGATGGTGAAATAGTATCAAGTGAGTATAATTATATATATTTTTTTGATGGTGGATATACATGTGGAATAAATAAAAAAGTAAGTGAAAACTCAAATGTTGCTTTTGAATATGATGAATACAATATAATTGATGAAAATGGAAAAGTTGTATACACTTTACCAAATGAAAATATTAGTAATATTAATTGTGTTGAACAAATTAAAGATAACTATTTTAAAGTAAGAATAAAAGATAGTGGATTAATTACTGTAATTGATGTTGTTAATAAAAAGCATATTACTTTTGAATGTGATGATATTAGATATGAAAAAGGATACTTTATAACAAGTAATATTGGAAATGTTTTAATTGGTGAATATGTTTATGGAAAATATAATTGTGAAAAATTATATGATTCTAGTTTTAATCCAATAATAGATAACACAGAAAGTCAGGATAGAATATTTGAATTTTTAAGTGATGATCAATTATTTATACATAGAAGTTATTATGAAATGCGTTATTTAAATGATTTAAGTAGTAAAAAGATATTAAAATATGAAACTACTCATTTAAAAGAAAAAGAAAAAAGGAGGTTATTATGATAGAAGACATTAAACCTCTTAGTGAAGATATGTTTGCTTTTAAATTGAATGGTAAGTGGGGCTATTTAGATAAAAATTTAGATATTGTAATTAAACCTCAATTTGCATATGCTGGTGATTTTAAAAATGGTATTTCAATGGTACAGATAGATAGAAAAATATTTAATACTACATATATTTATTATGCAATTATAAATAAAAAAGGTGAGATTATAAGTCCTCTATGTACACAAATCATATTTGAAGATGATTTAATAATATGTAGAAAAAATGATTTATATGGTGTATTTACTTTAGATGGTAAACCTTTAAAATTTGTATATAGTAAAATAAAAAATGGTATTGGAACAAAAATAATACATAAAAGAGGTAAAGATTATGTTACTTATGATATTATTATGGGTAATTACGAGAGCGTAAAAATAGTAAATGCTAAAAATGGAATACCAATTAGAAAAATATTAGATGGTGTATATGAAGAAGTAGAAACAAAAAACACTACTTCACATATAGATAAAAATGGTGATAAGTTATATGAATATCCACATAATGCTGGAGAACTACATTTTTTTACAGATTATAAAAATAATAAGTCATTTGGTAAATATAAATCTATTGGTAATTTTGAAGAACATAATTGTTGTTTAAGAGCAATCGCAACTGATGAGTACAAAATATATATTATAGATGAAAATGGTAATAGTGTTAAAGAATATAATATGCAAGATTATAGTTTATTAAGAAAAGATTATTTATTTGAATTATCTTATCGTGGACTATATAGATTTGGCCATAAAATAGGATATATAATAGGATATATAATAGACTCTAATAAAAAACTATTATTACCAAATGGTGAAGCATTATCAGATTTTTTTATTGATGATTATGTATGTATAAATAATTATATATATTATAGAATATCTAAAGATTGTTATGTAGTTGATACTCTTGGTAACTTATGCTTAAAAGGAGAAAATATTGCTGGTATAAAAGAATCAGGAAGAAATGATTTGTTATTGATAATTGATTATGATTTAAAAGAAAGATTTGTTAAACCTAAAGGATATTTACCATTTGTAAATAGGAGCAGATTATATGATATATGTTATCCATTTGATGGAGATTATGCAATTTGTGCGAATAAAAAAATTAATACAGAGTCTAATAAAACATATGAGTATAATGAATTTAGTATTATTGATATATATGGTAGAGTAATTAATAATTATCCAAATGATGAAATAGGTGAACTTGAATATATTGAAAATCATTCATCAAGTGGATTCTATATAGCAAAACATTTAGGAAGTGAAATATATTATTTACTTGATTTAAATGGAGAAGAAATAAATAGATTTGTTAATTGTACAGTTGAATTTTCTCATGGATATATAGTTACTTGTGAAAGAGATGATGATTATAAATTTGGTAAATATACAATTTATGATACAAATGGAGAAGTATTACAAAAGTATTTAGATGGACTTACATTTTTAACAGATAATTTAATAATGACTAATGACAAATCAATAAAAAAACTTGGAATTGTTAAAGATGAATTTAATACTACTTATGGAGAATTAAAAGAAATGTATAAATATTATAGTTTAAATTTATAGGTGAATTATATGAATGAAGATTTAAAGAAAATAAAAGATAAATATGGAGAAAAAATGATGCATCTATGTAGGAGTTTATTTCCTACTTTATTAGAGACACCAGGGCTTTTATTTGACTTAATGAGTAAATATTTTGATTATGAAAAAGATTTATATTATGACATTGTTAATTATCATTTAGAAAATAGTTTTAAAGATTATATTAATAGTTTAGTTGATTATGAAATAAATCATGTTGTAACTAATAAAACACCATTTGAATTAATGGATGAAGCGGGTTATGTGTTGTATGAATGTAAAAGTGAAGAAGATATTCAAAGATTTAAAAAATATTATGCTCCTGATGAAGAATTATGTACATTTAGAGGAGATAGATTACATTCTAATTATGTATTTTTTGCTGTTAAAAAGAATGTAGAAGATATTAAAAGAAAAGACTTTAAAGAACCAAAAAGACAAGATGAATATGGCACTAGTGTTATAAGTATACAGTTTTCTTTAGGACTTTCAAATACACTATCTATTAAAAATAGATATAATCATACAGTAGATAATCCTGATGCTACATTTTCAAATAATTTAGAAAACATTATACCAGGTTTAACTGAATCATTTGAACGTGAATATGGGTATAAAATAATTCAGAATGAAGGAACTAGTTTTGAAATACCTAATTATAGAAAAGATAATACTGGTAAAATGTATAAAATAAATATGGAAATTAATAATAAATGTTATTGTAAAAATAATATTATTATTGATAATAGTCAAGTAATAGATACATATAAAGAAAAAGAAAGATATTTATTAATAGATTACTTTATTATCGATTTAAAAGAGAAAAAAGTATTTGTATATGATCAAACATTAAATAAAGATTCATTTTTAGTAGGAGTAATGGATATTAAAAAAATTGAAATTACTAAACTTAGTAATTCTAAATTAGTGAGACTTATTAAAAATAGAGGAGAAGATGTTTTAATTGAGATTGATAATGATAATCAAATAATTGGTTATGTAAATAATAATAGTCATTTTATTGGATCTAAGTTTCTTGCTAATAATAAAAAACTTAGATATTTAATTATGAATAATGTTGAACATGTTGGAGTATGTTTCTTATATTCAAATGAAAATTTAGAAGAAATAAGTATGCAACATTTGGCTTTTGCTGATAATTTCTTTTTGAGAATGAATAATTCATTAAGAAGAATTTATTTACCAGCTCTTGAACATGTTAGACACGGCTTTTTAAATAATAATAGAGTACTTGAATATTTATATGTACCAAAGTTAATAAGTGCTGATGATGAATTTTTAGAAAAGAATGAAGAATTAGAAGTATTTGATGCTCCTTGTTTACATAATATAGGATCAAATAGTTTAGTAAATAATAATAAACTAACTACTATAAATACACCATTATTAAGAGTTTTACCAAGGAATTTTTTAAAACATAATAATTCTCTTAGAAAAGTTACTTTTGAAAGTGTTGAATCATTAGAATTAGGTGTATTTGATGATACAAAGGTATTAGAAGTATTAAATTTACCATGTTTAAAAGAATATCCATATAATAAAATATTTAAAATTAATGTTATTTTAAGAAGACTACTAGAAGAAAATGTAGAAAGAAATAATATGGGATTAATATTAAAAAAATAAAAGTGAGGTGAAGTATATGAAAATTATTAAAATAGGCAACTATTATGAAGGATTAATTTCATTTGAAACAGATAATCATAAATGGGGACTTATGAATGAAAACTCAGAAGTAGTTGTGAGACCATCTTATAATGGATTAAAAGTACTTGATAATTGCTGGCTTTCATATAATTCACCTAATAATACATTACTTAATACTAGTGGTGTACAAATTAGTAAGAATTATTTTCATATATCTGCGGTTAAGGGACTTAAAATGGTTGCTAAAAGAAGTAATATTTTAGATATATTAGGTTATACACACTATTATGGTTATATTAATAGTGATGGTATAGAAGTAATACCACCAATATATATTGATGAACCAAAAAAGTATGGTGAAGTATATGTTCTTACTGATAAAAATAAAAAATATAGATATGCTACTAAAAACAAAATATATAAAGAAATGGATAAGTACGAAATACCAAATTATGGTATAGTTGTTTTGCCATCAAATGATGCTATTGAAGCAGCTTCTGGAATAAAACAAGTATTTAATTTAATTACTAATAAAACTATGTTAGATAATTATGTAATAGAAAATGCTCATGTTTATTATGATGAACAATTAAATAAAATATTTATTGTTGCTGAAATAATGCATGAAAAAAAACCAAATGAATTAGGTGTATTTGATGCAGATAGTAATTTATTATTTTCATCTTCATCACTTAAAAAAAATCATTATTATGATACACAAATTAGTATTGAAAAATTAAATTATGGTTTATTTAAAATTGTATATCGATTTAAAGTTACAAATAATGAATACTGTAATATTCTAAATTCTAATGGAGAAAAAGTATATAATAGATTTTTAAAAGATTGTTATTGTTATAAAAATGGAATAATAGAAATGACTGATTTAAGTAATAAAAAAATATATTTAAATTTAAATGGTGAAATAATACAAAATTCAACAAATTATGAAAGAATCGTTATTGATGAAGAATCAAATACTATATATGGATTTTATAATGATGAAAATAATAATGAAATAAAAGTTGTTTTAGATAATGATTTTAATGAAATATTTAGATTAAATAAAAATTATTTATCTAAAAATTATTATAAAGATTTTATGCATATTTATTATGATGAAATAGATTATACTACTAATGCTCCATATAAATATGTAAGACATATAATTATTGATAGAAAAGGTAATATAATATTAAATTATCCAAATTATTTTAATAATGATATATGTAGCATTGATATTTTAGATGATGTATTTTTATTAAAAAGAAGTAGAAATGAAGGTTACATTGTATGCAGTTTTGAGGGAGAAGTATTATGTAATTTAAGCTATCCTTATGTTAAATATGATAAAGGATATTTAATAGTGTCAGATAATGATGGCAAATATGGATTATATCATTTAGGTACTAAAATATTTGATTTAATATTTGATAGTATTAGAGTACTTAAAAGTGGTATATTTTGCCTTGAATATAATCATCAATTCTTTGTATTTAATGATAGTGTTCCTAGTGAAATATGCACTTATTATGATAAAAATCTATATTCTGAAATAGAAGATAATTATTTATTAAATAAAGTTAGTGAAAGAAAATTAAAATTATAAATGAGAGAGAGTACAGGTGAAGAAATGTTTGATGGCAGTGCTGAATTTATTATAGATGTTATGCCTTTGAGTGAAGGAGTTATGGTATATACTAATCAAGATGGTTTAAAAGGTTATATTGATAGATTTGGTAATATTATTATTAAACCTAAATTTACATATGCTAGTGATTTTATAAATGGTGTTGCTTTAGTAAAATACGATAAAGGTGATAAAGAAATATCAACTTTTATAGATAAAGATGGTAATGAACTTATTAGTAATAGATATAGGGCGATTTCGATAAATGATTCTGTTTTAAAAGTAGAAAGAAACAGTTTATTTAGTAATAAAAAATCTTATTTATTAAATAATGGAAGTTTAATATCTTTACCTGTTGAATTAAATAATATTGTTTCTATATATAAAGGTAGACTTTATTCAGTTTATGATTGTAAATTTAAAGAATGTCTTACTAATTTTAATTATAAGTATATTATTAATATTGGCGATTTTAAAGAGTCAAATAAGTCATTAAAATACAATGCTTTAATAGAATATGTTGATGATATGGACATGAAACGTTATGGTATTGTTACATTCTATAATGGTTATATTAATTTATTGCAAGAATTTGCAAAAGACAGGTATGTTGTATATAGAATCAATGAAGATAATTTCCTTGTAGTATATGTTAATAGTTATCCAACACATGTAATGAGTAGAAAATATAGTATATATAATATTAGTTATAGTAATACGTTTGGTATGGGTGTAATTGATAAAGATAATTATGTAATAAATGATATACAATTTATAAACGATAAGTTATTTTATGTTTTATATGAAACTTATTATGTAAAATATTATAAACTATATTTATATGGCCAAAGAGAAAGCGTAAGTGACAATAAATATAAAAAATTTATATATTCTACTAATGATTCTGATTACATTATTGGTGTAAGAAAAGACGGTACTAATGTATATATTGATTCAAGTGGAAATGAATTAAAAAATGTTAATTTTAATATTAGCATTAATAGTTCAAATGAAGAAGAAAAAGAAAAAAGGGAACAGTTTTTAAAAGAAAATAATCATATTAAATTAGAATTATTTAATGGAAATTATTCTATTGGAATTAAAAAAGATATATCATACACTTCAAATAATCCATTTATTTATAATAGATATATAGTTTTTGATAAAAATTTGAATCCAGTTAGAACTTTTCCAAATAGTCATGATAATGTAATATTTGAAGAATTATATAACTATGCTAGTGATGGAGTTATGATTGGTAAAACAACTCAAAATGGAACATATGCAGTTATTGATACAAATACATTTAAAATAGTTAATTATTTTAAATGTGATAGTTTTGAATATGAAAATGGATATTTTATTATTACCAGAGATAATAAATATGGTTTACTTGATAAATATGGAGAAACAATATTTGATACATCTGCTAGTAAATTATGTTTTGTAGATAAAGATAATGTATTTATTAGAACTAATAATATAAGTATATTTTTAAATGTTAATACTGATTATGAAAATAAATTATTACTAAGTGACTTTACTGTTTCAGAATTAACTTATTTAGGAAGAAATGTTTTTAGAGAAAAAATGCTTGATGATGATTCTTACGTAACAATAGAAACAAATACTAATGATAGAAATTATAGTGTTATGTGTGAATCATATCAATTATTAGATAAGAAAAGAATTAAAGTTAAAATAATTGATAGTGAATTATTTATAAAATTGGAAATACCTAAATATTTAGAAACTTCTGCTAGTCATGTATTTGAAAATGAAAATAATTATTATCCAAAATATTATTATGTAGTAAGAGAAGAGTATAAAGATATTCTTGAATATATTGATTTAAGTAGTGTTAGTTTTGAGAATGTTGATGTTAGAGGATTAGATTTTAGAAATACAAATGCTATAATTGATCCAAGTAAAGTGTTTAATAAAGATATATCAAATTGTTTATTTATGGAAGAAAATTTATCATCTAAATCTTTCTTTACTGATGAAAAAGGTGAATTAAATTTTGATGATTCAATTATACATGATAATGTAAAAATATTTAAAACTACAGATACTGATAATCATATTAAATATAGAAAAGAAAGAAATATGAAGATATCTAGTAATCCATATTATATTGAAGAATAAAAGGTTTTATGTTATAATCTTCACGAAAGGAAGGGGATTTATATGTTTATAGATGAAGTTAATCTTAAATTAGTAGCAGGTAAAGGTGGAGATGGATGTACTTCATTTTTAAGAGAAAAGTATGTTCCACTTGGAGGACCTGATGGTGGTAATGGTGGACATGGTGGAAATATTATATTTAAAGCAGATAAGGGTCTAAGAACACTTATTGATTTAAGATATAGAAAAGTTTTAAAAGCTGCATCTGGCACAATGGGTAGAGGAAGAAATCAAACTGGTGCTTCTGCTGAAGATTTAGTTGTTGTTGTTCCAGTTGGTACTACTATTAAAGATACTGATACTAATTTAATTATTTGTGATTTAGTTACTGATAATCAAGAATGCATTGTAGCTCGTGGTGGTAGAGGCGGTAAAGGAAATGCTGCTTTCATGACAAATAAAAATAAAGCCCCTTATACAAGTGAACTTGGTGAACCAGGAGAAGAAAGAAATGTTTGTTTAGAATTACATTTGCTTGCTGATGTTGGTTTAGTAGGTTTCCCATCAGTAGGTAAGAGTTCATTAATTAGTGTTATTAGTGCAGCTAAACCTAAAATAGCTGACTATCATTTTACTACATTAACACCAAATCTAGGTGTTGTTAAAGCAGGAGATAATAGTTTTGTAGTAGCTGACTTACCTGGTCTTATTGAAGGATCTAGTGAAGGCGTAGGTTTAGGAGATAAATTCTTACGTCATGCTAGTCGTTGTAAAATAGTATGTCATGTACTTGATATGGCACAAGTTGATCATAGAGATGTTATTGAAGACTATAAAATTATTAGAAATGAAATTAAGAAGTATGATGAAAACTTATATAACAGAAAAGAAGTAATTGTTGCTAATAAAATGGATTTAGATGGTTCTAAAGAGAATTTAGAAAGATTTAAAAAAGAATTTAAAGATGCTGAAGTTATTGAAGTTAGTGCTGCTACAAAAGAGGGTACTAAAGAATTAATATTTAAATTAAAAGAAACATTAGATTCTCTACCTGAAGTTGATCCATTTGAAAGTAATGAATTTGAAGATTATGTATTATATGAGTTTAAACATGAAAAACCATATAAGATTTCAAAATATAATGATCATACTTGGATAGTAAGTGGACCTGAACTTGAAAAATTATTAAAAATGACAAGATTTAATTCAGATGAAAGTGCTTTAAGATTTGCTAAAAAATTAAAAAATCTTGGAGTTGATGATGAACTTAAATCATTGGGAGCAAAAGAAGGAGATACAGTAAGAATTCTTGATCAAGAATTTGAATATGAAGAAAGATTATATTAATATGGAAAGTGAAACATTAGAATATTTAAAACAAAAAAGAATTGAAACATTAAAAGAGTTAAGAAAAAATGCACTTGTACTTGGAGGATTAACTGCTACTCAAATAGCTACGTTATGTGATGCTTCTTTAATGTACTTAAATGGTAGTGTAGAAGAAAAAATAACTAGATTTGCTATAGAATTAGGTCTTGGTATATTGGTAATTCCATTTTTTAATGAAGGAATAGCCGATAAAACATTCAAGTCATTTGATAAATATAGTAGATATGATGAGTTGTATCAAAGAAAACTGAAATAGTTTTCTTTTTTTTTATTGAAATTAGTATATTTGTTTATTATAATTATTTAGGTTAAGGTGATATATATGAGTATAGTAGATGAAATATGTTCTAGTAATTTGTCTTATGAAAAAAAGATAGAGAAATTAAAAAAATTAAAAGAAGAAACTGAAAGACAAGTAAGAAATGCTAATCAATTATTAAATCAAATGAATTTTTCAAATGGTTACTTAAATAATGGAAGATATTTATCTGATATGAAATTTAGACAAAATAAAATAAAAGATAGATTAAAATGGAAAGTACCAGTTTCTACAGGTTTAACACTTGGACTTTCTTATCCATCTATAGATTACATTTATAATTTAATAAACAGTCAAAATGTTGATAGTTCTTTTGTAAGTGTGGCTTGTACTATAGTATGGACTCTTACAATTCTTGGATTAGATCCTAGTACTATAAAAGATATAATTGATTATAAAAAATATGATTATGAAATTAGTTCATATCAAAAAAGACTTAAGTAATTTGACGAATTACTTTTTTTATGCTATAATATGTGCACTTTAAATGAGGGGGGAGTCTAGATGAATATTTATAGTGAAAAGAAAATAAATGATATATGTACTAGTAATTTGTCTTATGATAAAAAAATTCAAAAATTATTAGAACAAAAAGAAGAAATAGAAAAAACATTATCTAATATAGAAAATGGTATAGATGGATTAAATCGTGGAGAATACTTAGATGATATGATTGCTAAGAAAAAGTCTAAATTAGAAGGTTTAAAATCTTATCTTATCAAACTAGGGGTAGATACTGCTATTTTTACTGGTATTGGATTTGCTTATCCTGAAATAGAAAAGTTAATGAATTCTCCAGAAAGATTTAAAAATATAACTGGTCATGTTATTATGGATTTTGCAATAATAATGTTTGGTCAAATGGTTGGAGACATTATTTTAGATAGTGTTTATGGTTATGAATACTATAAATATAATAAAGAAACTAAATCATATGAAAGAAGACTTAAGAGTAGATAAGTCTTCTTTTATTTGATATAATGAAGTTGGTGAATGATATGGATGAATTATTAGAATTTTTATTTGTTACCGGTGAACTTGATGATGAAGAAGAGGAAGATAGTAACGAAAGTGATAATGATTAAAAGAATAAGACTTTTAAGTCTTTTTTTATTGTTTAAAAATTGATATAATTTTATTTAAGGAAGTGTTTTAAATGGTAGAAAATTATATGCCTGATATATATCAAAAAAGTATTTATTATATTAATTATGATAAATTGTATAAAAAAGGGATTAGATGTATTTTATTTGATTTAGATAATACAATTACACCTGCTCATGTTAAGAAACCAACAAAAAGACTTAAAAAATTATTTGATGAATTAAAAGATAAAGGTTTTAAATTAATTATAATATCAAATGCACCTAAATATAGAATTGAACCATTTAAGTCATATTTAAATGTAGATGCATGTGCTTTTTCATTAAAACCAAGTAAAAATAAATATGAAAGAATATTAGATAAATTTAATTATAAATCTACTGAAGTAGCAGCTGTAGGAGATCAGTTAATTACAGATATTTATGGAGCTAATAAACTTGATATTACTTCAATACTTGTAAATCCATTAACTGAACATGATTATAGTGTAACATTTTTTAATAGAATAATAGAAAAATTTATATATGGAAAACTAGAGAAAAAAGACATATTTTTAAGAGGAAAATATTATGAATAAGAAATGTAAGGGATGTGGAAGCATACTTCAATCTATTAATGTAGATGAAGAAGGATTTGTTAAATCTAGTGTATATGATAAAAGTGAATATTGTGAAAGATGTTTTAAAATAAAACATTATGGAGAATATAGTGTACTAGATAAAAAGATAGATACAGATGGGATAATAAGAAATATAAACAGTGATAAAATAGCCAGTGTTGCTTTTTTAATTGACTCTTTAAATATAAATAAAAACATAAAAAAATATATTTCTAAATTTAAAGGTAATAAATATATTTTACTTACGAAAAGAGATGTTCTACCAAAAAGTTTAAAAGAGAAAAAATTAATTGAATTTGTTAAAACAAATATTATAGATATTGATAATATAATGTGTATTTCAAGTGTTAAAAATTATAATATAGATACATTTATAAATAAAGTAAAAAATGATAATGTAAGACGCATTTATATAGTTGGATTTACTAATAGTGGAAAGAGTACATTTATTAATCATATATTAACTAGTAATTTAAAGAAACCTACTATTACAACAAGTTCTATTCCAAATACAACAGCATCATTTATAACAATAAAACTTGATAGTAAACTTACAATAGTAGATACTCCTGGTTTTATTGATAATGAAGCAATATATAATTTTGTAGATTATTCAAAAGTTACTAAATTATATCCTAAAAAAGAAATAAGAGTAAAAACTTTTCAAACTAGAAGTGGTTATGCAATAGTAGTAAATGATATTTTAAGGATAGAAAATATTGGAACTAAATTAAATAGTTTTAGTTTCTATATGAATGATAAATTAAGATATGAAAAAGTTAAAGCTAAAAATGATAAGTTAAAAATATTACCAAGTTTAACATTTGATATAAATGAACCCATTGATATTTTAATAAATGGACTTGGATTTATTAGAGTAACTAAAATAGGAAATGTTAAAATAAATATATTAGATACTAAGATGGTTAGTATAAGAAAGAGTATGATTTAATATGGGAAAAATTAAAGTAATGGATGATACTTTAATCAACAAGATTGCTGCTGGAGAGGTAGTAGAAAAAATAGCTAATGTAGTTAAAGAACTTGTTGAAAATAGTATTGATGCTGAAAGTAAAAATATTAAAATTGAATTAATTGAAAGTGGTGTAAAACAAATTAAAATTACAGATGATGGTATTGGAATGAGTAAAGAAGATGCCATTTTGTGTTTTAGTAGACATGCTACTAGTAAAATTAAGAATGAAAATGATTTATATTTTATAAATACTCTTGGATTTCGTGGTGAAGCTCTAGCTGCAATATCATCAGTTAGTAATGTTGTATTAGATACATATGATGGGAAGGAATCTTCTTTAGTTAAAGTTAAAGCTGGTAAAGTAATAGATACTAAAATAGGTAGTATGAGAAAAGGAACCATTATTGAAGTTAGTGAACTATTTTATAATGCTCCAGCTAGACTTAAATTTTTAAGAAGTTTACCAACTGAACTAGCTAATTCTGTTTCATTTATTGAAAAAATAGCATTATCTCATCCAAATATATCATTTAGTTTATATAATGATGAAAAACAAGTATTAAAGACAAGTGGTAGTGGAGACTTATATAAAACAATACATGAAATATTTGGACTAAATACTACTAAAAATATGATTAAAATTCATAATGAAAATTATGATTATATAATAGATGGGTATGTTAGTAATCTAAACATTTCTAAATCTAGTAAAAATAATATGATAACACTTGTTAATGGTAGAGTAGTTAGTAATACAAGTGTTAATAGAGCTATTAAAGATGCATATCATAGAGTTCTTGCTGATAATAAATATCCAATAGTAGTAATAAATATTGAAACAGATCCTACACTAGTAGATGTTAATATTCATCCAACTAAACAAGATATTAAGTTTTCTAAATTAGAAAGTTTAACTCTTCTTTTATTTGATACTATTAAAACAGCTCTTAATACAAGTGATAATACATTTAAATCATATAGAGAAGTTGAAAACAATAGCTATATTGTAAATGAAAATAAAGAAATAGTAGTAGATGATAATGAATATGAAGTTAATCCTAATTTATATAAAGAAGAAAAACATATTGAAGAAATTAGACTTGAATTTGATGATAATGAAGAAGAAATTAAATATGATGAAGATAGTATTAAAAGAGAAAATAGACTATTACATGTTGTTGGTCTTGCTCTTGGAACATTTATAATAGCTGAAGATGAAGATACTATGTATATGTTTGATATTCATGCTGCTGATGAAAGATATAATTATGAGCATGTAGTAGAACAAATGAAAAATAAAAAGTATTATATTACTGATATGTTATTTCCAATTCAATTAGAATATTCACACAATGAATTTATGACTATTAAAGAACATATAGATATTATAAAAGACTTAGGTATTGGAGTAGAAGAATTTGGTAAAAATACTTTTAGAGTTAGTTCTCATCCAAGTTGGTTAAAAGAAGGAACTGAAGAAGAAACTATTAGAAAAATATTTGAATTAGTTTCTGAAATAAATAAAGATTTTGATGTTGTTAAGTTTAATGATAATCTAGCAGCTTCAATCGCTTGCAAAATGAGTGTTAAAGCTAATACAAGTATTAGTTATGAAGAAATGGAAAGTATAATTAATAAACTATTTACTTGTAAGTTTCCATATACATGTCCACATGGTAGACCAACTCATATTAAATATCCACTTTATGAACTAGAAAAAATGTTTAAAAGAGTTAATTTCTCTAAGGAGATGAAATATGAGTGAGTTAGAGTTATCTAAAGAGTTAAAAGATTCTATTAGAGAATTTTTAGATTTATTAGAAGAAAATGGATGGGAACTTAATGACGATGGGGATATTGTTGAAAAGGGTAATCAAAGATTAGTATTAGATAGTTTAAGAGGTAAATATGAGTAAAATAATTGTAGTTGTTGGACCTACCGCAACAGGAAAAACTAAAGTATCAATTGAACTAGCTAAAATGTATGATGCTGTTATTATAAATGCTGATTCTACTCAAGTATACAAAGAACCATTAATCGCAACAGCTAAGATAAAAGAAAGTGAAAAAGAAGGAATAGAACATTATTTATTTGATATAACTTCTTTAGATCAAAAATATACATTATTTGATTATCAAAGAGATGGAAGAAAACTAATAGATAAATTTATATCTGAAAATAGAAATATTATTATTGTTGGTGGATCTGGATTATATATAAAAGCATTACTTTATAATTATAATTTAGAAGAAACTGAAACTAAGAGAGTAGATTATTCTAATTATTCAAATGAAGAATTAAAACAAATGGCTGATAAAATTGATATTAATAACAATATTCATATAAATAATAGACATAGACTTGAAAGATATATAACTTATTATAATGAAACTGGTAATACTGTTAGTAAGAAAGATGAGATTAATGATAGAGTTTATGATTTTACTTTAATTGGTCTTAGAGCAAATAGAGATGAACTCTATGATAGAGCAAATAAAAGAGTAGATGAAATGTTTAATGATGGATTACTAGAAGAAGCTAAAGAAATATATAAAATGCATTATAAAAAGTATTCTAGTATTATTGGATATAGAGAATTAGAAATGTATTTTAAAAATGAAATAACACTTGAAGAAGCTACTGAATTAATTAAAAGAAATACAAGAAGATATGCTAAGAGACAATTTACATGGTTTAATAATCAAATGAAAGATATTACATGGTTTGATGTAAATTATTCTAATTTTGATGAAACATTAAGCAAAATAAAAGACTTCTTAAAATGAACTGCATCCTTTAGAGTAGACATCATAAAAAAGACAGTTTAATAAAAAAGTGATAGAATACACTTCCGAAAGGAGGTGTTTTTCTATGGCTTC
>CACWLI010000013.1 GCA_902761685.1 uncultured Erysipelotrichaceae bacterium | reverse complement strand
TCTCTATATGCATTTCTTAATATATATCCATTTACATTTTCTTTCTCTAAATTATATGTATTTGCTTTTATTAATAATGGGCAAATCATTATTAATAAAACAATTAAATATTTAAGCACTTTCTTCATATCCACCACCATATTATATATTAATTATAATACATAAAAAAAAATATAACAATATAAAAAAAAAGAAATACAATGTATTTCTTTTTTATCTATCTAAAATCACTTCTATTGGTTTAACTTTATTTATCTTATCTATCAATATAATTGTTATCAATAGTGAAATAATAAAATTAAATACCAATACTATAATTGGTACAAGTGGGTTTATTAATATACCATCCAATATAAAATATAAATTTCCAAATATAGAATCATTTAATAAGTAGCATTGTACTAACCACACGATAATTCCAAATATCCATGATAATAATGCTATTAAAAGAGTTTCTATTCCAAATAGTTTAACAATATCTATAGACTTTGTACCTATACTTCTTAATATACCAATTTCTTTTTTATAACTACTAATTGAATTAGATATAAAATTTAGTATTAATAAAGATGTGAAACCGATAAATATTAAACTTAGAGATAATAAGTATTTTTTTATTATACTATATACATATATTACACTACTAACTCTTAAAGAATTATCATAACTAATAAAGAATTTATTGCCAGGCAAAAAATAACTTTCATCATACATTACTGTTAATTCATTAAAAAGATTTTTTAATATTTTATTATCTGTAACATATACAAAGACAGATGAAATACTCTTTAAATTATCGTTAATACCCTTATAATCATTGCTTATATAATTATAATCTTCTAATGAAATACCTACTAATTTCATATTTGTTTTTTTCTCATTATCAAGTGATCTATCTATCAAATCAATATTTATGTTTAAATCATTTTCTTTAACAAAGCTTATTGTATAATTTTTAATTAATTCATTATATGAAAGACTAGAATTATTTTTTAAATAATCTTCTAATTTGAAATTATATTCATCTACGTAATTTCTCAAAGTATCTAAAGATATTATTATTTCATCTTCATTTAAATAATCTATTTTTTTATTATCACCATTTAAATCAATATATTCTATTTCATTTGTTAATTGTTTTGTTTCATTTGAACTATGAATATTATTACACCTTATATCTATATTTGATAAATCTAATTCATTTTCTAAATTAATATCATTAATAAATTTTTTATTAACATAAACAATGGCTGATTTAATTGAATAATTTTCATTATAGAATCTTTTCAAATCATTTGACCAAAATTCACCGCTTTTTATTCCTCTTTCAAATAAATGTTTATCATCATCAACTATTCCAACTATTTTAACATTATGATTAGACAGTTTAATCAAATGATTTGAATTAACAATTTCATCATAATTATTAGCAAAATATAATTCATTTTCACTATCTCTTATACCAAAATTAATTAAATAATCTGCAAAATATTTGTGAACTAACACTTCATTATTATCTTTTGGATAAGATCCAATTATTTTTCCAACAATTCTATTATCATTTAATTCTACAAACTTAAAATTAGAAGGTAAATAATCAAAAGCTTCATTATCTTCAAATTCTTCAGTTTTACTTCCAAATTCAAATCTTATACTTTTGCCATTCTCATATAATGTATACTCAGGATTTATTGTTGACTTTGTTATATCTTTCAAATATGATATATTTTCATCATTTATCTTTAATTTTTTTTCATCTCTTGACTCATTAGTATCTATTATTATTTCTCTATAATCTATATTCAAACTATATTCATTATTCTTATTAATTGTATCAATATGTAAAGCATTTCCATCAAATAAATACACATTTATAGCAAAACACATAAAAGATAAAGATAACATTGTTAATAAAATAGTCATCACTAATCTAAATGGTTTATTCATAATATAAGAATATGCCATTTTTAATATATATGATAAAGGCATTTTAGAATTAGTAAAATTAACAACATTCTCATTTTTCTTTATTTCTTTTTCTTGATTATCATCTACAATTTTTCCATCTTCTATTCTAATAATCCTATCTGCATAAATATTAGCTGATTCAATATCATGAGATACTACTACTACAAGTTCATTTTTACTTATATCTTTTAGAATACTAAACACTTGATCACTAGATTTTCTATCTAAATTACCTGTTGGTTCATCAGCTAAAATCAATTTTGGCTTTTTTATTAATGCTCTCGCAATAGAAACTCTTTGTTTTTGCCCACCAGATAATTCATTAATATTTCTATTATTTAGATTTTTTAAATCAACACTTTTTAATATTTCATTTATTTTGTTTTTATCTTCTATATTTTGAAGTTTTAATGATATATCAATATTTTCTTCAACATTAAATTCATTTAATAAATTAAACTCTTGAAAAATAAAACCAACATATGAATTCCTATATAAATCTAATTCTTTATTACTTAATTTACATATGTCAACATTATCAATAAATATATTTCCTTTATCAGGTGTATCTAATCCTCCAAGTAGATTTAAAAGTGTACTTTTTCCACTACCGCTTTTTCCAACTATAAAAACTAAACATTTATTATCAAGTTTTAAATTTATATTATTAAGTGCTTTAGTATCAACACCTTTTTTAGCTTTATAAGTTTTACTAACACCTTTTAATTCTATCATATATTCTCCTATAATAAGTATTTTATCATATAATCAACTTGTTTGACAATAAGCTATATTTTTGATAATATATACTACAATTTAAAGGGGAAAATATGGAAAGTAAATTTGTTTCTAAAAGATTTTTAAATGATTTTAAAGCACATATATCTAATGGAACAGAATCAATAAGATTCTATAATGATGAATACTTTTTAAAATTTATAAAAAAAGAATATTTAAATCAAGATAGAATCTATACAATAGAAAGATTAGATGAACTTAAACACGATTCTTTAGTAACACCAGAATTTTTACTATATGATAGAACTGGAACACTTGGATATGGAATGATAAATTATAGAGATTTTTCTTTTATTGATACGATAATATCTGGAAGTATTTTTGATAAAACAGATAAAGAATCATTTGAAAGAAGAAAGGAATTAATGATTAAGCTTTCCAAAGCAATAGATTTTATTAATAATAATGGATTTGCATATTATGATATTTATAGTAAAAATATATTATTTAATCATAATGATTTAAAACTAATTGATTTAGATGGTGGTGTATTTAAAGGTCACAAAAATCAAGAAACAGATTATGATTCAGCATTTTACTTTTCTAGCCATAGAATAGCGTTATTTACACTAGCATATCTTTATAATGTAGATTATAAAAAATTTCAAGAGCTTTTTTCCAAAAGAAAAGGTTTCTTAGAAGAAACAAAAGAAACATTATTTGATTATTTGCCATATAATTTAAGAGAATTTTTTAAATACTCTATATCAAATACATATAGTGTTTTTGATGAAACAACAAAATGTTTAATTGATTATGATTATCAAACCTACTTAGACACAATTAGTATTTTAAAGAGAACAAAATAAAAATACCTAAATGGTATTTTTTATTTTTCATCTTTATAAGTTGAATCATACAAATCTTCTGTATCATTTTCAACCTTTTCTTGAACAATTAATTCTGGTAAATCATCTTTAGATGAAAGACCAAAATAATCTAAAAAATCATCAGTGGTTTTATATAAGTTAGGTTTTCCAATAGAATCATCTTTACCACATATTTTAATAAAACCTCTAGCTAATAATCTTCTAACTATTTGTGATGAATTTACCCCTCTTATTTCATCAACTTTTAATCTAGTAATAGGTTCATTATATGCAATTACTGCTAAAACTTCTAAAGCTGCATTTGATAGATTAGAAGTTTTAGTATCTGAGACTAATTTTTCATAAAACTCTTTATGCTCTTCTTTTGTTGTTAATTTAAATGTATTTCCAAGATAAGAAATTCTAAGTCCTCTTCCATTATCTTCATAATCTTTTTTTAATTCTAACAATAAATTTTTTACTTCTTCTTCACTTATATCTAATATATTGGCCATTTCTTTTATAGTTATTCCTTCATCTCCAACTATAAATAATATTCCTTCAAGTACTGCTTTCAAATTCATTTTAATCAACTCTTTCTAAATAAATATCTGAAAAATTATTATCTTGTCTTAGAGTAATTTCCTTATTTTTAGCCATTTCTAATACAGATAAAAATGTTACAACTACATAAGGTTTACTAAAATCATCAAATAATTCAACAAAGTTAATTTTCTTTTTAACTTTTAACATATCTCTTATTTTAACAACTCTTTCTTTAACTGACAACTCTTTTCTTGCTATTTTTGTATTAACAGGTTTATTAAATTGTTGCCTTTCTAAAAGTTTTTGGAATGCATCAAGTAAGTCCATTACACCAACACTTCCATCATTTTCTAATTTTTCAGCTGAATAATTTTTTAATGACTCTGGTGCTTTTGTAAAATAAAATGATCTAGTTTCTTCTAAATTTCTAAATATTTCTGTACTCTCTTTATATTTTTTATATTCTATTAATCTCTTCTTTAATACTTCTTCAGGATTTTCTTCTTCCTCTTCTGTTTCTTCATCTTTTGTTCCCAATATTTTTCTACTTTTCATTTCAATTAATTCTGCTGCCATAACTAAGTATTCACTTGCAATATCTAAATTCATTTCAGTCATTTCATTTATATATGACAAATATTGATTTGTAATTTCTGAAATTTCTATATCAAAAATCTCCATCTTAGATTTTTTTATAAGATGGAGCAATAAATCAAGCGGTCCTTCAAAATCCCCTATTAATAACTTATCCATTATTCACATATCCATTTCTTTAATTCTTCTTTATTTTTAATTCTTACACTTGTTGTACCTTTAGAATAAAGTGGAATAAATTTTGTTATATCATTACTTAAATCTACTGTATATTCTAAACTATTATTTTCATATTTGGTAGTTACTGTGGTTGATAACTCATCATTTTCTTTCTTTATTTCTGAAATAAATTTATTACTACTATAATCTACTGATGATTCAGAATCTATAGCTTTGATAGTTGCAGTTTTATTAACAGTATATTTTATTAATTCATCATTTGAAAATTCGTAAATATTCTTATATGTAACATTTACTTGATCATCACTATCACTGTATGTACATGTAAGTTGTGTCACTGTTTTTTGTAAATTTGGATCTATAACTTTAACTAAGGCATAAAATGCTCCTTCATATACATCAGCATCAACCGTTAATGAATAAGTTCTCACAGTATCCTTTTCAACAGCATCTTTTGGTAAGAATTGTTCTCTATAAAGTAATTTTTTGTCTGCATTATATATTTCTACATAAACATTTGAAGCATTAATATCACTAATCTTCTTTGAAGCTACATAACTAAAATTTATTAAAGTATTAGAGCTTTTAGCAAAACTATAAAATTTAATGTCTTCAACTGTAATATTTGAACTATTATCGTCAATCAAAAGATACCCACCTGTTAAATTATTAGTGTTATCATCTTTTACTTCTGTTAATGTTCCAGTAGTTGTATACCTTTCATATAATTCAATTACTTTATCTATATTAAATATGAATAATATAATTAAACCAATAATAATTATTACCGCAAAACCTCCACCTTTGCTTTTTGTATTATTTATAACTGTTACTTCATCATTACTAACTGGAGCAGAAACTTCAACTTGAGGAGTTGGTACTACAGGTGTTACTACTGGTGATGGAGAAACAGGTGTTACTGGAGCAACTGGTGTAGGATTTACTGGTGCTGGTGAAACAGGAGTTGGAACACTATTCTCATTTGCAAATAAGCCTGTATTAGTTACAGGTTCTTGTGCTACAGGAGTTGGTGTAATTGGTTGTGGTATACCATTATTTGGTATAGGTTGACCTTGACCTGCACTCATATTAATTTGATTATTGTTTTCATTATTATTCATAAATAATCACCCTCTACTCTAGTTTCTATAAAAAATTATATCAAAAAAAAGAATAAAAGTACACAGTTTTATTCTTTTTAAAATCAATGCTTAACTTTAAATAATAGTGTTACTATAAAAGAACTAACTATAGCAATACTAATTCCTTCTCCACAATTAGTAAATATTCCTTTAAATAATCCAAGTACACCACTGCTATTAAATCCATCAGATGCGCCTGTTACAAGTAAGTATCCAAAATTCATAATAGGCACACTTGCTCCTGCATGAAATATTTCAATTAATTTATCATATATTCCAAATCCAGTTAAAAAACAACCAATGATAACCAACAATGTATTTATGTGCCCAGGTGTTAACTTGCTTTTTTCTAATATAAATTGTGAAATACTACAAATAAATCCACAAAAAATAAATGATAAAAAATATATCAATACTTCACCTCCAAACTAACAGCATGTGCAATAGATGGTATTGGTATACCTAAATTTGAACTAATAATAGAATGTAATGATCCAGTTCCAACTATTAATATTTTTTTATATTTTTTTTGAGGTAAAATATAATCAAATAACACAAAAGGCAAACAAGCTGGACCGCTAGCTCCTGCATATATATTATCATCTTTATAAAAAATACTTCCTGAATCAATTATATTATTAACGATACTTTTTAATATTTTTTTTAAATATTCTTCTAATATTTTAGTCCCATATATACCTAAATCACCAGTTAAAATTAAATCATAGTAATTTACATTTCTATTTGTATCTTTTAAATGCTTTATAATTGTTTCTGCACATGAACAAGCCATTGCAGACCCCATATCATTAGTATCTTTATGATTAGTTACATTTACATATCCAATTGTAGATGATTCTACTTTTATATTGGATTTTGTTGATGATAATAATATACTAACACTTCCACTTGCTGTACATGTATTAACTCTTTTCCTTAAAGCCCCGTATTCTACTGGGAATCTAAATTGTTTTTCACTTACTAAATTATGTGAAGAAGTTGTAACAATTACCCTTCCTTTTTTAATATTGCTTGCTATTATTATTCCTTCAACAAATGATGCACATGCAGAATATATTCCAAATGTTGGTATTTTAAATTTTGATGAAGCTAATGTTGAAGATAATATTTGATTTTGTAAATCACCTGATATTAATAAATCAATATCACTTTTTTTATTCTTACTTTTTTGTATCAAACCATTTATAGTACTTTCTTGATACTTGCTTTCAGCCAGTTCAATTGTCTTTTCTCCTAAATAATAATCATTAATACATTTATCTACATTATCTTTAACTATAGGATTAAATTTAGTTGATGCAAGTAATGAATACTTTTCATTTATAAAAATATCATCATAATAATTTGTCATAATACTAAGCTCCTTATTAAACCAAATATTATTCCAAAAAACACTCCATATAGTATAATGCTACCTGTAAGTTTAAACATAGAAGAACCTATGCCTTTAATAAATCCTTCACTTCTATAATCCATTGAAGAACTTGTCATACTATTAGCAAATCCAGTTGAAGGAACTATCAAACCACATTTACAAACACTTAATACTTTATCAAATATTCCAACGCCAGTTAATATTGATCCTATTACAACAAAAGTAGTAAATACAAGTAAATATGCATCACTTAAACTGCAACCAATATATTTTAAATAAATTTTTGTTAATAATTCTGCTATTAAACCAATCATTCCTCCACTAAAAAAAGATATTACCATGTTTTTAAGTATTTTTTCTTTAGGAACTATACTTTTGATTAACTTATCATATTCTTTATTATTCATAGTAATATTATTTGCATATATTTTATTTCTATTCACATATTATAATCTTACACTATCTATTTTTACTTCTGTAAATCTATATTTACAATTATTCTTATTTACTTCACTTATAAATGAATCATAACTTCTTACCCATAGTTTATGTTCACCATATAATGCTCTATAAATTACAACTTTTTCACAAGTTTCAGAGTCATATCCAATATCCTCTACTAAATATAAATCGCCTTTAAAATGTTTATAAATGCTATTAACTTTAATTTTTCTCATACAATCACCTTCTTTATTATATAAAAAAAGACTTTAAAAAGTCATATTTATAATATTGGTAGCCCGTATGGGACTTGAACCCATGTATGCAAGATTGAGAATCTTGAGTGTTAACCGCTTCACCAACGGGCCATTTGTAAATTTCTATTTAATAATAACATAATTTTTTTAAAATTTCAATTTTTTTAATGTTCATTTAATCTTCAATTGTGATAATCAAAATGTAATCAAAAAAAGATTATAGAAAAGAGATGGTAATTATAGACATAATAAGAAAATAAAATATAAAAGAAAAGAATAATTAATTACAATATATAAAGGAAAAGATAAATATATATAAAATAAATTTACATACCTACAAATAATATGATAGGAGGATTGATAAAAAAAATTATAAAATAATTAATAATTTTACACACCTGCAAATCGATTATTAATTTAAAAAAGTACTAACTATTTAGTACTTTTTAATTGTTAAAAAATTCATTAAATGTTTTTTCTTCATCAGTTAGCATTTCTTTTGTTAATTCTTCTCTAGCATCTTTTTGTTTATCTGAAATTCCATCAACTAATTTAACAGCAACTCCATCTTTTACATAAACAAAATTTGGAGCAAAGATTCTTTTTTCATGAACATCAACTTTATTACCATCTTTATCTGTTAATGTATAGTCAGATAATAAATCATTAAATGACTCCAATAATTTATAATATTCATCTGTTCCTTTAATAACTTCTTTTAATTCATTATTATCATCTAATTCATATTTACTTCTTAATATTTCTGTTCCTTCTTTATCCCATATTTTTACATAATATACTTTCTTTATATTATTTTTATTAGCTACTTCAATAAATTTTTCAATTACACTTCTACACCATGGACAAAGTTCATCTCCAAAATAAACATAAAATGACTCTTTGTTATTAATCTTTTCAACTATCTCACTTGCTTCAACTTTTTCAAATGGATTATTTGAATCAATCTTAACGCTTCTATGCTCTTTTCCACTTTTATTTGTTGTACCATTTAATGCTTCATAACTTTCTTTAAATTCTTTTGCAGATTTAGATGAACATCCAGTTAAAAATCCTACTGCTAATATAGTTAATACAACTATTAATATTCTTTTTTTCATTTAATTCACTCCTTTAATATATTTTAATATTTTTATAATTTAAGTACAATCTTTTATAATATAATTTACAATAAATTACTTTCTTAACCTCAAAGCATTTAAAACTACACACAAACTACTTATCATCATAGAAAATGATGCAAACATTGGATTCATGCTTATTCCAAATGATTTTAATGCTCCTATAGCAATTGGAATCATTAACAAATTATAAAAGAATGCCCAAAATAAATTTTGCTTTATATTTATAATGGTTTTTTTGCTAATATTAATTAAATCAATTATTCTTTCTAAATTATCATTCATAAGTATCACATCAGAGGAGTCCCCTGCTATATCCGTGGCACTATTCATACTTACACCTATATTTGCTGTAACTAATGCAGATGCATCATTAATTCCATCTCCAACCATCATTACATTTTTATTTTCATTCATCAATTTTTTTATTTCATTTGCCTTCTCATTTGGTAAAACATTTGAAATAATATTTTTAATATTTAAGCTTTCTGCAATAATTTTTGAGGTTTCTTGATTATCACCACTTAACATTATTGTTTGAATATTTAAATCATTTAATTTAGATATAACTTTTTTAGCATTTTCTCTTATAATATCTTTTACTCCAATTAATGCAATTACTTTGTTATTTTCAATTACATATAGCAAACTATTTCCATTGCTTGATAATTCTTTTTCATCTTCTAAATAAGTATTTTCAATTTTTAAATTTTTAAATAATTTATTATTACCAACATAATATTCTTTTTTATTTATCTTTCCAGTTATTCCAATTCCATCAATATTTTCAAAATCATTAACTGTTTTTTTATCATAATTTTTAAATGCATTTGATATTGGGTGAGTAGATAAACTTTCTAAACTAGCAACAATATTTAATAACTCTTTTTCTTTATATTTTGAATAATTAAATACTTTTGAAACTCTTAATTCACCATATGTCAAAGTACCAGTTTTATCAAAAACAACAGTATCTATTTTATGAGCAAGTTCTAGTGTTTCACTTGATTTTATAAGAATACCTTTTTTTGCACACATGCCTTCACTTACAACAATTGCTAGTGGTGTTGCAAGACCTAATGCACATGGACAAGCTACTACTAATACTGTTACAAAAGTTATTAATGCCTCACTTATTTCTTTTCCAAGTAAAATATAAACTATAAATGTTAAAAATGCTATTATAAATATACTTGGTACAAAGTAACTACTTACTTTATCTGCCATAAGTGCAATTTTGGGTTTTGTATTCATTGATTCTATAACAAGTTTAACCATTTGAGAAATTGTTGAATTTTTACCAATATTTAAAGCTTTATACTCTATAAAACCATCTATATTTATTGATCCGGCAATTACTTTATTATCTTTTTCTTTTTTTACTGGTATTGATTCACCAGTGATAAATGATTCATTAGTATGACTTTTTCCATTAGTAACTATTCCATCAACTGCTATTTTCATTCCTGGTTTACATATTAAAATATCATCTTTTTTTACCAAATCTATAGTAACTTTCCTTTCGCCATTTTCAGTTTTTAAAAATGCATATTCTGGTGTAATTTGTACTAATTCTTTTATTGCTTCCTTTGTCTTTTCTTTACTTTTTTTATCAATATATCTTCCTAATTTAATAAAATAAATAATTATACATACACTTTCAAAATATAAAAATTCAACAAGTTCAAATTTTCCATTAACAATAAGCATCATATTAACAAAACTATATATAAAACTTGATAAAACACCAACTGTAACAAGTGAATCCATATTTGGAGATTTATGTATTATTTTTTTTATACCACTTTTTAAAATGTCAAATCCATAAATTATAAATAATATTGATAATATGAATAAACATACTACATAATTAACTGGATGATTTATCATATGCAAAAATGGTATTACAGGAAGACCTACCATATGAGACATTGATATATACATTGTAAGTAACGCTAAAATACTAAAAATAATTAATATTTTTTTATTATCTTTTTTCTTAACTTCCTTTGCCTCATCAAATACTCCTAAACTTTTAAAACCTGCTTCATCTACAAATCTTTCTAAGTCATCTATAGATAATAAGTCATCATATTCAATCATTGCTTGAGCAAGAACTAAATTAACAGATGCCATATTAACACCTTTTTGTTTATTTAAATATTTTTCAAGTCCATTAGAACATGCACTACAACTCATTCCATCTATTTTTAAAATAACTTTATTCATTAATAAAATATTCCTCTTTAGTTTCAAATCCTATATCATTTATTGATTCAATAATTTTTTCATGATTCAATTCTTTCTCATATTCAATAACTGCAATATTATCATTAATTTCTATACTTTTTATTTCATCATTTCTTGATAAAATCTTTTTAATTCTTTCTCTACAATTATCACAATGTATACCATCTATTTTTAAACTAATCTTTTTCATTTACTTCTCTCCTTTTACGTTTATATTTTATCATATATAATAAATATTATAATATACTTTTTGATACAAATGTGTTATCATATACTAGATGAATTATGAACAAAAGATTATTTACTTCTATAATTTTTTTATTGCTAATAAGTTGTTTAGCTATTTTATCTGGTTATGCATATAATAGACTTTTAAATCAAGATATATATAATATTATGAATAAAGGTTTCTATTTAAATGGAGATAAAACAGTTACTCTTTCTTATGGCCAAACATACAATGAACAAGGATTCACTGCTATTGTAGATGATAAATCTTGTGCAAAAGATGTTAAAGTAGATAATAATATTAATCTAAACAAATTAGGCAATTATGAAGTAACTTATACTATGACACATGAAAATTTAAAAAAAACAATTAAAAGATATGTTAATATTATAGATGATATACCTCCTACTATAAACTTAGAATGTGATGATGATACTTATTTAGTTATTAATTCAAAGTTTGAAGTATGTAAAAAATATGAGGTTAAAGATAATTATGATAATGATTTAAATGATAAAGTACTAATTAATAATAATGTTGATACTACTAAAAAAGGAGATTATCAAGTAACATATGCCGTAAGTGATTCAAGTGGAAATCAAACTATAAAAACGGTTAATGTTCATGTTAGAAATAAATCTGAAATTAATTATATTGTAGTATATATTTCAAAGCAAATGTTATACTATTATGAAAATAATAAAGTTAAACTTTCCACACCAATTACAAGCGGTAGAAATAATGCTACCAGAACAGGTAATTTTAAAATAAGAAAAAAAGCAAGAAATACAACTTTAAAAGGAAAAGATTATGAATCTAAAGTTCAATACTGGATGGCATATGATGGAAATAACTTTGGAATTCATGATGCTTCATGGAGACGTAAATTTGGTGGAATGGATTATAAATGGAATGGATCTCATGGATGTATTAATATTCCAACAAGTGCTGCTGCTAAATTATATAGTTATGTGGAAGTAGGAACTCCAGTTTATATAAAAAAATAGAAGCAATTCTATTTTTTGTTTGCTTGTGTAAAATAATAAAATTGTTATATAATATATTTAGGTGATATTATGTGGAAATTTATTGTAATATTAGCTTGTAAATTTATAAATAAATTAAGTAAAATTACAGGTCATGAAGGAAGTGTTATTGGTGGACATTATGCTTTAAAACTAGATAAGAATATTTTAAAGAAAATTAAACTGCCAAAATATGTTATTGGAATAACTGGATCAAGTGGAAAAAGCTCATCAACTGAACTAATGTACAATATACTAACTAAAAATGGATATTCTGTTGCTTATAACAAAGAAGGAAGTAATACTATAAATGCTATTACTGCTCTTGTATTAAATAATTCCACTCTATTTGGTAAAATTAAAAAAGATGTTTTATTAATGGAATTAGATGAAAGTTTCATGAAACATGTATTTAAATATATAAAACCAACTCATTTAATGATTACAAATATCACAAGAGATCAACCACCTAGAAACTCTCACCCAGAAAAAATATTTAATACAATTAAGAATGCTATTCCAGATGGAACACATTTAATACTTAATGTAGACGATCCTTTTGTAAATAGATTAAGAATCAATCACAAAGGTGCAGTTACAACATATGGAATGGATAAAAATAATTATTCTTTTAAAAATAATATTAATAATTTAGATGCCGCTTATTGTCCAATATGTAACTCTAAATTAGAATATGATTTTTATCACTATGGTCATATTGGTTCTTATCACTGCCCTAAATATCATTTTAATAGAGGAAATCCTGACTATGAGGCTAAAAAAATTGATGTAGATAATAAAACCATAGAAATAAATGAACATCAAATTAATCTACCATCTGATTTTCTATATACTGTTTATTTTGTAACAGGTTGTTATGCATTAAGTAAATCTATTGATTTAAAAGATGAAGATATTATAAAAGTATTAAATGATGAAACTATTAAAACAAAAAGATTAATGATTTATGACTATGATAATAGAAAATGGCAAATGCTAGTAAGTAAAAATGAAAATAATTTAAGTTATAAACAATCACTTGATTATATTCTTCACCAAAAAGGAGATAAAACTATTATATTAGGTTTTGATTCTTCTAGTAGAAGATACAAAGAAAATGATATATCTTGGATATGGGATATTGACTTTGAAGAACTAAATGATTCATCTATAAAAAATATTATTCTAATTGGAAAATTTTGTAATGATATGATGCTTAGAATGAAATATGCAGGAATTAAAAAAGAAAAATTATTATTAGTTGAAAATTTAGATGATTTACCAAATACAATCAAAAAGAAAACAAAAGGAAATATTTATTCGATGGTTTGTTTTGATAAAGAAATAGAACTTAAAAAAATAATAAAGGAGGAAAACCATGATTAATGTATTACATTTATATTATGATTTACTAAACCTTTATGGAGAAAATGCAAACACTAGATGTATAGTTCATAATTTAGAATTAAATAATATTAAAGTTAGAGTTGATTTAAAAAGTATTAATGATTCAATAGATTTTGAAAAATATGATATTATCTATATTGGTTCAGGATCTGAAAGTGATTTATTACTTGCCTTAAATGATTTAAATAAAAGAAAAAAAGAGATAAAAAAATATATAGAATCAAATAAATATTTATTATTAACAGGTAATTCAATGGATTTATTTGGTAAATACATAAAAACTAATGAAGATAGATTTGAAGCATTAAATATATTTGATTACCATACAGAATTCATAACAGAAAGTACATTTAAAAACGCTTCAACTGACAGAATAGTTGGTGAAGTAAAAGGAACAACTAAATTAATAAAAGAAAAAATAATTGGATTTCAAAATAGATGTGATTTAAATTATGACATTAAAACTCCTCTATTTAAATTAGATCAAAAATTCTCAAATGATTTAACAAATAATAATGAAGGATTTACATATAAAAATGTGTATGCAACTCATATAATCGGACCTCTACTTATAAGAAATCCTTATTTTACTGATTATATTTTAAATAAACTTTGTTCTGATAAAAAATTAGAGTATAAATTATCAGATGAATTATCAATTAAAGCATATAAAAAATATCTAGAAAATTTCTAGATATTTTTTTAATCTGTTAAATGTTTAAATTTGCTAACAATACTATTAATAAATTTAGACTTACCTATTCTCTCTCCGTATTTAACTATTGTTTCAATATTTTCTTTTGAATTTTCAACTATATCATTGTCAATATTAACTACACCTTTTTTTATTAGTAATACTATTGTTGAACCACCAAATTCAAAATAGCCTTTTTCCTCACCCTTTTTAAAAGAATAAATTTCATGATTATTTTTAATTCTACCTACTCCTAGGGCACCTACTTCAACATGTATAACTTTTCCAAAATGTTTTGTATTTAGAATTGTATATTCACGAGAATTAGTTTTAAAAAAATTATAATTATTTAATGATATAGGTTGTACCGTATGAAATACTCCTTTTATTTTATAATTTTCTGTTTTATTACCACTATCAATATAACAATATCTATGATAATTATCAGTACTTAGTCTAAAAACTAGGGCATATCCATCTTTATATTCTTCCATTATATTACTATCAACTAATGTATCTATACTATAATATGAGTCTTTAATATTTAAAGTTAATTCTTTACTAATTTTATATGCTAATACTTTGCCATCACATGGTGATATTAATATATCACTTCTTGCATTTATAGGTCTTTTATATGGTATAACTTTACGTGTAAAAAAATCGTTATATGATTTATAATTTTTATATTCATATTCAAAAGTATTAATACTATTTTTATTAACAAAGTTTTTAATTTTATATTTTGATATACCACTATTCATATATAATGCAATCAAATTTGAAATTGGTTTTGTAATTATTATTCTCAATAGTAGTCTTCCTAAAAAAGTTCCATAAAAAAAATTAAGAGCCTTATTAGACTCTGTAATAATATTTTCTTTACTATTTCTTTGTCTAGAATAATATATCATAAGAACTTACGCACCGTAACTATTAATAATATTTCTATAACACCAATTATTATAAATAAAATCATCACTTTAATATTTGGCTTCTTAACTTTAATTCTACTAATAAATAACAAACCAACTAATAACATAACACCAGCATATAAATATACAAAATTACATCCTAATAATTTTTTAAATATAAATAAGAAAGGATAAATTAAAGCAGCTGATGTGACAGGTAAACCTATATACTCTTTAACAGGTGAACTACTATTTCTAACAATTTCTAAAACATTAAAATATGCAAGTCTTATAAGTGCAGCTAATGGGAAAAATATAATTATTGGTATTAAATAACATTTACTCATACCAAGTTGATATCCTATAACAGCTGGTAGCACTCCAAAACAAACTAAATCAGACAAACTATCTAATTGTATACCAAAATGTTTTTCTTCTTCAGTTCTTCTCTTTTTTGTTCTTGCAACTTTACCATCAAACATATCACATAATCCAGAAAACATTAAACAAATAACTGCTGGTAATAAATGTTCTGGATCTTTAACAGCTAAAAGAATACCAAGTACTCCAGAAGCAAATCCTAAATATGTTAATATTACAGTATAATCATAAAAACCTATCATGTGACACACCTCTTAGAAGTATTATACCAATAAAATTAATAAAATACAAATTATCATTAAAATAAAAAGAAACTTATATATAAGTTTCTTATTTAACAACTATATTTACTATTTTATTAGGAACAACTATTTCTTTAACTATTTCTTTTCCATCTAAATGTTTTTGAACATTTTCTTGTTCCTTTGCAAGTCTTAATAATTCATCTTTATCAGTATTCATATCAACTTCAATAGTTGCTCTTAATTTTCCATTTACTGAACATGCAATATTAACTTTATCTTCTGTAATATTATTTTCATCATATTTAGGGAACTCGCTTTCATAAAATGCAGGTCCTAAATTTAACATTTCATTTAATTCTTCAGTAATATGTGGAGCTATTGGATTTAATAAATGTAATATAGTTCTATAGTCTTTTTTACTAATAGATTCTTGTTTATCATATTCATTTGATAAAATCATTAAAGCTGAAACAGCAGTATTATAATTCATCGTATTAATATCTTCTTCTACTTTTTTAATAGTCTTATTAATTAATACTTCTAAACTCTTAGTATATTCATTACTTTCATTAACTTTATCTTTTAATCTATATATCTTATCTAAGAATCTCTTACATCCTTTTAATCCATTTTCACTCCATGAAGCATCTTTAGAGTAATCTCCAATAAACATTTCATATGTTCTAAGTGCATCTGCTCCATAACTATTAACCATATCATCAGGATTAACAACATTACCTTTAGATTTACTCATCTTTTCACCATTCTCACCTAAAATCATACCATGAGATACACGTTTCTTAAATGGCTCTTCTGTAGGTACTAATCCTTGATCATATAAGAATTCATGCCAGAATCTTGCATATAATAAATGTCTAGTAGCATGTTCCATACCACCATTATAATAATCTACCATTCCCCAATATTTTAAAGCATCTTGTCCTACAAATTCTTTTTCATTATGTGGATCCATAAATCTTAACCAGTACCAACTAGAACCTGCCCAGTTAGGCATTGTATCAGTTTCACGAGTTGCTGGACCACCACAATGTGGACAAGTAGTATTTACCCAATCAGTAACATTAGCAAGAGGACTTTCACCTGTTTCAGTTGGTTCATATGAAGGTACATCAGGTAATACTAAAGGTAATTCTTCTTCAGGAACTGGAACCCAACCACATTTATCACAATAAATCATTGGAATTGGTTCACCCCAGAATCTTTGTCTACTAAAGATCCAATCTTGTAATCTATAATTAACTCTCTTTCTTCCTACACCTTTATCCTCAAGAATACTTATCATTTTTGCTATTGATTCTTTTTTATTAGTAAATCCATTTAATTCACCAGAGTTTACCATTTCTCCATCACCAGTATAGGCTTCTTTTGAAATATCTCCACCCTTTATAACTTCAATAATTGGAATACCAAATTTATTAGCAAATTCATAGTCTCTTTCATCATGAGCAGGAACCGCCATAATAGCGCCTGTTCCATAATTAGCAAGAACATAATCACTTATCCATACTTCTACTTTTTCATTATTAACAGGATTAATTGCTTCAAATCCTTCTAATTTAACACCAGTTTTCTCACGAGTTAAATCTGTTCTTTCTATTTCTGTCTTACTTGCTGCATACTCTTGATATTTTTTTACTTCATCTAAATTTTTAATTCTATCAGCATATTTTTCTAAATACTTATGTTCTGGTGACATAACCATAAATGTTACACCATATAATGTATCTGGTCTTGTTGTAAATACTTGTAATACATCATCAGTGCCATCTATTTTAAAATCAACTTCTGCTCCCTCACTTCTACCAATCCAGTTAACTTGAGCAATTTTAATTTTATCCATAAATTCAGTCTTATCAAGACCTTCTAACAATCTATCAGCATAAGTACTCATAGCAAGCATCCATTGACTCTTTAACTTCTTTTCAGTTGTATGTCCACATCTTTCACATACTCCACCTTCAGCATCTTCATTTGACAAAACCATTAAACAATTTGGACACCAGTTTACTTCTTTTTCAGCTTTATATGCTAAACCGGCTTTAAAGAATTGTAAAAATTGCCATTGAGTCCATTTATAATATTCTGGATCTGTTGTAGCAAACTCTCTTGACCAGTCAAATGAAAAACCTAATTTCATCATTTGACCTTTAAATGTCTTTATACTTTCTTTTACCATTTCTGCTGGATATACATGATTTTTAATTGCATATTGTTCTGCTGGTGCTCCAAAAGCATCAAATCCCATTGGGAACAACACATTATATCCTTGCATTCTTTTAATTCTTGCCATAGCATCTAATGCAGTATAACTTCTAACATGACCTACATGTAATCCACTACCACTAGGATATGGAAATTCTACTAATAAATAATATTTTTCCTTATCACTATCATTATATGCTTTAAAGCATTCATTATCCAACCATCTTTTTTGCCATTTTTCTTCTATTTCACTAAAATTATACATTTTTTTTCACTTCCTTTTTCTTTAACCATCTTCCCGCTATTTCAAATAACGCATATATCAATACAAATATAACAATAAATGCAATTGTTATTTTCCAAAAATAATTTTTTATATTTAAAATTAGAGTTGCTGTAAATCCAATTATAATTGAATTAATAATTGCTACAATTCTCAGCACTGTCTTATAATTTGTTTTTCTCATATCGAGATTATACCTAGCTATAAACATCTTCACTTCATCATTTTTTGAAAGTTTAGAATATTCACTTTTTTTCTTCTTATAGTAGAGCATATGAAAAAGATATACTAATAAGAATAATAATACAAAATCATAAACAAATCTCACAGGTTCACTCATAAATATCATCCTTTCTCAAAATAAAAACTTTATAACTTAAGGACGAGTAAAACACGCGGTACCACCTTAATTCATAAAGTTTATGCATCTCTATTATTGTTAACGCCAATATACGACTATTTCTATGAAAAGCAAGTTCAATTTATATATGTATTAGTTTTCACCAACCACTAACTCTCTAAAACACTCTTAAATTTACTACTCTTTTCGTCAACCGAAATATGCTTAAATTATACAACAATAATTTATTAAATTCAACAAGTTTTAAAAAAAAGTGATTATAATAAATCACTCTTTGTTTCTTGTAAATCAACTATTTCAACATTGTTAATAGCTTCTTCTATTAATGGTTCAAAATCAAACTTTGATTCTTCATGATAAATATGTTTCAAATTAGGATTAATAACTGGATGTTTAGGTACAAAAACAGTACAACAATCCTCATATGGAAGAATAGATATTTCATATGTATCTATTTTCTTAGATATTTCAATAATATCCAATTTATCAAATGAACAAAGGGGTCTTAAAATAGGATAATTAGTTACATCATTAACAGATAAGATACTAGATAATGTTTGACTAGCTACTTGCCCTACACTTTCTCCATTAACAATTGCTAAACAATGATTACGTTTAGCAAGTCTTTCAGCTATTATATACATTTTTCTTCTCATTATAGTTATTAGATATGATGGATCTAAATTCTTATAAATAGCTTCTTGTATTTTGGTAAAGTTAACTACCATCAATTTACCACCAGAATTATACTTTTCTAATTTACGAGCAAGTTCAATAACTTTATTTCTTGCTTCAATACTAGTATGAGGTCTACTTTCAAAATATAAATAATATAATTCTACTCCTCTTTTTATAGTAAGATAACCTGCTACTGGAGAATCTATACCACCACTAAGCATCAATAAAGCACGCCCAAGAGTACTAACTGGATATCCTCCTAAACCTTTTATACTTTCATTATAGATATATACTGCTTCTTTTCTAATTTCTACATTTAACATTACATCAGGATTATGAACATCTACTTTGAAATTTGTATTTTTTAAAATATGTCCACCAATTATATTGTTCATTTCCATAGATTTTATTTCATAAGATTTATCGCTTCTATTTGTAACTACTTTAAATGTTTTACCACTAATCTCCTTCATTAATTCTAGTGACATTTTTTTAATATTATCTACACTTGTATTTTCATCTTTATAAGCAATTACTATTTCATGTATACCAAATATATTTGTTAATTTATCAACAATTTCATCAAAATCATCATTTTTAGGAATAATAAACATTCTATAATAATCGTCTATAATTTCAAATTCATAGTTAGATAATTTGTGAAATATATTCTTTTTTAATGTCTTAATAAAGAAATTTCTATTATCTTTTTTAGTAGTTAATTCACCATATTTTATTAATATTACTTTTTTCATTTTAATAACAACTCATTCCATACTTTATCAAATATTTCTAAAAATTCTTGTATTTCAGCACTAGTAGTTAAATGAGATAAACTAACCCTAATTGATGTGGTTGAAATATCTTTATTTCCACCCGATAAAGCTTTTAGTACTGTACTTTCTTCTAGAGAAGAACATGCTGTTGTAGTTGAAACATATACTTCATATCTTTCTAAAGCATGTACAAAAGTTTCAGACTTAATTTTTATTAAACTAAAGTTTACAATTTGTGGAACACTTTGATTAGTAGAATTTATTTGAATTGGATACTTTTCTAGTCCCTTTAATAATTCTGCTTTAAGTTTTTCACATTTTTTAATATTTGAATCTAGTTTATCACTTATTAATCTAATTGCCTTAGAAAAAGCAACAATAAGTGGTAATGGTGGCGTTCCACCTCTAAATGGACAATTTTCTGTCGTACCATAGATTAGTGTATCTATTTGTAAATCACGTTTTTTATATAATATCCCTATACCCTTAGGAGCATATATTTTATGTGATGAAAAAGATGCTAAATCTAAATCATTTAAATAAAATCTAGTTTTTCCTAATGCTTGAGTTAAATCACTATGGAATATTACATTTGGATTCTTTTTGTTAATAACTTGTCTAATAGTTTTTAATGGTTGTTTAAAACCTGTTTCACTATTAACAGCACAAATACTTATTAAAATTGTATCTTCTCTAATTAATTCTTCTAAATGCTTTAAATCAATTTGACCACTAGGAAGAATATTTACAAAGTCAACTTCATAACCAATATTGCTTAAATATCCCATTACTTCTAAAACACTTTTATGTTCTAATTTAGAAGTTATTATATGTTTACCACGTTTAGCATATTTAAATGCTACTCCTTTGATTGCTGTAGTATTGCTTTCACTTGCACCACTAGTAAAAATTAATTCTTTTGGATGACAATTAAATATTTCTGCTATTTGATTTGTAGCTTGCATTAATAACTCTTTTGATTTAACACCAAGAGTATGAATAGAATTGGCATTTCCAATATAATCTCTTGTAACTTTACAATAAGAATCTAATACCCTTTCATCTACTGGTGTAGTAGCACTATAATCTAAATATATCATTTATTACACCTCTATTTCTTGAATAACAGTAAGTATAACTGGTTTACATTGTGTTGCTTTATATAAATATGCTCCTACTTTTTCACGAATATCATTTCTAATTTTTGCATAATCAGCATATTTATTGTGAACATTTTCACCTATTACATTATTACTTATATTTTTTATTTCCTCTATTATATCCATATTATCTTTAGCATATATAAATCCTCTAGTAATTATTTCTGGACCAACAAGAACTCTTTTATCTTTTTTACTTAATGTTGCTGATATTAATACTAAACCATTACTACTTAATAATTCTCTGTCCTTTAAAACAACATCTCCAACATCTTCACTACTTTTTCCATCAATTAGAATATCATCAACAAATATATGTTCAAAATTATCAACTAGTTTGCCATTTTCAAATGTTACTATATATCCATTTTCCTTTAAAATAATATTTTCTTTTGGAACACCTACTTTATATGCTAAATTACCATTTTCAACTTGATATCTATATTCTCCTTTAATAGGCATATAATATTTTGGATTAAATAATTTAATAAGAAGCATTAAGTCTTCACTAGATGCATGATGTCTAACACTTTTTTCCTTAGGAATAGATTCAATATTAACACCTTTAATAGCAAGTTCATTCATTATTTTAACTAAAACTTTTTCATAAGCATCATAACTTGGTTCAGCAAAACAAATTGAATCAGTTTTTTCTAGTGTAACAAATTTATCTCTTCCACTTAATATTCTATTAATATTAGCATAAGGACTTTCTCTATCATTACTAATTAGAATAATAGTATTTCCTTCTTTTAAATCTGTTAAATTTCCAAGCATGTCTTCTTGTACTTTTAAATAACCATTTTTGATACAAATTGAAACAATAGTATGTAACTCTTTTCCCATAATTACTACTTTTCTATTTTTATCTTTTAATGCATTAAATATTTCTTGGATAGTATAAATATGAAGTGGTAAAACTGAGAATATTATTCTTCCATTATTTTTATCAATTATTTTTTTAAAAAAACCTTCTAATTTATGATTAGGACTTGTATGTCCTTTCTTTTCAGCAAATACACTTTCAGCCATTAAACAAAGTACACCTTGTTTTCCAATATATGCAAGCTTTCCTAAATCCATATCGTAGTGTCCACTCATAGTTGGATCAATAACAAAATCAGCCATATATATAATAGCGCCATCTTTAGTATTTATTGAAAATCCTAATGTTTCAGGACTACTATGTGTTACACTAAATGGAAATACACTAAAATCTTTAAAATCAATTTTTTTATGTGCACCTATAACATGTAAATTCTTGATTTTAACTTTTTCTTCTTCACACTCATATTCAATTATTTTACAAGTATATGAAGAAGCATAAACATGTAAATCTGGTAATTCTTTTATTAAATCAGTAAGAGCTCCCATATTCTCATGATGTGGGTGACTTATAAAAATACCAACTATATCTTTTCGATGTTCAACTAAGAACTCAAAATCTGGTATAACATAATCAACCCCATACATTTTATCTGGAGCATATTTCATACCACAATCAAATATAAGTATTTTACCATCAATACTTACTGTATATAAATTTTTACCATTCTCATTTAGTCCACCTAAACTCATTATATTAATTTTACTCATAAAATCATCTCCTTAAAAATAAAAAGTTCAAATGCTTTATACATTGTAACACAAAATAAAAAAAAATACTAGCCTATGCTAATATTAAAAACTAATTATTTTTTATTGTTATTAATCCTTTTTCAACTTCTTCAAGAGCTCTACCTATTTCTTTTTTAGATACATATTCACTTTCATCCATTTGGAAATGTTTATGTTCTTTCATAACTTTAGCTCTATCTGCTACGATATGTACTAATTTGTACTTTGAATCTACGATGTTCAATAATTTGTCTATTGAAGGATATATCACTTTCACCATCTCCCTATCTTTATAATAATAATATACTCTATTATAAATAGGTTTACAACACTAGTAGACACAACTTTTACAACAAATTAACTTTCTTCTATAAAATTTTTACTCTTATGTGGCTCATCAAATAATAAATTTGGATAATCTTGTTGTCTTAATGCTTCATAAGTCATAATAGCAACAGCATTTGATACGTTAAGTGCTCTTACATCAGCAGTCATTGGCATTCTCATACATCTATCTATATATGGTTTTAATATAGAGACAGGTATCCCTGTGCTTTCTTTTCCAAAAAAGAAATAATAATTTTTATTTTTATCACTATAATCAAAACTACTATGAGGTTTGTGACCATATCTTGTTAAAAAATAATATTCTCCTTTATTCTTTTCAAAAAAATCATCTATATTTTCATAAACTGTATAAATACATTTATCAATATAATTAACACCACATCTTTTAATATATTTATCCTCTAAACTAAATCCTAGTGGTTTTATTAAATGTAAATGAGATCCTGTTGCTACACAAGTTCTCATAATATTACCTGTATTTGCTGGTATTTCTGGCTCATATAAAACTATATTTATCATATTTTCACATCCAATCTAGATTATTATATCAAAAAAATACATCAAAGATGTATTTATTTTATTTCGAATACTGGTTTATCTTCTTCAGGTTCATAGTTTATTTCTTTTTCAGGTTCAACAGATACTGTTTGAATTATTTGAATCATAGAAGTTAAATTTACTTTAAATTTCTTTTCTTCTTCATCAGATACACCTAAATGGCAAACCTTTTCAATATCAGAATGATTAAATAAGTGAGCTTCTCTATTTGATAACATACCTTCTGGATATAAGCATCCACAATAATCATACAATTTATGACCATTATTATTATCATACATACAAAATCCTGTTATCATTACTTTTTTAGTCCCAGTTTTTAATTTAACTATTGTTCCTAAAGGTAAATACTTTTCATTTACATTATTTTCATTATTATCCATAACTACATCTCCTTATTTAATATACTAGTAACATCAAGTGATAAATCACTACCAGTATTATTATTTTGATTTTTTAGAGTATCTAATACAAGATTAACGCCTTGATTTGTTTTTAAACTATCAAGCATACTATTTGTATTCAATGATTTTTCTCCTCCAGTGTTACCATTTAAAGTTTTTATTTTATCAAGAATACTATTTATACCATTTTTATTTCTTAACACATCAAGTACACCTGAACCATTTAATGTTTTATCAGCACCTGTATTATCATTCTTATTCTTTAGTTTATCTAAATCACTTTCTAAAGTATCTTCTTCAAAATATTCAAATCCATTTAATATGTTATCCAATTCCTTTTGTTCAAATAAATATGCAATATTTGAATCCATATTTATCATTATATTTTTGATTCGTTCTATCATTAAAAGTGTTTCAGTTAAATTAGTTTCTATTCGATTTGTCTTACTAATAATATCAGTTAAATCAATATTTAACTCTTCTGCTTCGTATTTAATAGAGTTTAATCTAGAAGATATATCATTAATATAATCAACAGTACTTCTAATACGAGTATATCCACTATAAAATTCTTCGGGAAGTAATTCTAAATTATCCATCATACTTCACCCACATTCTTTATTTGTTTATCACAATATTTAATCATTTCACTTAAATCAAATGAAACTTCATTACAATCTCTCTTTACTGATTGTAATATATCTTTATCTATTGGTTCACCATTAACTATATTATTATTAATATCTATTTTAGCATTATTAACAATATCTAATAACGAGTCATAATCTTTCATTAGATTAGTCAATTTATAATATAAATTTTTATATTGTTCAATTCTACTATTATCCATAATTATAACTCCTTATTATCTTCATTATATCATTTAATTAGTTTTATTTAAAGATAGAAATAAAAAATAAATAAAGCATAATCTTTATTTATTTTTTCATTTTGTTAATAGTAAAATCATTATATAAAATAATAGATGATTTAGTTTGCATTTTAGTTTGAATCTCTATATTTAATTTTTTAATTAATTCATTTAAGAAATCTACTTGTTTATAGTGAACATCTTCCCATATATCATCACTTATTTCATCAGAATATTCATCATACCTTATACCAATTACTAAACTGGATGAATCAACCCAATAGTTATTTGAATCAGGTCCATAACAATTCATTATTACAGAACCATCAAAACTACTATTAATTACATCTGCATATGTTCTACCAATTATTTCTAATATTTCATCACTAGGGTTTAATAATTCACCCTCATTTAGATTTAGAATCTTATTTTTATCTGCATCTGATAATTTTTCAACAAATAAGTCATTTCTTAGATAAAAGAATTTTAAAAAATTTGAAGAAAAATATTGATAAAAATCCATATTTTCAGTAGATACAGGTATAAACATAAGATTTGAATTAAATAAAGAATCATCAAATTCATTTAATTTTAAAGTTTTAATTAAAAATATATTCAATAAAGTTCTATAATTATTATACAGTTTATAATATTCTTCACTAATATTACCATTTTTAATATATCCTTTTTCTTCTAAAACTTTAGAATTGCTTATAATATTATTAGCAATTATATTACTCATTTTTGACTCCTTTCACTATAAGTGAAACATATGTTCTTCCTTAAAATCAATATTTTTTATCATTTTAGCAAAAACTTCCGCTTTTTCTTTTATATAATCAATTTTCAAAGTAGAATTTAGCCATTCTTTAGGAATATTTTCACTACTATATAAAATTCCAGCTAATGATCCAACGATCGCTGCTAAAGTATCTGTATCATTACCAAAATTTATGGCCTCTACAATAGAATCCTCAAAAGAATTTGTATGTAATACAGTCCAAATTGCAGCATCTAATGTATCAATAACATATCCAGAAGATTTTACTTTTTCTTTTGGCAGTATAGTTAAAGTACCATCTAAAACTCTTTCATATTTATCAATCACCTGTTGATTATAATATGACTTAAAATCAAAATATTGAATCATATCATATGCTGTTTCTTTTGTATAACCTTGCATTAAATAATATACGAATAAACAATAAATACTACATGCTAATTTACATTCTTCATTTGCATGTGTAATAGATGATACTTTATTAATAGAGTCTATCTTTACTTCAATAGAATCTTTGTTTGAAAAATAATAAAATAGTGCTATTGGTAACATTCTCATAAGTGAGCCATTACCAGAATTGTGTTCTCCTTTTAATCCACAATCTATTGAATTATTTTTAGATGACACAAAATTCATAATTGCTTGACTAGTTGTATTACCTATATCAAATACAACTCCAGAAGCAGTATTTTCAGATTTATATACCCAATCACAAAATTTTTCTGCTATATTATCATAATCTATTTTTCCAGATTCGATAATAGAATCTATAGTTGCTAAAACCATTGAAGTATCATCTGACCACGAACCAATTGGTTGATTATGCGACATATTTCCGCACATTTTCTTTTCTGGATTTAGTCTACTGAAAGTTCCCTTATCTTGAAATTCAAACGGTACTCCCATTGCATCTCCAATTGCAAATCCTATTATACTATTTATTACATCATTAGTTGAAGTTTTTCTATTAAATCTTTTTTGTTTTATTTTTTTTGTAACATTTGCTCTATTTTGAATGATAAGATTTCTCAATTGCTCTGTAGTTAGTTCATTATTATTTTCATCAAGAAACATAAATTCATCTTGTTTTGAAATATACCTATCATCCATACTATTCACCATACCCTTCAAAAACCATTGTTATATAATATTTTTCATTTCCATTTTCATCAATAGCTTTATATACATCTGTTATAGTTGCTTCTAATTCTCTATCCAATAGAACCTCATGTTCTTCAAAACTAGAAAGTCTATCTATAAATAATGCATTTGTACCCTTTGGAACATATATTGAAATCTCTACTGGTAAATCTTTAAAACTATTCTGTTCGGAATGAAGTTCATAATTATCCCATGGACTAACAGTAGTGGCTGTAAATCCCTTGTCTTTATATTTTAACCCAATAAGTGATTGTAAATCAATATCATTTAATGTTTCTAATCCAAGACTTGATTTTAATCCATCAAAATCAATATTTCTAAATAATAAACTATCATACTGTAATTGAGACATTTTTATTGCATCACTTATATCTTTTATATTTTTGGCAGTTTCTTTATTTAATACATTATCTGAACGTGCCGCATTATTAATTAATTTATAGCCATATTCTTGGCACCACATTCTTATACTTTCTTTTTGATCTTCATTTAATTTTGAAATAATATCATTTGCATACGTTCCAAAATATTTTAATACATCATCCATATCTTCTATATATGGTGTCTCCATAGATTGCTGTCTGTCAATTGCGTCTTGCAGTTTATTTGAAGTTCCTGGTATATTCTCTGTTGAATAAACCATTGTATTAGAAACTATATTAGAATTTTGTTGAACTGCTCCTCTTGCCTGATCTATTGGAATAATACTCAATTCATCGATTGTAAATCCAATACCAGCTCTTATTGCATCTTCAACAGAAATTGTATAAACATTATTCCATGAATTAACTATAAGTTTTCCTTTTGCAACTCCAATGACTGTCATTACATGGGCTTCTCCAACTGTTTCAACTTTACCAGTAGAAATATTTGTCATCTTAAGCCCTTTTAAAGTACCAATTGATACATGCTTTCCTTCGCTTAATGATTTTGCTACACTACCAATTATATAAGCAGAATCTAATTTTGCATTATTAGTTCCATTAAAAGAACTATAAATTTGTGATTGTTCAAGAGCTCTAATAGATCCAATTCCTAGACCTCTCTTATTTAAATAATCAGCAATATAATCATTATTATATTTATCTGAATTTCCTACACCTTTATTTAGATTAATATAATTCTCATTAATATATTCTGCAGTATATTTAGAAAGATTTTTAATTACATCCATTAAATTTCCTTTTTTAACAAAGATATCTCCTGTTATCTCTAAATATATATCTAATAATAATCGTGAAGTATTAAATTGACCATTTTCTGCTTTCATTGGAAAACCAAAATGCTCTTCAAATGACAACTCTGGATGTGCAATAAAGAATTCAAAAATTGCATTAGAAACATCTGCATAATTACAAATACCTCTAGTACGTTTTTCAACTTTTGAAACTACACCATTTTCATCTACAACTTCTTGTTCAATTACTATATCTCCTTCAATACTATTTAAAAATATTTCAGCATATTTTCTAGATATTCCAGGATATTTAGCTTGTACTTGTTTTACTAAAACGTCTATTTTAGACTTATCACCAGATTGCATTATTGATCTAATAACTCCTTGATCAACACCTCTACTATCATTGCCAAAGAAGAATTCACCTTTTGCTTGACCTATTGTAATATCCTGTAAATAATTTGAAGATCTACCTGACAATCTTATCGCATCTATCATTTGATATAAATATTGACTATTTGGTAATGTAATATTATTTGATTTTGCCCAATTCAACAATTGTGATGTTGCTTCCATAAACAAATTAAAATTGTTTGCACCAAGACTCATTAAATATTGAGTAAATTGTTGATAATTTCTTATATTTGCACAATTTCCAATGAAAACAAATAAATTAAATGTGTTAACATTATTTATTGTTGATGGCAATACTTTCAAAAGACCTTCTGAAATAAATACATCTTCAATTGGACCAAATCCAAACTTGCTAGTAAGTTTGCTTGATAAACTAATAAAATTATCAAATAAATTATTATCTTTACAGAATGTATAAACTTGATTTATTGCGTAAGTAATTTCACTTGAAGTAAATGAATTAAAATCAAATGTTCCATTGCCAAACATAAAAGCCAATAATTCTCTAACACTTATATTTTTTCCTGAAACATTTATATCCGATGGACCTCTTCTTAATACATCAGCTACAAATTTTAATTCTTCTGTCAAGAATAAATCCGAAACATTTCTAAATACTTTATTAGATTTTATACTTTCACATAATTTAGCAATTGTTTCATCTTTTAATGAATCAAACATTCTAGTTAATTGAGAGGAACTAAATTCATTTATATCAATAGATTGAAACAATTGAAGCATTTGACTATCACTAAATTTTGAAATAGTTGATACCAAAACATTTCTATCTATTGAATTTATACCATTTTCTATGATGATTCTTAATTTTTCATCAATTGATGCTCTAGTTAATCTTTCTTCAATTGTTAATTCTGATTCAATTGGAATAATAATAGCATCTACTATCTCAATATTTTTATTTAATTCATCTAATATACTTTTATATGATTCACTTACTTTACTCTTAATATTTTCTATTCCTAGCGATAATAATTCCTTTATAGATGCTAGTTTTGTTCTTAAAGATGCAAACTGTTCAAAATTAAATTTAATACTTCCTAATTTATCTTTAACTTTTGAAAGAACTTTATTAATATTCTTAGATGCTTTAATTAAATCTTCTTTTGCAAAACCTAAAATATCTTTTAAAGATAATTCTAATCCTTCTATATCAAAAATTATTTCATCGCTATCTATAGTTTCATCTATAACATCAATAGTTTCATCAATAGTACTAATTGTGGAATCAAATTTAGCTATTTTTAATTCATTCAATTTTTCTTTAATACTTGCTAATTTTTCTTTAAAAGTAGCTAATTGCTCAGTTGAAAGTTTGCTTAAATTAGAAAATAAACTATTTTTAATATCTGAAACTCTAGACTTAATTCCATTAATAATTGAAGATAAATCTGAACCTACAAAACCTAAAATATCTTTTAGAGATAATTCTAATCCCTCTATTTGGAAATTAATATCATCAGAACCATCTCTATTAATAGTATTATCACTTGAAAAATCTATAACTAAATCTGATGAAAAATCATATACTGGAGTAAAATTACCAGTTTTATATTGATCTATTAAATTATTATTTGCTTCGATTAATGCTTTTGCTTTATTAATTTCTTTTATTTTATTTGCAATTCTAGTTCTTTGTTCTTCTATTTCTTTTAATTTCTTATTGTATTTATTCTTATTTTGATTTTTTAGATTATTAGCTTGTGCTTCAAGAACTTTCAATCTTTCCTGTAATTCAGAAAGCTCATTTTCTCTAAATTTGATTTGTTCACTTACAAACTCATTTTCTTTTGTCAAATCAGCTATTTTTGATTCTACTGCTGCATTAATACTGTCTAAAGTATCATGCATTCTTAATTCTAATGCTTTTCTTTCTGATTCAAGATTGTTCTTTTGTTCTATTAATTTATTAATTTCAGAGTTTAAAGGATTTTCTTCTTTCAACTTTGCAATTTGTTTTTCTAAATCATTTATTTTACTCTTTATATTTTCATTTTGTTCTGCCAATTTATTAAATGTGTCATTTAGTTTTTCTATACTTACTGTTTCTGTTGCCTTATTTAATAAAACATCCATCATTTTAGAATTATATACACCAAGCATTGCATTTAATTGTTCTATTTTGCTTATATTTTCTTGTGAATCTTTAATTGTACCATTTTTTATTCCTTCTTGTAATTGTGACAATTGATATGCAATAACTAAATAATTATCATATAATAAATCTTCAGTTGCTTTAATTTCACTATTCAATTTGCTAATTTGAGCATTTAATGCTTCTATTTGAGCATGAATTTTTAATTGTTCACTTTCACTTAATGCATTTTTAACTGTTTCATTAATTACATTTCCATTTTCATCCATTCCAAGTTGTTCAAACAACTTAGCCTTTTCAGCAACTAATTTATCAACTTCTAATAGATTGCTTTGTCTTGTTCCCATCATTTTAAGAACATCTTTTCCAATTGCATTTTTTGCTCTTGCTTCATTTACTACTTGTTTAACCGCTAAGCTTGTTACATACTCATTAAAATCCATTGCTTTAATTTGTTCTTTTTTACTAGCTGTTTTATTGTGCTCTGAAACATCTGCTAAATATGAATCATATGCACTTCTTATTTCAGGACTATTTTCAAACATTTTTTCAATAGTTGAAACTCTTGTTTCTAATCCAGATACATTTCTAATATCACTTGCCATTTTTGATAGTACATTTGAGTCTAATAAATTTTGTCCTTGATAGCTTGCTACTATTGAAGCAAAAGTATTTACTGAACCAGTAAATCCAAGTGATGTTACATCCATTACAAAAGAACCACCGTTAAGTATTGCAGCCATAATCATACCATCTATACCAGCTTCTCTTACTTGTGCCCAATCCATTCTAACAGTTCTTATATCTTGACCAGTAAATATAGCTGTAAGGTATGGTTCAATAAACTCTTGTACACTTTCTTCTAATCCTTCAGATAATATTTTTGCTAAATATCCTCTAATTCCTCTTAAGCCACTAAATCTATCTAATAATCTAACACCTGGAATTGTACCTAAAAAACTTTCTAAAGTTGTTTCACTTAAACCATTTAAGAAACCGATTAATGTTGCTGTTTTCTCATTTACTCCTTGTTGCATTAATTGTTCTTTTTTATTTCCCATTACACTTAAGCCCATTGTAGCAAAGTTTATTAAAAGTCCAGTTGCAGCAGTTGCAAGCTTTCCTAATCCAAATGCAGCTAATCCTGCTCCTCCAGTTGCAAGTCCAATAATTGCATTAACAGCAATAGTTGGTAACATATTACCAAAACTACTACCTAATTGATAAGCTCTTCCAAATCCTTCTTCAGATACTTTTGTTAAATAATGTTGATATTCATAATCTGTTGCTGAAGCTCTTCCATCAGCAAAGAATAAGTTTGTTAATCCATCTCCCCAAGTATCTATCCCATCAAGAATTCCATGCCCATTTACAGCAAGCCATTTCTCAAATCCTTCTTTTCCTTCTAATCTTTTTAGATTTGCTTCTGCTGCTTCTTGACCAAGAATTCTAGCTCCTAAATCATTGAACATATCAAATCTAAATGTTCCAGTTTTTTCATCATAATAATTATAAGCAAAGCACGTTAAATCAATAGCAGTATCTGTTTCCATTTCTGCTGCTGATCTAGGTAATGCACTAAATTGTCTAATATATTCTTGAACATGAGGATTAATATCACTATATGACCATGTTCCATCTCCAAACCAATCTACATTAACACCTGAACGTTGTTGTTGCATTATATATAATGCAATTTGAGCAGGATCAGTTATTAATTTTCCATTTGCATCATAAAAACTATAACTTGTATTAGATGTTCCAGAAAATCCATCACTACTAGTAGATGTTGTATATGATGATATTACACAACCTGTATTTTCACTAAAATTAGGTCTATTTATATCATATGAACATATCTCAAATTCTTTTGCATATGCTAAACTTTGTTGAGCACCATATTCTTCACCAAGCTCACGAGCTTTTTGTGATAAAGCATTTTTTTCTTCATTAAGCGCATCTATTTGAGCCTGAAGCATATTGTAGGCATCGGATCCATATGAATAGTATCTTAATGAATTATTTAATCCAAATATTTGTAAATCAATTTCATTTTGTCTTTTATTCATTTGACCAAGTTCTTCATTTATATCATCCATTCTTCTAGTTGCTTGGTCTTGTTCGTAATTTGCTCTACTTACTGCATATTCATAAAATTGTGAATACCAGTTATCATCTCTTTGATTTTCTGGAGTAAATGCAAGTATTGTCATTTGTTGTCCATCAGAAAAATATCTTTGGAATTCCAATCTTGATAATGCTGCATCTCTCTTTCTTTGAGCTTCTTCAATAGCTCTATCATATTTAGCTAATTCATCAGAAGAAATATAATAAGCATTTTTTAAATAAGCAGTTTTTGCAGCTTCAGCTTCATCTAATTCACTTTGGGCAGCGTCAAATTCTGTTTGATACTGTCCAACTAAATTTCTTGAATCCATCGCAGATGCATAATAACTTATAAATTTTTCTATATCCGTTAAAGAACCATCACCATCATATTGTTGAGTTGTTCTAATTTCAGATACAATTTGATCATATAGTTCTCTTTCTTCAGCTGTAACTGGCTCACCATTATATATTTTTTCAGCTATATCACTTACAACAAATTCAGATATTGTATGTCTTTGTCTTCCATTATCAAATTCAGTTCTTAAATACTCTTGTTGTTTATCTTCATCCATATTTTCAAATGCAGCATCTCTATGAGCATCAACTTCACTTGCAAATTGTCTACTCTTTTCAAGCATTTCTTCAGCACTAAGCCCTGTCCCAAAAGTAGTTAAAAAATTATCTGCATATAATCCATATAGATATGCATACTCTTCATCTGTATCTCTTAATGTGTTTGATAAACTTTCTAATTGTGATGACAATAATGACATAAAACCATCACTACCACCTCCACCAAGAAGTGAACTTAATCCACTTTTAGCATCATTAAATGCAGCTCTTGAAGGAAGTGGTTGATTTATAACAATATTATTAACAGCATTAACTATATAATCCCAACCATTTTCACTTTGACCATATGATTGTGATCCTCTTAATAATAAAATTGCTTTAACTAAAGAATCATTATCAATATCTATTGCTCCACCAGTACCATTTTGTACTTGATCATTTGATTGATCGTATCCTTGATATTGACTATTATCTTTTATACTTCCTGGTATAATGTAACACTCTGGATGATTTAAGAAAACCTCTAGCAAACTATAATATACTGTTCCATCTTCATATACATATACTCTACCATCCATTATCTCAGTAGTATCAAAAGAATCCTTTCCACATTTTGAACAAGAATTAGGATCTTTATCCAATAATTCTCCACATTTTGGACATCTACATTTGATAGTGAATTTACTTAAATCAAACATATCTTCTTTAAATACCAAATATCCATCTTTATCTTCAGGAATTGTTTTAATAGCTTCTATATAAAACTCTTTTACTTCTTTATAACTAACTTCTTTACCATTTTCATCTTTTGCTGTGTCGGGTAAATCCTCAAAAACTTTTAATAATTGTTCACGTGTAACTTTTTTTGTGTTGTATCATTTCCTATAGTTAAACCATCAGAATTTAATCCTAAAGCATTTAAAAGCTCAACAGCTTCTTCATCAGTAAGATTATCATACATGTTAGTAAAATCAATATCAGCTACTGTATCATCTAAATTAGTATTTTTAAAATTAATATTTATTGTTTCACCTGAGTTATTGACAGGAGTATCATATACTTCTGCATTTGTGGAATCTACTGCATCTAATAAATCAGAATATGCTGTAGAAGTATCTGAATTAACTCTTTGCATTACTCCTCCAGTAACGCCTGATGAATCAACTTGTTGCATAACTCCACCAGTGACACTAGAAGAATTGGTTCCTTGTATAACACCATTTTCTATTTCTAAAGAGTCTGTTGTTGTTCCTGTTACATAATTTGAAGTAGTCATTGTATCAGTGTTTGGTTGATTGCTTTCAAGTACTCCTACTTCGTATGAATCATAATTATCTGAATTCATTGCTTCAGCATTAATATGTTGTTCTGCTGATACTTCACTTCCAGATGTTTCACTTGCTTTTACTCCGCTTGTAAACAAACCACCTGCTATAGCAGCCGTTTCAACACCTAATGCAATTTTAGCAGCATTTAAGTTATCTTTTTTATCCACACTAAAATCATGTCCACATTTTGGACATTTTTTCAATTTATCATCAAAAACAAATTTACAATTAGTGCATTCCATATATTAATTCCTATCTTGTTACATTTCTTCTGGTTCCTCCACCACCGCCACCACTTCTTTGAGTATTTGAACCTGATGATGATGGTGATGATGAACTTGCAGCAGCCGCAGCTGCTTCTGCTGCACACTGTTCACAAGGTTCAGCTGCTAAAGCATCATAATTTGCTTGTTGTTCAGTAATCTTTGTATCTGTTTCTTCTAGTTTTGTATTACATTCATCTAACATTGTTTTAAGTAATTCGACAAATTCATCAACTTTATCAGCTTGTCTTTTGCATTCTCCTTTATCAAAAGGTAAATCATTAATAATAACATTTTCTAAATAATAACCAATATACAAAAGTGAAGATGAAAAACTATCTAAAATAGATATAGCTGATTCTATTTGTGGTGCCATAGTGATGTGAACCCCAAATGGTAGACATCATAAAAAAGACAGTAATTAAAAAGAGAAAAGTTATTTTTCTCTTTTTGTGTAAGTTTTTCTCTTTTTCTTTA
>CACWLI010000012.1 GCA_902761685.1 uncultured Erysipelotrichaceae bacterium | reverse complement strand
AACAATACAGGAATTACAAAGAAAAGTTGATAGTATGAAATCTAGTCAACATGATGTAGATGATTATGGAGAAGATGAAGAAGGTAAACCAGTAGTAATTGGATCTCATAAAGAACCAAGTGATGCAGAAATACAAGGCGTTCAAGATAAAATAGATGAAAATCAAAGATTATATGATGAACTTGAGAAAATAAAAACAAGAATAGATAATTATGTTGATGCATGTAATAAAGCACAAAACATGATAAATGAAGCATTAGAGGAAATAAAAGGAAAATATGAAACAGCAGGAAATGCAATAAAGAATAATCAAAGTTTCTCAACAGACTTCACATTAGATTTTAGTGCATTTGGAATGACTGAAAGTGAATTTAATGCTTATAGAGATAATTATGATGCAAGATATAATGAATTATTACAACAGGATGAAGTTTCAGCAACATCAGATACAGAAGATACGTCTGATGATTCAACCGGAACTGGAACCGGAACTGGAACCGGAACTGGAACTGGAACTGGAACCGGAACTGGAACCGGAACCGGAACTGGAACTGGAACCGGAACTGGAACCGGAACTGGAACCGGAACCGGAACTGGAACTGGAACCGGAACTGGAACTGGAACCGGAACTGGAACCGGAACTGGAACTGGAACCGGAACCGGAACTGGTACTGGAACTGGAACCGGAACTGGAACAGATGATGATAAACCACCAAGAGATGATGATGTAGTTCAAACAGGAGATGATGATACTCCTACAGGACCTCAGAGAATTGTTGACACAGGAACATCTCAACCTACTAAAATAGGAAAAACACCTGGCTCAAATATTGATGGAAAATCTGATGATATATTGAATGAGGCTAATATTCCAGAAATGAGTGATGAAGAATTAATTGCTTCTGCTCCAGTTGAAATAATGGATAATACAAATGAAGAGTTAGAAGAAAATATACTAGAGCCATTAAATAATGGTTTATCACAAAAAATGGGATCTACTGGTAATAAAATAGCTGGTGCAGTTGCAACAACAGTTGGTATTGGACTTGCAACAGGAGCAGCAGCATATGCAGCTAATAAAAAAATAAAAGAAAAAGAAGAAAATGAAGAAAATGAAGAAGTAGATTATGGCTTTGAAAATGTTTAATATACTATAAGAAGATAATTATAATTACAATTATCTTCTTTTATTTACAAAAAAGGATACAAAAAATACTATAAATATGATAAAATGTATAAGGAGGATATTATGAATAAGATAACTGTAATAATAGCACTATCATTTTTATTTCTGGTTTTTCTTTTATATGTTTTAATTATAATATTAAGAAATAATAAAAAGAAAAGTATTATTTCATCAATTGATAAGTTAACTACAGAAAAAAATCTTATTATATCAGCCTCTTTAATTACTGAATTATCAAAAGCTAATAAACTAGTAAATAATAAAAACACTGAAAGACAAGTAGAAGAATGGCAAAAAAGATTTGATGATTTAGAACAAGTTTATATGCCTAAGCTAACAGATGAATTAATTGAAGTAGAAAATTTTTGTATGAAAAAAGATTATATTTCATCATATAAAAGTTTAAATAAAGCTGAAAAAGATATATTTCATATTAAAGCTAAAAGTGTTAAATTACTTGGGGAAATAAAAGAATTAACAGAAAGTGAAGATAGAAATAGAGAAGCTATTACAAAACTAAAAAGTGTATATAGAGAAATAATATTTAAATACAATAAAAATAAAAACGATTATCAAGATGTTTCTAATAGAATAGAATTACAATTTGAAAATATTAATAAATTATTTAGTGCTTTTGAAGTATCTGTTCAAAATAAGAATTATGAAGAACTAGGTAAAATAGTTAAAGCTTTAGATGATATGATTAATAATATTAGTATAGTTATTGATGAAGCTCCAACTATTGTAATGATGTCTAAAATGATTCTTCCTAAGAAAATGAAAGATATTAAGACTCAAGCAACTAAAATGATAAGAGATGGATATAATTTAGAATATTTAAATATTGATTATAATATAGAAGAAACCAATAAAAAAATTGGTGAAATAATGGATAGACTTAATGTTTTAAATTTACAAGATTCTATTTTTGATTTAAAAACTTTACTTGATTATTATGAAGGATTATATAATGATTTTGATGCTGAAAAAAGAGGCAAAAAAGATTATGAAAGAGGAATCATTAATGTAAGTGAAAGAATTTCTAAAGTAACTTCAATTGTAAAAAATTTATATGCTGAAATTGATAATATAAAAGACACGTATGATTTAAGTGAAAATGAAGTAATGATTGTTGATGAAATAAACAAAGAATTAATAAGTGTTAAAGATAGCTTTAAACTTATTAACGATAGAACTTTATCTAGAGTAATGCCATATTCAAAATTAAGCAATGAATGTGAAATGGTTGCTGTTAATCTTACAAAAGTAGAAGATAAACTTGAGACTACTCTTAAAAACTTAGGAAGTTTAAAAGAAGATGAGGCAAGAGCTAGAGATCAATTATATGAAATTAAGAATATAATTAATAATTCTAAATATAAAATTAAAGATTATAATTTACCAATTATACCTGATAAATTTTATGTTGAATTAAAAGAAGCATATGATGCAGTTAAAGAAATAAATATAGAAATTGAAAAGAAACCTATATCAATTAAAACATTAAATTTAAGAGTTGATACTGCTAGAGATTTAGCTTTAAAACTATATCAAACAGCATCATCTACAACAAAAACCGCTGCAATGGCAGAAATGGCTATTGTATATGGAAATAGATATAGAACAAGCAATAAGGAAGTTGAAGCTGGTTTAAATGCTTCTAGTAAGGCATTTAATAAGGGGGATTATAAAGACTCTTTAGAAATAGTGTTAAACACATTAAACATTGTTGAACCTGGTATTCATAAAAAACTTCTTAACAAGATGGAAGGTTAGGTGTTAAAGTGGCAAAAAGAAAAAAACAAAAGGAATCAAATAAGAGTAGTTTGAAACTTGGAAATAGATTAATTGGATTATTGTTAATACTATTATCAATTACTGGTTTTGGATCATTTGGTATTGTAGGTGGAATAGTAAAGAAGTTTGCAATATTTATGTTTGGAACTTGGTCAGTATTGTTTTTAGGATTGATTTTATTACTAGGATTAGGATTACTTGCTAAGAGTGAGAAAATAAATTATTTTTCAAGTAGAAAAGTAGGAATTTATTCATTAATAATTGCATTATTATTGTTTTCACATATAAATTATATAAGTGGAAATGATTTGAATGGAAAAGCAATTTTAAAAAATACTATGGATAATATTAGTGTTGCTTTTGATACAGCTAGTGAAGTAAATACTGGTGGTGGAATGGTAGGAGCATTAGTATCCTGGGCATTTGTATCACTATTTGATATTGAAGGTTCTATTATAGTAATGGTAATTATAATATTATTTGGTATTATTATGTTATTTGATTTAACATTATCTGATATAGGAAAAGCAATTATGTCTCCATTTAAGAAAGTAATTTCTAAAGATGAAGAAGATGATGAAGATGATGAGGAAGCAATTAAACCATCTAAATCTAAACATGCTAAATTAGATGAAGTAGAAGATGATGAGATAGATGAAACACAAGTAATAGATAAGAGAGTTATTATTACAAGTGCAAATGATGCAGCTAAGAAAGAAGTTCCAATGATTGAGGAAAAGAAACCTGAAATTGTTGAAGAAGATTTACCTCCTGAAGAATATGTTAAACCAAGTATAGATTTACTTGATAAACCTAAAGCTAATAATCAAAAGGCAAACACTGAATTTATTAATAATAATATAAGAGCTTTACAAAGAGTATTTAAAGACTTTGGAATGAATGCAAAAGTAGTTGAAATACATCAAGGTCCAGCAGTTACACAATATGAAATGGTATTAGATAGAGGAACTAAAGTAAATAAAGTACTTAGTATATCTCGTGAAATTGCTTTAGCATTATCAGCTAAAGAAGTAAGAATTGAAGCTCCAATTCCTGGTAAAAGTACTATTGGAGTAGAAGTTCCAAATCAAGAAATTATGGCTGTTTCAATGAGAGAGATTATGGAAGCAATGAGTAAGAATACTAAGCTTGCTGATTCAAAACTTGCTGCTCCTCTTGGAAAAGATATAATGGGTAATGTTAAATATGTTGAAATTAATAAAACACCACATATGTTAGTAGCTGGTGCTACTGGTAGTGGTAAATCTGTTTGTATTAATAATATAATTATGTCTATTATAATGAGAACAACTCCAGAAGAGGTAAAAATGGTATTAGTAGACCCTAAAAAAGTTGAATTTAGTGTTTATGATGGAATGCCACATTTATTAACTCCTGTTGTAACTGATCCTAAAAAGGCAAGTGCAACACTTCAAAAAATAGTAGTTGAAATGGATAATAGATTTGATACATTTATGCATAGTGGTACAAAAAACATTGGTACTTATAATGAATATGTAAGAAAAGAATTAAAGAAAAATCCAGATTGTGGTCTAAAAGAAATGCCATTTATTCTTGTTATTATAGATGAGCTTGCAGATTTAATGCTTGTAGCTGCTAAAGAAGTAGAAGAGTCAATTATGAGAATAACTCAACTTGCTCGTGCAGCTGGAATACATTTAATAGTTGCAACTCAAAGACCATCAACTGATGTAATTACAGGTGTTGTAAAATCAAATATTCCAACTCGTGTTAGTTTTGCGGTATCTTCTTCAATCGATAGTAGAACAATTCTTGATATGGTTGGTGCAGAAAAACTTCTTGGTAAAGGAGATATGTTATATAAACCAATGGATGATAATAATCCAACTCGTATTCAGGGAAGTTTTGTATCAGATGGTGAAATAGCAAGAGTAGTTGATTTTATTAAGAGAAGAAGTAGCGGTCCAAGATATTCTAACTCTTTTGAAAATTTAAATACTCCATCTAGTGCTTCTGGATCTTCTAGTGGAAGTGCCACTGGAGATGACGGGGCAGTTAAAGATGTTAGATATGATGAAATAAAAGATTATGCAATTCGTACTGGACAAATAAGTGCATCATTAATTCAAAGAAAATTCTCATTAGGTTATAATAGAGCAGCACGTATAATTGATATGTTTGAAGAAGAAGGAATTGTAGGTCCTGCTAAGGGAAGTAAACCAAGAGATGTTTTAGTTAGATATGGTGACGAAGAAGGAGAATAAAAGGAGGAAATTATGCCAACAATACATATTGAAGCACAAAAAGAAGATATAGCACCTCGTGTGCTAATGCCAGGAGACCCAAATAGAGCATATTACATTGCTCATAAGTATTTGGATAATCCAAGAATGGTAAATAAAGTGAGAGGTGAACTTGCTTTTACAGGAACATATAAAGATGTACCTGTTACTATATTCTCAAGTGGAATGGGAATTGGAAGTATGGGTATTTATAGTTATGAACTATTTAATGATTATGATGTTCAAAATATAATTAGAATAGGTACAGCTGGTAGTTATGATGCTGATTTTAAAATTTATGATATTTTACTTGCTGATAGTGTATATTCAAAAACATATTTTGACGAAGAAGCAGGTCATGAAAATATTGAAATAATTAATACATCTTTTGAACTTAATAGTACTATTATGGATACTGCTTTATTAAAAGGAATTAATTTAAAGCAGGGAAGAGTTCATACAACAGAAGCTTTTTATACAGAAAATAAAGATTATACTAAATTTATTGAACTTGGATGTAAGGCTGTTGAAATGGAAACATATGCATTAATGTTTAATGCTAAAAAATTCATGAGAAAAGCAACTGCACTACTTACAATTAGTGATAATTTAATTACACATGAAGAAATAGATTCAGCTTCAAGAGAAAAGAAACTTGATGAAATGATTGTCTTAGCTCTTGATTCAATTATAAAAAAATAAACTTTGTAAATAATATAAAAGAAGATACAAATTATCTTCTTTTTAAAACTGGAGGGAATTAATGGAATATAAAAAAATTAAAAGAAATAATACAACATTACATTTAATTAAATCTGATAGATTTAAAACTATAAACATTGTTTTATTTTTTACTAAAATATTTAATAAAAATGATATAGTATTTGGTAATTTTTTAGCAAATAATTTAGTTTATTCTTCTAAAAAATATAATACTAAAAATAAAATGGCTATACATGGGGAAGAACTATTTGGTTCTAAAGTAACAGCTGCTTATAGTATAACTGGAAATAGTGAATCATTTTCTTTTGCATTAGATTTTGTAAATCCAAAATATACTGATAAAAAGTATTTAAAAGAATCAATTGATTTTTTAAGTGAAATTATATTTAATCCAAATGTTGATAATAATGAATTTAATCATGAATATTTTGAAGTGATTAAGAGTGAAGCTATATCTAATATTAAATCAGTTAAGATAAAACCTGGTTTATATTCAAGTATAGAATATTCTAAATTAATGTATAAAGGCACACCAAGTGCATATAGTACTATTCCTGAAATAAGAGATTTAGATAAAGTAACACCTAAAACTCTTTATGATTTTTATAAAAGTTTATTTAATGGAGATTATAAAATTGATATAGCAGTGTATGGTGAAGTGGAAGATGATATTATAGATATTTTATTTGATGAATTTGGAAGTATTAAGAGTTCAAATAAAAAAATAAAAATAAAAATAGATCATAAATATGATTCAAAAATTGAAACTAAAATAGATAGTTTACCATTTAATCAATCTAAGTTATATATGGGATATAGATTAATAGATTTAGATTTTCATGAAATGAACCATGTTTTAAGAATATATAATACAATTCTTGGTACTATGAATGATTCAATATTATTTAATATAGTAAGAGAAGAACATTCATTATGTTATACTATTGGATCATTTGTATCAAAATATAATCCATCATTAACTATATATTCTGGAATTAATAAAAATAATTATGAACAAACAGTAGAATTAATAAAAGAATGTGTTGATTCAATGAGTGATATAAAAGTGTTAGAAAGACTTTTTGAATCAGCTAAAAAAACAATTAATACTTATTTAAATAACTATTATGATGATGTAGTTTCTCAAATAAATACATATTATAATAGAGAATTTGAAATGGTTGAAGATATTGAAACTATTAGAGAAAATATTAATAAAGTAACAATAGAAGAAGTTGCAGCAATTAATAAAAAAATAAAATTAAGTACAATATATATGTTAAAGGGGGATAATGAAAATGATTAAAAAAACATTTGAAAAAGTTAATGAAGATGTTTATTATGATAAATTATCAAATGGAATAGAAGTATTTTTATATCCTACTAAAAAAACAAAAAATTTTTATATTACTATTTCTGTTAAATATGGAGCTAGAGTAACCAAATATAAAACAGATAGTGAAACAATAAATGTTATTCCTGGAAGTGCTCATTTTTTAGAGCATAAAGTAATGGCATTATCCGAAAATAAAGAAGTATCAAAAAGAATAAATGAACTTGGTAGTTTAGCTAATGCATGGACTAATTATTATGGAACTAATTATAATATTTTTGGAAGTATAAATATAATTGAGAATTTAATATTATTATTAGATATTTTTTATAACACTAATATTAATGAAAAATGTGTTAATGAAGAAAAAGGAATAATTGGAGAAGAAATTGATATGTATAAAGATCAAATAAATAATTATATGTATGAACAATTATTCAAAAATATGTTTCATGACACTTATATTAAAAATACAGTTGTTGGTGAGAGAAGTGATATTGAAAAAATCACTGCTAAGCATTTAAATAAAGTATATTCTGATTTTTATACATCAAATAATACATTTATAATAGTAAGTGGAAACTTTGATGAAAATGAAGTAATGAATGAGATTAATACTTATATGGATAAACTTAAATTAAAGCCAAAGAGAATACCAAAAGTATTAAAAGAAAAAGAAATTGATGATGTTAGAATATCATATGAAGAAATAAAAAAAGATATGGAAGATGTTAGAGTAAAATATGGTATTAAAATGAATAAAAAATTATTCGATATAAAAAATGATACTTTATTAAGATATTATATTAGTATTATTCTATCTAACAATTTTTCTCCTACATCTAAATTATATGAAGAATATAAAAATAATAATATAATTATTAATATGAATTCATCTGTTAATATTATTGGAGATTATGTAGTAGTAGCAATAAGTGCAATAGTAGATAATTGTGAAAAATTTATAGAAAGAATTAGTAAAGATATTAGAAAATTAGAATTATCTAAAGAAGGATTTGAAAGAAAAAAGAAAATGTTTTTAAAATCTTATATTCTTGATTTTGATAATATTGAAGATGTTGAATATAATATTTGTGAATCACTTATTATGGAAGGAAAAGTTAATTATAACGAATATAGTGACATATTGAATATGAACAATGAAACAGCTAAAAAGATATTAGATAGTTTTATATTTGATTATGTTAGTATTATAAAAACAACAAAGTAGATACTTTAAAGTGTCTACTTTTTATTTCATTTTTTAATACAATATTGTATAATTAATATGGTGAATGCCTATGGAAAATAAAATTGAATTTGGAAGTTTAAGAGAACTTTATGAAAGAGTATTACCAGCGTTGTATTCTAAAGTAAAAGAAATGAAAAAAAGTGGTTTTAAATATGTAAACGAAAAAGATATTTGGAATTATTTAGTAGATAAATCATGGAAGAGTAAAAGTAACTTAGAATTACATGAATTAATAAATGATATTTTATATGCTGACAACTATGATATTAATGAATATGTCTTGAATAAACTTAACAAATTTAAAACTGACGAAGAAATAGGTAGTATTGATTTAGGAGGAATAAGATGAAAAAAGCAATTTGGTCAACTGTAATATTGGTTGCAATTATATTTATAGGTTTATTTTGTGTTAAACCAATAATTAAAAGTATTTCTTATGGAATTGATTTACAAGGAGGATTTGAAATACTTTATAATATTGAACCATTAGTTGAAGGTGATGAATTAACTAGTGAGGATTTAGAAAACACTTATAAAGCAATTGTAAATAGAATAGATACATTAGGTGTAAGTGAACCAGTTATCACAATTGAAGGAGATAACTTAATTAGAGTTCAATTACCTGGAGTATCAAATGAAGATGAAGCTAGAAATAGAATTAGTACAACTGCTGTTTTATCATTTAGAGATACAGAAGACAACTTATTACTTACTAGTGATGTTTTAGGTAGAAATGGAGCTAGCTTAAGTCAAAATAGTCAAACTTTTGCATATCAAGTTAAATTAGATATAGCTGATACAGAAGAATTTTATTATGTAACTAAAGAATTAAGTGAAAGAGGTAATGGAAATAATTTAATGGTTACATGGTTAGATTTTGATGAAAATACTGATTCATATGAAGACTATAAAGATAAATGTGGTACAGATGGAAATATGAAATGTATTTCAGCTGCTTATGTTAATTCTGCTTTAAGTAGTAAAGAAGTAGTAATAGAAGGAAATTTTACTAAAGAACAAGCACAAACATTAGCAGATTTAATTAATAGTGGATCTCTTCCAACAAAACTAACTGAAGAAGCTACTCCAAGAAGTGTTTCTCCTAAATTTGGAGCAGAAACAATTAGTAAAACAGGATTGGCGGGTTTAATTACATTTGCATTGATTTCATTAATACTAATATTTAAATATAAATTAAGTGGTATTATAAGTAGTATTTGTTTATTTGCATATGTAGTTATAGTATTTGCACTATTTAATGGTGTAGGTGGAGTACTTACTTTAACTGGTATTGCTGCTTTAGTACTTGGTATTGGTATGGCAGTAGATTCAATTATTATTTCAAATGAAAGAGTTAAAGATGAATTATCTAAAAATAGTAAATTAAATGTTTCATATAATGAAGGTAGTAAAAGTAGTTTAGTATCTATAATTGATGCTAATGTAACAACTTTAATTGCAGCTATTGTTTTATATGTATTTGGAGAATCTAGTGTAAAAGGTTTTGCAACAATGTTGATAATTACAATTGTTGTTACTGTTATTACTTGTGTATTACTTTATAGACAATTAGTAAAATTATATGTTCAAAGTGGAGTATTTAAAGATAAACAAACTTTACTATTTGGTAAAATTAAACAAAAGAAAGAAAGAGATTATGTTAGTCTTGCTAAATATCCAATTATAGCAGCTTGTACAATTATATTAATTGGTGCTGGATTTGTAATCTTTAAAGGATTTAATTTTGGAGTAGATTTTACAGGTGGAACAAATATAGTCTTAACTAGTCAAAGCGATATTGATTTTGATAAAGTAAAATCAATAGTAAGTGAATATGATGTAAGAGATTATGATTATTATATTGGTTCTAAAAATGAAGGATATATTATTCTTAATGATATATTAGATGAAAAAACAGAAGTTAAAATTAAAGCACAACTTGAAGATTTAGGAATATCAACATCTATGAATGAAATAAGTACACTTGTTACTGAAAGTTTAACTAAAAATGCTATTAAATCATTATTATATTCATTAATAGCAATAATAATATATATAGCAATTAGATTTAATATTAATTATGCAGTTACAGGTATATTAATGTTAATACACGATGTTTTAATAATACTTGCTACATTTGCAATATTTAATATTAGTGTAGATTTTATTATAGTAGCAGCATTACTTACAATAATTGGATATTCTATTAATGATACTATTGTTGTATTTGATAGAATTAGAGAAAATAGAAAGAAATTATATAGAAATAAGAAGAAATTAACAAAAGAGGAACTTGTTAATTTAGTAAATACGTCATCAGTTCAAATTGTAAGTAGAAATATTTGGACAAGTATTACTACAATTGTAGCAGTTGTAACATTAATATGTGTTGGTTTAAATGACATAATCACATTTAATATTGCAATTCTAATTGGTTTAATAGCAGGTACAATTTCATCATTAATAATTGGTCCAAGATTATGGATTATATTAGAAAAGAGAAGCATTGATAAACCAGAAGAAGATGATGATGAAGTTGAAGAATTAAAAATAAAAGGTATTAATTCTTAACAAAGAGGGTGAAACTATAAAAGATTATACTTATGGTGAGTTAATTGACTTACTAAAAACATATATGGAAGATGAATACATTGATTTTATAAATAAATATTATGATCAAGCACTTATCATATATGATGGAATGAAAAGAGAAACGGGTGAAGATTATATTCTTCATCCTATTAATGTTGCATATATTTTAGCAACTTTGAAAATGGATCCTCTTACAATAGGTTGTGCACTAATTCATGAAGCTATTTCTTTAAAAAAGATGACTTTTGAAGAAATAGAAGAAATGTTTGATTTAGATAGTGCTAATATTGTAAATTCTGTTACTAAAATTAGTAATTTAAGACAAACATTTAAAATAAATAATCCTGAAAAATATAGAAGAATTATTGTTGGTTTATCTGAAAATCCAGCAACTTTATTTATTAAGTTTGCTGATAGATTACATAATTTAAGAACTCTAAGGGTTCATGATCCTGTTCATCAACAATATATTATAGATGAAACACAAAATATTTATATTCCACTTGCTCATAGACTTGGTATGAAAAAAATGAAGAGTGAGATGGAAGACTTGTGTTTACAATATTCTGATCCTGATGAATATAATAAAGTATTAGATAAAATAAATTCTTCTAAAGCTGAATTAGAAAAGTCTCTATCTAAAATGAAATATGAGATTATGCAAATACTTGATGCTCATAATATTAAATATGAAATGTTATCTCGTGTAAAGTCAGTTAGAGGTATTTATAATAAACTTAAAAAAGGTAAAAAATGGGATGACATATATGATTTACTTGGTATAAGAGTACTTGTAGATACAATAGAAGATTGTTATAGAGTAGTAGGACTTGTTCAAGCAAGATATAATCCTATTCCAAATAGATTTAAGGATTATATAGCTAATCCAAAACCAAATTTATACCAAAGTTTACATACAACAGTATTTGGTGAAGATAAAAGAATATATGAAGTTCAAGTAAGAACATATGAGATGGATGAAATAGCTGAAAAAGGTGTAGCATCTCACTGGAGTTATAAAGAACAAATAGATGGAAGTGTTAAAAATAATTTAGATAAAATACTTGAACAGTTTAGAGTATTAGTTGAAGTAAATGATATAGAACAAAATATGGATTTCTTTGTAAATATAAAAGATGAACTAAAAAGAAATGAAATATATGTTTATACACCTAAAGGAGATATTATTGAACTTCCAAGTGGAGCAACTCCAATAGATTTTGCATATAAGATTCATAGTGAAGTTGGTAACACTACAACAGGTGCTCTTGTTAATCAAAAAATGGTTAAACTTGATTATGAGCTTCAAGATGGAGATTTAGTTGAATTAATTACTCAAAAAGGACATGCACCATCTAAAGGATGGCTTGATATAGTTAAAACAGATGGAGCTAAAAGTAGAATAAAAGCATATTTTTATAAACAAGAAAGAGAAAAGTATTTAGCTTTAGGACATGAAATGTTAATTAATGAATGTAAGAAAAACAACATTGATTTTAATGAAACATTTACGCCTGAACATATTGAAAAAATATGTAGAGATTTAAGTTTAGAAAATTTAGATGATATTTATTTTTCAGTAGCAACTATGAGATATTTACCATCTAGAATACTAAGTAGACTTGAAATTAAAGAACCAAAGAAAAAGATTAGTTTACCTAAAAAAGCAAGTAAGAGTGATAATGGAATTATTATTGCAGGTTCTACAGATATTTTAAGTACATTTGCAACTTGTTGTAATCCAGTTTATGGAGAAGAAATAGTTGGATATATTACTCGTGGATATGGAGTAAAAATACATTCTAAAGATTGTCCAAATATTGATTTAAATAGTGAAAGAATTATTGAAGCAAAGTGGGAAGAAAATATTGATAATAGATATATTGCTAAATTAAAAGTATATGTAGATGATGTTGGGGATACCCTTGTTAAAATAGTTAACTTATCTACTAAATCAGATATAATAATTGATTCAATTAATTTAATTAATAGAAACAAAGAATTATTTTATGATGTTACTTGTAAAGTAAAAAATATTAATAAATTACATAGTTTTATTGATGAAATTAAAACAATGAATAATGTTCGAAGTGTAGAAAGGATATTTATTTAATGAGAGTTATAATTCAAAGAAGTAAACAAAGTAAAGTAACAATTAATGGAAAAGTAAATGGTCAAATTGATCATGGTTATGTTATATTAGTTGGATTTACTGATGGTGATAATGAAAAAATAATTGATAAAATGGTAAATAAAATAGTTAATCTTAGAATATTTGAAGATGAAAATGAAAAAATGAATTTAAGTATTCTTGATACTAATGGAAGTATTTTAAGTATTAGTCAATTTACTTTATATGCTAATTGTTCAGAGGGAAGAAGACCATCATTTGTTTCAGCAATGAATCCAACTGAAGCAACAAAGTTATATGATGTTTTTAATGAAAAATTAAGAGAATTTGTACATGTTGAAACCGGAATATTTGGTTCTGATATGAAAGTAGAAATATATAATGATGGACCAGTAACAATAGTTTTAGATAGTAACGAAATATGTAAGAATGTTTAATCTTACATATTTTTTATAGTAATTAGTTTTTTTTAATGATATAATTCTTAATAGTAGGAGTTGATTTAAATGAAAAAAAGTTTATTTGGTATATCATTAATCACAATATCTTGTTTATATGGTTTATTAGCCGCTGTTGTAATATTAGTGGTATTACTTGCTGGTGGAAATGTTTTATTTGCTATTATAGGTAGTATAATTGTTTTATTAATACAATTTTTAATATCACCATGGCTTACAGATTTATCTATGAGATGGTTTTATAAAGCAAATTTTAATGCAGAAATACCAGATTATTTAAAAAAATTTATTGAAGAAGAGTGTTCTAAACATGGAGTAACTTATCCTAAAATTGGTATTATTGAGGATGGCGGACCAAATGCATTTACTTATGGTAGAACAAAAAAAGATGCAAGAATTGTTATTACAAGAGGTATTTTTGATTTATTAAATGAAGAAGAAGTAAAAGCTGTTGTTGGACATGAACTTGGTCATATAGTACATATGGATATGATGGTTATGACTTTTGCTCAAGTAGTTCCATTAGTTTTATATGCAATTTATGAAACATTTACAAGAATGGATAATGATTCTAATAATGATAATGCTTCTAAATTAGCTTTAGTAGGTTATATTGCTTATTTGTTATATGTGGTTAGTCAATATATTATTTTATGGTTATCTAGAACAAGAGAATATTATGCAGATGAATTTGCTGTAACTGAAACAAAGAATCCAGCGTCACTTGCTGAAGCACTTGTTAAGATAGGATTTGGTCTTAGTACAAAATCAAGTGATACTAAACACGATGTATCTAAAAAGAATGCACTTGGTATTTTTGATAAAGGTGCAAGTAAAGCAATGAGTATTGCTTCTTACGATGAAAATGGAATATCTAAAGATAAAATAAAAAATGCTATGAAATGGGAAATGTGGAATCCATGGGCAAAATGGTTTGAATTTAATTCAACTCATCCATTAATTTCAAAAAGATTACAAGCTATTGCTAAAAAATCTCAAGAATTCAATCAAGAACCATATATTAATTTTGACTTAGTAAAACCAGAAAGTTTAGTTGATGATTTCTTATTAGAAGTATTAATATCATTTTTACCAGGATTTTGTTTTTTACTTACAATAGTTGCTTGTGTTATTGGTGGAATTGCTCTTGGGTCAAAAATGGTATTCCTATGTAGTGGAATTGGATTATTTATAACAATGATATTTACATTTGTTAAATTTAATAGAGCTCATAAACAAGATTATAAAGAAACTACAGTAGAAGATTTACTTGGAGAAATAAAAGTATCACATATTACATCTGTTCCTTGTATATTACGTGGAACAATAATTGGTAGAGGAAACCCAGGATGCATATTTAATGAAGACTTTATAATAAAAGATAAAACAGGTATTATATTTTTAGATTATAATCAACCATTAAAAATTGTTAATAAAATATTTGCATTATTTAAATCCAAAGAGTATTTTGATAAAGAAGTTGAAGTAAAAGGTTGGTATAGAAGAAGCCCGGTTCCTTATGTTGAAATATATGAATATGTAGTAGATGGAAAGACTAAAAAAGTTTATTCATATATTACATCAAAAATTGCTTATATAATAATTATGATATTGTCTTTAGGTTTAATTGCTTTTGGTTTAGTATAATAATATAAAAAATCAGCTTAAAACTGATTTTTTTGTTATTTTTTAAACTAAAATTTCTTTTATTATAATTTTTTTTGTAATATAATAAAAACTATGGAAAGAAAAGATGTTAATTTAAATGATGTTAGTCCAATGATGCGAGAGTATTTAAAGACTAAAAGTGAATATGAAGATGTAATATTATTTTATAGATTAGGTGACTTCTATGAAATGTTTTTTGATGACGCAATTACAGCTTCACATGAACTTGAACTAACTCTTACTGGTAAACAAGCAGGGCTTAGTGAAAGAATACCTATGTGTGGTGTTCCACATCATGCTGTTAATATTTATTTGGAAAAATTAATTGAAAAAGGATATAAAGTTGCTATATGTGAACAAATGGAAGATCCTAAAACAGCTAAGGGCATAGTTAAAAGAGAAGTTGTTCAAATAGTAAGTGCTGGAACAATCACAAATACTGAAATGGTTAATGAAAAAGACTTTAACTACATAGCATCTATAGCTGACTATGGATATACTTATATACTTAGTTATGCTGACTTGTTAAGTGGAAAAATTTATTCTACATATATTAGTCATGAAGAAGAAAAACTTATAAGTCATATAGTTAATTTAAATATTAAAGAAATAGTTGTTGTTGATAATTTTGACCCTAGTCTTATGCATAAATTAAAAACAACATATAATATATTTATTTCTCACTATAATGATGATAAAACATATAAAACAAAAAATGTGTTTGATGATATAGATGATGAAAAAATAATAAAAACGACTTCACTTGTATTAAATTATTTAACTAATTCATTAAAACAAGATTTAAGTCATTTACAACCATTAGAGATTGTAGATAATAAATTATTCTTAGATTTGAATAAAGAATGTATAAAGAATTTAGAATTAGTTGAAACAATTAGAAATAAAGATAGACAAAATAGTCTACTTGGATTTATGGATAAAACTAAAACAGCGATGGGAAGTAGACTTCTAAAGAGTTATATAATTAGTCCATCTATAGATAAGGATGAAATATTAAAAAGACAAGATTTAGTTTCTAAATTAATAGATTCTTTTATGGAAACTAGTGAACTTAGAAATTATTTATATGAAATATATGATTTAGAAAGATTAACAGGAAAAGTAGCATGTTCTAATCTAAATCCTAGAGATATGTTACAACTTAAAAATAGTTTAAAAGTATTTCCTAGTGTAAATGAAATATTAAAAACATTAGAATTAGAAGAGTTAGAATCATTTGATAATTTATGTGAACTTATTGAATCATCCATTAAAGAAGATGCTCCAATAACTTTAAAAGAAGGTGGAATAATTAAAGATGGTTTCAATAGTGAGATAGACGAACTGCGTAATATAAAAACAAATGGTAAAGATTTTATATCAAATTTTGAAGCTGAAGAAAGACAAAGAACAAATATTAAAGGTTTAAAAGTAGGATTTAATAAAGTTTTTGGTTATTATATTGAAGTACCTAAAGGACAAATTGGTCTTGTAAAAGAAGAATATCAATATGATAGAAAACAAACATTAACTAATTGTGAAAGATATATTACACCATTATTAAAAGAGAAAGAAAATATGATTCTTAATGCAGAAGAAAGATTAAATAATTTAGAGTATGAAGTGTTTTGTAATATAAAAGATGAAATCAAGAATTATATTTCTGCTTTACAACATGCATCTAATTTAATTTCATATTATGATGTTATGCAATCATTTGCTAAGATAGCAGAAGATAATAATTTTGTTAGACCAAATATAAATGAAGATGGTGTTGTTGAAATAATTGGTGGTAGACATCCAGTAGTAGAAAGTGTTATTGAAGGAGAATACATTGATAATGATGTAATTCTTGATAATAAAACTAATATTTTAATAATTACTGGTCCAAATATGAGTGGAAAATCTACATATATGAGAGAAATGGGTATAATAGCAATACTTAATCAAATTGGTTCTTATGTACCAGCTAAAAGTTGTAATTTACCAATATTTGATAAAATATTTACTCGTATTGGAGCAAGTGATGATTTAGTTGGTGGAGAATCAACATTTATGGTTGAAATGAAAGAAAGTGCATATGCTCTAAATAACGCTACTAAAAATAGTTTAATATTATTTGATGAACTTGGTCGTGGAACTAGTACTTATGATGGTATGAGTTTAGCAGGTTCAATTATTGAATATATTTCAAAAAATATTAAATGCAAAACTTTATTTTCAACTCACTATCATGAGTTAACAGAAATGGAATATGTATTAACTGATGTTAAAAATGTTCATGTAACAATAGCAGAAGAAGATGGTGATATTACATTTTTGCATAAAGTACTTGATGGTTCAGTTGATAAGAGTTATGGAATTAATGTTGCTAAGTTAGCATCACTTCCAAAGTCAGTAATTGATAAAGCAAATGAACTACTTCAAATGTTTGAAAGTAAAGATAATAAAAAGGGTAAAAAGGTTGAACAATTACAATTAGATTTAGATGAAAAGCATGATGAATTAAGAGAATATATTGATACAATTAATCCTTTAGAAATTACACCTATTGAAGCAATTCAAATATTAGATCAAATAAAAAAGAAAGCGAGAAAGTAAATTATGGATGAAGAAAATTTTGATTATGAAGAATTACGTGAATTTGTAAAACAAGAAATGGAAAAAACTTATACAGTTGAAGAGGCATTAAAAGAGCGTGAAGAAGAGGAAAAACTAATAAATGATAGTTTTGATGCATTATGGCAAAATTATCATGCAGTAGAAGAAATTAGACATGAAGCATTAAAAAATTTAAGAGGGGTTAAATATAGAGTAATATTATCTAACTTATTATGGTTATTAATAAGATATGATGTTAAAGAAGAAGTAGAGCTTGTCATAGAACTTATGAATAGAGCTACTAATGAAATTAAAGATCAAAAAGATATGTTAAATGCTATTAATGTTTCTATACAAAAACTACAAGCTCATATGACATATAATTGTAATTATGAACTAGCTAAATTACTTAGTTATATATATGACAAAAATGTAATGATTTATGATTCAGTGTGTACTGAAATGAGTGCTACTGCTTCTAGGATAAGCGGATTTAGTACTCAAACTCCTGATTATGAATCAAAGAAACAATCATTAGATGATAAAATTGATGAATCTATGTTAAAACTAGGACTTAAAAAATAAAAAAACACTTAGTGGTATAAGTGAAATGTGTATAGTAAAGGTAGATGAATCATTTATGATTGAATAATTAAAATAATTAGAAGTGCATAAGTTTTTAATATAATAAAATAATGTTCTATACCACTAAGCGCATATTCAAAATACTATAAATAATAATTTAAATCAAATCAATATATTTAAAAAATGATTTGATTTTTTTTATGAATAATTAAATTTTCTATATAACAAAAGAAAACTTTTAATGATTAAATAATTATTATTTTTAAATTTTGATAAATTTTAATAAAATAAAAATTCTAGTTACCTAGAATTTTATCTGTATTTTTAAAATTAGTTTTAGCTATTTTATTTAGTTCATCTTTTCCATATTTTTTAACTATTTGTTTTCCAACTTCATCAACTTTATCACTAGCACCTTTTAAAATTGTAATATTATATTTTTGAGATAATTTATCCATTTCTTCTAAGAATAAATATCTACTTATTACAGAGGCAGCAGCTACACTTAAGTGAGCACTTTCACCTTTAGTTATAAATGTTATTTTAGTTACTTTTTCAGTTATATTTTCTTGTTTTAAATAACTAAAATAACTTCTTGGAGTAGTGAATTGATCAACTATAATTTTGTGATATGGTATACCTTTGTTTGATAATTCATAAAGTACTTTATTATGAAGAATAGCCTTTATTTTATTCATATTAAAGCCTTTATTAGCTAGCTCATTGTATTTAGTATTTGATAAAGTAAAAGTAACATATGGAAGTTTTTTCATTATAATTGGAGCACATCTTCTAATTTTTTCATCAGTCATTTTTTTTGAATCCATTATTTTTAAATCTTCAAGTAGTTTTCTTGTGCTTTTATCTACTAATGTTGCAGTAACAATAATTGGACCAAAATAGTCTCCAGTACCAACTTCATCACTACCAATAGCATCATAATAATAGTATTCTTTATTGTTAGTTTTTTCTTCTTTTTGTTTTATTTCTTCATCTATATTTCTATTATTAAAATGACTTTCTAAATCTTTCCACATATTTGCTTCAATATCAGCGCCAATACCTTGAAACATTACTTTTCCACTTTCATATAAAGTAGTGACACAATCATAATCTTTTACTTGAAATATAGCATATGGTGGTTTACCTGTTACCATATCTTGATAATGTTCAATCATTTGTTTTTTAATATTATCACTAACTTTAAATACTATTGTTTTTTGTTTATTATCCATATGTCTCACTTCCTTTTATAATTTTAACATAAAATCAGTCTAAAAAAAATATTATACTATGATATAATTTAATAAAGTAGGTGAATAAAATGAAAGCATTAAAAGTGATATTAAAAGGATTATTATGGGTAATTGGTTTAATACTAGTATTTTTTTTATTAATGTTTATTTATCATAAGATTAGCAATAAAATATATGAAGATAAGTATTATAAAGTTCCTGGAGATTTAATAGAAGTATATGATAATGAATTTATGCATGCAAAATTAATTGGTAGTGGTGAATATACAATTGTAATGTTATCTGGTATGGGTACACCATCTCCATATTATGATTTTTATAATTTAATTGAGAGTTTAAGTAAAAATAATAAAGTACTAATTATTGAACAATTAGGATATGGCTATAGTAGTGAAACAGAAAAGAATAGAACACTTGAGAATTATACAAATGAAATTGATAAAGTTTTAAATCATTTTAATATAACTGATAATATAGTAATGCTTTCTCATTCTTATATGGGACCTATAACATTAAATTATTCAAATAATCATGATAGTGTAAAAGGATATGTTTGTCTTGATTGTAGTTCTGCTTATCAAGTAGAAAAAAATGTTTTAGACAATGAAGAATTTCCAAAATATCCAAAATATTATAGTTTAATGTCACCTAGTGGATTAACAAGACTTATTGGTTTGATAGGTGGAGAAGAGTTACTTAATGAATTATATTTAAGTGATATAAGAGAAGAACATAAAAAAGATTATGAATACTTTATATATAATAGAACATTAAATAAAACTATTATTAAAGAAATGGAAGATTTTCCAAAAATTGAAAAAGAAATGTTAAATAAAAAATATAAAGATAATTTATATGTAATTACATATTTAGCAAGTGATACTATTGCTTCAATGGATGAATATTATAAAGAAGGAGATTTCTTATATTCTTGGAATGAAATGCATGAAAAACTTATTAGTAATGATGAAATACAAAAAATATATGTATTAAATGGAGATCATTATATTCATCATGGAAATACTGAAGTAATAACAAATGGCATTAATAATATGATTAATACAATTGAATAGTAAAGTTAAAAAAAATCAATTGATTAAAAATCTAGTTATGATATAATTCATATTAGAGGTAATATTAATGTTAGAAAGATAAATTTTAACATGTTTTACACATGTTATTTTTTATAGGAAAGGATTATTATGAATAGAGCAAAAATACTTGTTATCGAAGGAACAGATGGTTCTGGAAAAGAAACACAAAGTAAAAAATTATTAGAATATTTAGAGAGTTTAAATTTAAAAGTTAAAAGATATTCTTTTCCAATATATGATTCACCTACAGGAAAGATAGTTGGTGGGCCATATTTAGGTAAACCTGAAATTAGTGAAGGATATTTTGAAGAAACAAGTGCCAATGTTGATCCACTTGTTAGTAGTTTATATTATGCAGCTGATAGAAGATATAATTTTTTAAATAGTATAGAAGATGAACTATATAAAAATGATGTTGTTATTTTAGATAGATATACAACATCAAATATGGGTCATCAAGCAGGAAAAGCAAAGACAGAAGAAGAAAGAAATAGAGTACTAGATTTTATTGAAAAACTTGAATTTGATTTATGTGAATTACCAAGACCAGATAAAGTTATTTTTTTACATATGCCTTTTGAAGCTGCTAAAGAACTTAGAAGTGGAAGAGCAGCTGGTGATGGAAATGAAAACTCAGAAATACATTTAAGACATGCAGAAAAAACTTATGTAGAAATTGCAAAAAGATATAATTGGTATTATATAAATTGTATTAAGTCAGAAGAATACAAGAGTCTTGAAGATATTAAATCTATTGATGAAATAGGTGAAGAAATAATTAGTGTAGTTGATGCATTTTTAAAAGAAGAAAATGCTGATATAAAAAAATTAAGTAGGTTTTAGGAGGTAATATTATGACTGAATGGGATAAAGAATACTTGAAATTATGTAGAAAAATATTAAGTGAAGGAGTAGAAGTAGAAAATAGAACTGGAATAAATACTATTAAAATTCCATCTTATGAATTAAATTTTGATTTATCAAAAGAATTTCCAATTTTAACAACTAAACAATTATTCCATAGACAAGCAGTAACAGAAATGTTATGGATATGGCAAATGGGTTCAAATAGTGTAAAAGAACTACAAAAAAGAAATGTTCATATATGGGATGAGTGGATGGTAGATAGTGATGGAATATATAGAATATATGAACCTTATGGTGAATATGATCCAGATAAAGAAGTAGAAGTAATAGATCCAAAAAGTGTACCAGTTGATGATCCATTTGGAAGAAATCATGAATTTAAAACTAAATTAGATAAAGATGGAAATGTAATGAAAGCTAAAAGTTTAATTCCAGGTAAAACAATTAAAATGGCAAAATGGTATGGAAAGAAATATGCAGGTACTATTGGAACTGCTTATGGATTTATTACAAATAGATATCAACATGCTAGAACATTAATTGATACAATTAAACAAATGCCAACAGATAGAAGAATGGTTAAAAGTTTATGGCAAGATGAGTATTTAAGAACAGCAGTTTTACCATCTTGTGTATGGTCTACTGAATGGGATGTAACAGATGGAAAACTAAATTTATTAGTTCATCAAAGAAGTTGTGATGTTCCACTTGGACTTCCATTTAATATAACACAATATGCAACATTTTTAATGATGGTAGCACAAGTAACAGGGCTTAAACCTGGTACATATAAACATTCTATTAAAGATGCTCATATTTATGTAAATCAAGTTGATGGTATAAAAGAACAAATTAAAAGAGAAGATAGATTCAATGAATTATCTAGTATGAGTAAAGAAGATTTATTAGAGTTAAATAAAATAATTGAAGAAAAAATGAGTAAAGTAGAAGATAATAAATCTAAAGAATATAAAGAATATAAATTATTAGATACTGAACACAGAATGATTGATATGATTTTAGATCCAGTAAAACCAGAAATGTGGTTGAATCCTGAAATAGATAATTTCTTTGATTTTGATAATTCAAAAGAATTAAAAGATGTAAAAGTATCAAATTATAAGCATATGGGTAAAATTGAATTCCCAATTGCACAATAGGTGATAAAATGAGTTTTTCAATTATAGCGGCTATTGGAAAAAATAATGAACTTGGAAAAGATAATGATTTAATTTGGCATTTACCAAATGATTTAAAATTTTTTAGAAGTGTCACAACTGGTAAAACTATCATTATGGGTAGACGTACTTTTGAATCTTTATCTAAAATGTTACCTAATAGACATCATGTAGTTATTTCAAGTAGTAATAATTTTCCAAATGAAGTTGAAGTTTTTAATAGTTTAGAGGAATTATTAGAAAAGTATAATGATATAAATGATGAATTATTTGTAATTGGAGGAGGTTCAATATATAAATTATTCTTAGATTATTCAAATAAATTATACTTAACTGAAATTGATGCAGAATGTAGTGATGCTAGTGTGTATTTTCCATCGTTTAATAAAGAAGAATGGGATAGAGAATTGCTACAAGAAAATGAGGATGATGGTATAACTTATAAACATGTGTTATATACTAGAAAATTAAAATGAGGAAATATTTCCTCATTTTTAATTTCCACAACAATGACCATGATTATTGTTTTCAAAATTATTATTGTTGATAAATCCTACACCAAAAATTATTACAAGTAGTATAAATAATACTAAAATAAATGCTGCTCCATAGCCATAAGAATTTGAATAATATCCTGGATATGAGTTATAGTACATGCTATTACCACCTGCATATCCACCATTATATCCATAATAATACATTATAAAAACCTCCTTTATTATCTATATTATTTTATGGAATAATGTTAATTATTGACACTACAAATATGTAATATAATTTACATTTATGATGATTTTATTATATAATATATTTGATAATATGAAAAAGAATAGAGTAAAAATTAAAGGTGATTTTAAATACATAAATAAGATGTTATTATTTATGAGTCTTTTTTATGCAATTATGGGTACTCTATTAATATTGGATGCATCAAGCTTTTCATCTGTACTTTATTATAAATTAGATACACCATATTATTTTTTTATTAGACAATTAGGATTTGTTATTGGTTCATTTTTTGTAACATTAATAATAATGAAAATACCTACTAGTAGATATAAAAAATATTCTTTTGCTTTATCTGTTGGATTTATTGGAGCTTTACTTTATGCATTATTTAAAAGTTCTATAAATACATCTGTTAATGAAGTAAATTTATCAATGTTTGGCGGTAGACTTCAGCCAGCAGAATTCTTAAAAGTATTTTTGATTATGTATATGGGTTCATATTATGGTGAATGGGCTAATAGAAAAAAACATGCACCATTATCTTTTGCATTACCATTGATTCTATGTATTTTATCTGCTTTAGTTATTTTCTTAGGTGGAGATTTTGGTAGTGCAGCTATAATGATTGCATTATATGCTCTTGTATTTATGAGTGTACCAAGTAAAGAAAAATATATTAAGTGGATTAAAAGAATTGCATGTGTTGGTTTAGTATGTGCTGTATTAATATTAAAATTTGCATATGCTATTGTACCAGAGGAAACATTAAAAACTAATTATAGATTAAATAGATTTATATATAAAAATCCGTGTGATAGATATGAAGAAAATTCAGGATATCAAGTATGTAATGGATATATAGCTATAGATAATGGTGGATTAAAAGGAGTAGGTATTGGTAATTCAGTACAAAAATATATGTATTTACCTGCAAGTCATACTGATTTTATCTTTCCAATAGTAGTTGAAGAATTAGGTGTTATAATGGGAATTATTATCATATTAGGATATGTTTACATTATATTTCTTATATTTAGAGTAGCAGTATGTTCTTCTAAATTGCAAAATTCGATTATATGTTATGGAATAGCAATATATATTATGCTTCATATATTTATTAATTTAGGTGGTGTTCTTGGATTAATACCATTAACTGGTGTTCCACTTCCATTTTTAAGTTATGGTGGTAGTTTCTGTGTTACATTAATATGTTCACTAGGTGTTGTTCAAAGAATAAATATTGAAAATGAAAAAGATAAATTAAGTAAGCAGATAGGAGCTGATTAATATAAAAAAGAAAATAATTGTTGCATTATTTATAGTAGTTTTAGCATTAATGATAATAATAATTTTTACAAAAAATGACAAGGTTAAAATAATAAATAAATATGATTCTGATGAATTAAATATTTGGAAAAATATAGAAGAATTTCCAAAGAATGAAGCAAATTATGTTTATTTAGGAATTTTAAATAATACTTGTAATAATAAAGATAATTGTTTTATGCTTACTGATAATAAAAAGGAACAGTCATTTAATAAAAATAGTATTAAAATTAACTTTAGTTGTTTAGAAGATGAATATAGTGAATGCTCAAAAAGTAAAATAATAATAGATAATAATATAGAATATCAAATGTTTGATGTATTTGAGTATGATTATGATAGTATTTTAATATTAAAAACAAAAGATATTTATGTAATTAAAGAAATTGGTGGACAATATGGAGAAGGAATCATCAGCATATATGATAAAAATGGAGAGTTACTATTAGACATAGATGAAGTAATAACAAGTTTTAATTTATTAGAAAATGATAAAATAGATTTTGATAAAACTTATAGTTATATTCCAGTAATAAATGATAATAAATTATATTATGTTTTTAGAAGTGATGAAGTAGCATATAGTGAGGGAGTAGATAGTAAAATTGAATTTGGGTATATTGATTTAGAAACACTTAAGTATACTAAATTATATTCAACTCCTGCTATTACATATATTATTCCATAAAAAAACAAAAAAAACTTGATATAAAAGTTAATTTGTGTTATTATCATATTGCTTAATCCGCTGAATTATATTACTTAATTACATGATTAAATCAAGCACAAAGGAGGAATAGAGTATGAATTTGATTGACAGAATCAACAAGAAACAAATCAATCCAAATGTTCCAGCATTTCAAGTTGGAGACACTGTTAGAGTTGATGTTAAAATCAAAGAAGGTAAAAGAGAAAGAATTCAAGCTTTCGAAGGAATTGTAACTGCTCGTAAGGGTGGAAGTGTATCAGAAACATTTACAGTAAGAAAGAAAAGTGGTAGTGTAGGAATTAATAGAGTTTTCCCAGTTAATAGTCCACTAATTGATAAAATTACTGTTGTTAAAAAAGGAAAAGTAAGAAGAGCTAAACTTAACTTCTTAAAAGATTTAACAGGAAGTTTCAAAATTAAAGAAAGAAATTAGGTTTTAAACCTAATTTTTTATTAATAGAAAGGGACAATATGAAAAAAGTATTATTTGCATTAAAAGATTATATAATAATATTTGTTGTTGTGATATTAGTAAGAACATTTTTAGTAACACCAGCATTGGTACAAGGATCAAGTATGGATGATACTTTAGCAAGTAAACAATTAGTATTAATTAATAAAATTGTTTATAAAGTTGATGATATTAAAAGATTTGATATTGTAGTTGTTACAAATGAAATTAATAAAGATAAAATAATTAAAAGAGTAATTGGTCTTCCAAATGAAACAATAGAATATAGAGATAATAATTTATATATAAATGGTGAACTTGTTGAAACTAATATTAAATTTAAAGATACTGATGATTTTATTGCTACTACTCAAGATAATGAATATTTTGTTATGGGAGATAATAGACCGGTATCTAAAGATAGTAGAATGCTTGGTAACTTTACTAAAAATGACATAGTAGGAAGAGTTAGAATAAGACTTTTCCCATTTGATAAATTTGGTAAAATTGATAAATAAATTGGACTTTGTGTCCAATTTATTTTTATTTGTTGAATAAATTATATTTATTTTGTAAAATATATAATAGGTGAGTATCATGGAAAACAAGAAGTTAAAGAAAACAAAAGGTCTACAAGAAGGAATTCTTGCTTTTTCAGTTACAATTTTAGTTATTTTAATATACATTATAATTTCATCTACAATTAAACTTGTTAAGAAAAATACATTTATAAGTGATGCTAAAAATCTATATAGGAGTGTAAAAAGTTCTAATGTTACAACTAGTTATGTAGATAGTTTATCAAATAAGCTAGATGTAAATACTAATTTAAATTACTTCTTTATTATAAATAAAAATGAAGTAATATACATGTTAGTTTATAATAACAAACTTGTATTAGAACTTGATTATGATGGACGTTCAATTAGTGAAGAATTAATTAGTAATCCTGATTCAATAAGTAAAGATGAATATGAAAATATTGTAGTTTATAAACATAAAAAATTAAGTGAAGAAAAAGAAATGATTAATACTTCAATAGATATTGAAGTATCTTCAAATGAAACACCAAAGGATGAAGAAACAAAGCAGGAAGAAACAAAACAAGAGGAAATTAAACAGGAAGAAAAAAAGCAAGAAGAAATAAAACAAGAAACTAAAAATAATGAAAAATTAACGTATCAAATTAATAAATCATCATGTAAGACTTCTACTAAAAAGTCATTTACTAAATATGAAGAAAATGGTGAATATATTGTTAATTTAGCCATGGGTACTTTTTCACATAGTGGTTATGATATAAAAGTTAAAAATGTAATAATAGAAGAAAATAATGCAATAATATTGATTGATGAAATATATCCAGATTCATTTAGTTCAAATTATTCATCAGTTGTAACAAGTCCATGTGCTATGGTTGCTTTTAATAAAAAACCAGATAAAGTAGAAATTGTTAAAGAATCAACATATAATTTAAAAACTTCTAAAGAAAGATTAACTTATGAGATGACAGAACCATATGAGTGTAGTATTAAAATAGGTGGCTATATTCCAAAAGTAGATAATAATAGTTTTATTATTACTGTTTCTAGTGGAAGTGCTAATAACTTTAATATAGTTGGATCTAGTGTAGTGGAAAGTAGAAATGGAGTTATTATTTATATAAAAGAAGAATTGAAAAAGAAAAGTAAAAATACTAAAGTTGGTTATAAAAGATATATAAATATTAGTTCTAAATATTCTACTTCTGAAATATATGATATAAAAAACAATTCAACATGTGTTGAAATTAAAATGAATAAAATACCAAGTGAATTCTATGTTGTTACAGATGGAGCTCCAATAGAAACACTTAATTTAAATTCAAAATAGTAATCTTAAAAATGTTTTTATTTAATAAAAACATTTTTTAATTTAAATAATTAGTAAAAAGTGTTATTATAAATTTGTAGGTGTATATCATGAAAAATTTTATAAAATTTATTATATTTATATCAATAGTTTTTATATTATTGATTATTATTGGAAAATTATTGATTCCTAGAGATAAAGTTAATAATGGTGAAGGAATATTATATACAATGAAAGGTTTTTATGAACTTGAAGATAATACTATTGATGTTATGTTTGTTGGTAGTAGTAGTGTATATAGAACTATATCACCAATGAAATTATGGGAAGATTATGGTATTACATCATATGATTATGGTATACCTTCTGCCAGAATATATATGAATTATTATTTTATAAAGGATGTTCTTAGAAGTCAAAAACCTAAAGTTATATTTGTTGATGTTACAACTGCATATTATCCAGTAAGAGAAGAAGAACCAGCTAGAAGAAAAAGCTTTGATTATATGGAATTTAGTAGTGTAAAAATGGAAATGATGAATGATGATGCTTTTGATTATGATTTAGATTTTTTAGATAAAGTATCAATTATATTTCCAGCTTTAAGATATAAAGAAAGAAGAACAAGACCAAATATTTATTATTTTACTGATAATTATCATAATATATCTAAAGGATATGTTTATGATGATAGATTTAAACCTTCTAAAAATAAATTTAAATATATGCAAAATAGAACAAAAGAATATAAGATGGATGAAGGCAATACTGAATATATGTTAAAAGCAATCAATTATTGTAAAGAAAATGATATTGATATAGTTTTAACAGCATATCCTAATGCAGCTAGTTGGAATATTAATGCTTCAAAAAGTATGGAAAAGTTTGCAGAAGAAAATGGAGTTAAGTTTTTGGAATTAAATACTCATCTATCTGGACTTGATTGGGATACTGATACTGGAGATGAAGGAGTTCATACTAATATACTAGGAGCAAATAAAACAACAAAGTATGTTGGAGAATATATAAAAAATAATTATAATTTTGAAAGTCATAAAGATGATAAAAAATATTCTATTTGGAATGAAGACTTGATAAAATATAAAAAAGTTGAAGAAAAAATAATTGAAAAGATAAAAAATGAAATAAAAAAAGAAAGAGTATAAATAATATGTATGGAGCAATCATTGGTGATTTAGCTGGTAGTATTTATGAATATGATCAAACAAAACAAATAAAAAATATAAGAGTTAATAATATAATAGAAGATAATTCATTTTATAGTGATGATACAATATTAACTATTGCTATTTTAGATGCTATAAAAAATGATAGGAATTACGATAAATATTTAAAATACTATATTAATAATTATTTAAGTTATAAACCTAATTTTTCTCCGTATTTTAATTCAACATTTTCACCTGGATTAATCAAATGGGCAAATGGTAAAAGAGATAACAATAGTACTGGTAATGGAGCAATGATGAGAATTTCTCCTGTTGGATATATGTTTAACACAGAGGAAGATGTAATAGAAAATGCATACTTAGCAACTATACCTTCTCATAATAGTAAAGAAGCAATAGAATGTGCGACCAAGATAGCTTTAATTATTTATTACTTAAGAAATAATTTAGGTTTAGATGAAATATATAGAATACTTAATATTAATATTAGATATAAACCATTTAATAAATTTAATACTACATGTTATGAAACAATAGATAATTGTTTATATGTATTATATTATTCAAATAGTTTTGAAGATGCTATTAGAAAAATAATTTATTTAGGTGGAGATACTGATACAAACGCATGTATAGTTGGATCAATGGTTGAAGCAAAATATGGTGTTAATAATAATCTAGTTACATTAGCAGATTCTAAAATACCAAGTGAGTTTAAAAGAATACTAAAATTATAGTAAATTATATATAGAGAAGTAATTCTCTTTTTTTATGTTATAATTAATTTAGGTGATAATATGAAAGTACCAAATATTATTTTTAAAAAATTATCTTTAGAAGAAACTATTGATAATGTAATATGGACTTATTTTGACTCGGAGTTTCATGAAATAACTATTAATACTTTTCCCGAGTTAGGAAAAATTGATACTAATTTACCAAAAGAAAAAATAGAAGAAGAAATAACAAGAATTTTTACTAGCTATTATAGTTATAATAGTGATGCAATAGATAGGGAAATTGAAAAGTATAATAATTTATGGAAAAAATATAATGACGTATATTTTGAGAAGTTAAGTGAATATTTAAATATAAATTGGCCAACAGGTATTAGTGATATAGAAGCGTATGTTGGACTTGCTTGTGTTTTTCCTAGATTTTTAGATAAAAATAGTTTTATTATTGGTTCTAACTTAAATGATGAAAAAGTGCTTGAAATATGTGCTCATGAAACATTACATTTTTTATGGTTTGAAAAATGGAAAAGTTTATATAAAGATTATAATGTAGATGAATTTGAATCACCACATAATATATGGAGATATAGTGAAATGGTAGTAGATCCAATATTAAATTCTAAAACTATAAATGATATTTTTGGTTTTCACTTTTATGCTTATAATGAATTCTATGATATGTATGATAAAAATAAAAAAGTAATGGATACACTAAATGAAATATTTAATAGAGAAGATAGTATAGAAAATAAAATTAAAAGTGGTTTTGAATATATAAATGAGTATCTTAATAAGGAGCATTATGAAAATAGTAGAATATAGTGAAAAATATTTAGATGATGTAAGAAATTTACTCGTTGAGTTAGAAGAATATATTATTTCAATTGATGAAGATAATTTAGATCAATTACATAGAGATTATTATGAAAAAATGGCTTTAATTGATTTAGATGAAGTTAATAATAATAGTGGAAAATGTTATTTAGCAATAGACAATAATAATGTAATAGGGTTAATAATGGGAATTATTAGAAAATATGATGAATTTGATTATTTAGATTATAAATGTCCTAAAAGTGGAGTTATAACAGAATTAGTTGTTTCAACCAAAGTTAGAAATAAAGGAATAGGTAAACAATTGATTGATAAAATGGAATCATATTTTAAAGAAAAAGATTGTGAATATTCATTAGTAGATGTATTTGCTTACAATAAAAATGCAATTAATTTTTACAATAAGAATAATTATCATTCTAGAATGTATACTCAAATTAAAAAATTAGATTAATATATATATTGTTTTGTGTTATAATTATTTTAGTATAGGAGGAAGTTATATGTCAGGAGTAGCAAGTGATAGTAACTATTTAAGTGAACAAGCAAGTTCTATAAAATCTACAAATCAACAAGGTTTATCAAGTGTAAATATAACTAGTGTAAGTTATTCAAGTACAACTAATATTCCAAGAAAAGAACCTATGTATATAGAACAATTATTAAAGTCATCAAAAGATTTAATGGAAAAATTAAATAAAGAAATTGATAATATAGTAAAAGTTGGAGATCAGTTTAAAACAATGGATAATTTTCTTGCAAATCAAGCAACTTCATTGGGATTTTCTTTAGAGTCTAAACCAATAGAAGTTACTGAATTAAAAGAGTATACTCCAACTCCTTTAGCAGATTTACTATCAAAAGAAGTACCAATTGTTAAAGGATATAATGATAAGGTGGGATCTGCTAGTACGGGTGGATCATCTAGTTGGGGGCCTTCATATTCTCCTGGTACACAAACAACTACTGAGCAACCTCAAACACCAGGGACACAAGAAGAAAAACCAGAAGGAGGAAGTGAAACTGATACAAAGCCTGAAGGTGAAGAAGAATTTCATGAAGAATATGTTGAACCTACAGAACCAGGTGAAAATGAACCAACACATGAAGATACTGGCGAAGATACACCAGAAACTAAAACAGATACTCAAACTCAAACACAACAACCTGTTTATGTATCTCCTCAAACTACAAGTTATATTTCTACTCCAAGTACACCAAGTACAACTCCAAGTAAAGTAGAAGAACCTGTTGTTCCAGACATTATTAATATTGAGGAACCAGAGCTAGAAATTTCTACTGATAATAGTATTATTGGAAATGAGTTTAATGACGGAATTCCACCAATTGATCCTGGATTAGATTCTCAAGAAGATATTCTTGATATTGATACAAGTACAAATATTGAAGGAGAAAAAGTTAAGAGTAAATCATCTGGATCTGCTGCTGGTTTAGTTGTAGGAGTTGGTCTTGCAGCTGGAGCTGCCGCAGCAGGATATGGAATATATAAAAAGAAAACAAATGAAAATAATTCAAGTAGTGATTATGACTATGAAGATGATTATGAAGATGATTATGAAGAAACTACTGGAGGTGAAGAATAATGGGTAAATTAGTAAATGCCTCTGATGTATCTGATGCTAATGCAACTAATATATCTAATCTTGAAATAATAATGAATGCTTCAAAAAATGTTTCTTCACTATTAAGTGCATTTGATTCAGGTTCAAGAACAATTCTAGTTGGTGGTGGATATGATGCTGTTAGAATTAAATTAGATTTATATACAAGATTATATACAACACTTTCTACTTTATGTTCAAATGTTGAAAATGCAATTAAAAATGCTAACAATTCAATGCTTAACTATATGGAAGGTTATGCACAGTTAGATGATTCAAGATTAGAAGAATTTAAAACAAGATTACAACAAATAGCAGGATATTTAAAATATGCAAGAGAAAAAGTATCTGAAAATAGTGAGTTATCATCAGTAATTAGTTATTGGGAAGGAATCTATAGAGATTTAGATCATTATAAAGAATTACTTGAAAACTTAGCATCAACAGATAATGGCTTGTTTGGAGGATTATCTTCAATTGTAAATGATATAGCAAATATGGCTCGTGCTGTTGAAGGAATTAATATTAATACATTTACAACTGATGGTATGAATGCAATTAGAAATGGAACAGAATCCATGTATTACTTTGATCCAAATCTTAGAATATTTGGTTATGATATTGATACAAGTAATATGAGTGATGATGCTAAAGCGTTACTTGAAATGTTAGAAGAAAATTGGCCAGATGATTTAGAACCTCAAAGATATCAGGCTATGCAAACTGCTTTATCATTATTAAATAAAGGTGTAACATATAGTATGCCTAGAAGACATGCTAAAGATGCAAACGGAAATCCAACTTCAATGGATTGTTCATCATTTGTAACATATTGTTTAACTTCTGCAGGATATGATGTTCCTGCTGGAGCTTATACTGGAACTTATTTAAGCAGTAGTAGTAATTTTAAAGCTATTCCTCGTGATCAATTAAGACCTGGTGATGTAGGACTTATTAATTCAACAACTGCTGGAGGTGGATCTAATCACATTGGTATGTATCTTGGAACTGATAATAATGGAAATGAAGTTTGGATAGAATGTAGTGGAAAAGGTATATTCTATGGAGCTAAGCCAGGAAAATGGCAAGTATTTAGAAGATATACAGCATATGAAGTTTAAAAAAGTACTTAAATTAGTACTTTTTTATTTTGTTTAATTAAGTATAATTATATGTTATAATTAAAAAGATAAGAAGGTGTATTATGATATTATCTATATGTGATAGTGCAACTGTTTTAGAAGTACTATATTATGTTAAAATTGTAATTAAACTTATTTGTATTGCTGTTCCAATTATACTTATTGTAACTATGCTTATAGACACAGTTAAAACAGTATCTAGTGGAGATGCTAATTTAAGTGATTTATTTAAAAAATACTCTATTAAATTAATAGCTGCAATATTAGTATTCTTTATACCTACATTTGTTAATATAATTGCAGATGTAGTTGGAAATGATGAATATAATTCTTGTTTAAAATTTGCAACTAGAGAAGAAATAGAAAATGCAAAATATAAAGAAATTGATAAGTTAATTGAAGTGGTATTTAAATCATATAAAAGAAGTGACTTAAATATTGCTAAAAGTAAAATAAATCAACTAGGTGATGAAAGCAAAAAACAAAGTTATTTAAATAAATTAACAGAAATAGAAAAAACAATTAAAAAAATTGAAGAAATAAAAGCTTTAACTTCTGCTACGATTACTAAAGAAAAGTATGATGAAGCAGAAAAATTTGTTTCATCTCTTCCTGAAGGAGATGTAAAAAAATCTTTACAAAAGAAATTAGAAGAACTAAAAAAATCTTTAACTCCTCAGCTTACTCATGGAACAGGTGGTGGAAATGCTCTTAGTGGAAATAATATTGTTGATGTGTTAAGAAGAAATGGTTCAAGTGCTGAAGAATTTAATGAAAAAATTAGAAGTGCAGTAACTGCTCAAGGTGTTGGAACTCGTGAAGCTGCAGTTGCAGCAGCAACAACTTTGATTGATACATTATCTGGTTATGGATATAAAATTAATTATGAATGGTGGGGTAAATATGCAAAATTAGGCATTGATACTAGATGGGGTAGTGTATTAAGTGAGGCACAATATCAAAGAGACTGTAATAATTATGCGAGTAGACATAATAATGATGGGGCTAACTGTTGGAACAATATGAAATGGTATGGTCTTGACTGTAGTGGATTTGCTCAATGGATTGTTATTCAAGCAATGCAAAGTACAAGTGCATCATATTCAGGTGGTACAAGACATTCATTTAATTCAAATACTAACTATGCTCAATGTCAAATAGGAGACCCTATTTATAGGACAGGACATGTAGCTATAATTATTGGATTAGATGATGAAAAGAAAGCATATACAATTGCTGAATCAAGTCAAGGCGTAACATATAATACAGTTAAATATACTGATGGTAGTTGGTGGTGCAATCATATATCATTGTATTCAAATTAAAAAAAGTATGTTATAATATATAAACTTTTAAAAAAGACATGAAGTAATATGAGGTAAAAGTGATGAAAATATACTATGGATTAACAGAAGAAGAAACAAAACTAAAATCGCTTAAGTATGAGAAAACAAAAGAATTCGAGTATAAAGGAGTTAATACATCATTAACTGGTCTTAAAAAGTTTATTAAAGATAGTAAAATGGAAAATATAATCAAGTATTATACAATTGTTGATTCTAATGTATTTATTATTAATAAAAATATATTATTTGATAAGAAATATGATATGATAGCTGTAAATATTCCATTTGAATTTGAAATAGACAATATTAAAAATTTATTTAATTAAAAATATAAGGAGTTGTTCCAAATGAATGAAAGAAAAAATATTCAATGTTTGATTACGATTTATAGAAACTTCTTTGAAAAAGCTCATAAATAAAGGAATTGAAGAGAATTTAATGTTGTGTGTTTTAAATAAATAATCAACAATTATCACAAAAAATCATTAAAAATAGCAAGAATTGTTACTTTTTTAGTTAGGAATTATACATTTGATTACGACAGGTGAAACTTAAAAGATAAAAGGAAGGAGATGAGAAAATGGATGAATCTAATAATTTATTAATATATAAAAGCAATGATGGAAATGTTATAGTAGATGCTATATATAAAGATGAAACTTTATGGCTTACACAAAAAGGCATGTCCAAAGTTTTTGATTGTACTACTGATAACATTTCATTGCATTTAAAGAATATTTTTAAGGATAATGAGCTAGATGAAAAATCAGTTGTCGAGGATTCCTTGGTAACTGCTTCTGATGGTAAAAATTATAAAACAAAAATATATAATTTGGATGCAATTATTGCGGTTGGATATAGAGTTAATTCAAAAAAAGCAACTGAATTTAGAATTTGGGCAACAAAAGTATTAAAAGAGTATATTCAAAAAGGTTTTGCTTTAAATGATCAAAGATTCATTAGAGGAAATAAGTATGATGCTAAATATTTTGATGAATTACTTGAAAGAATTAAAACAATTCGTGTTAGTGAAAGAATGGCTTATCAAAAAATAACAGATTTATTCATTGCTACATCTGCTGATTATAATCCTAAAAGTGAAGAAGCTTATACTTTCTTTAAAATAGTACAAAATAAACTTCATTATGCAATTAGCGGTCATACTGCAGCTGAACTTATTTATAGTAGGGCAGATTCAAACAAAGAACATATGGGACTTACTAATTGGAAAAATTCACCTGATGGTTTAATATATAAATATGATGTTAGTGTTGCTAAGAATTATTTAAATGAAGAAGAGCTATCTAGATTAAATGACTTAACAAATATATTTTTAGTATTTGCAGAAGATGAAGCCAAAGAAAGACATGTAATGACAATGCAAGATTGGATAGATTCAACAGATGATTTGTTAAAATTTAGAAGAAAAAAAGTTTTAATAGATTCTGGTAAAATTTCTCACAAAAAAGCAATAGAAAAAGCAGAAAGTGAGTATGAAAAATATAGAGTTATTCAAGATCAAAAATATGTATCTTCAATGGATGAATTTTATAATAAATACTTTGATGAAAACAGTGGTGATAGATAATGATTTATAAATTTGAAAGTCAAGAAGAAAGAAGAAATTTTGGTGGTAGTGCTTTTATTGAAATAGCATATTGTAAATATAATAATTATAGTATAAAAAGAATTCTTAATAAGTATTCTAATTGGAATAATGATTCATTATATATTTATAATGATGATATAGACAATTTTACTGAAAATTATCGTGATATTTTTGGAAAATGTATTTGCCAAGATTTAAAAGAATATGATAATTTTGACCCATTTGGTATTAATTATTATTCAAATGATAAAGTTAATCATATTAAAGAAAAAATATTGAAAATAAAGCCACAAGATTATGAAATTTTATTAGAATGGTTAAATGAATGTAGCAATTATAATGGCTTTTACATACTTGGAATATAAAGGAGTTGATCCAAATGAATGAAAAAATAAAGGAAGAGGTAAAAAAACTATACGATGAGGGTCAAAAATTATTGGATGACTATATAGATGATAAAGAGGAAAAAAATAGACCCAAATTGCGTAAACGATATCAAAGTTGGTATACTAAGGCATTAATTGTTGTTAAAGAATTATTGCCAGATAGATATAATGAATTTATTGAGTGTTATTCTAGTTCAAAACGTAAAGAGGTGTCCTATGTAACTTTTACGATGAGCGATTACTTATTAGGAATAAGTAAAACAATAGGTGGTAGAAGATTATTTGATCCTAGAACCGCTGGCTTAGTAAGATTTGCAACGCAAGTAGATATTATTAAATCTATATGTGAAAATATGGAAAATGTTTTATTTGATATAAAAAGTAATATAGAAATTGAAATTTTAGATAATGAATTATTATGTGCAAATAAACTATTAAAAAAGGGCTATATTAGAAGCGCTGGAGCAATATGTGGTGTTGTTTTAGAAAAACATTTTGCAACAGTTTTATCAAATCATAATTTGAAGATTTCCAAAAAAGAACCAACAATTAGTGATTTTAATGATTTATTTAAGCAAGAAAGTGTTTATGATGTGGTAAATTGGAGATTTATACAGCACTTAGGAGATATTAGAAATTTGTGTGATCATAATAAGGACAGAGAACCAACAAGGGACGAAGTTCAAGAATTAATTGATGGCACTGATAAAGTAATAAAAACGATTTTTTAAAGGAGTTGTTCCAAATGAATGAAAATAAAGGAAAAATAATACAATACTATCCTGGTCATATGCATAAAACAAAAAGAGAAATAAGTGAAATAATATCAAATGTAGATATAGTTATAGAAGTAGTAGATTCTAGAATACCTTTTTCATCTAGAATTCCTGATTTAAAAAAACTAACTAATGGAAAACAAAGTATAATTGTTTTTGGTAAATATGATTTATGTGACACAAATGAAACAAATAAATGGATGGAAAAATATAAGAAAGATGGAAGTATAGTTGTTACTAGTGATACTAAAAATTCAAATGACTATAAGAAAGTAATTGAAGAAGTTAAAAAATTAATGATAGAAGTTAACGATAAAAGAAAAAGTAAAGGTTTACTTCCTAAAAAAGCTAAATGTATTGTGGTAGGTGTACCTAATGTTGGAAAGAGTACTTTAATAAATAGATTAGTTGGTAAAAATGTAGTAGGAATTGGTAATAAACCTGGTGTTACTAAAAATTTAAGCACAATTAGAGTAAATGATTATATGGATTTAGTAGATACTCCTGGTATATTATGGCCAAAATTTGAAGATCAAAATCAAGCATTAAATTTAGCAAGTATGACAATTATTAAAGAAGAAATACTTACTATAGAAGATATTGGTATTCATATATTAAAAATGTTAGATAAGTATTATACAGATGTTTTAAAAAGAGAATTTGGAATTGATTATTATGAAGATGATGAAGTAGAAGAGTGTTTTGAAAAGATTTCTAAATTTAAGAATATTCCAATAAGAGGAGAAGTAGACTACGAGAGAGTAAGCTTAAATATAGTTAACTCAATTAAACAAGAAAAAATTAAAGGAATTACATTCGATAGAATGTAGTTTTTTATTGACAATCAGTATTGTTTTTAATATAATGATATTAGAAAATGTTAATAACATTTTATTAAAAAGAGGTTTTATGAAAAGTAGAATTGAAGAATTAGAAGAAGAAATTAAAAAATTAAAAAGAGAACAATATTTATGTAAACATGAATGGGAAAAAGTAGTATATGATCCAGAAAGAGTAGAAATAATGAGAGAAGAAATTGAAGCTCAAGGAGTTGATATATGGTATATTGAAGTAGGCACTGGAAGATATACAAATAAAGATAGATGGAGTAGATATTGTCCTAAGTGTGGAAAAAAGGAATATACATATGAGGTTGAAGTAGTTCCTGTTCAAATAAAGAAAGTTCCAAAATTTTAAGATTTGAATAGTTCAAATCTTTTTTGTTTTATTGAAAAGGATTACTATATATGATATTATTTATTAGGATAAAGAGGTGTAAAAAAAATGAAAAATATTAATAAAGAAAAAACAGAAGTTAATTATAAAACGCTATCAATTGTACTTGCAATACTATTATTAATTAGTGCAGGATTTATTGCTTATTTAATGATTTTAAAAGGAAGCAATGTTGCTGATTTAACAGATTATAAAGAACAAAATCCTGTTAAAGCAAATACAATTACACAACCTGTAGTAGTAGAAGAATCTAATGATATAGTTTCAAATAATTTTCCAGTTGTTAAAATTAACAAATTAAGCGAAAAATTATCTAAGTTAAATTTTGATAATAAAACTGAAGCCACAAATGATGATGGAGATGGAGTGGCTGATATAGTAGCTCGCATTAATAATGGAGGAGTTGTTGTTAATATATTAAATGGAGAAAATACTTCATATGTAGTTGATGGAATAAATAATGCAGTTTCTCTTGGAGTAGGACTTAGTGTTCAAGGAAATGGTACACTAGTAACTTATATATTAACAGGAAATGGAAAAGTTTTTAAAATTGAAGATGATTTAAATAATGTAAAAGAGAATTATAAAGGAACAGCTATTGATTTAGAAGTAACTGACGCTACTGCAATTGCTGTAGTTGATAATAATTTTAATTTAGATGATGAAGCTCAAACAACACTTCCAACAGTTTATATTAAAACAAAAGATGGTAGAGTATTAACTGATGAAACCAGTTTAACTAGTACATCAAAAATTGTAGAAGTTGTAGAAAATAATTAATAAAAGCATTTAAAACATTTAAATGTTTTTTTATTAAAAAAATATTGACTTTTTTAAAAAAATATTTTTTTAAAGTATAAAAAAATAGCAAAAAAAACATAAATGAAAAAAATAATAATTTTTTTTCATTTTTTTATTTACATTTAATTAAATTGCTCTTATAATAAATACCCATAAGGCAAGGAGGCACACATGATAAAAAGTAATTTACCTGTCATATTACTTAAAAACCTTGTTCTATTACCTTACCAAGATGTAAGAGTAGAAATAAAGAGTAGTGTAAGCAAAAAAGTTACTGAAATATCAAAGCTTTACCACGATAGTGAAGTATTAGTCGTTTGCCCCCTAAATTCTCTTGAAGAAAAACCAGATACCTCTGATTTACCTAGAATAGGTATTGTTGGAAAGATTAAAAGTGTTATTGAACTTCCAAATGGAAATATGAGAATAATTATTTCTGGATTATATAGAGTTAAAGTAATTAGTTATGTTAATTATTCAAATGAAGAAGAAGTTTTAGATAGTATTATTACTAATATAGATAATACTGAAAGTGAGATAGAAACAACTGCTTACTCTAGAAAATTAATGAGTGAATTAGATGCTTATGTTAATAAAAATCCTTTTGTTACTAATTCTATTATGTCTCAAATTAGACCAGGTATTACACTTGATAAATTAACTGATTTAATTGGCGGTTTTTTATCTCTTTCTTTTGAAAAAAAATTATCTTTAATGTTAGATAGTTCACCAATTAGTAGAAGTAAAACATTAATAAAAGAAATTGCAATTGAAAGTGCTGTTATAGATCTTGAAAGTCATATTGAAAATCAAATTAAGAAAACTTTAGATGATTCAGAAAAAGAATATATTTTAAAAGAAAAATTAAAAGTTATAAAAGATGAACTTGGTGAGTCATTATCTAAAGCTGAAGAAGTAATTAATTTAAGAGATAGAGTTAATTCTGATAATTTTCCTAGTAGAATTAAAACTAAATTATTAAGTGAAATTGATAGATATGATGCATCTAGTGAAATGAGTCCAGATGCTGGAATAATTAGAAATTATATTGATTATTTACTTGAAGTACCTTGGTATAAACAAACTCGTGATGAAAAAGATTTAATTAAAATAGAAAAGAAATTAAATTCAACACATTATGCTATGGATGAAGCAAAAAATAGAATTATTGAATATATGGCTGTTAAAAGTATGACTGATGAAGTTAATAGTCCTATCATTTGTTTAGTTGGTCCTCCTGGAGTAGGAAAAACAACATTTGCTGAATCTATTTCAAAAGCATTAAATAGAAATTTTGTTAAAATATCACTTGGAGGTATGAGTGATTCTGCTGATTTAATAGGACACAGAAGAGCTTATATTGGATCAAACCCAGGTAAAATAGTAACTTCATTAATTAAATGTGGAAGTAATAATCCTGTGTTTTTACTTGATGAAGTTGATAAACTTAAAAAAGATTATAAAGGTGATCCTGCTTCAACATTACTAGATATATTAGACGTAAGTCAAAATAAAAGATTTGTTGATAATTATATAGATGAAGAAATAGATTTAAGTAATATTTTGTTTATATTAACAGCTAACGATATTAGTTCTATTCCAATTCCACTTCTTGATAGACTTGAAATTATTAATTTATCTGGATATTCAACTAATGAGAAGGTTTTTATTTGTGAAAATTATATAATTCCAAATATGATGAAAAAACATGGTCTTAAAAATAACATATTTAAATTTGATAGAGATGCTATTGAAAAAATTATTAATGAGTATACAAATGAAGCTGGTGTAAGAGAATTAGAAAGATGTTTAAATAAAATTGTTAGAAAAATTATAACAGAACATATAAAATCATCTAAAAGAATTTCATCAGTTAGAATTAAAAGTACAGATTTAAATAAGTATTTAGATAAAGAAATTATGAGTAGTGATAGTGTTAAAGAAATTAAGCATCCAGGAGTTATTCATGCAGTAGCAAGTTCATCACTTGGTGGAACTTCTCTTGATATTGAATGCTCATCATTTAAAGGAAATGGATGTGTTACATATACAGGTTCTCTTGGAGAAGTTACTAAAGAAAGTATAACTGTAGCAATAAGTTATTTAAAAAGTAATGCAAGTTATTTTAAAATACCAGAAGATTTCTTCTTAAAAAATGATTTACATATTCATTTTACAGAAGCTGGTATAGCAAAAGATGGACCTTCTGCTGGATCATCTATTATTACTATATTATTATCACTTATAAAGAATGTTAAAATCCCAAATAATATATCCATGAGTGGTGAAATATCATTAAAGGGAGATATATTAAAAGTAGGAGGAATAAAAGAAAAAGCAATTGCTGCTAAAAGAAATAATATTACTATATTATTTATTCCTAAAGATAATGAAAATGAAATTGAATTATTAGAACAAGACTTAAAAGACAGTATTACTTTTGTTCCTGTTTCAAATTATAGTGAAATTTATAAAGAAATATTCTCATAAAGGAATATTTCTTTTCATATATTTTAAAGAAAGGAGAATATATGAAAGAAATTATTCCATTAAAAAAGGATATTTTATTTAAAACTAAAATTGGTGAAATAACAAACATTAATTTAGAACATGATTATAAAATTAAAGATGATATAATTGAGGGAAATGTATTTTTATCTGGTTCTTATAAAATGACTGAAGCAAGTGTACTTGAAGAGGATTTTTATTATAAAATACCATTTTCTATTGCTTTAACTAAAAAAATAAATAAAGATACTATTAAAATAGAAATAGATGATTTTAAGTATGAAGTATTAAAAGATATATTAAATGTAAATATTAATCTTGAATTATCTTGTGAAGAAGAAACAAAAGAAGAAGATAAGGATGATGAATTAATAGAGGAATACTTTAATAATGAAAGTGAAAATGAAATAGAGATAAAAGAAGAAAATATAATTGGAAATGAAACAAAAGTAGATATTGATACTAATATTAACAATATAACAAATACAATCATTAATAATGATAATAAATATTACACATATAAAATATATATTGTAAGACAAGGAGATACTCTTGAAAAAATATGTAATAAATATAATATTAGTAAAGAAGAATTAAATGAATATAATAATATAAATGAAATAAATGAAGGAGATAAAATTATAATACCTAGTTTTGATGAATAAAAAGATAAATAGTGTTACTATAAAAGATAATAAAGTAATAAAAAAGAAAAATGATAGATTATTAGAATTATATGATTATTTAGATTCAAAAGAATTTAATAATTATCCAAAAGTATTAAATGTTAGTGAAGAGTATATTGAAAGTGCGTATATAGAAAATAAAAATACTAAAGAAATAATATTTGGAGAAGAATTTATTAAAACAGTTGCAACTCTACATAATAAAACATTAGAATTTAAAGATGTTAGTAAAAACAAATATAGAACAATATACGATAAGATATCTTCTAATATTGAATATTTAAAAAAATACTATGAAAATCTAATTAGTAATATAGAAGATGAAATATATATGTCACCATCTCACTATTTACTTGCAAGAAATTACTCATGTATAGATAGTTCGTTAAAATATTCAAAAGATACACTAAAAAAATGGTTTAGAAAAGTTGAAAACAAATCAAAGGAAAGGGTATGTATTATTCATAATAATTTATCATTAGATCACTTTATTAAGGGGGATAAAAATTATCTTATAAGTTTTGATAATTATATGGTAGATACTCCTGTATTAGATTTATATACATTTTTTAAAAGGGATGGTTTTAAATTAGATTTTAATCATTTATTAAATAAATATAATGAAATAAATGAATTATTAGAAGAAGAAAAAATGCTTTTAAATATTCTAATTTCTATGCCACCTAAAATAGATGAAATAGATAATGAAGTAATTAATTGTAGAAATATAAGAAATACAATAAATTACATTTTTAAAAGTATTAATATTGTAAATCAAAATAAATAATCTACTTATGTAGATTTTTATTTTTTTTTGTTATATAATTAAAAATAGATAATAAGGAGTTATTAATATGAATAAGAATAAAAAAGGTTTTATTTCAATGACTTTGGTTTATACATTTTTAGTTATATTTTTATTTTTAATGTTAGCTATTTTAAATACATATATGCAAAAAGATAAATTTATGGAAGCGATAGATACTAAAATAGATGAAGATATAAGTAAATCACAAGGAGTTAGATCATCTGTAATTAATAAAGTATTAGAATATAATACACCATCACCAGCTAGTCATTTTAATCCAATTAATATTGCTAATAAATCATTTTCTAATGGCAATGGATTATTCTATACTGATGATTTGAGTATAACAGATGAAAATGGAGATGGAGCATCAAATAGAATTTATTTCTTTAGAGGACAAATTGATGTAAATCATTTAGTTTTTGCTAATATGTGTTGGAGAATAGTAAGAACTAATGAAGATGGAACTATTAGAATAATGTATAATGGTCCTTTTCAAAATAACAAGTGTATGAGTACGGATGAAGTTGTAGAAGTTGCTAAAAACACTGGAAAATCTCCAAGAAGCATACAAAGTGTACAATTTAATTCTTCAGATGACTCAGCTAATTATACTGGATATGTTTATAAGACTGGTTCTGAAACACTTAATGCAGATGATGTTAATCCACAAAGTATAGTTAAAAGAGTATTAGAAGATTGGTATAGAAATAATATTGTAGATAAAATTAATCCAAATACTTCTACATCATATTCTAATAGTGTATCACCTGCTATTTATTGTAATGATAGAACATATTTAGCAAAAAGCATTACACCAGTATTTAAGAATAATCAAGATCATAATATATATAACGTTGATAATATAAAAAATCAAGTAACTTTAAGATGTCCAGGGACTAAAAATTCAAATGGTATTTATACAAGAGATGATAGATTTAATGTTGTTGATAACATTAATGGAAATCAATTATTGTTTTATCCTGTTGGATTAATAACAGCACAAGAAGTAGCTCTTGCAGGTGGATATTTAACAAGTGAAAATGATTTATATAATGGTGGATATAATGGAATGATTAATGAGGGATATTATATGTTTACTAAAACAAATTATTGGACTATGACTCCTTATGGATTTGATAATAATGTAGCAAAAATTGTTTATGTTAATAATGAAGGAACAATGATGGCAGATTCAGTAAAAAAATCATATGATATTATTCCTGTTATATCACTTAGAGCTAATGTTTCTATTAGCGAAGGAACCGGAACAAATGAAAATCCATTTAAAGTTAGATAGGAGATTAATATGAAAAAAGATGGTTTTGTTTTTGTAGAAAGTATAGTTGTTTTAGTGGTAGTTGCACTATCCCTTGCGATGTTACTTAGTAGTTATTCTTTAGTTGCTAGAAAAACAAAAGAAAAAGAGTTTTATGATAGAGCAAGTGATAAGTATTTATTATATGCATTATCTACACTAGGAACTGATGATTTATGTAATTATAGTAGTGCTAGTACATGTAATGGAAGAAGCTTTGGTGTTAATTTAGCAGTAAGTAAAGATACATGTAATTCTAATAGTAAAAAAACATCACAAATATTATATAATTGTGAAAAATTGTTTGATGATTTAGATATTGAATACTTATATGTAGTTGATGATATTAAAAGTGAACTATCAAAATCTACAGCTGTTAAAACATATGATAATGGTGCTATTGAATATATGAAATCATTAAAAAAATGTAATGATGATAATGTTGCATATTCTGGTCAAACAACTGAAACTGGAGAAACAAGATACGCAAACGGTAGAGAATCTTCAAGCTGTTCAAAACCAATAAAATATATGATTGGAGTATTTAAAAGAAGCGAGAAAGATTATTATTATGCTTCAATAGAATTAGGAGATTAAAATATGAATAAAAAAGGATTTACATTAATAGAAGTAATAATAAGTGTAGTATTAGTAAGTGTAGTATTAATAAGCTTACTAGCGACATTAGTAAAACTAAGAGAGACATATACAATAATACACGAGAATACAGATGTACTAGTATATAGTTCATCAATAACGAGAGTAATAAATAATGATTTTATAGAGAATAATGGAATAAGATATATATCATGTAATGCA
>CACWLI010000011.1 GCA_902761685.1 uncultured Erysipelotrichaceae bacterium | reverse complement strand
GGATAAAACCTTTGAATTAAGTGAGAAAGTAAATCACAAGAAAGTAACTTTTCATACTAGGTTTGGATTTACATTAGTAGCAGATCAATATGAGCCAAAAAATTATGAAGGAAAACTACCAGCAATTTCAGTATGTGGACCTTTTGGTGCAGTTAAAGAACAATGTAGTGGACTATATGCAATGAAGATGGCAGAAAGAGGATTCTTGACTATTGCTTTCGATCCTTCATTTACTGGTGAATCAAGTGGAACTCCAAGATATGTGGCATCACCTGATATTAATACAGAAGATTTTCAAGCTTCTATAGATTATTTATCAACTCTTGAAAATGTTGATTCAGAAAAAATATCTATAATTGGTATTTGTGGTTGGGGAGGACTTGCATTAAATGCTGCAAGTATAGATACAAGAATTAAGGCAACTATTTGTTCAACAATGTACAATATGAGCAAAGTAAATCATGATGGATATTTTAATTCTAATACAGAAGATTCTTTATATGAATTAAAAGAAAAACTAAATAAGCAAAGAATAGACGATTATAAGAATAATGATTATAAATTAGGTGGAGGTTGTTTAGAATTACCTGTTCCAGAAGATTCACCATTCTTTGTAAAAGATTATAGCGAATACTATAAGGGAAGAGCATATCATGAAAGAAGTTTAAATTCTAATGGTGGCTGGAATATGACATCATCACTATCATTTATAAATACTCCACAACATTCTTTTTCTAAAGAAATTAGAAATGCTGTATTAATTATTCATGGAGAAAAAGCACATTCTTGTTATTTTAGTAAAGAAGCATATGAAGATATGGTTAAAGATTCAAAATATACAAATAATAAGGAATTAATGATTATACCAGGAGCAGTTCATACTGATTTATATGATAATTTAGAAGTTATACCATTTGATAAAATAGAAGAATTTATAAGAAAGAATATCTAATGAATAAGAAAATAATTATATCTATTATATTAATATTAATACTAATTATTTTGGTAATAATATTTATTCCAAAGTGGAAAGGTAAAAACATTGATATGAATGAAATAAAAGAAAATATAAAATATAAAGATACCTCTTTTGATTTTGATAAAAGATATGTAACACTAAATAATGGGATTAAAATGCCAATTATTGGATTAGGGACCTGGACTTTTACAAATGAAGAGGCAAAAGATGAGTTTATAACAATTGATAGTTTAAATAAATTGGAAAAACAATATATAGAAATAATAAAAGAAAAAATGTAAATAAAAAGTAGTTGAAAAAAGTAGAAAGACTAGAATAATCTAGTCTTTTTAATGCATATAAAAAGTACTTTAATTAAGAAAGTACTTTTTATAATTATTTATCTTGTTTTTCCATTTAGCATTCCAAGCATTAAACTGTAATACTCAGTAATAGTTTGACTTACAAATTGTGTGTCTTCTTGAATTCTTTCAGTAGTAAGTGGTTCATCAACTTCACTTTCTTGAGTTGTATAGCATTGCTTTACTAGTAAATCATAGAATTCTTGATTTTTTGCTTTTGCTTCAGGCATAGCTTCTAAATAAGATGCCATAGTTTTGTAATAAACACAAGCATTGTTTAAATCTTCTATATTCTCTGATTGCTTAATGTTTTCATCTAAAGTTTTTAAAATATATTTCATATCCACTCCTTATAATCTAATTATAAGATAATTTACTAAAATTGACAACTATAGATTGTAAAGTTATGTTAAAGAAATTTAAATAAATCTAGTTTTATAAATTATTTTGATATAATTAGTTTAGGTGGTATAAAATGAGTAAAAAATATATTTTGAATTGTTTACCTTATTATTTATCAGTAGTTATTATTTTAATATTTTTTGGTATTTCATATATACCATCACATAGTACTAGTGACATTCTATTACTTTTAGCTGAAGCAATTGTAACAGGTGTCCTTGAAGAATTAATATTTAGGGGATTAATACAAGGAAAAATAGAAAAGAAATTGTCAGAAAAAAAGAAGATTTATTCTATTTTTATAGCCGCATTTATATTTGGTGTAGTTCATATGAGTAATATGTTTCAAATGGATTATACTTTTGGTAAAGCATTTTTTCAATCATTTAATGCTTTAATGATTGGATTACTATATGGTTCAATATATTTTAAAGATAAAAAATTAATTCATGTTATGATATTACACTCTGTATATGATTTTGCAGCTTTTATGAGTGATCCATCAAGTATTACAGTATTTCAAATAGATATACTAGATATATTATTATATTTTATTGCACTATTAGTATTTTTAAAAGTCTTCTTTGATATAACTGGTTATATTAAAAACAAAACTAAGACTATTAATATTGTGTATTGGATTTTGAGTAGTATTTTATTAATAGGAATGATTCTGTATTTTACTATATTATAGACTAGAGTAATCTAGTTTTTTTCTTTTATAATTAAAAATTGATATAGATAAATAATTTATATGTTATAATTGTTTTATAAAGAATGGAGTAAAATATGAAAAAAGTAGTAGTTATAACAGGTGGAGGGTCTGGAATGGGACTTGAAGCTGCTAAATTTATGGATAAGAATAAAATAATTGTTATTAGTGGTAGAACTGAATCAAAATTAGAAAATGCAATGAAAGAGTTAAAAAAATTAGGTTTTGAAGTACATACAAAAGCATGTGATACTTCTGATAAAAAGTCTGTTAGTGAACTTGCTTCTTTTGCATCTTCTTTAGGTGAAGTAACAAATGTTATTAATTGTGCTGGAGTATCTCCAGCAATGGGTGGAAAACCTGAAGATATTATGAGAATTAATGGGCTTGGAACTGTTTATATTAATAATGAATTTAGTAAAGTAATGAAAAGTGGTAGTGTTATTTTAGATGTAGCATCAAATTCTGCATATCAATTACCTAAATTAATGCTTCCTACTAAACATTATCATTTAGCTGACACTGATGAAGAAAAATTTTTAAAGAAAACTTTATGGCTTGCTAAAAAGATTAAAGGTGATTATCAAAAAGCTGGACTTGCTTATGCAATTAGTAAAAATTTTGTTACTTGGTATGCTGCAAAGAGTGCTTTTGAATTTGGCGAAAAAGGAATACGTGTATGTTCTTTATCACCTGGACTTATTGCTACAGGAATGGGTAATTTAGAAAAAGAAAATGGTGGTAACTTAATTCCATTAGCTTGTGAAAAAAGAATGGGTAAACCTGAAGAATTAGGTTATGCAATAGCAACAGTAGCAGATGAAAGAAATGGATATCTTGCAGGAGTTGATGTACTTGTTGATGGTGGTTCTGTAAGAGGAATGAAAGAATTTCGTAAAAATAAATAATATTAAGATTAGATAATTCTAATCTTTTTTTATGTTATAATGAAAAAGAGGACGATTTATATGAATAAGATAATAGATTTTGAGATAAATGAAAATATAGTAGATATTAACAGAATTTTACAAATAGAAGAGCAATGTAAAAATAACAATTTATTAAATATAGAAGATATTGATATATTATTACAATATTTATCATATTTAGTTAGAAAAGTTATAGCAGATTATGAAAAAACTGATATGAAAGGTTATTCATATCATTATAAATGTGATTTGGCTCAAAGTATTATTTGTTATTATTTGGATAGTTTAGGTATTAAAGTAAACCCTGTTAATACAAATGAAGTTATAAAAGGTGTTTGTGGTCATAGTTTAGTAATAGCTAATTTTGAAACAACATCAGGATTAAAAAAATATTTGATAGATCCCACTTATATTCAATTTTTTGAAAAAGAAAATTGTGATATTAGTAAGTTTATTATAATAAATGATATGGTATGTGTTTCTCCTGATCCAGGATACTTTGTGGTAAAGGAAGGAAAAGAAAATGTAATATTACCATTATTAGAAAATGGTTATATAGAATTTAGTGAAGATGTTGCTAAAGTATATGGAGATAGTTTTTTTCAAACAAAACAAGGAGTAAATTTGAGTCAAATAAAAAACAATGTAGCAAGTGGCACAAATTATATAAAATGGTTTGATGGTTGTACATCTCGTTTATCAAAAACTATAGAAGAATTAAGTGATTTAAATTTATTAATTAGTCCTATGATAGATATAAGTGAACATAAAAGGTAAATAATAAAAGGTTGCAACTATTTTGCAGCCTTTTTTATAGTTTTTCTGGTATTAGTTTATCAATATATAATATTAGTTCTTCTTTGCTATATTTTTCTTTCCTTGTTAACCATGAAATACCAATATTTATTAAACCTCCAGCATAAAATTTAACAATTATATCTAAAGGTATATTTGAAGATACTATACTACTATTAAGTTTTAATTTTTCTGAAACATCTCTTTCTATTACATCTGTTAAAAAATCAATTAGTATTCCATTTTTATTGTTAACAAGTATAGCACTATATATTTCTCTATTTTTATCAATATAATCAATTAATATATTTAAAAGTTCCATAAGATATTTTTTTGAAAAAATATCATTTTCATTATCCTCAAGTTCTTTTAATAGTGTTAATTTTTCTTCTTCGAATAAATCTATAAGAAGTTCATATTTATCTTCATAGTGAGCATAAAATGTTGAACGATTTATAAGTGCTTTTTCACATATATCTGATATTTTAATTCTTTCAAAATTCTTTTCTTTCATTATTTTAATTAGTGTTTCAAATAATACTTTTTTTGTTTTAATAATTCTTAAATCACATTTTTTCTCCATAATGCACCTCAGTCATTAATTATAATATTTAGTTAATAATAAGTCAAATATCATACAAAACGTATGATAAATATACATATATATTTTAAAAAATGTTGGATAACCATCAATTATATTGCGATGATGTGGTATAAAAAATGTTATTGTAATAGAATATAATGACGGGTGAGAAGATGAATAGATTTTCAAAATTTGTAGTAAAAAATAGAAATATTATTTTAATAATAGGAATATTAATGATTATTCCATCAATAATAGGATATATTACTACTAAAACAAATTATGATATTTTAGTATATTTACCTAGTGATATTGAAACTCTTAAAGGTCAAAAAATTTTAGAAGATGATTTTGAAATGGGAGCATTTTCTGTTTCTTTAGTAGATAATAACGTAAGTGAAAAAGATTTATTAGAAATGGAAAATAGAATTAGAGAGATTGAATGTGTTACGAATGTAATTAGTATTAGTGATATTACAGGAACAACTATTCCAAAAGAAATGATTCCTAAAAAATTATTAGATCATGTAATGAGTGAAGATTCAAAACTATTATTAATTACTTTTTCTAGTGGTACTAGTGATGAAGAAACTTCCAATGCTGTAAAAGAAATAGAAGAAATCTCTGATAGTATTAAAGTTGGTGGAATGAGTGCAATGGCATTAGATATGCAAAAACTAGTTGAAAGTCAAACTTTTGCTTATGTTATTGTTGCCGTAATATGTTGTTTAATAATATTAATAATTTCATTAGATTCCTACATTGTTCCATTCTTACTTTTAGGTAATATAGGAGTGTCAATATTATTTAATATGGGAACTAATATAATATTTGGAGATATTTCATATATTACCAAAGCTATAGCAGCTGTTTTGCAATTAGGAGTAACTACTGATTTTTCAATATTTTTATATCATAAATATGAATCTGCAAAAGAAAATAGTAAAAGTAATAGTGAAGCAATGATTAGTGCTATTAGTGAAACGATGGTATCTGTTGTTGGTTCATCTCTTACAACTATAGCTGGTTTTCTAGCACTATGTACAATGAAATTTGGATTAGGTAAAGATATTGGATTAGTAATGGCTAAAGGAGTTTTATTTGGTGTAATAACTGTTTTAACTATTTATCCATCATTATTATTGATATTTGATAAATGGATAAGAAAAACAAAGCATAAACCAATAATTCCAAAATTTAAATTTGTTGGTCCAATTGTTATAAAGGGTTATAAATGGATTTTTATAGTTTTCTTAATTCTTTTACTTCCAGCTTATTTATCTCAAAAGAATACAAATGTTTATTACAAATTAGATACATCTATTCCTGATGATTATAATTATTCAATAGTTAGCAAAAAGTTAAAAGAAGAATATGGTTTAATTTCACAATCAATGGCTTTGATTGATTCAAATATAGATAATAGTGAAATAAATAAAATGATTATAGAACTTGAAAGTATAGACGGAATTGATAGTGTTATTTCAATGAATTTATTTAATAAATATGGAATATCTGATAATATTATTCCTATGAAATTAAGAAATATATTAGAAACTGACAAATATAAATTAATTCTTATTAATTCTAATTATGATATAGCAAGTGATGAATTAAATGAACAAATAAGTAAAATTAAACTTGTTATAAAAAAATATGATAATAATTCAATTTTAGCAGGTGAAGGTCCTTTAATGAATGATTTAGTAGAAATTACAGCTGTAGATTTTAGAAATGTAAATTATGTTTCTATAGGAGTTATATTTTTAATTATGTTCTTTGTATTAAAGTCGATTAGTTTACCAATATTGCTTGTTTTATCAATAGAATTTGCAATTTTTATCAATATGGGAGTTCCATATTGGCATGGAACAAGCATTCCATTTGTATCATCTATTGTAATTGGAACTATACAGCTTGGAGCAACAATAGATTATGCAATACTACTAACAAATAAGTATTTAGATGAAAGAAAAAAAGGACATAATAAAAAGGATTCAGTAAATGAAGCTCTTATTTCATCTGTATCATCAATTTTTGTTAGTGCTATGTGTTTCTTTGGTGCAACAATTGCTGTATTTGCAATATCTAAAATTGATATGATTGGATCTTTATGTTTATTAATGGCAAGAGGAGCAATAATTAGTATGCTAGTAGTTATGTTTATTGTACCTAGTGTATTATTAATGTTTGATAAATTAATAATAAAAACCACATTAGGTTTAAGAAAGGATTTATAAAATGAAAAAAGTAATAAAAAAAGTTTTAGTTTTAACATTAATATTATGTGAGTTGTTTCAAATAAGTGGAGTATATGCTTTAACAAAAGAAGAGAATGTGTATACAAAATTAGATGAAAATGGAAATGTTCAAAGTACAACTATTTCAGAACATTTGTATGATTATAATGGAAATATAATAAATGATAAAACTAATTTATCTGATATTAAAAATGTTAATGGTGAAGAAAAATTTACTAAAAAAGATAATGATTTAGTTTGGGAAACTAATGGTAATGAAATATATTATCAAGGAACTTATAAAGGTGAACTACCTATTAGTTTAAATGTTAAATATTATTTAGATGGTGAAGAAAAAAAGATAGATGAAATACTTGGAAAAAAGGGAAATATCAAAATATCTTTTACATATACTAATAATCTATATGAAAAAGTTAATATAGATGGTAAAAAAGAAAAAATGTATGTTCCATATGCTATAGTTACAACTACAATTTTAAATAATACTGATAATAAAAATATAAGGGTAACAAATGGAAAAGTAATTAATAATGGTATTAGTAGTGTTGTAATGGCTGTATCTTCACCAGGTTTATATGAATCTTTAAATATTGATGAGTTAAAAGATATGAATAAAGTTGAAATAAGTTATTATACTGATTCTTTTGAATTAAATTCTATTTATTCAGTTGCTACAACTAGTTTATTTGATGATAGTAATTTAAATATATTTAATGAAATGAATAATCTATATAAAAGTATTAATCTATTACAAAGTAATATGAATACAATAGTAGATGCATCTAAAAAATTAAGTGATGGATCAAATCAAATGAATAATGGAATTACAGAATTAAATAATAAATTTCAAGAATTAGAGAAAAAATATGAGTACTATAGAAATCAAGATCAAAATACATTAAAAGAAGAGTTAATTAAAATTATAGAAAATAACATTAATAAAATTACTCCTGCTTTAGAAGAAGAAATAACTACTGAAACAAGTAAAGTTATTAAAGATAATAAAGATGAATTAGAAAGTGCAGTTATTAAATATACTAAAGAGAATACTAAAGCGGTAATTGATGAAGAAATTGATAAAATAGTTAATAATTTAGATGTAAATAATTTAATTGAGAATGTTTTAAATAGTAATTTATATGATGTATTAAAGAATGATGAGGATGTTAAAAAAATAACTAACGCTCTTAAAGAAGATATAAATAAAGAATTAAAAAATATTGTTAACAGTGAATTAAATAAATTAAATGAAAGTATAAATAACAATATGTCAGAAAGTGAAAAAGAAAAATATGTTAATGATATAGCAGAAAAATATGGAGTAACATATGAACAAGCTTTAGGCATAGTAGGAGAAGTTCAAAATGATACATTAAATCAAGTAAGAAAAAATATAAGTGATATTAATATTACAGAAAAAATAATAAATGATTTAAATGACAAAGATTATCTATCAAATTTAGTTAACAACTATGTAAATAAATTAAATAACATTTTAAATGAATCAATAGATGGAGATAAAACTATAAGTGAATATTCTAAAGAATTAAAAAATAAAATTTTAGATGCAATAAATAAAGATTTAGAAAATGGAAATTTATATTTAAATACAGATATTAAAGAGTATATTTCTAGTTTAGTTGATAAAATAATAGATAATACTGCTAGTGATTTATCAAGTAAATATACTGAAGAATATACAAATGAAATTGTTAGAAATGTTATAGAAAAAGAATTTAGTGAAGAAAATGTAGACTCTAAATTAAGAGAATTACTTGATATCTATGAAGATGATATAAATCAAAAAGTGACATTTGTGGATAATACTATAAATACTTTATCTGATTCTTTAAATAAATTAAATGATGGATCTAATCAATTATCAACAGGAATGAATGCATTAAAAGATGGTCTTGAAAAATATAACAAAGAGGGAATAAATAAAATTAATAATTTAGTTAATGGAAATGTTAAGTCTACTCAAAAAAGATTAGATACTTTAATAGATTTAAGCAATAAGAATAAAACAATTGATAGTGTACCATCAGGATCAAAGAATAATTCTAAAATGATATTTATGATTGATTCTATTTCTAAACCTGTAGAAAAAGTAGTAGAGAAAAAAGAAAAGAAAAACGAATCTTTTATAGATAAGTTAAAAGGATTATTTGATTAAAAAAGATTAGATTTTTTCTAATCTTTTTTAATTATATAAAGGTTTATATAAATAATTGACACTAATTTTGATTTGTGATATTTTTAAATTGTATGGAGGATTAAGTATGGAAAAGTATTCAGCTACAGTAGCTAAAATATTATCTGATGCAAAAAAAGATAAAAATTGGGCATTAGATTTTGGATATAAAGATGGTAAGAGAATTATTACAAACTCTGATTCTGATTCAAAAGAAATATTAAGTAGATTAAGTGTATTTACCACAAAAGAATTTGATAAATTTGTAAATGGGTATGAGGATTTAGAAATAAAAGAATATACAAGACCAAATCCTTATAGTACAAAGCGTGATGAAGATGGGATATATATTGAAAAATGCAGTCCATTAGATTCTTTGTCAAGTGGAAGATATTATGCTGTTGTAAAAGACAATAAAAAATTAGTTGCTGGTCTTTTTACAAAAAATAAAAAAAGTGTTAGTTATGGTATACTTGATCATCAAGAAGATGGTGTATATATTTATTCATCTGATTATGATGAAATTAGATTTGTTTCTAATGAAAGAATAAGAGAAATTTGTAATCATAATCGATCAATATTAAGAAAGAGTGAAAAAGAATTAAGTGATGAAGAAATAATTGATGGAGTAACAAATATAAATGGTATTTTTTCATTGTGTGAAAGTGGAGTTGTTGTTGCAAATAAAGTTTTTGGTGATAAAGGAATGGATGAAGAAAAAGCTAACTATATGTTTAAAGTTGGTGTTAAAGAATATATGAGAATAAATGCTTCAAGAATAAACTATGATTATGAACAAGAAATACCTGAAGTTGAAGGATGGCAAAGATAATAAAAAAGATAATTGATAGTAGTCATTATCTTTTTTTATGATATAATTTTATTGGATGTGGTCTTGGTGATAAATAAAAATAATATTAAGTTTAGAAAAATATCATTTGTAGAATTTGATAAATTATATCATTTATTTCCAGAAGATTATTCTTCTTGGATAAAATATAAATCCGAAAGACTAAAAGAATTAAAAAATAATGAAACAGATACATATATAATAGATAATAATGGAATATTTATTGGAGAAATAACAGTTAATTATAAAAGTCATAATTTAGAATTAGAAACAATTGCTAATAAAAGGGTTTATTTGCAAGCATTGAGAATAGATAGACAATATCAAGGACAGGGACTTGCTCAAAAATTATTTGAATACATAATAAATGATTTAAAAAATAAAGGATATAGTGAATTTACTTTAGGAGTAGAGGAAGATAATTATATTGCTAAACATATATATGAAAAATATGGTTTTAATGAAGCAATATGTAAAGGAAATGGAAAAAATTTTGATTTGGATCAATATACTTTATATTTAAAAAAAGATTAGGAGGTATATAATAATGAATTATGTATATCATGGAAGTAAAACACATGGAATAGAAGTTTTGCATCCTCATAAATCAACACACGGAACATATGTATATGCTACTAAAAGTAGGGAAATTGCTACTATAATGTCTAAAAGATGTGGAGATGATGCAACATATACATTGTTAACAAATGAAGATGGGAGACTAGAATTAATTGAAAGAATTCCACATGCATTTGATAAAATGTTTTCAAATGATTTTTCATTATATATTTTAGATTCATCTTATTTCAAAGATATAAATACTGGATTTAATGAAGTAGTATCGGAAGAAAATGTACCAGTGATAAAAGAAGAAAGATATAGTAGTTTATTTGAGGCAATAAAAAAACTAGAAAGTGAAGGATTAGTTAATATTTATTATTATCCAAATAGACCAGAAAATATACCTTTAGATGATAGTGATATTATTAATAAAATTAGAAATGTATATATTCAAAAAATGAAAACTAAATTTACTACTAATGAAATAGCTAGATGGATTTTTTTACATCCAAATTTAGAAGATGAATTTAGAAAAATAGCTTTTGAGCAAGACATTTATGTACCTAGTTATGAAGAAATAAAAGAAATATATATTAAAAGACAAATAGAAGAACCTGATAGGGAATTCTATATTGATAATGCTATTGAAATGTATGATATGGTAAAAAATAATCACATGGAAATATAAAATATGAAAAGAATAGATTATGATCACTGGTTTATAAAAAATAATGAATTAACTATTTCATTAATGAGATTTTATATAAAAATAAATATATTAAAAAATGAAGATAGAGTTTTTTATAGACTAAGTGTATTTGAAGATAATATAGAAAAATTAGTGTTTAATTTTTATAATTTTGAAGAAGCTATTAGTTTTACTGAAAATGAAATATCTAAATGTAATACTTGTAATGAGATTTTAGAAATATATAAAAATTATTTTGAAAAGAAAAGATTAATAAGATAATATAATTGAAAATTAATCTTTTTTTTGTTATAATATAGCACATTTGAAGGGGATTGGTATGAATAATATTGATATAAGCAAAATAACTATAGAGGAATTATTATCTCTTGAAGGAAAAGTTAATACAAATCAATTTTGTATTCATGTACAAAACTATGTACATATGAGAACGTTTAAAAAAGATTATTTTAATATGGATGAAATACAGATGTTTAGTGAACTGTTAAATAGGCTAAAAAATAATTCTCATATTAATAATAAATCTAAATCAAATTTAGAAAAAAATATTAGCAATATATTAGGATTATCTATTCAAAATTTAAATTATAATAATAAAAGATTTTTTGATTTATCTGCTAATGAAGTATTGTCATTTAAAGATAGGGTAAGTTTTAGTACATTTGAAATAATTGTTAAAAACTATATTGCTTCAAGAATAAACAATCGTATTTATTGTGATAAAGAAGAAATACCTAATTTAATGAAATTATATGATTATTTTAACAATGATGAAAGATCTTCTTTAAAATATATACAAGATTTATTTTTGGATATAGACGAACTTAAAAAAATGTCTAGAGGTATTAAAAATATAAATGAAAAAAGTGTAAATGTTAATTTATTAACAATAAAAGAACTAATCAATCTAAATAATAAATTAAAAGATGATAGATATTTAACTCTTATTCAAACATATATTCATAATAGAATATCAAATCAAAATTTTTTATCTGATACTGAAATAGATGAAGTAAGAAATTTAGTAAATGTTGTTAATGCAAAGAAAGATTTAAATACTATAGTTAAAAAGAACATTTTTGATAAGATAATTAAATTAATTGTTATATCTAAAAACAAAGATAAAAAGAATTATATTAAAAGATTATCTAGAATTAGTATGTTAACATTTGATGAGCTATATTTATATTTAGAAACAATTGTAAATTATGCTGGCTTTTGTATTAGTGAAAATAATTTAAAAGAAATAATTGCTTTGTTTAAAAATGATGAAGAATATATAAAAAAAGTAATAGATTTATTAAATAATAGTAAACTTAAAGATAAGTTTAGTAATTTAATTAATAAACTAGATAGTAAATTAAGAATAAAAAAGTTATTTTTAACAGATGTACCAACAATAAATTTTGATACGTTTAATTATTTAGATGAAACTCTTCCTTTTATAGGAGATAAAAATGTTATAACAATTGATGAATCATATTCACCTGATTTAGATGGAGCTTTTTCAATTGAGAAAAAAGGAGATATATATTTTTTAAATGTTTATATAACTGATGTTCCAAGTTTTTTACTTTTGAATGAAGATTTAATGAAAGAAGCATATAGAAATGCTACTAGTATGTATAATCATCAAAATAAAGAAAAGATGTTAATAAGAGATATGATACCTGCATCATTATCACATGACTTTTTATCATTAAAAATGAATAGAATTAGAAATGTAATTACTTTTTCTTATCAAATTGATAGTTTAGGAAATGTATTATTAAGTAATGTTTCTAGAAATTCAGTTTTTATAAATGATAATATTAATCCATATAGAGCATCTGGTGTTATGATTTATAATAAAGATGATAAATATTTAAGTGATTTAAAACTATATAGAGAAGTATGTGAGTTGGTTTGCAAAAAATCTAATGAAAGGTTTTTATCAGACATAGATAGATTTTCTATTAGTGATTTAATTGGATTTACTTCTGTATTAACTAACTACCAAGTTGGACATAACTCTAATATGGCTATATATAGAGACAAAGGAGTATATACAAAAGATAGTAGTAGTCATTATACTCATTCAGTAACTCCACTTAGAAGATTTGTATCAGATATTAATTTAGCTTTATACTTAAATCAATTAGGTATAATTAGTTGCCCAGATAAATATATTTATTATTTTGAAGATAATATTGATGAAATAATTAGACACTTAAATGATCAAGAAGTTGCTAGTCGTTATTTTGAAAATAATTATAGATTAATAAAAAAATATTATGAGTAGACATTTGTCTACTTTTTATTTTACATACATTGTTTTTTTGATATAATTAATACAATAGGAGTTGGTTGTGATGACGTTGTTACTTATTATTGCAGTAGTTGTATTAATAATAAAAAATGATAAATTATCTAATACCGTTAAAAAATATGAAAAAATACTTAGGGATAATAATTTACTATTAGACAATAATCAAGAAGTTATTAATATAAATGAACAAATAGTAAACAATAATCAAGTAACCAATGTTCAAAATATAGAACATGTTAACAATCAAGTTATTGAGAGTAGAGTGACTGTTCCTGAAAAACCAAAATATTCAGATAAAGAAATTAAAAATAGTTCAATATTAATAGTTGGATCAATTTTAGTGGTATTATCTGCATTAATATTTTTAATGTCTACATGGGATGTAACTAATAACATTTTTAAAACTATACTTATGTTAGTTATGTTATGTGTTTTCTTAGGCGCAAGTTATATTGCTAAAAAAATAAATTTAAAACAAACAGAAAAAGCTTTTCATTATATAGCACTTGCATATATACCAATAACACTACTATCTATTTGGCTTTTTAAATTATTTGGTATTTATTTATCATATGAAGGTGAAGGAAGTTACTTATATTTATGTATTAGTTCATTAATTGTTACTTTAATTTACTATCTTGATTCCAAACAAAAGAATAATACATTTATAGGTGCTTGTAGTGTAGTATTTTTAAATCTTGCATTTATATTTTTATCAATAAAAATTTATAATACTTTTAGTTTTGTATTATTATTCTTATCGTTATTAAATATTATATTCACTATACTATATCAATCAAATAAATATTATTTAAATGAAAAAATTAATAAAAATAGTATACTAACAATGACTATTTATATTGGCTTTTTAACTTTATTTACAAATTTATTTAAAGTAATAGGAGGTAATATACAATTTGTAAATATTTTATTAGATTTTGCTGTTTTATATAGTATATATTTTGCAAGTAAAATAACAGATAAAACTATATTTGATAAAATATATACACTATGTATTGTATTTATAGGATTAAATATAACAGCATTCTTTGATGATTTACAAATAAAACAAGTTATATTATTATTTACTTTCATTGGTATTTCATTATTTGATCTTACTAAAAATAATAAACTTTCTGAACATACATATTATGAATTAATGGGATCAAATATATTATTATTTGTTATCACTAGATTTTTAGATGATTCAATTCCAACATATTTTATGTTAATAGTTTTATCTATAATAACTGCTATATTTTATTTCACTAATGAAAGAAAAGAATATAGTGCATATTTCTTAAGTATTTCTGGTTTAGCTGTTATAATTGATTTTCTAATTACTTATGAATTATCAGTTTTATATATTGGTTATATAGCAGCAATTATGTTATTTTTAAGAAAATATATTAATAAAAAAAGTTATATCTTGGATTCATTTAAAATTCTTGGATATATAATTATGTTTGCTATTACGTTATTTTTAGATGAATCAAATATATTTACATCTATATTATTATTTGGAGTAACATACGTTTCTTTTATGAGTACACTTGAGAAAAAAGATATATTTACTAGGATGGTTTCATATATTTATTTAAACATTTCTTTATTTATGTTTACTTCTTTTTTAGGAATAGACAAAATGAAAGATTTAATACTAATAATACCATTTACAAGTATTGTAATATTCTTCTTAGAGTACTTTATTAATGAACTTAATGATGATGAGAATCATCTTTATATGTTATTTCATTTTGCTCTTTCAGCTATAATATTAGCATGTTTAAATAATTCATTTATACATATATTATTTATAATAATCATTAATGTATTATTTTATATTTATATTAATAAAAATAATATGGAAAAAAACTTGTTATATGCTTCATATGTTAGTTTTATACCATTTATATATTTTAGTAATATAGAGCTTGTTAGTGATTATATGTTTATGATTTCTTATTTAGTATTTGCTTTATTATTATATTATACATATTATAAAAAAGAGAATAGATCACTAATTATCTATTTTGTATATTTATTATTCCATGCATCAGTATTTGATGATTCAAAATATGTTATTATATTTATATTTAGTTTAATGAGTATAGTAGGTTATTTAATAAAAGAAGATAAATTAAAAGATGTATTTAAAACATTTTTATATACTTGTATATTATTATTAATAAGATTTATAACATATGATTTAGAATTAGATACTATATCTTTATTACATTATGGACCATATTTTGTATGGATAATATGTATTACAAGAAATATAGTTAAAAAATATTCTAATGATTATAAGGTATTTGAGTATATATCTTTAGTATTAATTAATATAATAGCTATTAGTGGATTTACTGATGAAATGGATGGACTAGTATTTGTATTATTATTAACTATATTAGTAATTATTGGATATGTATTAAAATATGGACCAGTGTTCTTAATTAGTTTGATATTCATATTAGTTAACATTTTATTATTAACTAGAGAATTTTGGTTAAGTTTACCATGGTGGCTATATATCTTATTAATTGGAGCAATATTAATTTCATTTGCAGTTTATAATGAATTAAAGGATAAAAATAATAATGATAATAAAATTAAATTAACTACTAAAATAAAAAATGATTTAGATTTATAAAGTTAGAATTTATTCTAACTTTTATTATGTTATAATTGTATATGGAAGGTGAATATATGCCAGCATATGTAAGTCATACTATTATGGCTAGAGAAGTTTATAATAAAATAAATAATAAAAATGTTAATCTTGAGTATATGTTAACATATTCTCTTGGGGGAGATTTATGTAAGTATGCTAAATGTAGAAGAGATTCACATCATATAAAACAAGATGAATTTATATATAATATTTGTGATTATATGAAAGAAAATGACTTAGTAAATGATAGTGAATGTTTAGGATTTTTATACGGACATATATGCCATTATGTTATGGATGATACTATTCATCCTTTAATTAGAAAAGTAGATAAAACATGTGCTAAAAACAAAAACAATCATACAATGATTGAACTATATTATGATTATTATTTAAGCAAAATAAAAAATAATGTAAGACTAGATAAATATGATAATAGAAATATACTAAGTGCTAAAACAAATAAAAAGATATCTAAATTGATAGATAGTGTATATTTAAAAACTTATGAATGTGATAATGTATCAAAATACTATAAATTTAATATATGGTTATATAGAAAAATAAAATATCTATATAAAATATGTAGTTTTAATTTTTTAAAAAATATTTCAGGTATGAAAAAATTTTTATCTACTAATAGTGATATTAATTTATTAAATAATGATAATAAGATTACATATAAAGACTATTTAAAAAAAGATTCAAATAGTAATTTAGATACTGTATATGATGATAGTGTTAATAGAGCAATTCAATATATTAATAAAATAAATGATTATTTAAAGGAGAAAAAATGATAGTTAATTATTCTGATGAGGAAATTATTAAAGCAAGAAAGTCTATTTTCTTAGCAGGTCCAACTCCAAGAAGTGAAGATATTATTTCATGGAGAAAAGAAGCATGTAAAATATTAAAAGATAATGGTTTCGATGGGGTAGTTTATGTACCTGAATATTCTACAATGAAACCTAGAAGTAATTATGAAGATCAAGTATTATGGGAAAGAGAAGGTCTAATGAATTCTACAATGATAGTTTTCTGGATACCAAGAAAAAATCCTGAAATGGCAGGATTTACTACAAATGTTGAATTTGGCTATTATTTGCATACTAAAAAAGTATTATATGGAAGACCAAATGATGCTGAAAAAATTAAATATTTAGATTGGTTATATGAATATGATTATGGAATAAAACCATATGATAATCTTAAAGATTTATTATTAGAAGCAATTAAACAAGTTAATGAAAAGGTAAATGAATATGAATAATTTAGATAGATTTATTAAGTCTCAAGAAAGAGATTATGATAGGGCATTAAAAGAAATTAAAAATGGACATAAAACTACTCATTGGATATGGTATATTTTTCCACAAATAGATGGTTTAGGTTATAGTAGTACTGCTAAATATTATGCCATAAAAGATATTGATGAGGCAAAAGAGTATATTAATAACGAATATTTAAGAGGACATTTAATTGAAATATCTAATGCATTACTTGAATTAAAAAGTAATAATCCTTTAGATGTTATGGGATATCCAGATAATTTAAAACTTAAATCTAGTATGACTTTATTTAGTGAAGTTAGTGATGATGAAGTTTTTAACAATGTTCTTTTAAAATATTATAATGGTGAAAAAGATCAAAATACTTTAAGACTTTTAAATAAATAAAAAACCTCTTGTGAGGTTTTTTAATTTGGATTATAAACAAATTTATTTGTTGGCTTTAATGCTTCTACTTTTTCACTGAATTCTGAAACTTTGTTAAATGCTGCTGATAATTTTTTTTCTTCTTCTTCATAAATTATTTTTAATTTAGTAACGATTGCAGCATAATCTTCTAAATCTTTTAAATTCTTTCTTTGTTCTTCTAAACTGTTTTCAATACTACTTATATCTATTTTAGGTTTATCTTCATTTTTTGCTCTATAATAGTTTGAAATAGTTGCTTCTAATTCTGAAATAACATTTTTACATTGTTCAATTAATGTATTTGTTTGTTCAATATCTGTTTTGACATTTACTCCTTGAAGAGGAATATTGCCAGTATAACTATTTATACAATCATTTAATCTATTAATTGAATTAATGATTGTTGATGAAAACTCTGAAACACAAGTTTCGCGTTCTTTTAGAATAGAAGCAAATTCATTTAGTTTTTCTCTAACTTTATCCCATTGTTTTCCTTTTAATCTTGTTTTAGCTTCACATGAATTAATGAAGTTATCAAGTGTTTCACTCATTGTTTTTGAAGTGTTTAAATCTTGCTCTAAATTATCTAAATATGGAGCTTTTGTTGCTGCTGATATTTCATCAGAATAAATTGATGATGTCACTTAATTACACCTCCTGTACAAAATCTATTTTTTATTTCTTCTAATGTTGAATCAATAAATACCTTTTCATTTAACACTATTTCTATATTGTTATTATTAGGTATTATTAAATCAACTATATCTGAATCTTTATATTTTTCACATAATGATTTATAAAGTGAATTTAAATCATTTGAAGAAGAACATGGTAATTTATATCTCATATCTAGAACTTTATCTCCTTCAGTTTTAATGAATAATCTTGTACCATCTTCAAAACTATATACTAGTGACCCGTCTTTTAATAATTCCTCACTTCCATTAAGTGGGTATGTACTAATTGGAATAGTGGATTCTGCTTTATTTCTAGGTTCTTCTTGTATATTATTTCCATAAGGATTATTATAAGTATTATTTTTATTGTCTTCTTTTGGAACTTCTGGTACTGTTTCTTGAATTTTATCATAAGCATTGTCTGTTATTTCTTCAGATTTATTTTTTAAGTCATTATCCATGTCAACCATTGCTTGAGCAATACTAATGATTGATTCGCTTTGAAGAGATAAATTAGTAAGAAGGGTACCTATTGTATCAAAATACATATTTACATATTTACCAATTATTCCAGGTATACCACTTGGGTCTCTAAAATTTTGCATTTTTAAATTTTTTAGAGATTCATTTTGCTTTATTTGGTCTCTAAGTTTATTCATTTCATCTACTACGAATTGAAAATCACTTGAAACTTCACCATTACTATTTATTGAAATATGATTTATGTTGAATAAATCATTATATTTTTCACTGATTTCACTGTTTGAAATAGTTATTTTATAGTTGTCATTATAATATAATTTATCAATTGTAAAATCTACTATTGCTCTTGCAACTTCTGGATCTAATCTATTATTAGTATCAAAGCATCCCATTTCCATAGAATATTTATACAATTTGTACCCAGCTTCAACACCACCATATCCAGCATTTCCAAGCTCGTCAACTAGACCCATGAAATATGGTAGAACCATATTTTTTTCAGATGCACCTCTAATACTCGAATGGTCTGTAATAGTTGTTGCTAAATAATATGTGTTTATTCCATAACCGCCAATTTTATTATATCCAGTTAATGTAGCTCCACCATTATATGTAACACATATTGCAGTAAAATTTGGATTGTTTCTAAGTATATTTGCATTTTCATTATTAAGATAATTAATAGTGCTATCTTCACCCATCATAAATCCATCTGTTTCTACTAATGTTATTGGTATGTTTGAATATTTTTGAGAAGCATAAGCTGCCTCCATTAAGCCAACGCTACCGCTACCACTAAATGATTCAATTCCAATTTGAGATACATTAATATTATGGGAATTACAAAAATTTTCTGCAGTAATTAAAGCATTATTTTCTGTAGTTTGATATTTGTGTGGACCAGCAACTACATAAATTGCTCTAGGTAAATTATCTTGATTTAAAAAACCATCTTTGAAATTGCTTTTTCCACCATCACCTGGAAGTAGTGCAATTATTGGCAAAGTTTCTCCTGGCTGCATATCTTTTGGATAAACAATTTTATCATCATAATTGTTATTCCCACCACCAACTGTAGTAAAATCAATATTTGCCATAACATCATTCCTTTACTTTTACTATTGTAATTATATCATAAAATAAATTGTATATTAATTATTTTTATTTTATAGTATAATTAAATTAATATGTATAAGTGAGGTAATGGTAAAATGAAAAATATTAAAGATGTTGCTAAAAAAGTAAAAATTAAAGAGGAAAATTTATTCTATTATGGTAAATATATAGCTAAAATAGATAGTAATTATAGAGGACGTAAAAAAGGAAAATTAATTCTTGTTACTAGTATTAATCCAACTCCATATGGAGAAGGAAAAACTACTCTTAGTATAGGACTTAATGATTCACTTAATAAACTTGGTAAAAATTCTATTGCTGCATTACGTGAACCATCTCTTGGACCAGTATTTGGAAGAAAAGGTGGAGCAATTGGAGGAGGTAAAGCAATTATTGAACCTTCTATTGATATTAATATGCACTTTACTGGTGATTTTCATGCTATAACAAGTGCTAATAATTTACTATGTGCTATTGTTGATAACCATATTTTTCAAGGTAATGAATTAGGAATTGATAAAGTAAATATTAAAAGATGTTTAGATGTTAATGATAGAAGTTTAAGAGAAAATTTTGTTATTACAACAGCTAGTGAATTAATGGCAATATTTTGTTTAGCTACAGATTTAAATGATTTAAAAAGAAGAATAGGAAATATAATAGTTGGATTTACTAAAGATGGAAAAGAAATATATGCTCGTGATTTACATGCAGAAGATGCTTGTACAATATTACTTAAAAACGCTATAAATCCAAACTTAGTACAAACTTTATATGGAAATCCTGTTATAGTACATGGTGGACCATTTGCAAATATAGCTCATGGATGTAATTCAATTATAGCTACTAAACTTGCTATGTCACTTTCAGATTATGTAATTACTGAAGCTGGATTTGGTTCTGATATGGGTGCTATTAAGTTTTTTGACATAAAATGTAAAGAAAATAACATTTATCCTGAAGCAGTAGTACTTAATTGTACTATAAAAGCACTTAAATATAATGGAGAAGGTTCACTTGAAAAGGGAATTGGTAATTTAGAATATCATATTAAGAATATGAGTAAATATACAAGTAATTTATTTGTATCATTAAATCTATTTAATGATGACACAAAAGAAGAAGTAGAATACATTAGAAAATTTGTAACTGATATGGGATATAAATTTAGTGTCTCAACTATGTTTAGAGATGGTGAAGATGGATGTATTGAACTTGCTAATCAAATTTTAGAAATGAAAAAGAATAAGAAAAAATATCATATGTATGAAAGTGATGATGATTTAGTTACAAAAATTAATAAAGTTTGTAAAAATGAATATGGGGCTGCAGATGTTAAATTTGATAAATTAGCTATGGATAAAATAAATGATTTAAAGGATACTAAATTAAATATTGTAGTATCTAAAACGCCTATGTCAATAACAGATAATCCAAAAGTATTAGGTTATCCAAAAGATTTTACTATGACAGTAAATGATATTAATTTATATAATGGAGCAGGATTCATTACTATTCTAATGGGTGGAGTATTAACAATGCCAGGTCTTGCACGTGAATCTAATTATTTAAAAATGAAAATAGATGAAAATGGAGAAATATCAGGTATTAGATAGGAGTTTATAATAATGTTTAATATATTTATGATTTTTATTATATTGTTGTTATTATTTATGGTTATATATATAATCAAGTCTTTTACTATGATTAAAATAATAGAAAAAATAAAAAATAAATATATTAGAGTTATTATTTCTTTATTACCATTAATATTAGTATTTATACTATTTAATTATGTAAATGCAGTGGTTATATTATTTCACTTGTTTATATTTTTAGTTTTATCTCAAATACTATTCTTTATTTACAAAAAAATATCTAAAAAGAATATAGATAAGTCTATACATGTTATATGTGGAATAATTATAACAGTAATTTATTTATCAATTGGTGCTTACTTAGACTATCATGTTTTTGAAACTAGATATGAAGTAGAAACAAATAAAAATATTGGTACAGATAGATTTAGAATAATTCAAATAAGTGATACTCATGTTGGAACTACGTTTGACGGCGACGGATTATCAAAACATATAGATAGAATAAGTAAAATTGATGCTGACTTGGTTGTAATAACGGGGGATTTTGTAGATGATGATACTACACGTGAAGATATGATAAAATCATGCAAATCTTTATCTGAATTTAATACTAAATATGGAGTATATTTTATATATGGTAATCATGATAGAGGCTACTATAATTATAGAAACTTTAATAGTAATGATTTAATAAATGAATTGGAAAAAAATAATGTTTTTGTTCTTAAAGATGAAGTGATAGAACTAAATGATTATATTTATTTAATTGGTAGAGAAGATAAACAATATCAAAGAAAAACTATTGAAGAGTTAACTAAAGATTTAGATAAATCAAAGTATATGATTGATTTAAATCATCAACCAAATGATTATGAAAATGAAAAGAGTGCACAAGTAGATTTAGTATTAAATGGGCATACTCATGGAGGTCAATTATTTCCGCTTGGATATATTGGACTTATGATAGGTGCAAATGATATGTTTAAAGGAAGTAAAAAAGATGATAATACAACTTTTATAGTTAATACAGGATTATCTGATTGGGCAATTGATTTTAAAACAGGTACAAAATCAGAATATACAGTTATAGATATAATTAATAAAAAGGGTGATTAATATGAAAGATTTAAAAGCTGTTTATAATAAATTAAAACGTCAATATAAAGGATTAGATATTAATATTGAAAATGATACTATTAAGATAAATGTTGATGATTATAAGATAGAAGCTAATGATAAATTTGTAGAATTATCAAAAGGTCTTACTTATGTAAATCATAAAGTATCAAAAAATTATGATGAAGTATATAAGACAATAAAAAAATATATTAATAATCCAAATGATACTATTAATGATAGTAGAAAACAAAGATTAGTTGCTTTTGTAGTAGCTTTAGTTTTAACAATCATAATAGGATTAGTTTTAGAAATAACAAAAGGATAAATATGATAGATAATATAGAATTAATAATTCATAATGCACTTAAAATAAAATATCAGAATAATATTATTTATTTTGATCCTTTTAAATTAAAAAATAAAAGTAAAAATATAGAAATAGCTAATTATATTTTTATCACTCATAGTCATTTTGATCATTATAGTGAAGAAGATATTAATTTGATAAAAGATGATAATACTAAAATAATCATTCCTAGTGATTTAGAAGATAAAGTTATAGAACTTGGATTTAAAAAAGAGAATGTTTTAGTAGTTAAACCAAATAATAAATATCAAATAGATGATATTAAATTTGAAACAGTAAGAGCTTATAATATAAATAAAGATTTTCATAAAAAAGAGTATGATTGGGTAGGATATGTAATTACTCTTAATGATGAAAGAATTTATATAGCAGGGGACACCGATAATACTGAAGAAGCAAGAAATGTTAAATGCGATATAGCTTTTGTTCCAATAGGTGGAATATATACATGTGATTATAAAGATGCGATTGAACTTGTTAAAGCAATTAAACCTAAGATTGCAGTACCAACGCATTATAATAGTATAGTTGGAAGTAGAGAAGATGGGTACAGATTTAAAGAAGGACTAGATAATATAGTACAAGTTCTACTATTATTAAAAAAATAATGGAGTTTATATGAATAAAATAATTTTAATACCTACTTATGAACCAGATAATAAATTAATAGAATTATTAAAAACTATTAAAGAATACAATATTATAGTTGTAAACGATGGTTCTAGTAATGAATATGATTCAATATTTGAAGAAGCTAAAAAGTATGCTAATGTTTTATCATATGACAATAACCATGGTAAAGGATATGCTCTTAAATACGGATTAAAATATATTAAATATAATTATAAAAATTATATTGTTACGACAATGGATGGTGATGGGCAACATACTATTAGTGATGCTAATAAATTAATTGATTATATTAGTGAACATAAAGAAGAGCTAGCTCTTGGCAAAAGAGAGTGGGATAAAAATACTCCACTTAGGAGTAGAATAGGTAATACTTTAACAAGATTTATATTTAATAAATTAACTAAATTAGAAATATATGACACTCAAACTGGATTAAGATCTTTTTCGAATGAATTAATAGATTATATGTTATCTATTAATGGTGAAAGATATGAATATGAAATGAATGTTTTACTTGACTTAAAAAATAACAATATTAAATATAAAGAAATAAATATACAAACAATTTATATAGATGATAATAAAGGAAGTCATTATAGTACAATTAAAGATTCATTTAGAATATATAAAACAATTAAGTCTTGGAAGAAGGAAAATAAAAAATGAAAATATATTTTGCTGGTTCAATAACAGGCGGAAGACAAAATGTTGATAATTATAAAATAATAGTAGATTTTTTATCTAAATATGGAGATGTTTTAACTAAACATGTTGCAGATAAATGTTTGTCTTCAACTGGAGAAGATTTAACTCCAAGTGAAGTATATCAAAGAGATATTAATTGGTTAAAAGAATCAGATGTTTTAATTGCAGAAGTAAGTACACCGTCACTAGGTGTTGGATATGAAATTGGGTATGCAGAAAAACTTAATAAAAAAATTATTTGTGCATATGAAAAAAATAAAAATATATCATTTATGATTAAGGGGAATAATAATATAAAAATAGTACAATATAATACTATTAACGAATTATTAGAAAAGTTAGAAAAAGAGTTGATTAAATGAAAAATAAATTATTAATTTTTAAAGATAAAAAAATAGATTTGAAAAAAACAATTTATATTCTTATGTTAGTAATGGTTATTAGTGGAATATGTGGATTTATTTATGAAACTTTTTTCTATCGAATAGATTTAGGTTATTTTACTAAGAGAGGTTCAACTTTTGGACCATGGATACCTATATATGGATGGGGTGGACTATTAATAACACTTATTTCATATAGATATAAAGATAAACCACTAATAGTATTTACAATTAATTGCATAGTAACATTTATATTAGAATATCTAACAGGGTATATTTTAGATAATTTTTTTAATTTAAGATTATGGGATTATAATTATGAGATATTAAATTTTGGTAATATAAATGGATATGTTTGTGCTAGATCAGTTATATTATTTGGAATAGCAAGCTTATTATTAATATACAAAATTATTCCATTTTTAAAGAAAGTAGTATTAAATACTGAAGAGAAAATGTTATCTATTTTTTCGATAACATTATGGTTACTATTTATATTAGATATGATAGTTTACATAATTGTGAAATAGAAATTCTATTTCTTTTTATTTTCCAAAATTTTCTATTGATATAAAACATTTGTTTGTGTTATAATTTTCTTGGTGAGAGATATGAATAGGGTTTATATGTGTATTGATTTAAAAAGTTTTTATGCATCTGTTGAATGTGTGTTAAGAAATTTAGATCCATTAATTACAAATTTAGTAGTTGCTGATGAATCAAGAACAGAAAAAACTATATGTTTAGCTGTTAGTCCCTCACTAAAAAGTTATGGAATAGGTGGTAGAGCAAGATTATTTGAAGTAAATGAAAAAGTAAGAGAAATTAATAGTGAAAGAAGAAGTAAAATTTCTAATCATAAATTTACTGGTAAATCTTTTGATAATGAAGTATTAAAAAGAGAATCATCTTTAGAATTAGATTTTATAAAAGCTCCACCTAGAATGAATTATTATATGAAATATAGTACTAAAATATATAACATATATTTAAAATATTTATCTCGTGATGATATATTTTCATATTCAATAGATGAAGTGTTTTGTGATATAACAGATTATTTAAAATACTATAATAAGACTCCAAAAGAACTTGCTACTATGATAATACATGATGTTTATAACACAACTGGTATAACTGCAACTTGTGGTATTGGCACTAATATGTATTTAGCAAAAGTAGCAATGGATATAGTTGCTAAACATAGTGATGCTGATGAAAATGGTGTTAGGATTGCACAGTTAGATGAAATGAGCTATAGACATATATTGTGGGAACATAAACCACTTACTGATTTTTGGAGAGTTGGAAGTGGATATAGAAGACGCTTAGAAGAACATAAATTATTTACTATGGGTGATATTGCAAAGTGTTCTATAGAAAATGAGGAATTATTATATAAATTATTTGGTGTGAATGCCGAGTTATTGATTGATCATGCATGGGGATATGAACCATGTACAATAAAAAGTGTAAAATCGTATAAACCAAGAACCAATAGTTTAAGTTCTGGACAAGTTTTACACGAACCATATGATACTGTTAAAACTAAATTAATTGTTAGGGAAATGACTGAATTATTAGTTTTAGAATTAGTTGAAAAACATTTGATAACAGATCAAATAGTTTTAACAATTGGATATGATGTAGAAAATTTGACAAATCCAAACATTAGAAAATATTATCATGGAGAAGTAGTAATGGATCACTATGGTAGATTTATTCCTAAACATTCACATGGTACAGTTAGACTTGAAAAGAAAACATCATCTACAAGAATAATTATGGCATCAATTATGAAATTGTTTGATGAAATAATAAAAGATAAATTACTTGTTAGAAGAGTAAATATATCTGCTAATAATTTAATTAATGAAGAAATGGAAAATAAACAAGTAGTTTATAAACAATTTGATTTATTTAGTGATTCGAAACAAATTGAAGAAACTAAGCAAAAAGAAAAAATAGATAGAACTTATGAAAAAAAATTACAACTTGCAATGTTAAACATAAAAAATAAATATGGAAAAAATTCTATATTAAAAGCAATGAATTTAGAAAGTGGTGCTACTACAATACAAAGAAATGCACAAATAGGAGGACATAGGGGATGAAATATGAAGATATAATAAATTTACCACATCATGTATCAAAGAGAAGACCAAGAATGTCCTTATATGAAAGAAGTGCACAATTTGCTCCATTTGATGCATTAGAAGGATATATGGAAAGTGTTAAAGAGACTGCAAGAATTACAAGTAAAAAAATAATTCTTACTGAAGAAGAAACAATTAAATTAAATGAAAAATTAAATATAATAGAATCTAAAATTAATACTCGTCCATTAGTAAAAGTAACATATTTTTTAAAAGATAAGAAAAAAGATGGAGGAGAATACAAAAGCATTAAAAACAATATTAAAAAGATTGATATAATTAATAGTCAAATAATATTTATAGATAATTTAAAATTATTATTATCAGATATAATTAATATTGAAATATTATCTTAAATTCAACTACAGGTTTGTTTTATATTAATAAAGAATATAATATAATTAAATCACTGAAGGAGGATAGTTTATGGACACTATAAAAATAGGAAAATTTATTCAAGAAAAAAGAAAAGAAAAAAAGTTAACACAGGCAGACTTGTCTGAAAAATTAAATGTAAGTGATAGAGCAGTATCTAAATGGGAAAGAGGTATATGTTTGCCTGATGCAAGTATAATGATTCCATTATGTGAAATTCTTGAAATTAGTGTTAATGAACTTTTGAGTGGAGAAGTGTTAGAAAAAAATAACTATGATATAAAAGCTGAAGAAAACTTGTTAGAAATGAAAAAACAAAAAGAAGAATCAGATAAGAGATTATTATCAATGGAGATTGTAATAGGAGTACTAATAAGTATTGTTTTCTTTGCACTTATATTAATTGCTTCATTAATAGATATGGAGAATAAACTAAGAATAATACTTATTTTAGTTGGTTTTATTTCATTTATAATTATGGTTCCATTTGCAATAAGAATTGAACAAAAAGCAGGTTATTATGAGTGCCAAAAATGTCATCATAAATATGTTCCAACATATAAAAGTGTATTATGGGCTATGTATGTTAATAGAACAAGATACATGAAGTGTCCAAATTGTAATAAAAGATCTTGGAATAAAAAAGTATTAAAGTAGATTTATATCTACTTTTTTTGTATAATTAAAAATATGAAAAGAGTAATTAAAGAAAATAGATTTTTATTATTAGCAGCATTAATTGGAATATTAATAATTATTATTGATAAGTATTTTTCTAATATAACAAAAATAGTTTCAAAATATATTATATTTTTAATTATAGTATTGGTATTAATATTTGTAATATATAATTTAATAATTAAGAATATTATTAGAATAAATAAAATTAAAAAAGTAAGTAAGAAAGATTTAAAAATTATCAATGATTTTCAAAAATATAATTTTGATAATGATTTATTAATTGAATATGATTTATTAGATTATATTAGATTTGTTAAATATTTATCAAAAGATTTTACTAAAATGAATAGAAAGATAACATATAGTAAAAATGAAAGAATAGAGGATTTTAAATATATAGAAAAAATAAGAAATAAAACAATTAAAGAATATAAAGATACTATTAATGAAATGCTTGATATAGTATTTAAATATTATGATGAAAATGGGATAAGAAAAATATGAAAATTAAAGAACCTAAAATAAAAAATATAGAAGAATATAAGTTGATTGATTCATATTATGAAAATAATTTTGTTGAAAGTTGTTATAGTGAAAATGTTGATATTAGTATAAGATTAAAAGATATAACAATTGATAGTTGTATATTTAAAAATATTGATTTTAATAATATTGAATTTGAAAGAGTTGAGCTTGTAGATGTTATTTTTGAAAATTGTGATTTGTCTAATAAAAATTTTGATTATACACCATTAACAAGAGTCAAATTTATTAATTGCAAGATGATTGGTATTTCTTTTATAGGTAGTAGTTTAGTAGACGTTCAAATATTAAATTCTAGTAGTGGTTATATTAATTTTAGTGATAGTAGAATAACTAATATGATAGTAAGTGACACTGATTTTAATCACTTATCATTTATGGAAACTATTATTAAAAATATAGAATTAAACAATGTTAATTTTTCATATTCTGAAATTAGTAACACTAATTTAAAAAATATTGATTTTAGTAGTTGCAATATATCAAATATGATGATTGATTTTAAATCTTTAGAAGGAATTATTATAGATAGATTTCAAGCTATTGATTTAGTTAATGTTTTAGGAGTAAATGTAAAAGATAATTAACACAAAATATACTTCTTCATACTATATAATAGTGAGGTAATATGAATAAAATATTATATAGTATATTAGGAATACTAATACCATTTATTGGTACTAGTTTGGGAAGTAGTTTTGTGTTTTTTTTAAAGAAAAATATAAACAATAAATTTCATAAATTAATGATTGGATTTGCTGTTGGAGTAATGTTATCTGCAAGTATTTTTTCATTAATAATACCATCTATTGAAATGACAACAAATAAAATTAAATGGATACCTGTATCAATTGGTTTTATATGTGGATTTTTATTTCTAATTATCATTAATAAAATAACTCAAAAAAAGGAAACTAAAAATATTGATATGTTAATGTTTTCAGTTACACTTCATAATATCCCAGAAGGTATGGCAGTAGGTGTATGTTTTGCAGCATATTTATTATCTAAAAACATTATATTGTTAGAAGCAATGATGTTATCAATAGGAATAGCTATACAAAATATACCAGAAGGAGCTATTATTTCAATGCCACTTAGAATAAAAGGTAATAGTAAATTTAAATCATTTAATTATGGAGTGTTGTCTGGAATAGTTGAACCAATTAGTGCATTTATTACTTTAATATTAATAAATATAATTGTTCCATTACTTCCATATTTACTTTCTTTTGCATCTGGTGCGATGATACATGTTGTTATTGAAGAATTAGTTCCAGAAATGTATAAAGATAATAAAAGTGCATATGGAATAATTGGTGTTATGATTGGTTTTGTATTAATGATGATTCTTGACATTTCATTATAATGATTAATAGAAATATATTAATCATTATTTTTTTTTGATATAATACTTTTAAGGGGTAAAAAACATTATCTATTGATTTAAGGAGGACAAAAATGAAAAAGATATTAGCTATATTTACATTATTATTTATGTTTGTAATGTGTTTAACTGGATGTGGTAAAACAGAAGTTAATAAGAAAGATGAAACGTCAGCTAATGATATTTTAAATAATAATAAATCTGTTGAAAATGAAGAAGATAAAAATACAGAGGAGAAAACACTTGTAGTTTATTTTTCTAAAACTGGAGAAAATTACAATGTAGGAAACGTTAGCATTAGTAATACAGCAATGATGGCTTCATATATAAAAGAGTATTTAAATGCTGATTCATTTGAAATTGCTATTAAAGATTTAGATTTTAGTGGTAAAACTATTAGAGTAATAACAACTCATGAAGGTAGTGGACTTGGAAGTGTTGTAAGTGATGTTAAAAAAATATGTAAAGGAGCTAACGTATTAGATGATGCATTAGCTATTCGTGGTAGTGAAGCTAAGAATTCAAAAAGTAGACTTGAAGATTGGATTTGATTTATGTCTGAGGAAGAGAAAATAAAGAAATTATATATTGATTTAAGTACAGCTAGTATTAATAAAGATGTTAATAAATTAAATGAAATATTATCAGATGATTATGTTTTAGTTCATATGACAGGATTAAAACAAAGTAAAAAGGATTACATTAATTCAGTTATTAATGGAGATTTAAAATATTATGATTGTATTCATGAAAGCATAGATGTAAAAATAAATGGAAGCAAAGCAAGTGTAATTGGTAAAACAAAAACACTTGCAAGTCCATTTGGAATGAATAAATTATGGTGGAGATTAAAACAAGATCTAATAGTAGAAAAGATAGATGGTAAATGGGTAATACTTTATTCAAAAGCATCTACTTATTAGAAAATTAAAGGAGTAATTATGTATAATGATAAATTAAAACCAATACTTTCTGATTTAGAAAGTAAAGAAATTGAAATTGCTGGTGGTGGAGTAGTAGGAATAGTATTATCTACTATAAATTCTTTAATTAAATATATTGGAAACTTAACTGTTAATAAAAAGAATTATGAAGATGTACAAGATAAAATAAATGAAATATTAGATAAAGCAAATGATTTAAAGAATAAATCTTTAAATGTTATTGATGATGATAAAAACATTTTAGAAGAAATATTATCATCATATAAAACAAGAAAAGATGATATGGATAAATATATTGAAGTATGTAAAAAATCAGTTGAATTTTGCGAATATGTTTTAAATATAGCATTTGAAACATTAAAATTATCATGTGAAATAAGTGAAGTTGGTAATAGAATGTTAGCTAGTGATTTTAAAATATGTAAGTATTATTCATATGCATCAATAAAATCTGCAATTGTAAATGTTAATATTAATTTAGAATCTATTACTGATGAAAAATATAAAGAAAAAGTAATAAAGAGATGCAATAAAATATTAAAAGAAACTGATAAATTAATGAAAGGATTAGATTAAGATGGAAGTATTAGAAGGAAAAAGTGTATCTTCAAAAATAGAAGAAAATTTTGCTAAAAGAATTGAATTATTAAAGGAAAATGGAATAAAACCATATTTAGTTGTTCTTGGCATTAGTGGTAATGATGCTAGTGAAGTATATATTAAAAGAATAGAGAAGAATTGTCTAAAAAATGGGATTAAGTTTAAATTAAAATTAGCTAAAGATGAAAAAGAATTTATTGATAATTTTAATAAAGTTAAAAAGAATAGAAATGTAACTGGTATTATGTTTCAAGAACCATTACCTGGTAATTTAAGTGAATTATTAAATTTAGTCCCAGCTAATAAAGATGTTGAAGGTCTTGGAATATTAAATAAAGGTAAACTATTTTTAAATCATGATGATGCTTTAATACCTTGCACTAGTAAAGCTGTTATTGAAACATTAGATTATTATAATATTGATGTTTCAGGTAAAAAAGTAGTAATTGTTGGTAGAAGTGAAATAGTTGGTAAGCCATTAATTCCACAGTTAATCAAAAAGAATGCTACTGTTACTATATGTCATTCAAAAACAAATAATTTAAGCTCTGAAATTAAAGAAGCTGATATTATTGTTATGGCAATTGGAAAAGCTAAATTTTTAAAGAAAGATAGTGTTAAAAAAGGTGCTGTTGTAATTGATGTTGGTATTAACTTTGAAGATGGTAAATTATGTGGTGATGTTGATTACGATGATGTAAGTAAGGTATGTTCTGCTATAACTCCTGTACCAGGAGGTATTGGTGTTGTTACTAATTCATTATTAATTGATAATATAATAAAATCATGTGAATTAAAAAAATGAAATTATTTTTAACATCAACAATATTTCTTAATGATAAAGTTACAAAAGAAGTATTTAAATACATTAACAAACCAATAAGTGAATGCAAAGTACTGTTTATACCAAATGAAAAAGCCACATTTGAAATACTTAATACTAGAAAGTATCTTGATAGAGTTAATAAATGGGGATTTTCAGAAAATAATATTTATATTTTTAATAAATATGAAGTAGAAAAATATAGAAATTTAAATATTGATATAATTACTGTTGGTGGAGGAAATACATTTGAAACATTAAATATTATCAGAAAATGTAATTTTGATAAAGATATTATTAATTATGTTAAAAATGGTGTTATATACATTGGCGGTAGTTGTGGAAGTCATATTGTTACTTCTAATATTAAGCATTTAGAAAAATATGATGAAAATAGTTGTAATATAAAAGACTATGATGGACTAAACTTATTTAATGGAATATTAATTTGTCATTATGATAAAGATAGAGAAAATGACTATAAAAAGTTATTAAATGATAAAAAGTTTAATATTTATACATTAAAAGATAATGAATTTTTAATTTGTGATAATAATAAAATAGAAAAAAAGCAGGTGTTATTATGATAAGATTTGGAAAAGAAGAACCATTAATAAAAGCAGATGGTATTAAATTTAGAGAAGGTCAAGATGAAAATATCAAGTTACCTGAAGTAGCTATTGGTGTTTTCTCAAGACATTTATTTAAAGATATAATTGAAAAATTCAGTTGTAAAGAAGTAGGATATATTTCATGTGCTAATTGGGAAAAAGATATATATGTACTAAATTATAAAGGAACAATGTTAACATTGTTTATGGCTGCTGTAGGTGGACCTCTTATAGCAGGAGACCTAGAAGAATTACATTCGCAAGGCGTAAATAAATTTATAATATTTGGAAATTGCGGAGTACTTGATTCTACTATAGAAGACTGCTCTATCATTATACCGGATATGGCATATAGAGATGAGGGAACAAGTTATCATTATTATCCTGAAAGTGAAACTATTGATTTAAATCCAAAATATAGAGAAGAATTTATAAATACTCTAAATGAATTTGGTTTTGATTATACAATTGGATCAACATGGACAACTGATGCATTTTATAGAGAAACTAAAGATAAAATAAAGTATTATAAGGATTTAAAAGCTAAAACAGTTGAAATGGAAGGATCAGTAATAGCTGCAGTTTGTAATTATCTAAACATAGATTATTTTACATTTTATTATGCAGGAGATAATCTTGATGGAGTAGAATGGGATGAAAGAAGTCTTAGTGGTTTAACTAATTTTGAAAAGAAAAAGGAAGTAACATTTTTAGCACTAGAACTTGGAAAGAAGTTATCCAATTAAGGAGAAGTATGAAAATATATAAAAATAGTGAATTAAATGAAGTAATTAATATACTTAAAAATGATGGAGTCGTTTGTGTTCCGACTGATACAGTATATGGAATTTGTGCTAGAATTAATTCAAAGAAATCATATGATAAGTTAGTTGAAGTTAAAAATAGACCATCAAATAAACATTTTCCAGTTATGTGTGCTAATAAGGAACAAATAGAAAACATTGCAATTATAGATGAAAAGATTAATAAAATAATTGATGCTTTTATGCCAGGACCAATTACACTAATATTAAATAAAAAAAGTGATGATTTAATTAATAATGGTGTACCTACTGTTGCTCTTAGAATGGCACCAACAAAAGAATTAGAAGAGATAATGAAAAGTGTTGGTCCCATTTTTATGACAAGTGCTAATCAAAGTGGGGAAGAAGTTTGTGATACTATAGAAAAAGTTCAAGAGTCTTGTCCATTATTAGATGGAATACTTGAAGGAAATGTATCATATAATAAAGCTAGTACTATTGTAGATTTAACAACAAATGAGATAAAAATATTAAGAGACGGACCAATAAAAATAGAAGATATAAAAAAGATAATTTAATGTTTGTCTAAAAAAATATAATTATAGTATAAAGTAAATCTTTATACTTTTTTTATGATATAATTAATTAAATGAAAGGATTTGAAAATGGGAAAAGTAAACAATTACATAAATAAAATAATAAAATCAATAAATGAACTAAAATATAATAAAGATAAACCATGGTTGAAATTCTATGATAGAATGCCAGAGAGTTTAAATTATTATAATGGTTCTATGTATGATATGGTGTATGATTCAGCTTTGAAGCATCCAGATAATATAGCACTTGAATATTTTGATACAAAATTCACATATAAAGAATTTATTAAGAAAGTTGATAATATAGCTATATCATTGAGTAAATTAAATATAGTAGAAAATGAGTGTGTAACAATTTGTATGCCAAATATACCAGAAGCTATTTTTACTATTTATGCGGTTAATAAAATAGGTGCTATTTGTAATATAATACATCCATTATCTAGCTTAAGTGAAATAGAATATGCTATTAATGAAACTAATTCAACTACAATGCTTGCTAGTGATGTTACATATGATAAAATTAGAGATTTAAAAATTAAACATTTAATTATAAGTGATGTTAGTAATAGTATGAATCCATTCTTAAAAACACTGTATAATATAAAAAACAGAAGTAAAATGGATTATGAAGATAATGTTATAAGATATAATGACTTTATTAAAAATGAAGATACACTTATAGAAACTCATGTTAATAGAAGTAAAAATAGTCCATCAGTAATTATATATAGTGGTGGAACAACTGGAAAAAGTAAAGGAGTAATACTATCTAACTTATGCTTTAATTCAATTGCAACTCAATGTGAAGTTGTTTGCAAAGAAGCTAAAGCTGGTAATTCAATTTTTTCTGCTTTACCAATTTTTCATGGATTTGGATTATGTGTTTGTATTCATGTTCCTTTAGCTCTTGGTTTAAAATGTATATTAATACCAAAGATTGATGTTCATAAATTAAATAAAATTATTAAAGAAAAGAAACCTAATTTATTACCAGTTATACCAAGTATGTTAAATTATTTAGTAAATGGTAAAAAAGCAGGTAGAAATAGTTTAAGTAGTGTTCAAGTTATACTTAGCGGAGGAGACTATTTATCTAGTGAACTTATGGATAAAACAATTAATCATTTTAGATCTTGTGGTAGTTTAGCTAGAATACAAATAGGATATGGTTTATCAGAAGCAACGGCATTTATATCTGCTACTTGTGAGAGCGTTAAATCACTTAATAATTTAGGAATACCTAATCCAGACAATATTATTAAGATATTTGAGCCTAATACTGATATTGAGTTAGAAAAAAATAGTGTAGGAGAAATATGTGTAACTGGACCATCTGTTATGCTTGGGTATATTAATCAAGATAAAGAAACTAATGAAGTATTAAGAAAACATTATGATGGTAAAACATGGCTTCATACTGGAGACCTTGGATATATGGATAAAGATGGAGTTTTATATTATCAATCAAGATTAAAAAGAATGATTATATCAAATGGTTATAATATTTATCCAATGGAATTAGAAGAAATTATTAATAAAAATAAATATGTTGAAACTTCAATAGTGGTAGCAATGAAAGATAAAATAAAGGGAGAAGTACCAAAAGCAGTTATTGTTTTAAAGAAAAACGTAAAAAGAAATAGTACTATTGAAAGAGAAATAAGAACATATTGTAGAAAGAATATTTCTAAATATAAGCAACCATTCAAATATGAATTTAGAGAATCTTTGCCAACTACAAAGATAGGTAAAATTGATTATAAAAAATTAGAACAATAAAAAATATATAGATGTCTATATATTTTTTTATATCATATAAAAGTTATCAGTAGTATCAGTATTTAAATTTTCAAGTTTTTGAATTCTATTATCTAATGATTTAACTTGACGTTCTAGTCTAGCAATTCTTTCTTCATAATCATTTTGATATGAATTATTATTTCCTTGCATTTGGCCTTGAATCATATTTGGTCCATATGCTTGATATTCAGTATTCATATTATATCCACTAGGTGGTATAAACATACCAGGATTTTGATATCCTTGTTCTATGTTTTGATAAAACATATTTCTATTTTTCATTTTCTTCACCTACAATAGTATATGACAAAAATAATGTATTAGTGTATAATATTTATACGAGGTGTATTATGAGATTAAAACATATAAAAGACGCTGATAAGATAATATCCGCTTCTCCATATATAATTAATAATCCAGAACAATATAAAGGAAAGTGGAATGAATTATTTGATAATAATAATCCTATTGAAATAGAAATTGGTACTGGAAAGGGAAAGTTTATTATTAGTAAAGCTATTTCTAATCCAAATATAAATTATATTGGTATAGAAAAATATGATAGTCCACTTGTAAGTGCTGTTAAAAAATTAAATGAAATTAATATTAATAATTTAAAACTTATATGTTTTGATGCGATAAACATAAATGATATATTTGATAAAGAAATAGATAAAATATATCTTAATTTTTCTGATCCATGGCCTAAAAAAAGACATACTAAAAGAAGACTAACATCAGATAATTTTTTATCTAAGTATGAATTAATATTTAAAAATAAAAAACATATTGAAATGAAAACAGATAATGATGATTTATATGAATATTCAGTTACATCATTTATTGATAATGGATATGAAATAGTTAAAACAGATACTAATTATTTTGATAAATTTACTACTGAATATGAAGATAAATTTATTGGACTTGGAAAGAATATAAATTATATAAATGTTGTTAAAAAATAAATAATTTGCTATAATTTTTAATAGTATGGAGTTAGATATGTATAAGAAAATAATAATTATAATTTGTATGTTCTTATTGGTAGGTTGTACAAATACTAATATAAATTCTTTATCATTAAAAGAAATAGTTGATAATGGTATCAAGAATGAAAGTAAATCTTATAATGTTAATGCAAAAGGATATAGATATTATTTACCTAATGAATTTAGTATTAAAAATGATAATGATTATGTTCAAGAATTAATATCGCATAACACAGTGTATTACCTAAATATAGATATAGTAAGTTATTACTATAAAAATATAATACAAGCTGATCATGAAATAGATGATTATGAGTATTTTACTTTTGAAAAAGATGAAGCAAATGGTTACCTAAAAATAAGAAAAAATAATGATAACTTTTTTGTTGAGTTGTGTTATAATTATGCTATAATAGAGGTAGAGGTAGAAGAAAGTGAACTAAGATATGCTATATCAAGAGGTATAACAATACTTAAGTCAATTAAATACAATGACTTAGTTATTGAAAAATATATTAATGATAATGATTTAGAATCTAGTGAAACTATATATAAGCTTCCTGAACCTAAAAATAAAGATGAAAAAAAGAATATTTTAGAATATATCGAAGAATATGAAGAGGAAAGCTAATAGAAAGAGGTGCAATCATGGGCATTTTAAGTAAATTAAAGGGTGTTTTTTATGATGAAGTTGTCGTTGATGAAGATGAAAAAGACAATAATAAAGAAGAACTAAGCAAAGTAAATAAAATAGTTAGAAGAGAAACTAAAGAACGTGAAATAGAAGAAAAACCAAAAATTGAAGAAATAAAATACAAGACAATAGAAACTGAACCAGAAGAAGATTTAGTTGTTGAAAAACCTAAAACAGATAATACTTTTAGTGAAAGAGACTTATTTAAATCTGATAGAACTTTTGATTTTGTTGAATTTGATGCAGAAGAAGAAAAAGAAATGGTTCTTCCAAAAAGAAATGTTTTAAGTGAACAAAATAGAAATACCAGAGTTGAGTCACCAACTATACCAGATACACCTAAAATATTTAAGCCAACACCTATTATTTCTCCTGTTTGGGGTGTATTAGATAAAGATTATAAAAAAGAAGAAATAAAAGAAAAAGAAATTTCAAATGATAGTTTAAGTTCATCAGTTACTTCATATGACACAGTAAGAAGAAAAGCATATGGAACTTTAGAAGATGAACTTGAAGATACATTAAATTCTATGAACAAATTATCAACAGATACAATAAAAAAGGAAATAAATAAAGTTGATAAAGATGCTGATTTATTGGAACAAAAAACTTCTAAAATAGAAGATTTAATCAATAAAATAGAAGAAGAAACTAAAGATATTGATAAAGATTTATCAATTGGCGAATTAGAAGATAAAGCTGAACTTGAAAACTTTGAAGATGAAGAAGAACCAGAAGTAGAAAAAACATTAACAGATAGTACATTAGAACATGATTTATTTAATCTAATTGATTCTATGTATGATAAGGAGGATTAGTAATGCCAGAAATATTAACTATCATAATTTATGTATTATTGATTATACTAATTATAGTAGCAATTATTATTGGAGTTAAACTTATAATGACTCTACATAAAGTTGATGTTTTATTAGAAGATGTAACTCAAAAAGTTAAAACACTCGATAGAGTATTTGAATTAGTTGATACAGTAAATGATAAAATATCACTAGTAGGAGATACAGTAGTAGGATTCGTTAGTGGGGGACTTAGAAGATTATTTAAAGATAGAAAAAAATATAAAAAGAGAAAAATTGAAAGTGAGGAGGAAGATGAAGATGAGTAAGAAAGGTGGATTAGGAAAGTTTTTAGGAGGGCTTGCTATTGGAGCAGGACTTGGATTATTATTCGCACCAGATAGTGGAGAAAACACAAGAAAAATGCTTTCTAAAAAGATTGACGATTTAGTAAAAAGAGTTAAAGATATTGATACTGAAGAAGTAAAAGATGAATTACTTTACAGAGTAGAAACACTTCAAGCTGAACTTGCTAATCTTGATAAAGAAAAAGCAAAAGAAATAGCATTAAAACAAGCTCAAAATATTAAAGAAAAAGCTGAAGATTTATACAAATATGCTATTGAAAAAGGAACTCCTGTAGTTGAAAAAGCAGCTGATGAAGTAAGACGCCAAGCATTAAAAGTTGTTAAAGAAGTTCAAAAGAAACTTGAAGAAGAAAATAAGAAAAAATAGACTGATTTATCAGTCTTTTATTTTGTTTCTTAATATGTTAATATAATCTACTAGGAGGAATAATATGATACTTAGTTTAAAACAATTTGATATAAATCAAAATCAATATTATAATCCTTCTATAGATTTTAATAATGATAAAAGTTTAATAGAAAGAATTAATAAAAGAATTAATCAAATTAATAATTTAAGACTTTTATTAAATGAAAATCTATCTAATGAAGAATTCTATGATTTAGCTATTAAAATATATGATATTAGATTTGAAAATCAAAGTATTATCAGAATTAATCTATTATCTGACTATAATTTAATGATTCATTTAGTAGTTAGAAGTGATGAAACTATTCCACTTGGGTTATATTCAATAAAAGAAGTAATTAGTTATTTTAAATATAATAATGTATTATTAGAAGGTATTCATTTTGATGAATATGATCAAAATTATTTTAAAGAATATTTAAATATAGACATGAGTGATTTTAAAAAAGTAAGTGAAGAAGAGTTAACAGGTTTTTATAGATATTTAAAAAATGAATTAGATATTAGAAATTATAATGATAATCTATTTAAACTAATAAAAAAACAATTAACTTTTGATAGAATAAATGAAGATTTAAATAGATTAATAGATTTTACAAATGTTGAGTTAAATTATTTAAATAATAAAAGAGTTTTAAAGTTTGACTTAATAAAATAGATATGTTAAAATCTATTTGTAAATGTTGAAGGAATATTAATTACTTCCTTATAATAGAGAGCTTGGGTATGGTGGAAGCCAAGTATAATAGTTATTAATTCCTACCTTCTATAACAGGTGAAGAAAAGTTCACACGGTTAATGCCGTTATCAAATTAAGAAAATTAAAGGATGGTACCGTCTATTATGACTCCTTGTGCTGTCCTTTTTATTTTGAAAGGAGAATAATTATGAATGATAAGATAACAAAAAGAGAAGATGATTTTGCTAAATGGTATACAGATGTAGTAAAAGCTGCTAGACTTGCAGATTATTCAAGTGTTAAAGGATGTACTGTATTTGAACCAAATGGATATGCATTATGGGAAAAAATGCAAAGTATAATGGATTCTATGTTTAAAAAAACAGGACATAAAAATGTATATATGCCTGTATTCATACCAGAAAATCTACTTAAAAAAGAAGGAGAATTAATTAATGGCTTTGCACCAGAATGTGCATGGGTTACTGAAGGAGGAAATAATACTTTAGAAGAAAAGTTAGCATTTCGTCCAACAAGTGAAACATTGTTTAGTGATTATTATGCAAAGACTGTTAAAACATATAGAGATTTACCTAAATTATATAATCAATGGTGTAATGTAGTTAGATGGGAAAAAGAAACTAGACTATTTTTACGTAGTCGTGAGTTCTTATGGCAAGAAGGACATACTGTTCACTCAACTGCTGAAGAAGCTGAAAGAGAAACTCATCAAATGTTAGATATTTATAGAGAATTTTTTGAAAACTATTTAGCTATACCTGTTATAACAGGTAGAAAAACTGAAAAAGAAAAATTTGCTGGAGCAGAATATACTCTTACAGTAGAAGCATTAATGCAAAATGGAGTTAGTTTACAATCAGCTACATCTCATTATTTTGGACAAAAATTTTCTCGTGCATATGATATAAAATTTATTAATAAAAATAATGAATATGATTACTGTTATCAAACTTCATGGGGAAGTACAACTAGAATGATAGGAGCATTAATAATGACCCACTCTGATGATAGAGGACTTGTATTACCTCCTAAAATAGCACCTAATCAAGTAGTAATTATTCCTATTAAAAATGATGAAAAATTAATAAGTGTATGTGAACATATAAATGAAATATTACATGAAAGAGATATAACTTCATATGTTGATTACTCTGATAAGAGTGCTGGATTTAAATTTGCTGAAGCAGAAGTTAATGGCGTACCAATTAGAGTAGAAGTTGGACTAAGAGATTTAGAAAACAATGAAGTAACTGTAGTTAGACGTGATAATGTAAATAAAATGGTTGTTAAACTAAATGATGTTATAAATGTAGTAACTCAACAACTTGAAAAAATGCAGGAAGATATGTTTAATAAAGCATTAAATAATCTTAAGAGTAAAACATATGATGTAACATCACTAGATGAAGTAAAAGATATAATGGAAAATCATCCAGGATTTGTAAATGCTCATTGGTGTGGAAATGAAGAATGTGAACTTAAAATGAAAGAAATTAAGGGAACTAAATCAAGATGTATAGTTGAAACAAAAGATTATGAAACTGAAAAATGTGTTGTTTGTGGAAAAGATGCAAAACACAAAGTAGTTTGGGGAATTCAATATTAATGTTGGTGAGGTTTTGGTTATGAGAACAGATGGAGCTTGGATTTATTTTTGTAAAGAATGTAAGTCTTATCATTTAGTAAAATATGAAACATTTAAACAAGAAACAAAAAATGAATATGAAGTTTATATTATATGTCCATATGCAAAATACAAAAATGGAGTAGTATATGATGGTAGAGAATTTAAACCTTATTTAGGTTATGCATCAACAGTTCAAAGTAATTTAGTAGATGTAGATTGTATAAGAAAAAAAGAAACTCAAGTAAGAAAAAGAAAACAATATTATTCGTACTAAGTACTTGACAAGTGAATATAATTAATATATAATCTTAAATGTTGAAAAAGAAAGAAAGAGATCCACTCTTCACCAGATGTAAAAGTACATTGGTAAAAAAGCTTAAAGTTTTATACAAATAAGTTTTTTAAGTGGACTCATGTCCACTTTTTTAATGATAAAATATGGAGGTGTTAGCAATAGCTAAGCAAAATAATGAAGTTCTAGTAAATGAACAAATAACTTTTCCTGAAGTAATGGTAATTGGGCCTAATGGAGAAAAAATGGGTATCAAAAAAATAGAAGATGCCTTAACTTTGTCAAAATATGCTGGTCTTGATTTAGTTTTATTAAATAGTGATCCTAAAAATCCTGTTTGTAAAATAATTGATTACAATAAGTATCGTTATGAAAAACAAAAACAAGCTAAAGAAGCAAAGAAAAAACAGAGAGAACAAAATCTTGAAACTAAGGAATATAGACTTAGTGTTACTATTGATGTAGGAGATTTTGAAACAAAAGTTAGAAATGCTAAAGCATATTTAGAAAAAGGACATAAAATTAAGGTTACTGTTAGATTTAAAGGAAGACAACTTACTCACCCTGAATTAGGGAAAGATGTAATAATGAAATTTGCAGATAAATTATCTGATGTTGCAGAAATTGAATCTATGCCAAAAATGGAAGGTAGAAATATGCAACTATTCTTAACACCAAAAAAATAAGGAGGAGACGAAAATTATGCCAAAAATGAAATCACATGGTGGAATCAGTAAGAAAATTAAAGTAAGAAACTCTGGTTCAACAAAAATTGGACATGTAGGAGCTAATCATAATAGCGGTAAGAAGCCAACAGACTTCAACAGAAAAGCAAGAAAGGGTTCTGTATTAAGTAGCGGAGATGCTAAAAGATACAAAGGACTTTTAGGATAAGGGGGTAAGAACTAGATGACAAGAGTTAAAGGTGGAGTTGTTTCTAAAAATAGAAGAAGAAAAGTATTAAAAAGAGCTAAAGGATACTTTGGAAGTAAACATAGATTATATAAGACTGCTCAAGAACAATTATTCCATAGTGGAGCATATAGCTTCAATGATAGAAAGAAAAGAGCAAATGACTTTAGAAAATTATGGATTACAAGAATTAATGCTGCTTGTAGAAATAATGATATAGTATATTCTAAATTCATTAATGGTCTTAAAAAAGCAAATGTTGAAATTAATAGAAAAATGCTTAGTGAACTTGCAATTTTTGCACCAGAAGAATTTACTAAATTAGTAAGTCTTTCTAAAGATGCTTTAGAAGGAAAAACTACTGTTAAAGAAGCTAAAGCAGTAGAAGCTAAAGTTGAAAAAACAGTTGAAGAAAAGAAAGATTTTTCTAAATTAACTGTTGCTGAATTAAAAGATTTATGTGCAGAAAAGAATATTGATACAACTGGTATGAAAAAAGCTGATTTAGTTGCTGCATTAGAGAAGTAATTTAATTACTTCTTTTTTTTTGTTTTACTTTACATAAACTATTTTTAAATTAATTGTGTTTTTAATTTAATTTGAGTATAATAATGCTTATTAAAGAGGAAAAGAGTATGAAAAGTTTTATTGATCCGTTTTTATATAATTTGCCACATTTAGATTTGCATGGTTATGATAGAACAGGTGCAGTAGCAATGATTAAAATGTTTATAGATGAAAATCTAAAAATAGATGAAAAAAAGATAGTTGTTGTTCATGGAAAAGGAGAAGGTATTTTAAGACAAGCAACTCATGAATATTTACACACTGATAAAAGAGTTTTAGAATACAAAACAAACAATTATAATGATGGAGAAACAATAGTTTATTTAAAATAAGGAGGTAATATGCAGCAATATTTTAGTACTTCTCGTAAAGATAATACTTTATATTTGAATAATGATGATTTGAATCATATAAAAAATGTAATGAGAATGAAAGAAAATGATGAAATAATAGTAGTACATGAAGATAAAAGTTATATTTGTAGTTTAAATAAAGATTTATTATCATGTGAGATAAAAGATTTATTTAAAGAAGAAAATACTAATAATAGATTTGTTGTATATGTACCATTATTAAATGATGAAAAATTAAAATATATATTTCAACATGGAACAGAACTTGGTATTACAGATTTTGTAGTAGTTGAGTATGAACATTGTAAATATAAATTACCTAAAAAAGATTATGAAAAGAAATTAATTAGATGGAACAAGATTATTAAAGAAGCAAGCGAACAATCTTATAGAATTAATAAACCAAGGCTTGAAAAGATAATAGATGTAAAAAATATAGAAAGTATATCAAATGTAAATATAATGTGTTCACTTGACAAATATAATGTAAAAAATATATGTAAAGTATTAACAGTAGAAAACTGTAATGATACAATTAGTTTAGTATTTGGACCAGAGGGAGGTCTAAGTAAAAATGAAGAAGATTTATTGGTAAGTAAGGGATTTATTAAAACGTCATTAGGTAGTGATGTTTTAAGAACTGAAACAGTACCATTAATGATAGCTTCGATATTAAAGTATTTGAAGGAAAGTGAAATAAATGAAAAACATTGATAAAGTAATTGATGCTTTTATGACTGGAGATTATTTTATTATCTTTTTGGTCTTAACTCTTGCAATTCTAATTGTACTTATTTTAGCATTGATTAAATCTAGAGGAGAATATAACGAACTACTTGATTATGAACTTGATAAAAGAAAGAGAAAAGATAATATCATTGAAGATACAAACAAAATTCATGAAGATCATGAAGATGATATTTTAAGTGGTTTAGAATCATTAATGGCTACGACTAAAGAAGATGTAATTGATGAAAACAAACCATTAATTAAACAAGTTGATGTTCCTAATATAAAAACATATGATGATGTTATAAATGAATATGAAAGTAGTGAAGAAGAAAATGCAGTTATATCTGCTGATGAACTTGAAAAGAGAACTAAAGAAAGATTAGAAGCACTTGGTACTAATGATAATCAAGTTGCAATTGCTAAATACGAAGAAGAACAAGAAAAGAAAGCAATAATTAGTTATGAACAATTATTAAAAAATGCATCAAATATTACACTTTCATATAAGGAAGATGAGAATAAAACAAAAGATTCTGAGGCTCCAAGAATTAATAAAATAGAGGTTGAACAAAAAGAAATAACAGGAGCAGAAGTTTATTTGGAGGAAGATGAATTCTTAAAAATACTTAAGAGGTTCAGGGCAAGTTTAGAATGAAAACATTTTTGATAAAAACATTAGGTTGTAAGGTTAATGCATATGAAAGCGAATTTGTAAGAAATTTATTACTTTCAAATGATTATAATGAAGTAGAAGAAAATGCTGATATATGTATTGTTAATACATGTACAGTTACAAATACAGCTGATAATAAAAGCAAACAAGTTATTAATAATATAAAAAAAAGTAATCCTCATGCAATTGTTGTTGCTATGGGGTGTTTTTGCCAGTTTAAAAAAGATAATATTGGTGAACTTATAGATGCAGATATTATTATTGGTAATAGATATAAAAGCAAAATAATTAAATATTTAGATAGATATTATAAAGATAAGAAAAGAATAATAGAATTTGATGAAATGGAAGAATTACCATTTGAAGATATGGAAATAAAAAAATATGTTCATCATCATAGAGCATTTATTAAAATAGAAGATGGTTGTAATAATTTTTGTTCTTTTTGTATTATTCCATATGTTAGAGGTAGAGTTAGAAGTAAAGATTTTAATAAATGTATAATGGAAATAAATGATTTAGCACTTTCTGATCATAAAGAAATAGTATTATCTGGTATACATACTGGTCAATATAATAGTGATGGTAAAAGATTATCCGATTTAATAAATAAAATAAGTGAAAATAAATTAATAAAAAGAATAAGATTATCTTCTGTTGAAATAGTAGAACTAGATGATGGAATGATGGATATTTTAAAAAATAATACAACATTTGTTTCTCATTTACATATTCCACTTCAAGCAGGAAGTAATAATGTATTAGCTTCAATGAATAGAAGATATGATAAAAAATATTTTCTTGATAAAGTAAATGAAATAAAATCTTTAAGACCAGATATAGCATTATCTACTGATGTAATAGTAGGTTTTCCAGGGGAAACTGAAGAAGATTTTCAAGAAACATTAGATTTTTGTAAAGAAATAGGATTTTCTAAAATACATGTTTTTCCATATTCAGATAGAAATGGAACAGTTGCATCTAGAATGAAAAATAAAATACCTGGTAATATTAAAAAAGATAGAGTACATAGATTAATAAATCTATCAAATGAATTAGAAGAAAAATATTATAATAGTTTTATTGGAAAAGAAGTAGAAGTATTAATAGAAGAATTAAAAGATGGATATTATTATGGATTTACAAGTAATTATATTCCATTAAAGTTAAAAGGCGATTATAAAATAAATGAACTATATAAAATAATTCTAAAGGAAGAAGATATTAATTTTGAAAAGTTTTAATAGGTGGTTTATATGATTAAAAGTGATAGTGAATATATTGAATCAAGAATGAATGAATTAACATCATTAATTGATAGTTCTTTGTTACAAGCAGAGAGTAGTGAATCATATAATAGTACAACTTTGATACCATCAAGTGAAACACAAATTGTTTTAAGTTTAATAAATGCATATAAAACAATATTTAATAATATACAAGAAGATGCACAATTTATAAAATGTATTGGAGAAGATTTTGAATTACTAGATATTGATTTAGAAAAACTATCTAGCGAGTTAAATGGTTAGTGGGTGAATTATGAGTATAGTATATAAAAATGAATTAAATTCAGCTAATAATTCAAATACATTAAAAACTCTTGAAAGCCTAAACAATATATCATCAAATGTTTATGCATCTCTTGATACTTTTCAAAATGAATCAAGTACCAAATTAAGCGGTAGAGTTTTTACTTTAACTAATGCAAAACTATCAGTATATAAAGAACAATTACAAAAAATTAATAGTATTTATAATGATTTAATAGTAAATATTAGATTATCTAATAATGAAATGTCAGCATATATGGAAGGTTATGATGTTTTAGATACACAATCTATTAATGAATTAGAAGCTAGTTTTAGAAGTGCTAAAAGTGATATGTATGACACAGAAGGTAAAACAAGTACCAACATAGATGAAGATATATTATTTTTAAATCATCATTTAGAATTATTAAGAAATTTAGATTCAAAAGATAAATCTTTATTTTCTAAATTATCTTCTAGTTTTGGACAATTAAATAAACTTAATAATTCTTTAGCAATGACACCAGTAGGATGGACTAAAAATCAGTACATGGAACATGTTATTAATATGTATAGAAATTTAGAATCTGGTAATAGAAATGTAGTATATTTTAATCAAAGAGGATGGATAAATGGAAACGGGGAATTAATTCCTTGGATTGGAAATGAATATATTAAAAATGCATACAACGTTGCTGAAGATGGATGTTCTTTTACTTGTTGTGCAATTATCGCCGCAACTATGCTAAATGATCCAACAATTACTCCAGAAGCATTTATTGCAAAAATATCAGAAATGAGTAAAAATGGATCTAGTGGTGGAGTATTAGATGTTTTGTCTCAAGGGTATGGTTTAAATTGCACAGTTGGAGCATGGTCTCCAAATGTAATGGAATTATTACTTAAATCAGGAGGAGCTATTTTAATGTCAGTTGATGGTCCGGATGGAAGTCCAGCTGGACATTATATTACACTAATGGATGTTAGATATAATGAAAAAACAGGACAAAGAGAATTTCTATATTGTGATCCATATGCAGTAAATATTGACGGACAAAATACATATAGAGCAAAAAAAAGGTGAAATGATAGCCGATGGTGGTATTTGGTTAACTGAAGATGAGATGTGGAATGTTTCTACTAATACACAAGGATATATAGGTTATTCACAATATTTTATTACAAATAATAATGTTGATTTAACTTATGATGAATCATATCGTCAAACATTTTTAAATGGAATTAATATTCATGATATGGAAGTCTATTTAAGAAATCATTAATTAATTTCAAAAAAAACTTGAAAAAGTAATATAATTGTGTTACTATTATATTACTTTGAAATGGCGATGTAGCTCAGTTGGCTAGAGCATCTGGTTCATACCCAGGAGGTCGTGAGTTCGAATCTCTCCGTCGCTACCAATTTGATAATTACTCGGACAAATTGTTCGAGTTTTTAATTGTCTAAAAAATTCTTAAAATAGTAAACTAACTATATTATGTCAAGACTATTTTTAATAAAAAATAAAAATATTTATGCATGACAAAAAGATTCACAATAGTGAATTTTTTTTAAAAT
>CACWLI010000010.1 GCA_902761685.1 uncultured Erysipelotrichaceae bacterium | reverse complement strand
GCAGCTTGAGCAGCAGCTAATCTTGCGATTGGTACTCTAAATGGACTACATGATACATAAGTAAGTCCTACTCTATGACAGAAATCAACACTTGATGGATCTCCACCATGTTCACCACAAATACCAAGTTTAATATCTGGCCTAGTAGCTTTACCTTTTTCAACAGCCATTCTAATAAGTTCTCCAACACCTTCTTGATCAATTCTAGCAAATGGATCACTTTCATAGATTTGTTTCTTATAGTAATCTCCTAAGAATTTACCAGCATCGTCTCTTGAAAAACCAAATGTCATTTGAGTTAAGTCATTTGTTCCAAATGAGAAGAATTCAGCTTCTTCAGCAATTTTATCAGCTGTAATAGCAGCTCTTGGTATTTCAATCATTGTACCAATTTTATATTTTAATTTATAATTTTGTTCTTCAAATACTTGATTAATTGTTTCAACTACAATATTTTTAACATAAGCAAGTTCTTTAACTTCACCTACAAGTGGAATCATAATTTCTGGTTCAACTTTAAGTCCTGTCTTATCAACATTAATAGCAGCTTCCATAACAGCTCTAGTTTGCATTCTTGCTATTTCTGGATAAGTTACAGCAAGTCTACATCCTCTGTGTCCCATCATTGGGTTAAATTCATGTAATGAAGCAATCTTATCTTTTAATTCTTTGAATGTCATTCCAAGTTCTTTAGCAAGTGGTTTAATTTCTTCATCAGTATGTGGAACAAATTCATGTAGAGGTGGATCTAAGAAACGAATTGTAACTGGATATCCTTTCATTTCTTTATATAATTCTTCAAAATCACCTCTTTGCATTGGAAGTAATTTAGCAAGAGCTTTTTCTCTTTGTTCTTCTGTATCAGAAACTATCATTTGACGAATAGCAAAGATTCTTTCTTCTTCAAAGAACATATGTTCTGTTCTACAAAGCCCAATACCTTCAGCTCCGAATTTCATTGCTTGTCTAGCATCTCTTGGAGTATCAGCATTTGTTCTAACTCCTAATTTACGAGTTTCATCTGCCCATGACATAAATGTTTCAAAGTCACCACTGATTTCAGGTTCAACAGTTTTAATTTTTTCACCATATACATTACCAGTAGTTCCATCTATAGAGATATAATCTCCTTCTTTAAATACTTTTCCATCTTTAGTAGAAATAGTTTTATTTTCCTCACTTATCGTTAGTTCACCACATCCAGATACACAACATCTACCCATACCACGTGCAACAACAGCAGCATGTGAAGTCATACCACCACGAATAGTTAAAATACCACGTGCAAGGTTCATTCCTTCAATATCTTCTGGAGATGTTTCAAGTCTAACAAGAATTGTATCTTCTCCTCTTTTAGCAGCTTCAGTTACTTCTTCAGCAGTAAAGTAAATCTTACCACAACCAGCACCTGGACTAGCAGCTAAACCTGTAGCAATTGGAGTAGCTTTCTTAAGTTCATCAGCATCAAAATTAGGGTGTAATAATTGATCTAATGATTTTGGTTCAACTCTTAATAAAGCTTCTTCCTTAGTAATCATTTTTTCATTATATAAGTCAACTGCAATCTTTAAAGCTGCTGCTGCTGTTCTTTTACCATTACGAGTTTGTAACATGAATAGTTTACCATCTTCTATAGTAAATTCCATATCTTGCATATCTTTATAATGTTTTTCTAATATTTCACAAGTTTTAACAAAATCATTATAAGCATCTGGTAATGTTTCTTTTAATGTTTCAATTGATTTTGGAGTTCTAACACCTGCAACAACATCTTCTCCTTGTGCATTCATTAAATATTCTCCAAATAGTTTCTTTTCTCCAGTAGCTGGATTTCTAGTAAATGCAACTCCTGTTCCACTATTATCATTTTTATTTCCATAAACCATTTCTTGAACATTTACAGCTGTTCCCCAACTAGATGGAATATCATTCATACGTCTATAATAAATAGCTCTATCATTATTCCAACTTCTAAATACAGCAGTAACTGCTTCTATTAATTGAACTTTTGGATCTTGTGGAAATTCAACACCAGATAATTCTTTATAAATATCTTTAAATTTAAATGCAAGTTCATACATATCTTCTGCATTTAAATCTGTATCAAATTTAGCATTTTTTTCTTCTTTAAATTTATCTAAAACTCTTTCAAAAGAATTCTTAGAATATCCTTTAACAACATCTGCAAACATCATGATAAATCTACGATATGAGTCATAAACAAATCTCTTATTATTAGTTATTTTTGCAAATGATTCACTTACTTTGTCATTTAAACCTAAGTTAAGTACTGTATCCATCATGCCGGGCATACTAGCTCTAGCTCCACTTCTAACAGAAACTAATAATGGATTTTCTAAGTCTCCCATAGTTTTTCCAGTAAGTTTTTCTAACTCACCCAGTTTTTCATAAATTTCATCTACAATATCTTTACTGATTTCTTTTCCTGCATCATAGTATGCTGTACAAGCTTCAGTAGTAATTGTAAAACCTCTTGGGACTGGTAAACCAATACTTGTCATTTCAGCAAGGTTAGCACCTTTACCACCAAGAAGATCTCTCATGTCTTTGTTACCTTCACTAAACATGTAAACATATTTCATATAAATACTTCTCCTTTCTACACTTAACTGTGCTTCACATCGACTTTTTTATTATATCATAACATTTATTTTTTTTGATATAGTTATTTTAATATTTGTCATAAATTATTTAATTAAAAGAGTAAGTTTGTTACTTACTCTTCTTTAATTCATAAACAATATCTACTTTTTCACATACATTTGGTGAATGAGTCACAATAATAACACATTTGTTTTCTTCATGAGCAAGTCTTATAAAAATATCAAGTATTTCATTTTCTGTTTCTTTATCTAAATTACCTGTTGGTTCATCAGCAAGTATTATTTCTGGATTATATGATAAACTTCTTGCTATTGCTACTCTTTGTTGTTCACCACCTGATAATTTTAATACTCTTCTACTTCTTAAATTTTTAGATAGACCTACACTTTCCATTAATTTAACTGCTTTTTCATTAAATATTTTTTCTGTTTTAGTTGTAGTTGTCTTCTTAGTAGTTTGTGTTCTTGTTTGACTACTTCCACCTGATCCACTAGCTCTTCCTCCAGGACCACCAGGTCCTCCACTTGGCATAGTTCTAGTTTGTGTTTTTGTACTTGTTTCTGTTTTAACTTCAGTTGTTTCTCTTACTAAACTATCAGTTGCTTCAGTTAAATCTTTAGCATCAACACTCATTTCATATGTATAATAATAATCACTAACATAATCACTATCAGCATAACTTATTATTTCTTCTTCTGTAGGTGCTTTAATATCATTAAATGCATTAATCATTTCTTCTTGAGATTTATCCCCATCTCTTAATGATTTAATAAGACTAGCCCTATTCATTCCAATAGTTGCTTCTATCTTATTCTTTTCCTCATATGCACTTATTATTTTACTTGCACTCTGTCTAATTGCTAAAGTTATTGTACAAGAAATAGCTATTACAATGATTATTATCCCTATTAATATATTTCTTCCTTTACTTCTTCTAATACTTGTTACAGCATTTTTTAATATATACATTCTCTCATCTCCAAAAAGAATAATAGTTAATGAAAGTTAAAATAAAATTAAAAAAGTGAATTTAAAATTCACTTATTCATTAATATCATTTTCAGTTATTCCAAGTACTTTTTCTAAATAACATTTTCCACATAAAGATTCATATGTAACTTCATTTTCTCCATCTATAGCTACTTGATCACCATTAGATGTAAACTCTCCATTAACAATTCTAGCATTAAATTTAGCTCTTTTACCACATCTACATATAGTATATAATTCTTCCATTACATCAGCTACTTCAAATAATCTTAAACTTCCAGGGAAAGACATTGTCTTAAAATCACTTCTAAGTCCATAGCATATTACTGCTACATCTTTTAACTTACTAAACATAAATAACTCATCAACTTGATCTCGTGTTAAAAATTGTGATTCATCTACTAATATACATGCTATATCTTTTGGAATGCTATTTAAATAAGTAGTTAAATTTTCATCCTTTGAAACTAAATGATCAACTTTTCTTTTTAATCCAATTCTTGTAACTATTTTATTATCACCTTTAGTATCAATTTTAGGTTTTAATATTAATACTTTCATTCCTCTTTCTTCATAGTTATGAGCAACTTGCAATAATAATGTTGTTTTACCAGAATTCATAGCTCCATATCTATAATATAATTTACTCATCTTTATCCCTCCTTGGAAAACAATTATAATAAACTTGTTTTAATCTTTCATTAGTGACATGTGTATATACTTCTGTTGTTCTTAAACTTGAATGTCCTAATAATTCTTGTACTATTTTAATATCACACCCATTATTTAACATATCAGTGGCAAATGTATGCCTTAATACGTGTGGAGTAACATGAACTTTAACAGATAATCTTTTCATAATATTATCAATTATATATCTAATTCCTCTATCTGTTATTTGTTCACCTTTAGAATTAGTAAAAACATAGCCATATTCATTCTTCTTATGAGTACTTATATACTCTTTTAGTACTTCTTCTGCATATTCTCCATAATAAACTATTCTTTCTTTATTTCCTTTTCCAAGTACTCTAATTCTTCTATTATTAAAATCTATATCTTCATATTTAATATTAACAAGTTCACTAACTCTAACCCCAGTGGCATATAACATTTCTATTATTAATCTATCTCTTACTCCATCACTATCTTTCATTGATTCATTTATAATATCTAATAGATCATTATAATATACAAATTTAGGTAATTTTTTTTCTAATTTTGGATAAGCTATTTTAACAAGTGGATAATCTTTTTTATCCATATAATTATTTAAATATAAATACTTATAAAATGTTTTAAAAGAACTAATTTTTCTTCTAACAGAAGTAGCTTTTTCCTTTTTATTATTTAAATATTCTAAATACTTTCTAATATCATCTTCATTTACACTTGTTAAATCTTTTTGAATAAACATATAAAAATAATATAAATCATTTATATATGACATATATGTATTAATAGAATAATTCTTAGTTCTGATATAATTAGAAAACTCTTTTATTATATCAATATTTTCAAATTCTTCTTTTTCCATAATTAAATTATAAATCTTTTTTATTATTTTGTAAAATAAGAGACACATTATGTGTCTCAATCTATATAAACATACTAGTATGGTTAATATAATGTATGTATGTTTTTATTTTTATTATATGCTAATATCACTAGTACTAATTATTTTTAGTTCTCGCATTATATATTTGTTTACATAATGGTTCTACTCTAGTACCATGTCCTGGTATTACCACTTCCTCTAAATTTCTATAAATATTTGGTAAATTAATATTAAACTTTTTACACTCTTCTTCAGTAATCTCTTTGAATGCTGGACATGGTAATACTGTTCCATCATATTTTATATCCAACTTTTCTAATCCTGCATTACATTTATGAGTATTTTCCCCCTGTAACGGTATACCAACCCTAATATTACCTGAATACTTTTGTTTATATTGATTTAATAATATAAAGAATTCTTTTAATTCTTCATCTGAAAGTTGTAAATTCTTTTGATTTATTTTTCCTCTTCCTTGCGGTAAAAAATTTAATAAACTGATATTTTTAACTTCTGCTATTTCAAGCATCTCTAATATATCACCAATTTCTTTATAATTTATTTTCATAGGGACAAAATGAACGTCAACTTCTAAACCAATTAATGATGAAGTAATCAATGATTTTAAAAGCGATAATCTAGATATTTCTTTTCTTCCCATTAACATATGATCTGTTTCATATTCATATGCTTGATAATCAAATACAATTTTATCTAATCCTATTTCTTGAAGTTTTATTAAAGTTTCTCTAGATATTGAAGTAAAACTTGGAGGGCTTAATAATCTATTATAAAAATTAACTATTTTCTGTTTTAATAACTCTTCATCAGCAATTTCTTGTAGTTGACTATTCATTTCATCTTTTATTTTTATTTTTTCTTCATCACTAACTCCATCACTCTTAGTAACACCACTTGTAAATATTACTGTTCTAATTCCAAGTGATTTTGAATATTCAACCATTTTTATTAAATCTGGATGCAAAAAAGGTTCCCCTCCTGATAATGACAATTCTTCAATACCACCAGTTTTCATAAAGAAATCTATCGTTCTTTTAAAATCATCAAAACTAATAATTTGCGATTTATTGCAATTTGAGTTTGAGGAACAAAACATACAGTTATTTAAACACTTTTCAATTATTTCAAAACATAAATCTTTTACCATAATAAATCCTCCTCATCAATTAGATATTAGCTCCTTTTTTTCAATTCTTTTGCTTTTTCTTTTTTCAATAATTCTTGATATATTATTATTACAAAATCATCTTGGAATGTTAAACCTGATTCAATATTTTTAGTATACTTACCATTTCCAAGTGGTGAAAATGCAATAACATGTGATCTATTTTTTCTTTCTATTATTTGATCCAATGGTTTTGTACATTTTAATATAAAAACTCCTTCTAAATATTCTATTGTTAAGAAACTAACACTTTTTCTACTCCATTCATCATTTGGATTATAATAACAATCACTATACCAAATTAACTTGTTATTTTCTTTATAACTTTTTAATACTTCATCATCACCAAATATATATTGGTTTTTCATAATATCTTTTAATAATTTAAATAATTCCATATCTTCTGTTATTTTTATTTCATCATCACTATTAAAATACCAAACACACTCATCAGTAAAATAGTCTATATACATTACAATTTTATTTTCATTCCAAAATTCTATTCTACTTCCATTTATTATTTTTTCCATGTGACCACATCCATTTAGTAGTTATTATAACACAGTAGTTTATGTTTATGGGTTATATGTTTCAATTTTAAAATTATTGTTACTAATTTTAAACATAATACTCCCATCAATATCAGTTCTATATATTTTAGAATTATTAAGATTTAATAATGTTTCATTATTTGGATGACCATATTTATTATTGACTCCAACACTTATAATTGAATAGCTTGGATTAATATTATTTATAAAGTATTTACCACTAGATGTATTACTACCATGATGTCCAACTTTCAAAATATCTACTTTTCCTATATTATAATTTTTAACAATACTATCTTCTACACTCTTAGGTGCGTCCCCCATCATTAATACATTTTTATTATCAATTTCAATTAATAAAACTAAACTATTAGAATTTTCATCATTATATATTTTATCATTTAATAGTAGTATTTTTACATTATCTATAATAAAACTATCTTTACTAATTACATTTCCATTTGTTTTATTTTCACAATTATTAACATTTCCTTTATTAATATAAATATTTTTAACATCAAAACTATTAATTAAATCTTCTGAATAACCACAATGGTCAATATCGCCATGAGTAATAAACAAATAATCTATTTTTTTTAATCCAATACTTTTAAAAAATGGAATTATATTAGAATTCATTAAGTTAAAACTATTATTTTTTTGTTTCCATTCTTCTAAATAATAATTAGTTTTTCCACCTGTATCTATTAAAATAGATTTATTATTTTTAGTTACTATCAATGCACTATCTCCCTGACCCACATCAAGAAAATATATATAATTATTTTTATTAAACACTGGTTTAAAATATAGTATTAAAACAAATATCATAAAAATTATTTTTATATTTTTCTTTTTTTTAATTAATAAAACTAACAAGAAATAATAAATTATTATTTCTAAAATACTTAACTTAGAAACAATAATATTTATATTTATTATTCTAGAACTAATACTTGAAATATACTCCATAATATTAGTTAAAATATTTAATAAAATAGATAACTTTGGAATTATTAATACTAATAGTGATAATGGAAAAACAATATAAGATACATATGGTATAAAGAATAAATTATTTATAAAAGATATAACATTTATCTCATAATTCATATTAACTATAATTGGTAAACTTGATAAAAATGAAATAAAACTAATTATTAATATTGATTTCATTCCATTAAAGCTTTTACTATTTTCATTAAATAATAATATAAAAAATGTAATAGTAAAAGATAAAATAAAACCAGTATTATAAATATAATTCGGATTAATTATAACTAAAATAATAAATGTTATATAAAGCAAATGTTTTGGTTTAATATAAAAATAATAAATCTGATTTATGTTAGATAAAATAAAAAATATAGTTGCTCTTAAAATAGATGGTGTAAAAGAAGCAATGAATGAGAAAAACAAAAGAATAAAACTTGAAATAATAAAAGTAGTTTTCTCATTACATTTTATTTTTTTTAAAATAAATAAAATAATTGATGAAAAAAGTGAAACATGCAACCCAGATAAAGCAAATAAATGCGTTATTCCATTTATTCTATAATTTTCATATATAGAGTTATCTATATATGAAGAATCACCTAATATAAAGGCATATAAATATGAATTGTATTTAATATTAGATATTCTTTTATAAATAAAATTTTTTAATCTATATAAAATATTTTTGTTATTCTTTATCTTATTAAATGTATCTATATTTAAAACATATTGTATATTTTTATGCTTTAAATAATCATTATAATTAAATGTATTTGGAATAGTATTATTATTTACTTTCTTTAAATTTCCTTTAGCATAAATAATATTATTTAATGAATAAGTATTAATAAATCTATTTTTTTCTTTTTTGGTCTTAAAATAATAAACTCCAATTAAATTTTCTTTAAATTCAATACTAAGTTTATCACCAACTATATTATATTTTTTTATTGTTAATTTAAATTCATTATCATTTAAACTATATTTATTAGAAACTTTATAATTTATATGATATATAAATAAAAAAATAAACGTTAAAAATAATAGTATTAAATATAACTTATCAAGTAGTAATATTTTCCTTAATCTTATTATAAACAGTCTCACTAATACCTTCTACATTTTTTATATCTTCTATAGATTTAAAGTTTCCATTCTTATTTCTATATTCAATTATTGATTTAGCTTTAACTTCGCCAATCCCATCTAATTTTTTAAATTCATCTATTGAAGCACTGTTTATATTTATTTTTCCACTATTATTATCTTCTTTATAACAGGCATCATTTTTAACTTCCTCACAAACACATGGAGTTTCAATATAAATAATATTATCTTTTTTTGCATCATTTATTTCATTATTTGAATAAACAACTATTACATCTCCATCATTAACAATTTTAGATAGATTTATAAATCTAGTATTAGCTTCTTCTAACATACCACCTGCTTCTTTAATTGCATCTATTACTCTAGAATTATTTTTAACTCTATATACGCCTGGATTACTAACAGATCCTTTCACATCAACATAAATATATTCATCAACTATTTTTTCTTTACTAATAGATTTATTTTCATTTTCTTTATTACTATTATCATGTTTTATTATTGTTAATAAATAAACAAAACCTGCTATGTAAAGTAAAATAATTATAGTAGGAAATATTAATTTTTTATAATCAAAATCATTAAACTTATTATATAAATATTCTAATATATCATCCATTATACTCCTTTCATATCCCTCTATAATTATTATTAGCTAAAAAAAAAGAAAACACTTCTTTTTGTTTTCTTTTTTAATTATTAATTTAATCCAACTGGTTTAGCTTTATAACTTAATACTAAGTAACCAAGTGAGAATGCTACAAGAGTAACCATTAATAATACTCCTACATTTTCAACTCCAGTCTTAGGGTTAGTTGTAATATCAAATTGTCCAGTAATTGATTTTACACCAATTTTTCCAGCAGTAATAACATTTTGAGCATTTACATAATTTGGATTATAAATTCTTCCTCTATTACCAGATGGTGTAAATGTTGAAACTTTTTCAACAGTATAATTAACTTTTACATTGCCAATTTTTGCATTTTTAGCTACTTGAACATAATATTGTCCACCATTAGCAATGCTAGTAATTTCTTTTCCATCTTTATCAACAATTTTGATATTAGCATTATCTTTATCTTCTTTAGCTAATTTAATTTCACTTGTAGATAATGCATCATAAGTTACTTTATATGGTCCAAATGTATAATTTGAACTATCTTGTTTAAATATTTCTTTTCCAGAAGCTGGTGCTGATGTTGTAATAGTATCATTATATTTGTATGTATTATATCCATTATAATTTCTACTTGTATCAATTAAGTATTTATATAATTTATCCAATTCAGATAAACCACTTGTTTTAATTGAATCACCTAATTTAGAACCATCATCTTCTACAACTCCGTCATAAACTCTCCAAATAGCATATTGAACAGTTCCATATACATAATTTTCAACATACTTTGTTAAATTATCTCCACTTAATCCAGAAACAGTTGTTGCACTTCCAGTTTTTGCAGAATCTGTTGCTTGAACTGCAGCAATTTGAGTTTTTAATGTATCATAATTAACTCCAGCAGCTGCTAATGATTCTTCTAAAGTTAATGATGGATAACTATGTTCTAAAATCCATAATGCATGATTATATTTAGAATCTAGATTATCTTGAACAACATATTTATCAAATAAGATATCTAATGCTGTAAATGATAATGCTACATTAACATCTTCTCCTTCACCATCATATTCTACATGAGTAACATTTACATTACGTTTCTTCATTGGATTTGATTTTAAACTTTCCATTGAGAAATCCTCAACAGTTGTTCCATCTGCAAATTCAAATGTTAAAATTGGACCAATACTTGCATCTTTATATTTTTGAACAATTGATTTTGTTTTAGCAGTATCATTAACAAATGCTGCTACAACCATTTGATGAATCATAGCTTGTCCTGCAGCAGCTTTTTGTTCTGCTGTTGAAGAAGGATTAGCATAGATTGCATATTGTGCATAGAATCCTTGAGCTCCATAATTTGTATAAATACCAAATCCAGGATATTTAGCATTTCCATCTAAGCAATATGCACTAAAATAATCTTTTAATACATTTATATTTAATTCAGATGATTGTAATTTTCCTAAATCTTGTCCTCCTAAAAATATTTTTTTTAAGTCACTTTTACCGTACATAGCAGTTGAACCTGTACTAGCAAATTCTACTCTACTAAAGTCGAAAGAATCACTTAATGTTGCATACATTGTAGTACCAGAACTTGGAATAGTTGTTGGTGCTTTAGCAGCTACATCATTTCCTACGCCTAATAGAGATTCTTGAGCATTAACTTTAACTGCAAAAACTGATAAAACAAATAAAGTTAATACACTTAGTAATATTTTCTTTTTCATTTCTTACTCTCCTTTACTATATAAATAATTTTAACACCTTTTTTTTAAAAGTACAATATTTTACGTAAAATAATTGTAGTTTTTTATATGTATTCTTGGTTAGACTCAAAACTAACCGATGTTATTATTGAATAAGCTTCAGAATCTACTGTTTTTAATCTTTCATACTTAGCAATTTCTCTTTGAATACTACTTAATATAGATTCAGCCTCACCAATTGAAATTTCTGATTCTGCTGATTTTTCTGGATTATAGTATAAATCATTATAAGTATCTTCTGCTTGTCTAGCACTTATTTTTAATTCTTCTAAAGCATCATCATCAACATCGTCTCCACCCATTTCATTTAAATATGCTGACATTTTACTATTTGCTTCTGTTGCAGCAATCATAATGTTTTCTGCTAATGAACTGCTGTTATTTAAGGCTCCTATATATTTATCAAAGCTTTTCCTAAACATATCCCAAGATTGACCTTTTAATAGTTCATTACTTTCAACAGTAAATGTTTCAATCTTACTTATTAATTCATTAATATCACTTTTTTCACTTGCAAGCATTCCATTTATTAAACTATTTGCTGTACTAAGTGAACTTCTACAAAGTTTCATATGATCCTCCAAATATTTTATATGCTTCATCTAATGTTAAAGCATTTGTATAATCTTTATTAAATAATACTTTTAAACACTTATCACTTTGTACTATTTTATCAAATCCATTCATTTGATTATATTTTTGATTTATTGAATCAATCATATTAGATGCAGAATTTACAGAATCAAAATTATAATAATATTCAACTCCTAACACATTATTATTATCATGATAAATTACTAGTTTATAATTATCAAATTCTTTAACATATCTATTATTTGTTGTCTTTAAATTATCATAACTTACTATATTATCATTATCATCTGTTACCATTACATTTGGAGCTATTTGTTGAGTAGTATCATTAACAAATGATGATTGTTGGGTTTGCGTTTGTGTTTGTGTTTGTGTTTGCGTTTGAGTTTGTGTTTGCGTTTGAGTTTGTGTTTGCGTTTGGGTTTGCGTTTGTGATGGTTGTTCCTCCTCAATTTCTAAAGCTAATTGTTTATCTGTTAAATCAATATCATATGCTGCAGATAAAACACTAATTGTTTCATTTGCAAGTTTCTCTAAAATTTTTAATTTTTGATCATAATACTTTGCTACAACATCTTTTTCGCAAACTGGAACTCTTGTAGTACTCTCACTCATTGAATAACTGTTAAGATTACTTAAAGATTGTTGTGATTTAATACATGTTCTAATATCATTCATCATTTCAAGAACTTTTTTCTCATCACTTGTTAATAATCTATCACCAAAATCTTTTTCACTAAGTAAGGCTAAATTCAATAAATTATCTGTTCTTTCTTTAAAATCATCAAAATTTGTTTTAGATATATATTCATAACCACTACCTGTTATATTGTAAATATGATCATCAGCTTCAATATTTTTTATTATAGGATTACCATTTTCATCATAATCTATTTTAAAAGATACACAATTTTCATATGGTTTCTTTCCATTATATGTAAAATTCATTAATTCAGATACTGTTAAATTTTTATCAAATAAATTTACACTACTAGTACCCGTTTGTTCAAACCAATAATGTATATCATGTAATACCTCTGGACCTACAACAACTGTAATAGGTATTTCATATTCAATAAATTTATATATATTTCTTACACTTGAAACATTATCAACTATACCACTTTGCAAATTTGCCGTTGGTATTCTATCAAATTCACCATATAATACAACTTCAAATCCATTTGCTTTTATATTAGCTATTTCGCTTTCTGGTAAATAATTAAAAAAGTTAGTATCAAAGAAAACAAGTCTTCCATCATCACAACCTGCTCCAACTGCATTAGCTATTTCAACTGCACCTAGTCCACCATCACTAAAGCCACTAAATGTCATATGAGAAATATCTAAATTTAAACCATTTGAACTTTGCAAACTTTCAAAAGCACTTTTAATTGAATCAGTAACATGTCTTCCACCGCTACCATCCCAATCATATCTTGTAACCATTACAACAGAATCACTATTATTATTCATTAAATAATCACAAAATGCTTGTTGACTCAAAGATGAATTACTTGGTGACCAATCAGGATTATAAGTATAGTTTTGATCCATAGGAATAGCCCAACCCGAACCATTAGAATAAGTAACAAGGGATAAATCTCCACTATATTCAGATGGAATTCCAATTAAAAAATCCCCATAATAATCTCCTCTATCTGATACAAATAAATTACCCCTATCATCAGAATAGTAGAATAAATCTCCTACTTGAGTTGGAGTATTGCCTATATTATTATTATCAATAAAACTTTGTACTGTACTCATAATACCACCTATTTTATATTATTATTTTATCATATATAGATATATTTTCAATTTTTTGTGTAAACAAAAAGCACATATTTTATGTGCTTTTTCATTATTCTTCTATAACTTCTTCTTTAGTTTCTTTTTTATTAGATTTTTTTTCTTCCTTTTCGGCTTTTGGTAATAATTCTTTACGAGATAAATTTAATTTACCTTTTCTATCATAACCAGTTGCTTTAACAACAATTTCATCACCAACTTTTAATATATCACTTGGATGATTTACTCTCTTATTATCAAGTTGTGATACATGTACAAGTCCTTCACACCCTGGCCATAATTCTACAAAAGCTCCAAAATCTTCAATTTTAACTACTTTTACTGTATAAATTTCACCAATTTTTGGTTCCTTAACAATGTTTTCAATCATAGAAATTGCTTTATCTAAAACATCTTTATTCATATGATAACAAATTACATTACCATCATCATCAATATCAATTTTTACAGCATCTTTATGATTAACAGATGTTACATTACTTGCTTCTAAAATGATCTTAGTAATTGTATCTCCACCCTTACCAATAACATCTTTAATCTTTTCTGGATCAATTTTCATTGTTCTAAACTTAGGTGCATATTTTGATAATTCATGTCTTACTTCTGGTATAGTATTTTCCATAACATCAAGAATTTGCATTCTAGCTTTATGAGCAGCTGTTAAAGCTTCTCTTAGTACACTTTCAGTTACACCTTTAATTTTAATATCCATTTGTAAAGCAGTTATACCCTTACGAGTACCAGCCACTTTAAAGTCCATATCTCCCATATGATCTTCTAAACCTTGAATATCTGTTAAAATTGTATATTTTGAATTACATGTTCCATCTTCTGTAATAAGTCCCATTGCAATTCCAGCTACTGGTGCTTTAATAGGAACACCTGCTGCCATTAATGACATACATCCAGCACAAATGCTTGCTTGACTAGATGAACCATTACTTTCAAGTACTTCAGATACAACTCTTACTGTATATGGGAATTCTTCTTGTGAAGGCATTACTTGTAATAATGCTCTTTCAGCTAAAGCTCCATGTCCAATTTCACGTCTTCCTGGTGCACCATATCTACCAGTTTCACCAACACTAAACGCAGGGAAATTATAATGGAAAATAAACTTTTTAGATTCTTCAAGACCAAGTCCATCTAATATTTGTTCTTCATTTTGTGCTCCTAATGTTGTAATAGCTAATGCTTGTGTTTGACCTCTAGTAAATAATGCACTACCATGTGTTCTTGGAAGTAAATCAACTTCAGCTGATAACTCTCTAATTTCATCCATAGCACGTCCATCAGGTCTAATATGTTCATTAGTTATTAAACGTCTAACTTCAGCACCCTCTATTTCATCAGCAACTTTTTTAACTAATTTTAGATTTGCTTCTAAATCTTCTTCACCCTCATGTTTTTCAGTATAATGAGTTAAAGCCATTTCTTTTACTTCATCAATTCTAGCATACTTTTCTAATTTGTCTTTTATTTGAATAGCTTCAATCATATCTTCTTTAATATCATTAGTTACTTCTTCTCTTAATTCTTCTGGAATATTAGCAAGAACTACTTCTATTTTATCAAGTCCTATTTCACTAATAATATCTTCTTGAATCATACATAATTCTTTAACAGCTTCATGTCCAAACATTAATGCTTCTAGCATTTCTTCTTCACTAACTTGTTTAGAACCAGATTCAACCATATTTATTGCTTCTTTTGTTCCTGCAACCGTTAAATCAATTGTACTTCTTTCCATTTCTTCACAAGTTGGATTAATCTTTAATTCTCCGTCAATTTTACCAACTTTAACTCCAGAAACTGGTCCTTCAAATGGTATAGCAGAAATACCTAATGCAAGTGATGTACCAAATAAAGCAGTCATTTCTGGTGTTCTATCTGGATCAACACTAAGAACAGTATTTACAACTTGTACCTCATTTCTAAAGTTTTCATCAAACATAGGTCTAATAGGTCTATCAATAACTCTAGCAGTTAATGTAGCTTCATCTGTTGGACGACCTTCTCTTTTAATAAATCCTCCTGGGATTTTACCAACAGAATATAGTTTTTCTTGATATAAAATTGTTAAAGGGAAAAAGTCAGCAGTTGAAACATTATTACTCATAACAGCAGTTGACAATATAACTGTATCATCATATCTAACTAAAACAGCTCCTCCTGCTTGTTTAGCAAGTTCACCATTTTCAACAACTAATTTTCTACCTTGAAATTCATATTCAAAAACTCTTTTCATATACTTCTCTCCTTCCTAAAATAAAAGACACTTAAAACAAGTGCCTACTTTCTTAAACTTAATTTTTTGATTAGTTCACGATATCTTTGAACATCTTCACGTTTAAGATAATCTAATAAACTTTTTCTTTTACCTACCATTTGTAAAAGTCCACGATTTGTGTGGAAATCATGTTGATGTTCTTTCATATGTTCTGTTAACTTATTAATTCTTTCAGTTAATAAAGCAACTTGAACTTCAACACTTCCTGTATCTCCTTTACTTCTAGCAAATTCAGATACAATAGCGCTTTTCTTATCTTTACTTAAAGCCATTTTAAAAAATCCTCCTTCTTACATAAATATCCGTTAATTCTGAGTAAAGAAGTGAAGGTACATCTAAACTAAGAATAAACTTCTAGTTAATAATACTATATTTTTATAAAAAAATCAATCTTTTTTTATTTTATCTAAGTAAATTAATATAATAGTTTGTATTATTGTTAAAACACCAGCTCCTAAAAATAAATATTTAACTGATTTTACAACTAATATTCCTGCTAAAAATGCACCTATTCCCTCTCCTAAACAAGCTATAAAATATCTAATATTTCCATATAAGAATTGATCTTCTTCATCAATTATTTGTAAAAAAGACCCAGTTACTTTATCCTCTAATATTCTACTAGTAATAAAAGCCATAACAATTGCAACTATAAACATTGGAATGCTTCCAAATACAAAAGCAAGAACATATCCAATACTTCTACTACCAAATTTAATTATTGAACTCATTGTAATAGATAAATTTGTTCCAATTTTACTTAATATAGTTGCTACAACACTTCCAAGAACATTACAAACTATAATAAATACAGAGGTAAAAGCCACATTAAAATTAATATAATCAGTTAATATTAACATTATTAAATCAAATATAATACCATATGATATATTTATTATTAATTGATTTATCAAATATGTTTTATTAATTTTATTTACTAATAACTTTTTAGTTGATTTAACTAAATTTATAGTCTTTTTATGATGTTCATTACTTTTATAAACAAGTAAAAATATACTTGCTATAATTGAAGATATTAGAGCAAGTATTAAACATGTATCATAATTAAATACATATTTTCCAAATGTTACTCCTATTAATAAACCACAACTAACTATTCCTATATCTCTTGCAAAGTATTCAATTAATGTTTTCTTCCTATATGATTCATCTGTTTTAGTTATAAATGTTAATAATGGATAATATGCTATTGAAAAAATAACTTCACACATTATGCATAATAACATACATGTTTTTATAATAAAGTTATCTTTAGTAATTAATAAAATTATCATGGAAATAATTCTTAATACCATTGATAATAATGTAACATTTTTAACTTTTATCTTATATGAAAATAAACTAATAATAAATGATATTACTGCACTACATATTAAAGCAACAGAAAAAAGTCTACTAATAGATACTATATCAAAGCCATTATCAGAAAGCCATAATTGTCTATAATTTCCCCATATTCCAATAGAAAAACACATAAATGCAAGAACAATCATTAACAAATTTTCATCACTAATTCTAGTCCTATTTTTCATATTTCACCTATTCTATTTATACTATTATAAATTATTTAATTGTAAAATTCAACTTATACGCATTGACAAAATATTTAAAATTTGATAATATTCTTTTCATGCTGTTATTTTTTATTTTGATGTTACACTTATTTTTATAGGAGGAATAATGAATTTAAGTGAAGAAGAATTAAACAAAGAAAAACATCATCTAGATATAACTACCAAACTTTTACGTAATCAAATTTCAGAACTGGCACAAGATTTGTATGATAATGAAGAAAAACAACAAGAATTTAAAAAGTATGTGTGGGACACAAGAGCTGAGCTTGATCCAACAGAAATGAAAACAATCATGTCTAATAATGATCAAGAAATTGATAATTTAGAGATGAAAGCAAAATACTACAAGAAATTATACAAAATACAAAACTCACCATACTTTGCAAAAATAGTTTTTGAAACTGATGAAGATGGATTAAAAGATATTTATATTGGACTAACATATTTAACAAAGAATAATGAAAATGTTATATATGATTGGAGAAGTCCTATATCAAGTATATTTTACGATTATGAATCAGGAAACGTTTCATATGAAGCTCCAGGTGGAATAATAAATGGTTATTTACATAATAAAAGACAGTTTACAATAGAAGATTCAAAAATAAAAAGAGTATTTGACTCAAAATTAAATGTACAAGATGAAATGCTTCAAGAAGTTCTTGCAAATAAAACTGATGAATATATGAAAAACATAGTAAATACTATTCAAGTAGAACAAAATGCAATAATAAGAAATGTTAAAGATAAAAACTTAATAGTTCAAGGTATTGCTGGTTCAGGAAAAACATCAGTTGCTCTTCATAGAATTGCATTCTTACTTTATAAAATTAAAAACTTAACTAGTGATAAAGTATTAATATTTGCTCCAAATAAAGTTTTTAGCGAATACATATCAAATGTACTTCCAGAACTTGGTGAAGAAAATACAAAAGAAACTACATTTAGTGATTTTTTAGAGACATATATTACAGAATATAAATCAATCGAACCATTTACTTCATTTATAGAAAGATATTATAAGTATGAAGAACCTTATATTGATTTAATCAAATATAAACAATCTGATGAAATAATTAAAGTATTAGAAAAATATATAAAGAATTATTCAAGTAAAGCTAAATTTACAAGTGAAATATTAAATCATGATTTATATATCACAAAAGATAAACTAAATTATTATCTAAATGAAAGATACTCTTCTCTTCCATTATTAGAAAGAATAGATGAAATATCAATAAAAATATCTGAGATGGAGTTTAAAGGAAATAAATCAAAAGCTAAACAAATTAGAAAATGGTTAAAAGAACGAATAAATATTTCTCTTGATTTAAAAGAAATCTATAAAGGTTTCTTTAAAAGTAAAGAATTTATAGATGCTTATCAAAAAGAAATACCTGAATCACAAATAAAAAAATTAGATGATAAAAAGATATCATATGAAGATGCATGTCTATTTGTATATATGAAAAGTTTACTATGTTTTTTAGGTAATGATTATATGATTGAGCAAACAATAATTGATGAAGCTCAAGATTATAACATATTACAATATATACTTCTTAAAAAGATACTTAAAAAGAGTAAATTTACTATACTAGGTGATATTAATCAAACAATTAATCCATATTACAAATATAAATCATTAGAAGATTTAAAAACTGTATTTAATGAAAGTGTTAACTATATTGAATTAAATAAAACATATAGATCAAGTCCTGAAATAATAGAACACACAAATAAAATACTTGGATTAAACTTAATATCAGCAATTAGAAGAGATACTAAAATACCTGTTGAATTTAGAAATAACGATAATCTTAAAGAAAATTTAATAAATGATATTAACGCTTTATCAAAAGATAATAAAAGCATAGCTATAATAACAAAAACTGATGTTGAAGCACAAACAATTTTTAAATTACTAAATAAAGATTTTGAAGATTTAGTTTTAATTAACAACAATTCTAAAACTTTCTCAAGAAAACTAGTTGTATTACCTTCATACATGGCTAAAGGTTTAGAATTTGATGCCACTATTGTTTATACAGATGTTAATAATAAATACACATATGAAGAAAGATATTTATACTATGTATCTTGTACAAGAAGTCAACATCACTTAATTATTTATAATCAAAAAGAAGATTAAAAATTAATCTTCTTTTTTTATTATTTCAATTGAATTATTATTTGATAATTTAATAATTGGTCTAATATTAACACAAACTTCATTAGAATTATTAATTCCATCATACAATACATTATCAACTATATTATTATCAACACTCAAAACCCCATAGTATGGTGTTTCATCTTTAATACCATAATACCTAGAAGATAAGAAATATTTTTTATTATTAATTAACATGTCATAATATACTTCATTAATAAAATATGATTTTTCAATATTATTAATAATAAATTCTACCATTGTAACATTATTTGCAACTTCATAATCTAAATCAATAATATTTGTATTTATGTCACTTCTACCTAAATTTCCATTAGTAAACCTATCATCAATTGTTATATTTGTTTCATACTTTAACAACGCAGGAATATAAACATTATTTATTTTCTTTATACTTTTTGCTCTAATAATACTATTTTTATAATACTTTTCTATATCGCCATAATTAATATTTTTGGCTTCTAACACATCTTCTTTACTATATAATGATTTAACAATATCATTTACCTTGTTAACATATTCATTATATCCTTTACTACCACTAAAACATATTGAATTATCATAGTTAATTGAATCATCAGATACAATTTCATATGTTCCATCATCCATAATACTTAATAATTGCCAGTTAACATCTTTTGCTTCTAAAAGATTATCATTTAAATTATATGAACCATTTACTTCATATTTTATATCAGTTCCAATAACTAATTTATTATCAATTAAATAGTATCCTTCATCTTCTTTCACATCATTTATACTATTATTAACATACCCACCATTAACTATAAAATTACAATTAATATCTTCATTACTTTTATTAACTAATAATAATTTTATATAAGCTTTATCATTTTTATTAATTCTACCATATGGCATATTATCTAAATAATATACATCAATATCTTTATTATTTATTAACAATTTATAATATGATTCTATTTCATTATTGGATTCTATTTCAATATTTAAAACATTATTTCCCTTTTTAACTACATAATTATTAGTTATTTCATTGTTAATCTTTAATATATATGTAAGCTTGCCAACCACAATTTCAACTGCTCTATGATCAGGTGATTTATATATAAAGTTAGAATATGTTACCCCAAAAGAAAAACATACTATTACTAATAGTACAGATAATAAAATAATTATTCTTCTTAAAATGCCAATATATTTATTCTCCATATTTTATTCCTATTCTTAATAATATAATTATAATAAATAGACTTTTTCAGGTCAAGATTATTTAAATATAAAAAAAGAACAATAAGTTACATTTTACTACTTACTGTTCCTTTTAATCTTAGTTTCATTCCATCATAGTACCAATCATAACCATTATCATAGTCATCATTCCAGTCGGAACCATAATCATAATCATAATCATCATACCAGTCATAATCATAATCATCATACCAGTCATAATCATAATCATCATACCAATCATAATCATAATCATCGTCATCATCTTCTACTATTCTTCTAGTAGAAACAACCCTATCATTATAGTATTCTACTGATTCTAAGTAATCTGCATAATATCCTTGAAAATCATATTGTGAATATGAATTATCTGATTCTCTTACATATACTTCATTGTTTGGATTATAATTAGTTAAACCTATGCTTTTATAATAATTGTTTCTATTCATAGATTGATATAAGCTAGTATCAACATATTTATATCCCATTTGTATTAATGTATCAATATCTTGAACAGGTCCACTTTTTTGAATTGTTAAATGACCTTTGCTATTTCTTACAATATTATAACCATAGATAACATGTGTACTCACATGATATTTTCCAGTTAAATTACTATGATGTGGATTATTAGTCCAATAATATGTTTTTACATCTCTTTTATGAGTTTCTTCTATTCTATCTCCAAATGAATACTTTGTAGTTGTATATTCTTCAGTATTAACATCATAATATTCAAAATTATAATAATCTCTTAAATTACTCTCTAATAATCTTAAAGAATCTAAATTATCTTCTATATTAACTAAATTATGACTTGATATAAAATAGTATAAATCTCTATTATCAGAATTTAATCCTAAATAATCATCTGTCCTTGTATAAACGGATTTACCATATTTTCCAACAGTTTCATTTTCACCTTTTACATATCTATTAATTCCATCACTTGATGTATAAACATGTATATGGTCGCCTTCTACATTACAGTCAACTTTTTTAGCACATCCTGCTAGAGTTAATATATTTAATGATAATAATAATGATATTATTCTTCTTCTAATATTTTTATTCATTTTAACCCTCTGTTATTTTAATCTTAAAACTACTCTTCCATCTTCATATGATTTATCATAATCATTTTCATCAAAATTACTTTCAAAATCAATACCAAGTTTTCTATAATATTCACTTAGTCTTATTTCTTCGCAAATATCCTCACCAATATATGTATAACCCATTTTTATTAATTTATCTAATCCTTGAACAGGACCACTTTTTTGTAATTTATATTTTCCATTTTTATCAACAACAATATTATATCCATAGAATACATGTGTCACTACATCATATTCTCCAGTAAGTCCACTATGATTAGGGTCTTCAGTCCATGAATATCTTGTTTCTGGTCTTGTGTGAACTGATGTATGTCCTTTACCATCGCTAGTTGTATAAGTAACAATTTGAGTATATTTATATCTATAAACCATATAATCATATGTAGTATTATATACATTTTCTATTGTTGACTTATTATCTAATACATTTACTAATCCATGTCTACTAATAAATTCATATAATTCTTCATTATCTTCATTTAATTCTATATAATTATCACTTCTATAGTATCTTAAAGTGTCAAACAAACCACCAACATATTCTCTTTCACTATCAATGTATCTAGTAATACCTGTTTCTGTTGTATATTCATGTACATGTTTAGGTTCAATTTCACAATCTACTTTTTTAGCACATCCTGCTAAAGTTAACATATTTAATGATAGTACTAATGATATAAATTTTTTTCTAAAATCTTTATTCATCTTCCCCTCCTTACAAGTGAGCTATATTATACCACAAAAGTACAAAAAAGTAAATAAAAAAGACCTTTATTACAAGGTCTTATTTTATAATTAGTAGCTTAGATTATTCTAAGATTTCTGATACTACACCAGCACCAACTGTTCTACCACCTTCACGAATTGAGAAGTTTGTTCCATTTTCAATTGCGATTGGAGTGATTAATTCAACAGTCATATCTACATTATCACCAGGCATAACCATTTCAGTTCCTTCTGGTAATGTAATTACACCAGTAACATCAGTTGTTCTAAAGTAGAATTGAGGTCTATAGTTACTAAAGAATGGAGTATGACGTCCACCTTCTTCTTTAGATAGAACATAAACGCTAGCTTTGAATTTCTTATGTGGTGTAACACTTCCTGGTTTACAAAGAACTTGTCCTCTTTCAACATCTTCTCTATTAATACCACGAAGTAAAACTCCAGCATTATCTCCAGCTTCAGCATAATCTAAAGATTTTCTGAACATTTCAATACCAGTAACAACAGTTTTTCTAGTATCTCTAATTCCAACGATTTCTACTTCATCATTAAGATTTAATCTACCTCTTTCAACACGACCTGTAACAACAGTTCCACGTCCTGTGATAGTAAATACATCTTCAATGCTCATTAAGAATGGTTTATCAGTATCTCTTTGTGGAGTATCAATCCATTCATCAACTGCAGCCATAAGGTCTTTAATAGGTTGTACCCATTTTTCATCACCTTCAAGAGCTTTAAGAGCAGATCCACGAATAACTGGAGTATTGTCTCCATCAAATCCATATTCAGTTAATAATTCTCTAACTTCCATTTCAACTAAGTCAAGAAGTTCAGCATCATCAACCATATCACATTTGTTGATAAATACAACCATTTTTGGTACACCAACTTGACGTGATAATAAGATGTGTTCTCTAGTTTGAGGCATTGGTCCATCTGTAGCACTAACAACTAAGATAGCTCCATCCATTTGAGCAGCACCAGTGATCATGTTTTTAACATAGTCAGCGTGTCCTGGACAGTCAACGTGAGCATAGTGACGTTTAGCAGTAGTATACTCTACGTGAGCAGTATTGATAGTAATACCTCTTTCTCTTTCTTCTGGAGCTTTATCGATTTGATCATAATCCATAAATTCTCCAAAGTATTTAGTAATTGCAGCTGTTAATGTTGTTTTACCATGGTCAACGTGTCCAATAGTACCAATATTAACATGTTCTTTAGAACGATCGAATTTTTGTTTTGCCATTTTTACTTTTCCTCCTTTTTCAATATAAATATATTTTATCTAATACTTGTTTTATTTTCAAGTATAAATAACTAAATTGGCAATTCAAGTGTACGTTTATTGTACACCATTTTTCTTAATAATTTCTTCAGCTATACTCTTTGGTACTTCTTCATAATGATCAAAAATCATTTGATATACACCACGTCCTTGAGTATTACTTCTAAGAACAGTCATATAACCGAACATTTCTGAAAGTGGTACCATTGCCTTAATAGCAATATCTTTACCCATACTTTCATTTCCAAGAGGTCTACCTCTTCTACTTGTTAAATCTCCCATAACTGTACCCATAAATTCTTCTGGAACTCTTACTTCAACATTCATAATTGGTTCTAAAATACATGGATTACATTTATTTTTAGCTTCTTTTAATGCCATTGAAGCAGCAATTTTGAATGCCATTTCGTTAGAGTCTACATCATGGTAAGATCCATCAAATAATGTACATTTAACATCTATCATTGGATATCCAGCAAGTACTCCACCTGCTAATGCTTCTTGAAGTCCTTTATCAACTACTGGAATATATTCACGAGGAACTACTCCACCAACAACTTCATCAACAAATTCATATCCTTTATCTTTATTTGGTTCGAATTTAACCCAAACATGTCCGTATTGTCCACGTCCACCTGATTGTTTAATGTATTTTCCTTCACACTCAGCAGTAGTTTTTATTGTTTCTCTATAAGCAACTTGTGGTTTACCTACATTTGCTTCAACATTAAATTCTCTTCTCATTCTATCAACTAGAACGTCTAAGTGAAGTTCACCCATACCAGCAATAATAGTTTGACCAGTTTCATGATCAGTTTTTGCTCTAAATGATGGGTCTTCTTTAGCTAATTTTTGTAATGCTAAACTCATTTTTTCTTGATCTGCTTTTGATTTTGGTTCAATAGCAAGTTCAATAACAGGTTCTGGGAATACCATTTTTTCTAAAATAACTTGATTCTTTTCATCACAAAGAGTATCTCCTGTAGTAGTATCCTTAAGACCTACAGCAGCAGCTATTTCACCAGCATATACTTCTTGAATTTCTTTTCTTTGATTAGCATGCATTTGAAGAATACGTCCAATTCTTTCTTTTTCTCCATTTGTTGAGTTCATTACATAACTTCCACTCTTAAGTACACCAGAGTATACACGGAAGAAAGTTAAGTTTCCAACAAATGGGTCATTCATAACTTTAAATGCTAATGCAGCAAATGGTTCACTATCACTTGCTTTTCTTTCAATTGGGTTATCATTCATATCAATTCCCTTAACAGCAGCAATATCTGTTGGAGCTGGTAAGTAATCAATAACTGCATCAAGTGCAAGTTTAACACCCATATTTCCTAAAGCAGTTCCACACATAACCGGGAATAATTTAACTTCTAATGTTCCTTTTCTAATAGCAGCTTTTAACATATCTACAGGAATTTCATTTCCTTCTAGATAAGCTTCCATTAATTCATCACTAAATTCACTAGCAGCTTCTATAAGTTCTTCTCTCATAGATTCAGCTTTACTCTTTAATTCAGCAGGTATTTCTATTTCTTTAGGATTTTCAGCTTGTTCTCCATCATATTCATAAGCTTTCATTTCAACTAAATCAATAATACCTTTGAAATTATCTTCTGCTCCAATTGGAAGTTGAATAGCTACAGCATGTTCACTTAATCTATCTTTAGCAGCTTTTAAACTATATTCAAAATCTGCTCCCATTTTATCCATTTTATTACAGAAAATCATTCTTGGAACCATATAATCATTTGCTTGTCTCCAAACTTGTTCAGTTTGAGTTTCTGGTCCAGCTTGTGAGTCTAAAAGTGCAATAGCACCATCTAATACTCTTAAACTACGAGCAACTTCAATTGTAAAGTCTACGTGTCCAGGAGTATCTATAATATTAAATCTGTATTCTTTCCAATGTGCAGTAGTTGCAGCACTAGTAATAGTAATACCTCTTTCTTTTTCTTGTTCCATCCAGTCCATTTGAGATTCACCATCGTGAGTTTCTCCAATTTTATGGATTCTACCAGTATGGAACAAAACACGTTCAGTAAATGTAGTTTTTCCGGCATCAATATGAGCCATAATTCCTATATTACGAAGTTTATTTAATGCAACATCACGTGCCATATATTATCTCCCTTCTTACCATCTATAATGAGCATATGCTTTATTAGCTTCTGCCATTTTATGAGTATCATCACGTTTCTTTACTGCTCCACCAATTCCATTTGAAGCATCGATTATTTCAGCTGCTAAGTTTTCAGCCATTCCTTTTCCATTTCTACTTTTAGCATATTGAATTAACCATCTAAGAGTTAAAGCATTAGCTCTATCTTCTCTTACTTCCATTGGTACAGAATAGTTACTTCCACCAATTCTTCTACTCTTTATTTCTAAAGCTGGTTTAATATTTTCAAATGCTTGATTTAAAACTTCTAAAGGATCTTTATTTGTTTTTTCTTTAACTATATCAAGTGCATTATATAATATTTTTTGAGCAGTTCCTTTTTTACCATCTAACATAATTCCATTGATTAATTTAGTAATCATTTTTGAATTATATATTGGATCTGCTAAAACATCTCTTTTTGTTGCTTGTCTTTTACGCATGTTTATATTCTCCTTTCTTTAGTTTAATTATTTATTTTTAGGTTTCTTAGTTCCGTATTTACTTCTTCCTTGTCTTCTCTTATCAATTCCAGCAGTATCTAAAGTACCACGTACAATATGATAACGAACACCGATTAAGTCTTTAACACGACCACCACGAATTAAAACAACACTATGTTCTTGTAAGTTGTGTCCTTCTCCACCAATATAGCAAGTAACTTCCATTCCATTACTTAATCTAACTCTTGCTATTTTTCTTAAAGCTGAGTTTGGTTTTTTAGGAGTCTTAGTAGATACACGAGTACATACTCCACGTTTTTGTGGTGAAGTGTTATTTGTTCTCTTTTTATCTTTAGAATTGTAACCAACATTTAATGCTGGACTTTTACTTTTCTTAGTTTTATTTCCTCTACCATTTCTAACTAATTGATTAATTGTAGCCATTTGTAAATTTCTCCTTTCTCATACACATTTCCAGGTGTATCATAATTCTTATTTTTTTAGGTTTTCACTTACATGAAAACCCGAAATCTATTTGATTTTAACACTAAAAAAACAAGATGTCAATATAATTTTTTTACATTTTATTTTATTCGTAAACCAATGTAAAAATTACTAATATTATTTGCACATATTCTCCTCTTTAACATCTTGCCCTTCAATTAATATTTTTGCACTTAATTTTGTACCCAACATGCTCATTTGATCTACATCATCTTTATAGCTAACCCATATATATAATTCATAATTAACATTATTTCCACTTTCAATAAACTGCTTATCTGCTATTAATAATTTACTACTATTACTAGCATCTTTAAAATTACCTTCATTTTGATATTCTCCAGATATTATTTTATATTTAAAATATTCACTCTTTAATGAATCAGAAATACTATTAATATCTAAAAATATTTTAGTACAAGAATTTAATGAATCTGGATTTGAAATAATACTAAAGCTCTTATGGAAAGCAAGCATTTCATAGTCTGTATCATATATAGGAGCAATATCATTAGCATTTATTCCATCATCATCAATCGAAATATCTACTTTACCAGTTTTAACGCTTGTATTATTTGTCTTTTCATTTATAACATTTGCACCAAAATATGAATATGATACCGAAATAACACTAGCAAGTAATATCAATACAATTATTACTAAATATCTTCCTTTTAATTTCATAGTTATCTCCTAAAAAAATTATATGATAAATTTATTAATTTGTAAACAATTAAAAAAATGGTCAATTGACCATTTTAATATGTTATTTCTCCATATATAATTTCTTTTGTATCATCATCAAAAGTTATTTCATATTCACCTATATCAGTATAATTCTATGTTTTTTTATAATTCTTAACTTTAGATTCATTTACTAGTTTTGCACTATAATCATTTTTGCTATTAATACTATAAGAATATAAATAATCATCACTACTTATTATATATACATCCAAAGTTTTTGGCTCATGATACATAAATGGACTTTCACTCATTTGTTCTTCATACCAATACATAAATACTTTTTTAACAGTAATATCATTTTCCTTATTATCTTTTAAAACTGTTTTAGCAATACTCTTATTAGTTGTTGCATAAAAATATAATACTCGCTTTGAACTAAACCTACATATTTTCTTTCTAATTGTTTTAAATCAACAATTCCATACTTCTTATTATTATATCTATCATATCAAATAATAATTAATTGCAAAGTTTAGTAAATAAAAAATAATGTTTACATAAGTAAACATTATTTTATTATTATTCACAAGTAATATTTTTTATGCTATACATATCTTCAAGATGTTTCATATCTGTTTTTTCAACAATTTTAAATTCTTGTCCACCTTCAATACCTTCTAGCTTTCCACCCTCATATTTAAATATACGATATGTTAAGTCTTCCTTACTTAATTCACATTTATCACTAGAATAAGTTTTTAATATTTTAAACTCATATGCTTCACTATTTTCTACATATGTACCAGTTGTAATTATTCTTCCACCATTTTGATTATATTCATAAAAAGTATATGTTTTATCTCCATTTAAAACTATTTCATAATCATATCCATCTTCAACATTGTATGATTGTAAATATTTTTTACCTGATGGAGAAATATTTATTTTAAAATTCAAATCATCTTCTTCAATATCAGTTAATTTAACTCTTTCATTTGTAATAGTATTTTCACAATACCACTCATCATTCTCTTCTACTGCAATATAATCATTTCCAAATGTTGATCTACAAGTTATATCAGAAACATTTTCAGGTAATTCACTAACAATAAATGGAATAAAAATTAACAAAAACAATGGTATTAAAATAATTGGTAATACTATTCTTAAACAAAAACCAACAAGTGCACCTATTCCAGCTTGTTTAGCTGATTTCTTTTTTGTACTTTCCCATACTATAAATAGAATTAAACCTACAAGCGGAAAAAAGAAACCTAATACTGCCCAACCAAAACTACCCTTATCTTCTACAACTTCAGGAGTTGTAGTATTTACTTCTTTACTCATAAACACACCTCTATTATTAATAATAACAAAAAATAGTGATAAAGTAAACTTATCACTATAATTCTTTTTCTCCTTTATTCTTAAATTGAATAACTATTGGAGTTCCACTAAAATCTATATTAGCTCTAATTTTATTTTCTAAATATCTATAGTATGCAAAGTGAACTAATCCTTTTGAATTAACTTCTATATCAAATCTTGGTGGTTTAGTTCCTGATTGATGAGCAAAATATACTTTTAATTTTTTACCTTTAAATGAAGCTGGAGGTGTTTCTATAAATGCATCTCTTATAATATCATTAATAATACTTGTTTTAACTTCTTTTATTGAATTACTATACGATTCTAACACCTCAGGCATTAAAGTATGTATTCTTTTTTTAGTTTTAGCACTCAAGAAAACTATTTTAGCATATTGCATAAATTGGAAATTATTTTTTAAATCTTTTTTCCATTCTTTCATAGTTTCATCTTTTTCTTCAATTGTATCCCACTTATTAACTACTATAACAACTGGTTTGCCAGCTTCTAATGCATAACCTGCTATATGTTTATCATGTTCTACAATTCCAGTAGTAGCATCAAGTACAAGTAAACAAACGTCACTTCTATCAATTGCTTTCATACTTCTTAATAAACTATATTTTTCTACAGCTTCAAATATTTTTCCTTTTTTACGAAGTCCTGCTGTATCTATTAAAGTATACTCTTCCTTATTATATGTGAATTTTGTATCAATTGCATCTCTTGTAGTACCTGCAACATTGCTTACAATTACTCTTTCTTCATTTAAAAGAGCATTAACCAAACTACTCTTTCCAACATTAGGTCTACCTATAACAGATATTTTAATATTATTATCTTCCTCTTCATATCCAGCATCTAAACCTTCCGTCATTAATTTTAATAATTCATTTACACCTGTTCCATGTTCTGCTGAAATACTAACATATTCATCAAAACCTAATGAATAAAATTCATATATGTTATCTTGACCTGTTTTATTATCTACTTTATTAATAGCAACAATAACCTTTTTATTGGTTTTCTTTAACATATCTCTAATTAATTCATCACTATTAGTAATTCCATCTTTAGCATCCACAACAAAAACAATAGTATCTGCTTCTTCAATACCTATTTCAACTTGCATACGAATTTCATCATTAAAGTCTCCATCGCTTAAATCAATACCACCAGTATCAATTAAATAAAATGGAATATCATTATATGATGCACTACTATATATTCTATCTCTCGTTATTCCAGGAGCATCTTCTATAATAGCTATTTTCTTTCCTACTATTCTATTAAATAATGTTGATTTACCTGTATTAGGTCTACCAACTAAACATATAGTTCTTTTTGCCATGGCTTTCACCTCGCATACATTATATAAAAAAAACTAGAATATTTCTAGTATTTTATTTTGCTTGTACATATTTTTTTTCTAGTCCAAGTTCAATTATTTCATTTATATGATCATACAAAGGAGCAAATTCAAGCTCATAACTTCTTCCGAAATCTGATATTTCTATTCCAAACCCATAATCTATAACAAATGGTCTAATTATTCTATCTTGCCATCTTTCTCCTCTACAAGCTAACATTTTTCTACCAACAACTGATATTTGAACCCATCCTAACACCTCTACTGCAAAACTTTCATCAAAATCTGCTTTCGCTAAACCATGAGCACTTACATATTCACGATATAAAGTTGTTACTTTTTCATGAGCATCTTTATCATATTCTTCTAATCCAGACATAAATATTTTAACTAGTTTTGAATGGTCTTGTCTTCCATTTCCATTATTAGCAATAGAATCATTAAATTGACTTACAAGTTGTCCATTAGGTAAAACCCATCCTCTAAAACTAGGATTCATTTGTTTATTTAAAATATCATTCATAAATCTATCTACGATAGTATTTCTTTCTTTTGGTTTTACTTCTTCTTGAGGTAAATCTCCTTTATCCTGTGTTTGTGCAACACTAACACTTTGAGATGATGGAGTTTGAATAGTTTTAATTATATTGTTTATATTTGTACTTGTTGAACCTCTAGATATTATTGAATCAACAAAACTCTTATAACGTGGATTTTTTATAATGTCTATTAAAGCTATAACATCATTTACTGATCTAATATTATTAAATCCAACAACATTTACTAACATTCTTAAAGTAGTTAGATCAGTTTGAGAAAGACTTTTAAAAATATCGTCAAATGTATTTCCATAGTTGTTATAATATAAATCATCCTTGTCATAATATTTTTTTACTGATTTATCTATAATAAATTTATTTTCTATAATATTTTTATAATAAAAATTATCTTTATCAAACATAATTACACCTCAAAGTTATTATACCATATTACAATATTTTGATAAAGTATCTTATTTATTGTATAATTATAAAGTGATGTATATGAAAAAAATAATTAAAAAAATTGAAATTAAACCATTATTATTCTCAATTGGTCTTATGATATTCCAATCTTTAACATATTTATTAGTTAAAATATTTCAAGGACCAACTCATTTATTAAATAGTCCTCTTGATGATAAGATTCCATTTATAAGTTTATTTATATTAATTTATGTTTTTTGGTATTTTTTGTTATTTTTTGTTCCATACAATTTTTATATAAAAGACAAAGAATCATTTTATAAATATGTAGTATCTATTTTAATCGCTATTTTATTTTCAGATATAATTTTTATTATTTATCCAACCGAAGTAATAAGACCAACTATTGAAAATACAAATGTTTTAAATATAATAACAAATTTAATTTACCTAGTAGATACTCCTGCTATTAACTGTTTACCTAGTATGCATTGTTCTATTAGTATGTTATTTATATTATCAACATTATTTAGTAAAAAAACTACAAAAAAATATAAAACATTCATTATTATTTCATCAATATTAATAATGTTATCAACTTTATTTGTAAAACAACATGTAATAATAGATTTAATAACTGGAGACTTACTAATGATTATTATTTTTATGTATGTAAACAAAAGTAAAAAAATTGTAAATTATGCTAAAAAAATACTAAAAATTTAGTATTTTTTTTTAGTTTTAAATAATTAAATGATATAATAAAAGTATAGAAAATAATAATAATCTATTTTAAAAAAAGTATAATTAATTGGAAGTGATTAAATGAATAAAAAAATATTATTAATTTTATTCTTTCTTGGTATTTCTATCTTTGTATATACTTCATATATTAATCGTGAGAAAAATCAAGAAAGTGAAAAACTAGGAAAAAATATTTCAAAGGATGATTATATGTATAAAGAAGATTTATTAGATTTAGGATACAATATAGAAGAAATTGATATAATACAATCAAAAATTAATAATTCAAATGTTAAAGACTATTTATTAAATAAGAAATATGATAATTTGACAAAATTTATTTCATGCCCATATTTTGATGCTAAAAATATAGAAAGGTATGAAAACTATTATAATAGTAATAGTAATTATTCTTTTGATGAAATAGTTTTATATGTAAATATTGGATTAGATTATGAATTTTATACAAATATTAATGAATTAGAAAAGTATAAAGAAGTAACTACTCTTGTAAACAAATATAACAAATTACCTGATGATTATTCATTTGATGACTTAATTACATTAGAAAAACCTTATAGTAATGATGGAACAAAACAAATAAGAAAAGTTGCTTATGATAGTTTAATTAAAATGATTGATGATGCTAAAAAAGAAAATATTAATTTATTTGTAGTATCTGGATATAGAACAAATGAAAAACAAGAAAGTTTGTTTAATAACTCTGTTAATAAAAATGGACTAAATCATGCTTTACTATATTCTGCTAAAAAAGGTCATTCAGAACATCAATTAGGTTTGGCAGTTGATTTAGTAAGTGTTGAAAATAGTTTTGAAAATACAAAGGAATATAAGTGGTTAAAACAAAATGCATATAAATATGGATTTATAGAAAGATATCCAAAAGGAAAAGAATTTATTACAGGTTATGGATATGAGCCATGGCATTATAGATATTTAGGAATAGAAATATCTACAAAAATATATCAAGAAAACATAACATATGAAGAATATGTTGTTAAATACTTATAGTTGTTTTATCTATAAATAAAATATAAAAAAAACCAATTACAAGTACACAAGAAATAGTAATAATAATTAATTTAACTATTTCTTTTTTATTGTCACTCATTTCATAATCTGTATTATTGTTTATTACTTTTGAAACATTTATAGTTTTGTATGCATTTATTGTATAAACTTTATCCTTAAATAGTATTTTTATAATATTATTGTTTTTATTAAAATTACCATTACCTATAATAGTTAATTCATCATTAGAATTAGATAATTCATAGTTTATTTCTAAATACTCCTCATCATTTAAAGTTAGAGAATAATTGTATTTATCATTGTTAAAATTAATATCATGATTTTTAATTGTTAATTCTTTAATATATGATTCACTACTCTTTTCATAATTCTTAAATATTCGTATTTTGTAGTTATCAACATAATATATTTTTTCTTTATCGGTTAATTCTATTATGTTACTTTCTATATTATCACTGGATTCAATTATTTTTATATTAACTTCATCCTTGTCTGTATAGTAATTATAAACAAAAGTATTCTTATCAAAACTTGGGATTAAACTCTTATTATCTATTTTAATATCTTCTATTGCATAAACATTTATATAAAAAGTAAATAAAATAATAAAAAATAATATTTTTTTCATAGTAATATTATTATTAACAAAATAAAAAAATAAATTCTAATAATAGAATTTATTTTATAGTTTTAATAATAATTTTCTTAACTTTTTTCTTTTTCTTCTCTATATTAAATGAATCAGCAAATAATTTTTCCATATTTTCTACTTTTTTATTATAGAAAATTACACCAAGTATTTCTCCTTTATTTACTTTTTGACCTATTGTTTTATTTAGCATTACTCCTGCTGCATAATCTATACTATCAGTTTTCTTTACTCTTCCAGCACCAAGATCAAATACCAATTGAGATATTTTTTGTGAATCAATACTATTTACATATCCAGTTTTTTCAGATACAACAATGTACTTTCTTGCTTTATCTTTTAATTTAGTAATATTACCACCTTGATATTTTATCCATTGATAAAATTTATTTCTTGCATGACCACTCTCTAAAAGATTAATAACTAATTTTTTTGCTTTAGTAAATGATATATTTTTTGCACTACTAATCATTAAACTAGAAATATAAACTGATAAGTCATATAATCTTTTCTCATATTTTCCATTAAAGAAATCTATTGCTTCTTTTACTTCTAAAGCATTTCCAATATTTAATCCAAGTGGGATATTCATATCACTTAATGTACATATAACTTTTTTATTATAATATTCACCTATTTTTACCATAGTTTTAGCAAGTTTAGTGGCATCCTTTATATTTTTCATAAATGCCCCTCTACCAACTTTTAAATCAATTACAATTACATCACTACCACTTGCTATCTTTTTTGACATAATTGAACTTGCTATTAATGGAATTGAATCAACTGCTCCAATTTCATTTCTTAATGCATATATTTTTTTATCTGCAACTGCAATTTTTTCGCTTTGACTAATTACTGCGCATCCTACATTTTTAAGTGCATCAATGAATGCTTTTTTTGATAAATTTAATTTGTATCCTGTAATACTTTCTAATTTGTCTACAGTACCTCCAGTAAGTCCTAATCCTCTTCCACTCATTTTAGGAACACATACTCCAGCTGCAGCTACTATTGGAGAAACAATTAATGTTATTTTATCTCCTACTCCTCCAGTAGAATGTTTATCAACAACTGGTTTATTTACAGATGATAAATCAATAGTTTCACCACTTTTAATCATTACATCTGTTAAATAATATGTTTCTTCTATAGATAAACCATTATTGTAAATACTCCAAACAAAGTCACTCATAGTTTTATCATTTATTTTTCCTTTAACATATGAGTTAACCATATATTCTATTTCTTTATATTCTAATTTTTCATTTTTATCTTTTTTTAAAGTAATATCAATTGCTTTCATTCTAACCACCTATCTATAATAATCTCATTGCATATGGAAATAAGCCAGCTAATAAAAATGATAATGCAAATAACGCTAGAGGTACAACTTTAGCATAAGGACGTTTTTTTAGTTCATCACTTAAGTTATATAATACAGAAACTATAAATGCAAATATTGAAGCTACTAAAGTTAATCCCAAATATACTTGTGTAACAGTACTTAAATCACTAAGCGTATTAAGAGAAATATTTCCTTGAAGTAGTGATACCATCATTACTCCAAAACCTATGCCACCATGTGAAAATAAAAATATTAAACCAAATCCTTTAGCACCAGTACTAACAAAGTATCCTGCAAAAAAGAATATCATTCCAAAAAGATAACCAGCAATACCCATTTCAGAATTCTTTATTGCAAATAAACTTGTTAAAATTATTATTAAAATAACTAATCCCATAAGTAATTTATCTATACCAACTTCTTTTAACACATCATTTACAATAGATGTTTTTTCTTTACTAGAAGTTCTAAGCCTTAAAACAGACTCGTGTACTTCCATAGATGTTCTTGCTGGATCTTTAGCATATAAGCTTTTTAATTCTTCTATATCTCTATCAAACTCATTCACTTTTAATAACCTTCCTATTCTAATTAATTATATCATAAATATTTTATATTTTAAATGATTGTGTATCCATTCTTTTATTAATTAGACTTGACAAATTTTTATTAAATTCACCATCATTTGATAAATCAGTATTATATATTTTACTAAATACATCAACATAACATGATTTTAAAACGTCAACATCAATTTCTTCCTCTGATACTTCATCATACATATCTTCTACTTGATTAACAGAAGGTAATTCTTCTTTAATACTTGGAGCATGAAGTAAATTATTTAAATCAATACCATTATGGGTATCTTCAAATTCCCAAGAAGATTGTGCAAAGAAAGATATTGGAATATTGATTTCCTCATTTCCATGTCTTTTTTGATAATTATCAGCAGTAGGATCAAATAAGTACTTTCCACAAATATCATAACTATTATCAACTATTGTAACTAAACTAACAGCATGTGCACCTCTAGTTATCTTATAAATCATTTCTGAAGCCGGAATATTTAATCTATTTAATATTGTGTTAAATAATCTCGAATATCCTTCACAAACAATATAATCATTAAACATAATTGCATATATACTTCTACTTTTAGAATATTCTTGAATATTTCTTGATTCTTTATAATCTTTAAATTGAGTAGTAATAATATAAGCTGCTAAAACTTTTTCAAATTGACTAAATCCATAACTATTAATATCATTAACTATTTGATTTAAAAAATTCTCGGTTTCATTTATTTCTTTTAAAGTATGAAATGTTTCAAAAGTATCAATTGGATTTTTATCATAAGAAATTTTTTTAAATGCTAGCATACCTGGTAACATTATTTTAATTTTTTCACTACTTGCTAAATCTGTTTTTAAAAATAAATCTTTTATTTCAAATAGTTTTTCAAATCTATTTTCTTTTTCAGAATTATTATTTACAATTCTTACTTCTATTTGAGGATTTTTTTTAACAAATTCTATAATTACTTTTATACCTATAGAAACATCATCAAATATTTGTGAATCATCATTAATAATTATTGCTTCATATGAACTAAAATCACTATTATTTAGTTCTTCTAATGTATTAATTCTCTTTGCCATTTTATAACCTCTTTACTATATATCAATTTTATCAAATAAAGACTAATTATTAAAGTTAATTATAAATAAAATGTAAAGAATAACTTTTAACAATTTTTATTTTATTTATTATTTTAGTCCATTAATAATTTTATTTTAATTATTACAAATAATGTTTTTAAATATGTTTTATCACTATATTTTAAAATTTTAACAATTTGAAGAGTATTTTTTTATGCTGTATATTTCAATATAGAAAGGAGGTAAACAAATGTTAAATCAAATAGTATTAGCTGGTAGACTTGTTAGTAATCCCGAAATTGTTACTACTGAAAATAACAAAAAAAGAACATTTATAACAGTCGCTGTTCCTAGAAGTTATAAAAATGTAGATGGAACATATGATACTGATTTTATACAATGTACTTTATGGAATGGAATTGCTGAAACTACATGTGAATATTGCAAAAAAGGTGATGTAGTTGGTATCAAAGGAAGAATACAAACATCTAACTATGAAAAAGATGGAGAAAAAATTTATAAAATGGATATAATAGCAGAAAAAGTATCTTTCTTAAGCAGTAAAAAGGCAGATGATTAATCTGCCTTAATTATTTATAAATTCTAGTATTTCTGATTTATTACTAAGAGCTTCAACTAATGCATCTACTTCTTCAAAAGTATTATAAAAATATAAGCTAATTCTAACACTATCCTCTTTATTATCTCCCATTTTTGCACAATGTTTTCCACTTCTTACACATATATTTTTACTATTTAGATAAAGTCCTAAATCTCCAGATAAAACACCATCCATATTTATTATTACTGTACTTCCTTCACAATATTCATTATATATTTTTATATATGGTATTTTTAATAATTTACTTATTAAGTATTTTCTTAATTCTATTTCCTTTTTTTCAATTTTATCTATACCATATTCATTTAAGTATTTTATTGCTTCGCTAAATCCAATAATACCTGCTATATTAGGAGTACCTGCTTCAAATCTGTATGGAATACTTAACAATGATAAAGATTTTTCATTGTAATCTTTATTCATACCACCACCATATTCAAATGGCATCATTTTATTTAATAATTCAGTTTTACCATATAATACTCCTACTCCAGTAGGACCACACATTTTATGAGCAGAAAAAGCAAGAAAATCAACGTCTAAATCCTGAACATCTATTTTTATATGTGGAGCACTTTGAGCTGCATCAACTACCATATATATATTATTTTGATGAGCAATTTTAGTAATTGTTTTTATATCTCTTTTATCACCACTTACATTTGTAATTTGTGCTAAAGATATTACCTTAGTATTTGGAGTTATTTTATTCACCAAATCATCAATATTTAACTTCTCATTTTTTGAATCTACAAATACTATTTTAACCTTCTTTTTTGTTGATAATACTAACCATGGTAATATATTAGATGCGTGTTCACTGCTTGATAATATTACCTCATCTCCATCATTTAAATAATATAAAAAAAATCCAAATACTATCATATTTAATGAATCAGTTGTATTCTTTGTAAATATTATTTCATTCTTATCTTTTGCATTAATAAAATCTTTAACTAGATTTCTAGTATTATCAATTTCATCATCAACTTTAAAACTTATATCATAGTCTCCCCTATGCGCATTTGCACTATAATTCATATAATAATCTTTAATTTTATTAATTACTCTATTTGGTTTTAATGTAGTAGCTGCATTATCTAAATATATTATGTTTTTTTCTTTCATTGGAAAACCATTTTCATAATCCATTTTAACCACCTAAAATAATATATGTAACTATCTTTTTTATTAATAATACAAACATAATAATTGAAGTAATTTTTATTTTAATATATAATATTATTGGTGATTTAAATGAATTGTATTTTTTGTAAAATTATTAATGGAAATATTCCTTCATATACTATTTATGAAGATGATTATGTTAAATGTTTTTTAGATGTTAATCCTATTTCTAATGGTCATACACTAATAATACCTAAAAAACACTTTACAGATGTAAATGATATTGATAATGAGTATTTATTTAAAATACATGAAACTTCAAAAAAGATTGTAAATTTATTAAATGATAAATTAAAACCAGATGGAATTAGACTTGTTCAAAATAATGGTTCACTTCAAGAAGTAAAACACTATCATTTACACATTATACCTAGTTATAATAAAAATCAAGATAAAAAAGAAGTTGAAGAAATATTTAATTTAATTACAAAATAATTGTTAAAAAATTATTAATATTGTATAATATTTTTATAAAAAGGATGTGTGAAAAATGAGCAAAAAAACTATTATAATTCTTGGTTCATCAATAATAGGTATTTTAGTTTTATTATTACTTATTGTATGGTTGATAACTGTATTTAAACCTAGATATTATAGTTATGAAAAAGTAGAAGAAAAAATAATTCAAGCCTCTGATGATTATTTTAAAAAGAATCCAGAATCAATTCCAGCTAATGATGGAAAATATAATTTATCATATGCTTCTCTTGAACAAAATGGATATATTAAACCATTAAATGAATTACTTAAAGATGGAGATTCATGTAATGCAGAAATATTAGTTATTAAAAATGGAAACAACTTAAATTTTATTCCAAGATTATCATGTGGAGAAAATTATCAAACTAAGGAATTATATAAACAAATATTAAGTGATAATCAAGTTGTTACAACTGGTAGTGGTTTATATCATGCTAATGATACATACTTTTTTAGAGGAAAAGTTGAAAATAATTATGTTGCATTAGGTACAACAACAAAAAGAAAAGAAACTATCGATAATTTATGGCAAATAATTAGTATAGAAAGTGATAATACAATTAGAATAAAATCGTTAACGCGTTTTGAAAATAAATCATCATATGATACAAGATATAATGAAACTAAATCAAATAATGTTGGTTATAATGATTTTAAAAATAGTGTATTTAAAGATTATTTATTAAAAATGCAAGATGATGAAACTTTCTTAACTCCAACAGAAAAATCTAAAATAGTTGCTAAAAAATTATGTGCAGGATTCAGAAAAGAAGATGATACATCAAAGACTGGTGCATCTGAATGTTCTGTTAAAACTGATGAAGCTATGTTATATGGAACAATGTTACCATATGAATATATTAGAGCAAGTTTAGATCAAAATTGTAAAAATGTATTAGATAGATCTTGTGCAAACTTCAACTATCTTGCAAATACAGATATTAGTAGTGAATGGTCTACAATAGCTGACCCAGTAAATGATTATTATGCTTATGCATTTAGCGGAACTGGATATAGTGCTAGTACAGCAAAAAATCTTAAGAATGTTTATCCAACTGTTTATTTAAATGAATATGCATTATATAAATCAGGAACTGGAACAAAAGATGATCCATATAGATTATTTAAAAAAGAATCTACAACAACTAAAAAAAGTACTAATTAGTACTTTTTTTTATTGATTAATATTTCCAAACCAACTAGTTCCAATTTGTGCATTAGATGAATTTGGATATGGATTTGGTGGATCTATTCTTGTAAAACAAGGAATACTAAATGCACTTCCGAAGCATAACGCATTTCCTGGTCCTAATGTTTTTAGTTTTTCAACATCACTATCAGAAATACTTTGAGTAATATTTTTTATAATTTGAATGTCATCTGGATAGAACATTTTTAAAACTATATAATTTGAACATTGACTTAAAACTGTTTTAGATAATTCACTTGGTCTTTGTGTTATAAGTCCCAGAATAACTCCATATTTTCTACCCTCTTTTGTTATTCTATCAAATATATTATAGCCAATTACTTCTGTATCAGTATCAACTTGAACATATCTATGAGCTTCTTCTAATATAATTTGAATTGAAAAGTTTTCTGATTTATCTAAACTAATTGCATAGTTTAAGAATAATTTAGAAAATATTTTCGTTAATATTTTTGCAAATCTTTCATCAACATAGTTAAGATTAAAATTTAATAATTGTACAGGTCTACCATCCTCACTTGTAAACAAGTATTTTATATAATCATTTTTAGCTATATAATCATTTACTTCAAAATATTTAAAATTGTTACCATCAATAATTGCTTCTAGTCTAACTTTCAATATATTGTTTAAATCATAGACTTTATCACTTTTTAAAACACCTTCACTAATTAAAGCAAATTCAAAAGCATCACGTAAGTCCTTTAAACCATATTTTTTTGGTTTCATATTTTTATTTAATTGCAACTCTTCATTAATAAATAATTCTATATATTCAGTAACAAGTTGAATAGCATTTATTTTTCCAGTATTATCAATATTCAAACATTGTCTTAATGTTCTTGTATATCCTGGTTGAACAATTTCACTATCTAAATTTATATCTTTTGTATAATAAGTTGTTAAAACAGCAATTATTTGATCTCTAATTCTTGCTGGTTCTTTACCACTAGTTAATATATCCATTATTGCTTTTGCTATAATATTATTTTTATATGCTAGAACTTTTTCTTCTTCCTCAGTAAATAAATACACATATCTTAAAGCCTTTTCAATAATTGGAATTTGAGCTGGACTTGAAACATTTAACAATAAAGCCAAATCATCTACATCTAAAAAATATGCAGGAATTTTTACAATATCTGTTGCAGAATTAACATCAGTTGTTAAAGTTTTATATCTACATCCTGTTTGGTTAATTGTTTGAAATGCTGTATGATATTCACCATATACATCAAAAAGTACTATTTTAGCATTTGTTGGAATATATTTTTGTCTATAAAATAAATTTTGGAATATTCTAGTTACTGTACAACTCTTACCACTACCACTATTACCTATTACAGAAAAATGGTTTGAAAAGAATTCATTAATATTACCTGATACATTAAATCCATCATATACAAGACTTTTACCAATATATAAACTTGTTGGAGAATCTAATTCTTGATTTCCAAGCAATAGAATAACTTCATCTTTATTAACTATTCTAACGATAGAAGAACCTGTTGGTTTATGAGTCATACCACTTAAAAAAGTACCATTAGAAAACTCTCCAACTAAAATACAATATATTTTATCTATTGTTATTTTTGTTATTTCCCCTACTATTTTATTTTTATCTTCAAAAACAACATGAACACCTACAAATGATGTTTCTACACGTTTTGATAGGTTTTCTATTATTACTACATTATCAGATACTTCTAATACTTTTCCAAACATATTTATCAACCCTTTATTCTATTAAAAATTATATCATATATTAAATATTTTTCAATAAAAAAAGAGATTAGTCTTTTTTTGATTCTTCTAATCTCTTTATTTCTTTTTCTAAATCTTCTCTTTCTTTATTAACTATCATAGCAGGAGCTTTATTTACATAGTTTTCATTAGAAAGTAATTTTTTACGTCTTTCTATAGACAATTCTAAAGCTTTAATTTGAGCTTCTTTTAATGCTTTATCTGCTTCTGTTTCAAGTTTCTCAAAGAAAATTGTTGCTTTTACCTTATTAGATAATACTTTATATGCTTTAATATCAAGAGCTTTTGTTACTAAATTATCTTTTATTTTTAACATTTTTACAATTAAATCATTTGTTTCACTTGGTTCAAGCATAACTTTAGCATCTTTTGAAATACTATTTTCAGCTTTTATATTTCTAAACTTTTTAATAAATTCAACTGCATCATCAACGGCTTCTTCTTCAGTTTCAAATACATATTTTTTATTATATTTTGGATAGCTACTAATCATAATATTTTCACTATCTTTTACAGGTAACATGTCATATATTTCATCAGTAACAAATGGCATAAATGGATGTAATAATTTTAATATACCTGTTAATACTTCACATAATGTTGATTTAGTACTTTCATCATCTAATGAGAATTTAGCCATTTCAATATAACTATCACAGAATGTATTCCATGTAAAATCATATAACTCTGCAGATGCTAAATTAAACTCATATTTTTCCATATGTTTTGTAATTGATTTAACTAGTTTATTATATTTTGATAAAATCCATTTATCTTCATTTTTTAGATTATTTAATTTAACTTCTTTTAAATCTTCAATATTCATTAAAACAAATCTAGATGCATTCCATATTTTATTAATATAGTTCCATGTGGATGCCATTTTAACTTCATCAAATCTAATATCAGTACCTAATGCAACATCTGTAGTTAAATAATATCTTAAAGCATCTGCTCCATATTTTTCAACCATATCAAATGGATCAATACCATTTCCTAATGATTTACTAAATTTCTTTCCTTCTTTATCTCTTATTAATCCATGGATAACACAATCTTTAAATGGTCTCTTACCAGTAAGTTCAAGTGATTGGAAAGTCATTCTATTAACCCAGAAAGGAATAATATCATATCCTGTAACTAGACAATCATTTGGAAAATATTTTTGCATATCTTCTGTATTATTTGGCCAACCAAGTGTACTAAATGGCCATAATGCACTACTAAACCATGTATCTAATACATCATTATCTTGTACCCATCCTTCACCTTTTGGAGCTTCCATACCAACATAAACTTCTTCTCCTCTATACCATGCTGGAATTCTGTGTCCCCACCATAACTGTCTAGAAATACACCAATCATATGTTATTTCCATCCAGTGATTCATTATTTTTTCAAATCTTCTTGGTACAAAATTAACTTTAGTATCTTTATTTTTTTGATTTTCAAGTACTCTATCAGCAAGTGATCTCATTTTAACAAACCATTGCTTTGATAAATATGGTTCAACCATAACTCCACTTCTTTGAGAGTGTCCAACAGCATGCATCATTGGTTCTATTCTTATTAATAATCCATCCTTTTCAAGATCTTTTATTAATTCTTCTCTACATTTTTCTCTACTCATTCCAACATACTTTCCAGCATTTTCATTCATAGTTGCATCTGGATTCATAACATTTATTCTTTCTAAATTATGTCTATTACCTACTTCAAAGTCATTTGGATCATGAGCAGGAGTAATCTTAACAACACCTGTTCCAAATTCAGGATCAGCATGTTCATCAGTAATTACAGGAATTGGCTTATTTAATACTGGTAAAATTGCATTTTTACCAACATATTTTTCATATCTTTTATCATTTGGATTAACTGCTACAGCTGTATCACCAAATAATGTTTCAGGACGTGTAGTAGCTACATCTAAATATTCATCTGTTCCTTCAATAAAATATTTAATATGATAAAATGCACCCTCTACTTCTTTATATTCAACTTCTTCATTAGATAATGCTGTCATAGCAGCAGGATCCCAGTTTATAATTCTTTCTCCACGATAGATAAGACCTTTATTATAAAAATCAACAAATACTTTTGTTACAGCTTGATTTAATCCTTCATCTAATGTAAATCTTTCTCTATCATAATCCACTGATAATCCAATAGCTCCCCATTGGTTCCTAATTGAATCACTATATTCATGTGTCCAATCCCAACAAGCTTCTAAGAATTTTTCACGTCCGTATTCATATTTATCAATACCTTGATCTTTTAATTTTTTAACAACTTTTCCCTCAGTTGCAATAGCGGCATGATCCATACCTGGTAACCATAATGTATCGTATCCTTGCATTCTTTTAAATCTAATTATAATATCTTGTATAGCTCCATTATATGCATGTCCAATATGTAATTTTCCAGTTACATTTGGAGGTGGTATAACTATACAATAATGTGGTTTATTACTTTTATCATCTGTTTTAAAATAACCATTTTCTTTCCATTTTTTATATTTTCCTTCTTCAGTTTTTTTATGGTCATATTTTGGTTCTAACATTTTTAACATTCCCCTTTCAAATATTTAGTTATTTCATCTAAATATGGTTTAAATATTTTTTTATTTTTTAAATGTTCATACATTTTCTTAATATACTCTTCATTTAATACTCTTTCTTTACTATAGTCATAATACAAATCATATACTAATCCAAATAATAAGATAATTCTATCATTTTTGCTTTTTACATCAGCTTTTAATACTTGTCTATGAGCAAAGAATTCTTCACTAACATTTTCACTTATTTGTGCATCATCTTCTTCAATTTCTAATAATCTATTTGTTGAAAATGAATACAAAATATCCACTTTATCAGCATCTCTAATTATTTTAGAATGAAGAGTTTCCCTCTCATTTAATTTCTTAAAATCAACTGAGAATTTATTATGATTTGATATTGCTTTTTTAACAATATCATAATCTTCTTTATTTATTTTATAATTATTTATTTCACCTTCATCAAATAATATTTTTACTCCTTCATCTCCATGATCAAATGATTTACTATCTTCAAATGTTTTATAGTTAGTCCATTGTCTAAATCTAGCAATATCATGAAGTAAAGCTATTTGTGAAGCTAAATCTCTTTCTACTGTATCTAATTCCAAACTTCTACATATTTCTTCAGCTTGGTGGACGACTCTATATGAATGATTATACTTATAAGCAATCATTTTTTCATTCATATCATATTTCATAACAAAGTCATCAAAAGCATCAAAATCTTCATTCATTTTTATTCTCCTTTCAAAATAAAAAAGAATGGCACAAGGAGTCACAAGTGACGGTACCATCCTTTAATTAACTTAATTTACTTAACGCATAATCACGTAATATTTTACTACTATTTCAAATATTAAACTCACAAGCTACATTCATTTACTTCATTTAAGAAAGGCTTTCACCCGCTGACCTCTCATCTCTAATAAAGTATTAGTAAATTACTCCTCTTGGTCCTTGTTTTTACATGTTCAAGTATACAATAATAAAAATTATTTGTCAAACTCTTTTTAGTCTTAAACTATCACTTATATCTTTTTTCATTTTCATTGTATCATATGAAAATTCTTCTATTATATTTTTATAACTCTTCACTCTTTGAATAATATCACAATACATTCTTTCAATTTCAAACGGATTTAAATGACTTATTTCACTATCATTTTCATACTCATTATATTGTCTTAATATATCATCAAATGTACTTTCAGAAAACAAATATTCAAAATATGGTTTATATATTAAATATCCACTACTTAATGTTGATAGTCTTCTAGCTTTATTTTTATTAATAAATGAATAAACTAATCCATTATTATATATATCGATGATATATAATAATCCATCAAATCTTATCAAATTAGCTACATGATTTGCTTTTCTATTATAAAAATCACCAAATCCATGGAATGATTCAATACAATAATAATTCCTGTTAAATAGATTCATTTTGTTTAATATGTCTCTTGCAAAGCAAGATATATTTCTACAGCATCCTTCTCCTAATATAATATTTATTCCCATTTTGCTTTCAATTTCTATATCATATTCTGTTTTTTCACTATCAAAAGAATTATCAATTGAAAAATACCCTTTTTTTATTAAATAAGATAAAGCAATACATAATTCTAATTCACTAGTTATCTCAATAGAAATTAAAAAGTCAACTATCAAAGAAATGTAGCTATCATACATTTTAATCGTATCTTCATACATTAGTGAATCTTTTATTTTCTTTTGATATTTATCAATTCTATCTCTTTCTAAAATACTAATAGCTTCTTTATCTTTTTCTATTAAATATTTTTTTTCACTATAATACTTTTCCATAATAACCCCTTGATAAACAGGTATTATAACATCAATTTATATTTATTGCAATTAAAAAGGATACATAAAGTATCCTATAATAATATTAGTCTAGTACCCATTTTAATATTGGTATTCTTAATTATTAAATTCATATCATACATCTTTCCAGTAGTCTTGTTATATAAATTAGGTCTATTATCTTTATAATAGTCTTCTGTTAACTCTGGAATTGACTTTGATAATATATCTACTAAATCATGCATACGTCTATCTATAGGTACAAATAACTCATATTTTTTATCAAGTATTGGTGCTTCTATAACTATATATACTCTAAAATCCATATTATCACCTACTCCTGTGTATAGAAATCAAGTAATTTAATCAAAGTTGCATTACCTCTATCAACATTATATCCAAAGTCTGTTGGTATTTGACCTCTTGTTTCTCTAGTATAAGTTGATGATTTAATTGTATATTGATCAGTTATACCTGAACCTAACCATATTGCATAAATTGGTTGAACACAATTTCTATAAAAGTCTTCATATTCAAATGCTTTTAATTTACTTACAGCATCTGCTAATATAACTCTAATATTCTTTTTGTTCTTTAAATTACTAAATAATGTTTTAATCTTTCTTTGAGTTTCAAGATCAAATGAATTCATAAACCCTTCAATACCTAATATCAAAAATACATAGTTTTTATTTAAATCAGTATTACTCAATTCTTCTAATTTAGCATATACTTCATTATAATTTGAATTATAATAATTTTTAAATGTTGCTGAATCTTTAATAACTTCATTTCCATCTATCATGAATAATTCAACATTATACATGTTTTGGAATACTTGTCCTAATGATGGGATAAATTTATCTAACATTGTAACATCTTGAGAAGAGATAAGTGATATTGGACTCTTAGCAAAATCAAATCTAGAGATTTCAAGAGTATCTTTTCTAATTCCAATTGGAGTATTTTTAAGATCTGTTATACTATCACTAACATCTATCAATCTTACATGGTTAGGAAGAATTGCAATTTTCTTAGCTTTCTTTTTAACTCTTTCATTTAATTGAACACAAATATTTTTAATAAATGTATTAATTTCATCCCACTTATAAGGGTATGCTGTTTGAAATTCATAAATATTTCCTTCTATCTTAACAAGACCTCTTCCTTCTATCTCAGATGGAATCATTCCATGAGTAGAACCAAGTATACTTGTATAATCATTAGGATCATTAAATTGTAAACAGAATTGTTTATTAAAGTTTTGTGATGTTTTTCCTCTAACTGCATTTACACCAGATGCTGATATAACAAATGCAATACCATATTTTTCACCTTCACGTGTTAATGATGCTATTACATCTACAAAATCTTCATAGTTTTCATTTAATGCTTCATAGTTATTAATAATTATTATAATGTATGGTAATGTTTTTCCACTATTCTTTATATATAAATTATAACTACCATTAAAGTCAGAGAATAATTTTTTACGTCTTTCTAATTCTTTAGAAATTGTATTAAACAAGTTAACAAGTTTCTCTTGTTCATTTATAAATACTACATCTCCTACTTGAGGAGCATTAGTAAATGTACCAAACATTTCACTACCAAAATCAATAATATAAATATTAATTTCATCAGATGAGTGATTAATAATCAAACTATAAATTATAGAAGATAACATTATCTCTTTTCCACTAACTCCATAAATTAAAGTGTTTCCACCTTCATTAAAATCAAGTAATAATAAATCTTGTCTTTGATTATTAGGATCATCTAATTCTCCTATTACTGCTTTAATTTCCCATGGTTTAGCCATAAATGCATATTTTCTAACTAAATTAGTAACAAAAATCTCAGCGGGTATTTTATCTAACCATAATTTCTTAGCAACTAAATTTTTAGTTTTAGCTTGTTCACAAATATATTTTAATACTGCAGGTAATTCTTCTCCTTGAGAAATACCTTCTTCTCTTTTAACTGTTTCAACACTTCTTATAGTATCCCCAATGTTATTTATAAATGAAATATCTCTATTAACAATTTTTGCTATTTTATCTTTTGGAATATATTTAGTACCAGTATAAGCACTTTGCCCAATAGCAAAATAATCATTATAACCTACTTGTAAATAGAAACGACCTGCTTGTTTTAATGTAACAGCATCTGGACGTTTAATAACATCCATAGAGTCAGCTCTTTCTTGTACTTTTAAACATACTTTAAATTTAGAGTTTGACCAAATTTGATCATCAACAATACCACTTGGTTTTTGAGTTGCCAGAATTAAGTGAACACCAAGTGAACGACCTATACGTGCTGTAGAAATAAGCTCTGTCATAAATTCTGATTGTTGACTTTTAAGTTCAGCAAACTCATCTGAAATAATAAACAAGTGAGATATAGGTTTATCAATTAAACCTTGTCTATATAATTGTTGATATTTATAAATATCTAATGTACTCTCATTAAGTTTTAATTTAACTTCATTAAATAATTCTTGTCTTCTTTTAAGTTCACTTTGTATTGATGATAAACTTCTTTTAATTTCAGCAGTATCTAAGTTTGTAATAGTTCCTGCTAAATGTGGAAGTCTTACACCAGTTAATTTATTTTCAAAGGCACCAGTTAAACCTCCACCTTTGTAGTCAATTAATACAAATGAAACTTCTTCAGGACTGAAGTTTAAACACATTGACAATATATATGCAATAATAAACTCTGATTTACCACTACCGGTCATACCAGCAATTAAACCATGTGGACCATGAAATTTTTCATGTAAATCTAAAGTAAATAATTCACCATCAGATTTAATACCAATAGGAACACTTAAACTATTAACTGGATCATTCTTTTCCCATCTATCAAGTACATTTAATTGTTCAACTTTTCCAACTTTATATATTTCTAAAAATCCCACGGATGTTTTTAAATCATCAAACATTTGATTAGATTTAATTGGAATATTTGATAATTTTTCACACATTAATCCAATATTTAAGTCATCAACATTATCCATTTTAAATTTTTGTTGATTTTCTTTATTTAAATCATTAGTTATAATTGCAGAACTATCACCATCTGCTGTTAAGAAATCATTACATTCATTTGGTAAGTTTGAAATACCATCATTTAATATTATTAATCCAAATCCAATATTTTCTTTTTCTTTTAATACTTTATTTATTATTTCAATATTTTTATTCTTTTTAATATTATCAACTACAATTAAATAATATGGTCTAACATTTCTAAATGTAATATTATTCTCAGTTTGTTTTCCATCATTATCAGAATACTTTCTTGATGTAAATACTTGCTCTAAATAGAATGATATTTTAGACATTTCATCATAATTTGTAGCAAAAAATCTAATATCTTTAGCATCACTCCATGTATGTGGTAAAATTTTAAAATTTTCCCATATTTCACTTGTAGTATCATTAATCATAAATACAAGTTTTAAATCATTATATGCATGATATGTTGCCAATTGAAGAATTATACTCTTAAGCATTGATTCCTTGTATTTTGTTTCACCTATTACAACAAGTTTATTTCTCTCAGTTAAACTAATTGCAACAGGACTAGCAGCTATATCTTTAGCAGTTTCTGTTACTTTTTTTAACTCTTCTTTTAAATTGTCTTCTACCATTGAAAATTCTTCTGTAGAATAATTTAATTTAATTTTCAAAGGTACTGTTCCAATACCAACTCTAACATTTAAGAAATCTTCACTATTTATTTGTCTTTCCCAAAGATTTCTTTTTCTACTCATAATAGTATTTTGTAAATCCTTTGGATCAGGATAAGTTTCAATTAAAACTTGATGCTGATTATTACGTATATTAACAATTTTATTTTTCTTCTCATTTAAATATTCTTTATATTTCTCTTGTCTTTCTTCTTCTTTTTGCTTTTGTTTTTTCTTATTCCACTTTCTCATTAATGATGGCCATAATAAAGTAGATGCAATCATAGCAGCTGCAACAATTATAGCAGGTATAGCAGAAGATTTTGATGATTTACCATTCATTAGATTAATAACAGATGTTGATACACTTACAGCAGATGTCATTGTCATTGTTATCATAGGTCCAATTGTATAAAATAATGGAGTATCATCTTCTTCTTGTTTTCCTGGTGGATTATCTATTTTCATTTGTTCTTCATTAATTGAAGTTACAAACCTCGGCTGTCTAGAAAAATAATCATTTTCATTATATAAAACTGCATTATCATCTTCAGGAGTATCTTTTAATTCTTCAGTAAATTTTGGTAAACTTTTTCTAATTATAGATGGAGAATTAATTCTAGCATCACCATTCATAATAATATAGTCATCTAAAACTATAATAGTATATCCTAAAATAAATATTTTATCTCCACTTTCTAGTTTTTTACTTCCAACTTTATTATCATTAACATAAATACCATATTTAGTATCTACTGTTTTAATTTCATAACCTTTATCACTTTTTACAAGCATTGCATGTGTAGGAGAAATAAGTTCATTTTTAAGAACAATACTTTGGTCACCTGAAGTTCCTATTTTGTATTCTCCATTATCAATGATTGCATATGAATCAAAAGTAGGATCATTTTCTTTATGAATATATAACAAAGCAGAAATTATATTATTATTTCCATCAACAATTTTCAAAGGATAAAAAGTGTCTTTTTGAAGTTGTTCTTCTATATTTTTTGATTCCAAATAGCAAACATCATTACTAATAACAACCCAACCTTTGTCTCTTTTCTCAATAGCTATTAAATCTCTTTCATTGTTATTGTCATCAAAGTCTTTAATCCAAAATGTACTTATATTTTTATTTGGAAAAGAATATTTATATAGTTTTTCTGGTTTTATAAGAACAATTTGCATTTTTCCACCTTAATCCCTTTCTATTCTACTAGTCTACCATTATCATAACAATTATAACACGAAAATATCATATCAACAAGAACAAATATACTATTTCATCAAAATAAAAAAAGAGTTAAAAATAACTCTTTTTATTTATCTGTATTATAAACATCTCTAAATTTTTGCGTATCACTTTCTATTAAATCTAAACATGCTCCTGTTGAAGTGTTTGTTGGAGCTAATTCTTTTAGTTTATTATAATCTTTTAATATTTCATCATACTTAGATTTCCAA
>CACWLI010000009.1 GCA_902761685.1 uncultured Erysipelotrichaceae bacterium | reverse complement strand
TTTGAAGCCATAGAAAAACACCTCCTTTCGGAAGTGTATTCTATCACTTTTTTATTAAACTGTCTTTTTTATGATGTCTACTCTAAAGGATGCAGTTCACAAATGCTAGTGTTTTTAATTATCCAAATAAAGCATCAATTTCACTATTGATTTCTTGAGTTTTCTTATTAACTTCTTCAACAGCTTGAATTTCTGGATTTTCAGCTCTTTCAACTTCTTCTATATATGCTTCTATAACGGTTACAAAGTTATTTACAAATTCTTTTGATTTTATATCTAATTGATTAATACTATCACTAATATTATACCATCCATCTGATAAGTTTTTATTAACACTTGATAGTATTTGAGCTATATGTTTAGTTCTTTGTGCTCCAGCACCAAGTCCATTTACTTCATTTTGGCCATCATTATAATTCATTTTGAAAAAATTTAATGATTGTTTTAATAAGTCAATTGATGAGTTTTGCATTTTTTAACCTCCTAATTTCCTGCGTTTGCTTTTTCAATTCTATCTAAGTATAATCTTGTACTATTAACTAGTCCTGTTTCACCATTATATGTTTCTCTTAATCTTTTAATAATATTAAGAAAACCTTCAAGTTGTTCTCTTGTTTTTGCTCCTAACTTTCCTGATGCAAATAAACTTTGTACAACAGCTTCATCTTTAAATGCGTCTAATGCACTTTGAAGAGCAATAGCATAAAAATTTATTCCTTCTGCATCAAAATTATCTAATTCAGTTCTAATTGTCCAAATCTCTTCATCTGATAATACGTGGTTCATATCTAATCTTCCCTCTATTTTTATTATAATACACACTTATTTTAAATTCAACAAAAAATAGATACTTGTTAATTGATAAAAGGGTAAAGATATGATAAACTTATAATGCATAATAGAGGTGAATATATGTATAAAGTTTTATATAATAAACCATTAAATGATGATACTTATGAGATGCTTATAGAAGCACCACATGTAATTAAGAATGCAATACCAGGGCAATTTTGTATTGTTATGGCTTATGAGGATAGTGAAAGAGTTCCACTAACTTTATATGATTTTGATAAAGAGAAAGGATTACTTTATTTGATTTATCAAGTAGTTGGAGCATCAACTTTAGAACTTACTCATGTTACTGATAGATTGTTTAGTGTATCTGGACCACTTGGTAATGGAAATGAAATATGTGCAAATCCTGAAAAATATAAAGATAAAAGAATTGTTTATGTTGCTGGTGGTGTAGGAGTAGCTCCTGTGTATGCTCAAGTTAAACATTTAAGAAATCATGGATTAAATGTAGATGTAATCTATGGAGCAAGAAGTAAAGATGTTTTTATAATAACAGATAAGTTAGAAGCATCAGCTAATAATGTTTACTATACAAGTAATGATGGATCTTTTGGTGAAGAAGGATTTGTTACTGGACCACTTGAAAGAATGATAAATAATTATGATATATGTGTTGCTATCGGACCGGTTATTATGATGAAAAATGTTTGTGAACTTACTAAAAAGTATAATTTACAGACTATTGTTAGTATGAATCCAATAATGGTTGATGGTAGTGGAATGTGTGGAGCTTGTAGATGTATGGTAGATGGAAAACCTAGATTTGCATGTATTCATGGACCAGAATTTGATGGTCATAAAGTTGATTTTGATTCTGCATTAAAAAGAATGAATATATATAAAGAAGAAGAAAAAATAAAATTAGAAAATATGAAACAATTATTAGGAGGTACTAAAAATGAATGATAGTAAAATAAAAATGAAAGTACAACCTAAAGAAGAAAGAATTCATAATTTTGATGAAGTTGAACTTGGTTATACAAAAGAGGAAGCACTTAGTGAAGCAAATAGATGTTTACAATGTAAAAATCCTAGATGTATGACTGGATGTCCAGTTAGTATAGCAATTCCTGAATTTATTAAATATATTCGTGAAAATGATATTAATAAAGCTTATGAAGTAATATTAAACTCATCATCACTACCTGCTGTTTGTGGGAGAGTTTGTCCTCAGGAACGTCAATGCGAAAAAATGTGTATAAAAGGTATTAAAAGTGATGCTATTGCTATAGGTAGTTTAGAAAGATATGTTGCTGATACTGCTATGAATAATGGATATGTATCAGAAGATGTAATAGTTAGAAATTGTAAAAAGGTTGCTATTGTTGGAAGTGGACCAGCAGGACTTACTTGTGCAGGAGATTTAGCTAAGGCTGGATTTGATGTTACTATTTATGAAGTGTTACATAAAGCTGGAGGAGTATTAACATATGGTATTCCAGAATTTAGACTTCCAAAGAAAATAGTAAAAAGAGAAATAGATAGTTTAAAAAAATTAGGTGTAATTATTAAAACAGACGTACCTGTTGGAAATGCTCTTACTATTGAAGAGTTAAGACAAGAAAATGATGCTGTATTTATTTCTACAGGAGCAGGACTTCCAAAGTTTATGGATATACCTGGAGAAAATGCTAATGGTGTGTTTTCTGCTAATGAAATACTTACTCGTATAAATCTAATGAGTGCATATAAAAGTGATAGTAAAACTCCAATTAAAAATGCTAAGATTGCATATATAATTGGTGGTGGTAATGTTGCAATGGATGCAGTAAGATCACTTAAAAGACTTGGAATTGAAACTCATCTAATGTATAGAAGAAGTATGGAAGAATTACCAGCTCGTAAAATTGAAGTTGAACATGCACAAGAAGAAGGTGTAATATTTGATTTACTTACTAATCCTAAAGAAATATTAACTGATGAAAATAATAATGTTATTGGTATGAGAGTTGTTAATATGACATTAACTAGTAAAGGAGAGGATGGAAGAAGAGGAGTCGTTGAAGATGAATCAAGTATACATGAAGTGAAATGTGATATGGTTGTTATGGCTCTTGGAACAGGACCAAATCATGAAGCTGTTAAAGGCACAAATATTGAGTTAACTGAAAAAGGATTAATATTTGCAGAAGATACAAAGACATCTTTAGATAATGTATATGCAGGAGGAGATGCTGTAACTGGTTCAGCTACTGTAATACTTGCTATGGAAGCAGGTAAGAAAGCCGCCTCTAAAATAATAGAAACATTAAAATAGCAATTATTTGCTATTTTTTTAATTGTATGTTATAATAAAGCCAATTTATTTGGGGGGTATTATGGAAACTAAAAAATGGAATGAATATACAGATGAAGAAAAGAAACAACTATTAAATCATTGGTGGTACTATTATGGAAAAATTATTTTTACTTTTGAAGAATGGGAAAGATTTAATGAATTAATAGATAAAGATGCAGATGTTGTTTTTGAAATAGCAATAGCTAGTTTTTTGAATGGTTATTCTAGTCAGGTATTAATTAGTGCTATGAGACAAAATAAAGTAGATGAATTAATAAAAACATTACCTGATTTAAATAATATAAATGATCCTGCATTTAAGAGTGCACATGCTAAAATAGAGAATCTTTTTTTAGAGGAAATCACTTCAACATTAACTGAAACTGATGAAGATAAAAAAAGAATTTGAAATTAGTAAATAAATATGGTATTATGTAAATAGATAAATTGTTGATTTGGAGTAGTAATTATCAAAATAAATTATTTTAGAGAGAAATAGTTTGGTGAAATATTTCATAATTTATGATAATGAATGGACCAATGAGAGACTTCTTGAAATAAGTAGAGAGGTACGGAGCTTAACCGTTAAAATAAGACATATATGATGGTATATGGGTGGCAAAATAAGTTTATTATATAATCTTATCCTATAGGGATAAGATTTTTTTTATTAAAAAGAGGTGAAAATATGTTTAAACGATGGCGTAGAATTTTAAAATATAGAAAAAATAAGAAAGGAAGATTTTAGAATGGAAAATATAATATTAACAGGTGATAGACCAACAGGTAGATTACATATAGGTCACTATGTTGGATCACTAAAACAAAGAGTTAAATTACAAAATGAATCAAATTATAAATATTTAATTATATTAATTGCTGATGCTCAAGCTTTAACTGATAATTCGGGTAATCCACAAAAAGTAAGAGACAATATAGTTGAAGTAATGTTAGATTATTTAAGTGTAGGGTTAGACCCTAATAAAGTAATATTCTGTGTTCAATCTATGATTAGTGCATTACCAGAATTAACACAATATTATATGAATTTAGTTACATTACCAAGAGTTCTTAGAAATCCTACTGTTAAAAACGAAATTAAACTAAGAGGATTTGGTAATAATGAAGAAGGTGGTATTCCAGTAGGATTTGCTAACTATCCAATTAGTCAAGCTGCTGATATTACTGCGTTTAAAGCAAATCTAATTCCAGTTGGTGATGATCAAGAACCAATGATTGAACAAACAAGAGAAATAGTTAGAAGTTTTAATAGAATTTATAATACAGATACTCTAGTTGAATGTAAGTCATTCTTACCAGAAAATGGAAATTGTTTAAGACTTCCTGGTACAGATGGAGGGGCTAAAATGAGTAAATCACTTGGTAATAGTATTTATTTATCTGATACAGAAGATGAAATTAAGAAAAAAGTTAATTCAATAGCAACATTTCCAAGAGCACTTGAAGAACCAGGCATTCTAGAAAATAATATTCTATTTATATATTTAAGCGCCTTTGCAACAGATGAACATTTTACTAAATTCTATCCAGAATTTAAAAATTTACATGAACTTGAAGTTGCTTATCAAAAAGGTGGTATTGGAGATGGAAAAATTAAAAAATTCTTAACTGAAGTTATGTGTGATGTACTAAAACCAATAAGAGAAAAAAGAGAAGAGTATCAAAAAAATATTCCATATATTATAGATATTTTAAAAAATGGAACACAAAAAGCTAATGAACTTGCTAATGAAACTTTAAAAGAAGTTAAGCAAGCTATAGGTATTGATTATTTTTATGATGATTCATTTGAAAAAGAACAAATAGAAAAATATAATTAAAATATATTGACAAAATATTATTTTAAGTGTAAAGTTGTAATATCTTTTAAATTTTGGAGGGTATTATGAGACAAGAGTATTACTGTTCAATTATAAAAAAAGAAGAAAGAAAAAATACTTTTGTTTGCATGCTTTCTATTAAAGAAAATATTACTGCGTCTTTGAAGAGAAATCTTTAAAGGCGTTTTCTTTTGGAGGTTTTTATGAATAATATTACTTTTAATGATTTTATTGAATTAGTAAAAAGTTATAATCCTGATGAAGTTGAAATTATTACTAAAGCATATAATTATGCTAAAAACTTACACAATGGTCAAAAAAGACAAAGTGGTGAAGACTATATAATTCATCCATTAAATGTTGCATATATATTAGCTGAAATGCATGCTGATAGAGATACAATTTGTGCTGGATTATTACATGATACTTTGGAAGACACAAATATTACAAAAGATGATATTGCTCATGAATTTAATCCAACAATTGCATATTTAGTCGATGGCGTAACTAAAATTAGTAAAATGAATTTTTCTACAAAAGAAGCAGAAAATTATGCTAATACAAGAAAAATAATCACTAGTTTAACAACTGATGTAAGAATTATAATTATTAAACTTGCAGATAGACTTCATAATATGAGAACTTTAGAATTTAAAAGTGAATTTAAACAAAAAGAAAATGCACTTGAAACTATGGAAATATTTGTTCCACTTGCATATTATATTGGTGCATATAGAATAAAATGTGAATTAGAAGATTTAGCATTTAAATATTTAAAACCTGATATATATAATAGATTACTAGAAAAGAAAAATAAAATTGAAAAAGAAAATTATGAAATATTAGAAGAAGTTTCATATAAAATTAAAAGAATATTAGATGATAAAAATATTCCTAATGAAATGAAATTAAGAACTAAAAATATATATAGTATTTATAAAAAAATGAATGAAGGTTTAACTTTATATAATATACATGACTTATTAGCTCTTAAAGTGATGGTTGATGATATAGATAATTGTTATAGAACACTTGGTGTTGTTCATAGTATTTATAATCCAGCTAATAGTAAATTTAAAGATTTTATTTATAATCCAAAAACTAATATGTATAGAAGCATACATACAACTGTATTTGCAAGAGGTGATAGATTAGTACAAACGCAAATAAGAACATTTGAAATGGATAAAATAGCATCATTTGGTTTACCGGCATATTGGGATATTAATAAGGGACAAGCTAGAATTGTAATGCAAGAAGATTTAAAAAATAAATATCAATTCTTTAAATCACTTGTTGAAATTAATTCAATGTTTGGAGAAGATAAAGAATTTGTTAATAAAGTTAAAAAAGAAATATTCTCAGATAATGTATATGTATTTATAGATAACGGAGAAATAATTGAATTACCAAAAGGATCAACATTAATAGATTTAGCATATAGAGTAGGAAAAGATATTGGAGATACTATGATATATGGATTTGTTAATGATAGTGCAGTTGGTCCAGATTATATATTAAATAATAAAGATAGAGTTAGAATTGTTACAGATGAATTATCATATGGACCAAGACTAAGTTGGGAAGAAAAAGCAAAAACATCACATGCTAAACAATTATTAAAACAATTTAAAACTGATTAATAATAATCAGTTTTATTTTTTTTGATTTTTTCAATCTTAATTGTATATCCAAGTGGACCTAATATTTGTAATAAATTTTTAATAGTAGGAGAGTGCATTCCTGATTCTATTCTTGATATTTTAACTCTATTAACATTTGAATAAAGAGCTAGTAATTCTTGAGTTAGATTGTTTTCTTTTCTAAAAGAAATAAAATCATTAATGAAATCTTTTTCAAGTTCATCAGGTTTTTTTTCAACTTCGATATAATTTACATAATCATACATCTTTTTCATGATTCTTATTGTATCACATTTGATACTTTTGTCAAATAAAATTTACTAATTATGTTGTATATGTTATAATTAAATAAAAAATAGGGGTTTAAAAATAATTAATTATTATGATATAATTATTTTATGATTGGAGAGTAAGATATGAAAGATGTAAATGTGCTACTTAATAATGGTGTTAATGTTCAACAAAGCTTAGAATTACTTGGAGATATGGAAATGTATGATGAAACATTATCAGATTTTCTTGATATGTCAAATGATAAAATAAATGATTTAAATAAATATCAAGCTGCTAATGACATGCCTAATTATGCAATTGCAGTTCATGCACTTAAGAGTGATGCAAGATATTTAGGTTTTTTAGAACTTGGAGATTTAGCTTATAATTCAGAATTAAAAGCTAAAGCAGGAGATTCTGATGGAGTAAATGCAAATCACCCTACAATAATGGCAGAAGTTCAAAAAATGATTGAAACTGCTAGTACTTATTTAGGTAGAAGTGTAGCTGCTACAGTTGCACCTGAAGCACAAGCTCCACAAGCAGAAACAGTACAACCAGCACCTCAAAGTCAAGTTATGGAGCAACCAGTGGTTCAAGCTGCACCAGTTCAACAACCTGTACAAATGCAACAACCGCTTCCAGCAATGCAACCTCAAATGCAAGCTATGCCTGCTCCACAAGTAGCAATGCCTCAACCAGCACCTATGCAACAAGTACAATATCAAGCTCCCGCTGTACCAGCTCAACAACCAGTACAATTTCCATTGTATGATACAATGACTGGTCAACCATTACAATTACAACCAGGACAATTTATATATAATCCATATACAGGTCAACCAATGCAAGTACCAGCTGCCGGAGTTCAAACTCCAGCTCAAGCACTTGATCCAATGACACAAGCTTTATATGCTCAAGGAGGAATGGGGGTTCAACCACAAGCAATGCCTCAAATGTTAACTCCAAAAGAAGGAACAATCTTAGTTGTAGATGATTCAAGTTTAGTAGCAAATTTTGTTAAAAAAATATTTAATGCTAAATATGATGTTGTTATTGCAAATGATGGAGCAAAAGCTATTGAATTATGTGCTGATGATGCTTTTAGAGCTAAAATAAAAGCATGCTTACTAGATTTAAATATGCCAAACGTTGATGGATATCAAGTATTAGAAGATTTTTATGGAAAAGGATATTTTGTTAAAATGCCAATTGCTGTTATAAGCGGTGTTGAAGATATGGAATCTATTGATAAAGTAAATAAATATCCAATTATTGATATATTAGCAAAACCATTCAATGAAAGAGATGTAGAAAGAGTAGTTGAAAAGTGTTTAGCAGCATATTTCTAGGAGTTAAAATTAACTCCTTTTTTTATGCATAAAAAAAACTTTAGTTAATATAATATAGTGAGGTGAATCATGAACAAACAAAATTTATGGTTTTTAACACTATTTTCATTAATATTAATTTTAGGTGTATATTATATTACCTTACCTAGTGAAATATTTAGTAAAGATAAACTAGAAAGTGTTATTAAAAATGTTGATGTAGATGTAAGTGAAGAAAATAAACTTGTAGCTCTTCGTGTAGAAAGAGATGAAAAGATTAGTAGTGTAATGAGTGAATTGCAAGATAAAATTATTTCATCAACTTCTAAAGAAGAAAAAAATAGTGCATTTGAAGAATTGCAAGTTTTGAATCTTGCTAAAGGGAAAGAAACATATTTAGAAGATAAACTTCTTAATAATATGGGAATAAATTCATTTATAGAAATAAATGGTGATAAAATTATAGTTACTATAGCTGCCAAAGAACATAATAGTAAAACAGCAAATGATATAATGAGAATGATTCAGGAAGAATTTAATGATAGAAAAAATATAACTATTAAATTTGAGTCATAATTAACAATAGCAAATATTTTTCATATATTATTTTAGATATATATGAAGGAGAGTGCTTGTGATGAGTAATATATTAACTAGTAGAGAAAAAGATGTATTTAATTTACTTACTAAGAATATGTCTACTAAAGAAATAGCAGAAGTATTAAATATAAGTGAAAAAACAGTTAGAAACCATATATCAAATGCAATGCAAAAATTAGGATGTAAAGGTAGAGCAGGAGCGGTAATAGAATTACTAAAAATGGGAGAAATATCTATTTAAAATGACAATAGTCATTTTTTTTCTTTTAAAACATATATTTTAATATGATAAAAAAATTCGCATTAAATAAAATTATTTTTTCTTCTTTATGTTTATTGTTATTTGCATTATTCTATTTTTTCCCAACGCATGAAAATATTAATTATGAAATAGTTAGTGATAACAATAAAGAAAAAAATATAGTATATTTATTAGATGAAGATAATTATATATCTAGAGTAATATCATATTTTGATTCTAAAACTATAGAAGAAGAAATAGTTAATAAGATTAATATACTAATTAATGGATTAAGTGAATATGATAATTTTTATCCATTAATACCTAAGGATACTAAATTAAATAGTATTAAAGTTGACAAAGACAGTGTATATTTAGATTTTAGTAAAGAAATATTATCTATAAATAGTTATTTAGAAGAATCAATGTTAGAATCTATTGTATATTCTTTAACAGAAATAAATGGTATTAATAATATATACATAAGTGTTGATGGTAAAAGACTAGATAAATTACCATTTTCAAATAAAATAATTAATTATCCACTTACTAGAAATATAGGAATTAATAAAGAATATAATATAAATAATTTAAATAATCTTTATAAAACAACAGTATATTTTTTAAAAGATAATAATGATATATCATATTATGTACCAGTAACATTAGTTAATAATTCAAATGAAGAAAAAGTAGAATTAATAATTAATGAATTAAAAAGCTCAATAAATTCTCAAAATAATTTAAAAAGTTTTTTAACTGATAAAGTTAAACTATTAAATTATGAAATAGAGAATGATAATATAAGTTTAGTCTTTAATGAACAAATAAAAAATGTAGAAGAATATTTGATTGCTTCTTCAATATTTGAAAATTATAAAGTAAATAAAGTAACTTTTAAAAGTGATAGTAAAACTAATGTAATAAATAAAAGTGATTTAAAAAAACTTGATTTTTAAAAATAATGGTAATATAATTTAAACATAACGTTGATTGGAAGAGTATATTTGAGATATGTTATAGAAAGTTAATGGTTGATGGAAATTAACACATTATCAAATAGAAAGACACCATGAGTGCTTAAAGAAATTAAGTAGACTAAGCCGGTTAATACCGTTATATATAATGAGTGACTTTAATAAAAGTAATTAAGGTGGTACCGCGGATTTAATAGTGATTCGTCCTTTATGGATAATCACTATTTTTATTTGAAGGAGGAATTATGGAAAAATTTAAAACTTTAACAATTAAAAATGTTAATGAAAAAGTTACTTTAAAAGGATGGGTATCAAAAGTAAGAAATTTAGGTGGATTAGTATTTATTGATTTAAGAAATAGAAGTGGAATTACTCAAGTAGTAGTAAGACCTGAAAATAAATATTATGATTTAGCTAATGAACTTAAAAATGAATATGTTATTAAAGTAGAAGGAAAAGTAGTAGAAAGGGAAAGCAAAAATACTAAACTAGCATCAGGTGAAATTGAAATTGAAACTGAAACTTTAGAATTAATTAATAAATCTAGAGAAATACCTTTTCAAATAACAGATGATACTACTGCTCTTGAAGATACAAGACTTAAATATAGATATCTTGACTTAAGAAGAGAAAGTTTAAGAGACAAATTTGTTATTCGTAATAAAATAACTTTTGCTACTAGAAAATTTTTAAATGATTTAGATTTCTTAGAAGTTGAAACACCAATTCTTTGTAAAAGTACACCAGAAGGAGCAAGAGATTATCTTGTACCAAGTAGAGTAAATAAAGGTAAGTTTTATGCTTTACCTCAATCACCACAAATATTTAAACAATTATTAATGGTAAGTGGATTTGAAAGATATTTTCAAATAGCTAAATGTTTTAGAGATGAAGATTTAAGAGCTGATAGACAACCTGAATTTACTCAAATAGATGTTGAAATGTCATTTGTAGATGAAGATGATGTTATGAGTTTAGGAGAAAACTTAGTAGCTAGTATATTTAAAGAAGTAAAAGGTATTGATATTAAATTACCTTTAATGAGAATGAAATATGATGATGCTATTAGTAAATATGGTAGTGATAAACCAGACTTAAGATTTGAAATGGAAATAAACGATATAACTGAATGCTTTAAAGAAACAGAATTTAGTGTATTTAAAAATGTAATAGAAGAAAATGGAGTTATTAATGCTATAGTAGTTAAAAATGCAGCAGATAAATATTCTAGAAAAGACTTAGATAAATTAACTGAATTTGTTAAAACTTATAAAGCAACAGGACTTGCATATTTAAAATATCAAAATGAAGTTAGTGGATCTATTTTTAAAGTATTAAGTGAAAAAGAGATAAATAATGTAAAAGAAAAACTAAATGTTACAGATAATGATTTAGTATTAATTATTAGTGGAAATTATAATATTGTTAAAACTTCTCTTGGAGCACTTAGATGCAAAATTGCTCGTGACTTAGATTTGATTGATAAAAATGATTATAAATTACTTTGGGTAGTTGATTTCCCATCATTTGAATGGAGTGAAGAAGAGGGTAGATTTATGGCTTGTCACCATCCATTTACAATGCCTAAAGATGAAGATGTTGATAAATTACTTACAGATAAAGCTCATTGTTATTCAAAAGCATATGATATTGTCATTAATGGATATGAAGCAGGTGGTGGATCAATTCGTATTCATGATGAAAATGTTCAAGAAACTATGTTTAAAGCTCTTGAATTAACAGAAGAACAAATAAGAGAAAAATTTGGATTCTTTGTAGATGCATTAAAATATGGATGTCCTCCTCATGGTGGATTTGCTATGGGACTTGATAGACTTACAATGTTACTTACAGGAACTGAAAATATTCGTGATGTTATAGCATTCCCTAAAACTGCTAGTGCAAGTGACTTAATGTGTGAATGTCCAAATGTAGTAGATGAATATCAATTAAAAGAGCTTGGTTTAAGCATAAATGAGTAAAAAACTCTTGCAAATTACTAAAAAGTGTTGTATACTTTATTAGTAATTTCGAGTTGTCCTCGTAGCTCAGCTGGATAGAGCAACGGCCTTCTAAGCCGTCGGTCACACGTTCGAATCGTGCCGAGGACACCACTTAAGGTAGTAAAGACCTTTTAAGAGAAAACTTAGAAGGTCTTTTTATTTGAATAATTGCAAATTTTTCTCTTTTATGTTATTATGTATATAGCAAGTGAATTTGCATAAAATAAAAGAGGGAACATTCAGCTAGCAATGTTGAATGTCTACCCAATTTGTTTGGATTGACATTTAATTCATTGTTGAATTAAGTGTCATTTTTTTATTACAACTATCATTATGATAAGAAGGAATAAAATGATAGTAATGTATCTAAGAACTTTGATAGCAAAGTTTCTTTTTTTCATCATTATCAAACCTCCTCTCTATAAGAGATTTGGTAGACACTCAACAACTGATGTTCCCGTGTAAAGCAGTATACTATTGTTTGTAATCAAATACAAGCAAACATTTAAATTTTTTTGCTAATTTTGGCACATTTTTATGGCACACATAAATTTGTTATAAAATATATGTAGCAGAATTACAGAGAATAATGAACATAACCTTAAAACATTTTTGTGACTTCTAAGCCGTTGGTCACACGTTCGAATCGTGCCGAGAACACCACTTAGATTATAAAAATACTTAGAAATAAGTATTTTTTATTTTGCGAAAAAAATGTAAAAAAGTATACATTGATTGTTGATAAATTTTAACAAATATACTATATTTATCGTAGATAATAATGGAGGTAAGAATGGAAAAATTTAATGCAATTAATCCAATGGATGCTAGGAGTGAAATTGAAATGATTGTTTCTCGTAGTTTTGATCTTTATAAAATGCAAATTAATAACATTCCTAAAATGTTAGTTCAAGATTATGAAACACTTGAAATAAGTGAAAAATTAGATTTATTTAATGAATTGAAATCTTTAATTGGACCAATTGATTATATTGAACTTTTAGGAGAGGTTTATGAATATTTGATAAAAGATTTAGGTATTATAAATGAGGATGGTACATATAAAGATGGATTAATAGTTCTATATGATCCTATAAATAGTTTTTTAAAACAAAAAACTGAAAAATATAGAAGTACTTTAATGGATGGGTTAAAATCTTTTAAGCCAAAGGCAAAAAGAAATGTAAGTGCACATGAATTAAATGGAATGTATGCATATGGATTTTTTAATTCTAATCAAAGAGATACTTTACATATGGAAGATCTATATCCTATTGCTATCTATTCATATAGAATAATAACACGTTATTTTCCATTTGATGCTCAAAGAACATTAAATGATCCATTTTATCAAGAGAAAAAGATGAGTTTTATGAATTATATGAATACTGTATGTAATGAATATATGATAGAGTATATTAGAAGAAGTAAAGCTTTTATTGAAACTGGAGAATATTATGTAGATTTTAAAACTCAACAAGAAAATGAGAAAAGAATGATGGAGTATCTAGAACAAAAAGCTATGGAGTATGTTGGTAATATTAATCAAGAGCAAGGAATGGAAAGATAAATTATACATTTATCTTTTTTTATATAACTATGATATAATAGAATAGAGGTGTAATATGAATAATAGTGATATTGAAAATATACTAAATAATGATTATTCTAGAAATAATAAAAAATATTATGTTATTGATGGAAGAAACTATTATATTGATGTAATTGGTTCAATTGATGAAAATACATCTTATTTAATTGCTGGAAGTAATGTAAGTGAAGAATCAAGTATTTGGAAAAATATTAGTAATCAAAATTGTGTTATTATTACACCTGAAAATTATACAAATGAAGATTTAAGTAATATTAGTAATATTGTAAATTTGCTTAGTTCTAGTACTAATATTAATATCGATGAAGAAGAAATTAAGAATTATTTAAATGACACTATAAAATCAGGCGGATATTTAGATGATGAAACTATATCATCTAATTTAGATTTTGTAAGTTCTGCGATGAATTCTATTGTTACATACATTGATCCAAGTGGTAAATTATTATATGTTTCTTCTCCTAATGAAGCTGGTTTATTTGGAGCAATGTATGATGTTACAAGCTACTATAGAGGAATAAATAATACATTATATTCAGGTGTTGCTTTTGAAGCGGATGCTATATCTTCTATGGCACAGTCTATATCTGTTCTTGACCAAGCAGGGGCTATTGCTGCTAGTAGTTCTATTGGATCAATAGGTTCTAGTGGTGGTGGAAACTCAAAAAGTAAAAGTAGTTCTTCTACTAGTACTGTACAAGGACTTAGTGCAGAAGAAATAAATGAGTCCACTAAAAGATTAATTGAAAGTACTAAAAATGCTGCTTTATCCAGTAATTATAGTGATATTGCTTCATTCTTAGGAGAAACTATTACTCCTGGAAAAGTTGGAAAAGTAAGTGTTGATAAATTAGGAGAAACATTAAACAGTTTAATTCCTACTTTAGAAGAAGATGCTAGAACTTGCAGCAGTATGATATCTTCAATTGATGATTTTTTAAGTGAAATTAAATCGAATAGTAAATTAAAAGGTAAAATTTGGAAAGCCGCTAAAAAGAATTTAAAAAAATATAAAAGTTTACTAAAAGCTAGTATAGATTCTTCTGAATTCTTATCTAATGTTTTAGAAACAGCTAAAATAATGATAGAAGAATTTTTATATCCTGATACTGAAATAGATGATAGTATTTTACCTGAATTGGAACAAAAATATAGTGAGTTGAATACAATAATTGATGAATTAAGTTTAAAAGTAACTAATATGAGAAATTCACAAAAAGAAATAGATGTATTTGAATATAATGGTAAAACTAAGAAGAATGAAAAAGTTGGAACAAGATTAGAACCTACCGATGAAGAAATACAATTAGTACAAAATTCACTTGATGCTTATCAAAAAGAAGCTGATGAAATTAAATTGAAAATAGATAAAATAAAAGAGTTTTCCGAAGTGATGAATAAAGCACAAAAATTAATAAATGATGCATTAGAACAAGTTAAAAATGTATTTGAAAATCCTGTTAAAGATAGTAATGGAAATGAAACATTTAGAGCTAACTTTAATTTAGATTTATCAGCATTAGGAATAACATATGGAACAGAAAGTGGAGACTATATTTCTGGATATTTGAAATCTATTGGTAGTAGTGTAGCTGGAAAATTTGATGCTGAAGAGTTACTCAGTATTGGTGATGCTCAAAGGGGAGTAAAATATCATTCAATGCATTATGGACCAGATGGCTCAGGAGATGAAGGATTTGGATGTGCGATGTTTGTAGCATATTGTTTTAATACTATGATGCATCCAGGGGAAGATTTAAATGGAGAAGATAAAAATACATCTGGGTTTTATGGAGGATGTAAAGATTTCTTTGGAAATATTACAACAGATGATTATGATCCAAGAAATAAAGGATTTGTTGAAGTTAGTAGAGAGGATAGACAAGCAGGAGATATTGTTTGTTTTTGTACACCTAGATATAGTGATGATGTAAGAGGTGCTGCTAGAAATTGTTTTCATGTTGCTTTATATACAGGAGAAGATAATAAAATACTTCATTCAACAGCATATAATTCACCAAATGGAGTAGGATACTCTACTATTGGACAGTATAGAAGAGCTAAAACAGCAGGGCTTAATAACAAAGCTCAAAATGGAAGACTATCTGATGAAGATAGACTTACTTGGGAAGCTGTTCAAAGTGAAGGAATTGAAGTTATTTACTTAAGATATGTAGGAGAATAGGAATAAGTGAAAAACTTGTTTCTTTTTATTTAATTTTAATATATAATTATTATTATGAAGAATAGATTGGATAAAGAATTAGTAATTAGGTCTCTAGCACCATCTAGAAGTAAATCACAAGAATTGATTACTTCTTCTTTGGTAAAAGTTAATGACAAGATAATAAGTAAATCTAATTATTTGGTTAGTGATACTGATGATATAGAAATAATATCAAATGATAAATTAAAATATGTATCACGTGGTGGTTTAAAGTTAGAAAAAGCATTAAAAGAATTCAATATAAATGTAAATAAAATTAATGCAATGGATATAGGTTCATCTACAGGTGGATTTTGTGATTGTTTACTAAAAAGTGGAGTTAACCATGTAACAGCAATAGATGTTGGTACTAATTTACTCCATGAGTCATTAAGAAATAATCCTAGAATATCTTTGTTTGAACAAACTAATTTTAAACAACTAGAGCATTCATTTTTTATAAATGTAGACTTAATAACATGTGATGTATCGTTTATATCATTAATAAGAGTTATTGAAAAAGTAGCTAGTGAAAATGTTAAAGTAGATATGGTATGTTTAATTAAACCTCAATTTGAATGTGGAATTGAAGTAGCTAAAAAATATAAAGGAGTTATACTTAATAAAGATATTCACAAAATGATAATTGATAATACTATATTAAAAATGAATTTACTTGGATTCTATGTTAAAGGAATTTGTTCTTCTCCGATAAAAGGTGGAGATGGTAATATTGAGTATGTTTGTTATATATCAAATAAAATAAATGAGAATGTAAAAGTTAATACTAGTAAGCTCGTAAAAGAAGCCTTTAAATAGGCTTTTTATTTGACTTTTTTAGTGATTTATGATATAATTTTCTCACTTTTTATATGGGGGTTGAAATGGAAAAATTAAATATAAGATGGCCATATTCTAGAGATATTGTTGATATGGATGTATTACCTAAAAAAGAAGAAAGAGATTTATTAGTTAAAGCTAAACAAGGAAATGATTTGGCTATAAATAAATTAGTTTTTCATAATATGAGACTTGTTTTTACTGTGTATAATGATCATTTTAAAGCGTATGAAGATTTATCTGAAGATTTAGTTCAAGAAGGAATAATAAGTTTATATTATTCAATTAGTGCATTTGATTTAGATAGTAATTATAGATTTTCAAGTTATGCATATAAAGCAATTTATTATAAAATGTTAGATTACATCAAAATGAATAATAGTGTATTACATTGTCCTGGCAATAAAGCAAATCTAATATTCAAGATAAAAAAAGCAATAAAAGAATTTAATCAATTATATGGTTATTTGCCAAGTCCATCTCAAATAGCTGAAATTACTAAAATTTCTAAAAATGAAGTTGAAGAAATTATTAGATGTTTTAGTGTTAAGTCTTTAGAAGAAATAGGTGAAGAAGACTACTCATATGAATTTGAAAGCGAAATACTAAATAAAGAATTTGATATGGATTATTTAAAAGATTGTTATGAAAGATTAACTGGTGTAGAATTAGACTATATTACTAATGTATATGGTCTTCATGAAAATAAAGTTAGTCAATCAGAATTATCTAGAAAGTATAGAGTTTCAAGACAAAATGTTAATCAAACAGTATATAGATCACTAGATAAAATGAGACTAGTATATAGAGAAAAAATTGACAAAAATTAAAAAATATGATATAATTTAACACGATTTCAAAAAAGGGGGAAAATATTATGAAAGAGGAGTTAGTACAATTAATTTGGACTTATATAGAAAGTAATTTTAAAGAAGGAAATACAAGAGTTCAATTAGTTAATGTTAGAAATTTAATTAAGTATTTTCAAAGCATTAATATTAATTCTATTGAATTAAATGATGCTGAAGATTTACTGGAAAATAAAAAACTATATAGCGCTATTGAAAGTATTGTTGGACTTGAAAATAAAAAATCAATATTAGAAAATGATATTATATATACATTAGCAACTATTTATGGAGTTAAAAATGGACTTGAAATTACTGATGATTCATCTGAATTAACTGATGAAGAATTATTAGATAGTAGTGAATTTACACCAACTGAAAAAAGAAGTAATGATTTAGATTTAATTAGAGTATATATAAATGAATTATCTGGAGCAACACCACTTACTCTTGAAGAAGAAACTAGATTATTTAGAATTTATAATGAAGGTAGTGCTAAAGAAAAAGAAAAAGCTTCAGAAAAAATTATTTATCATAATTTAAGATTAGTTTTAAGTATAGCTAAAAGATATTGTGGTAGAGGAGTATTATTTGGAGATTTAATTCAAGAAGGAAATATTGGTTTATTAAAAGCCATTAATAAATTTGATTTAACTAAAGGATATAAATTTTCTACATATGCTACATGGTGGATTAGACAATCTATTACTAGAGGTATAGCAGAACAAGCAAGAACTATTAAGGTTCCTGTTCATACTCATGAATTTATAAATAAGATACAAAGAACTATTCGTGATTATGAAACTACTTATGGTGAAACACCAAGTGCAGAAGAAATAGCAGATATAATTAATATTGATGTAGAAAAAGTTAAATATTTTATGAGTATTCAAGATACAGTTTCATTAAATGCTACTGTTAACAAAGATGATGGTAGAGAAGAAAGTGAAGTTGGAGATTTCTTAGAAGATTATGATAATAGTGGAGAAAAATTTGATGATCAAATCGCAATGAAAGAATTTAAAGATTATGTTCTAAATTGTCCAAGATTATCACAAAAAGAAATAGAAATAGTTGCTTATAGATTTGGTTTATATGATGGAAAAACATTAACCTTAGAAGAAATAGGAAAAATGTATGGAATAACTCGTGAAAGAGTAAGACAAATTGAATCAAGAGCAATTAGAAGATTAAGATTAGATGCTAAGATTAAAAGTTATTGTCCAGATGATGTAAAATTATCAAATAGTAGTAGAAGTTCTTATTCATCATATAACTATAAAAGAGATTTAAAAGAGTATACACATATTTTATAATAGTCCTTAATGGACTATTTTTTTATTTGATTTTTATGTTATAATTGTAAAGAGGTAATAATATGAGAAGTGTTTATATACATATTCCTTTTTGTAAGAGTATTTGTTCTTATTGTGATTTTTGCAAATTCATTTATAAAGATGAATGGGCCAGTAATTATTTAGAACACTTAGAAAAGGAAATAGATAATTATTATGAAGATGATGAAGTGAAAACAATTTATATTGGTGGTGGAACTCCATCTTCTCTTAGTAAAGAAAACTTAGATAGGTTATTTAAAATAATTAAAAAAATTAAATTAATAAAAAATGGAGAGTTTACTTTTGAATGTAATATAAATGATATCAATGAAGAATTGTTAAAAACATTAGTTATTAATAATGTTAATAGACTAAGTGTTGGAATTGAAAGCTTTGATAAAAAGAATTTGGAATTTTTAAATAGAAAACACAATAAAAAAGACATTATTAATAATATTAAACTTGCTAGTAAATATTTTGATAATATAAATGTTGACTTAATGTATGCTCTTCCAACTGAAAACTTAAGTACTTTAAAAAAAGATATTAGTGAAATATTAAAACTAAATATTACACATATTAGTACATACTCACTAATAATAGAAGAACACACAGATATATATAATAAAAATGTTAAGCCTATAAAAGAAGAATTAGACTATAAAATGTATACATATATTTGTAAAAAGCTAGCTAAAAAAGGTTTTATTCATTATGAAATAAGTAATTTTGCTAAATTTGGAAAAGAAAGTAAACACAATTTAACATATTGGAATAATCAAGAATACTATGGATTTGGGTTAGGTAGCCATGGTTATATAAATAATGTTAGATATGAAAATACTAGAAACTTTAATAAGTATTTAAAAGATGAATTTAGATTAAATGAACTTATAGTTTCTGTTCAAGAAGAAATGGAAAACGAATTAATACTTGGACTTAGAAAAATAGAAGGAATAGATATCAACAAATTTAGAAGCAAATTTAATCTTGATGTATTAGAAGCCTTTCCTAATATAAAGCAAGCAATAGATAAAAAATATATGGCGATTGATGATGATATGTTATATATTATTCCAAGTAAAATATATGTTATGAATGAAATATTAAATATGATTATTTAAGAGTATTATAATACTCTTTTTTATTTAAAATAAATATGATAAAATAAAAATCAATTTAAACATTTATTTTAAAGGAAAGGAGTATATATGGAAGATAATTTGTTAATTGGAATAGATGATTATAAGATATTAAATGAAGAAAATCCAATTGGTTATACTAGAGATATAAGTACATGTATAGTTTGCTTAATACATAGAGAAAATGATACAGTATTTATACATATTGAATCAGATGGTAATGAAATATATTTAGAAAATTTTATGGAATTTATTAAACCAATTAAAGATAATAAAATAAAAAATGTTGATTTATTTTTGGGGGATTATACTTCGTATGGAAACTTAAGTATTATAAAATTTATTTTACATAGATTTGATATTAAATATAATGAATATAAAGTATTTAAGAATAATTCAAATGAAACTAGTGTTGGATATAATTTTAATACTAAAGAATACTATATGGTAAGGATGAACAAAGGAAATCCATTATTATTTAAGAAAAAAATAAACATGTAATAAAAATTACATGTTTTTTATTGACAATTTTTTTACAAAAAATATATAAAAAGGTATTTACAAACACAAGCAAAAATAGTAATATAGTGGTAGGAAGTGAAACAAAGTGGTAGAAAGTGGGGTGTTCTAGTCATGCTAATGGGTGAATTTCATCATAACATTGATGAGAAGAGTCGTTTGATAATTCCTTCTAAATTTAGAAGTGAACTAGGAGAAAGATTCGTAATCACTAAAGGACTAGATAAATGCCTATTTGTTTATTCAGAAGTTGAATGGAACAAAATAATGGCTAAAGTTAGTAACCTACAATTTACTAAAAAGAATGTAAGAGCTTTTGAAAGAGCTTTTATAGGTGGAGCTTCCATTACCGAATTCGATAAACAAGGTCGAATTAATATTACCTCACCGTTAGTTCATTACGCCAATATTCAAAAAGAATGTGTGATTATTGGCGTAAATGAACGACTAGAAATTTGGAGTCTAGAAGAATTTGAAAATTATATGAAAGTAAATGAAGAATCACTTGAAGAAATAACTGAAGACATCTTCGATAGTAATTATGAAGCATAAAAGCGTATTACTAGAAGAGGTAATAGAATACTTAAATGTATCAGAGGGTAAAATTTATATAGATGCTACTGTAGGATATGCAGGACATTCAGGCGAGATATTAAAGAAATTGAATAAAAAGGGGTTTCTATTCGCCTTTGATCAAGATGATGAAGCAATTAAATATTCTACAGAAAAGTTATCAAACATATCTGATAACTTTAAAATAATTAAAAGCAATTTTGTTAATATGAAAAAATATATTAATGAAAATGTAGATGGAATATTATTTGATTTAGGGGTATCAAGTCCACAACTTGATGAAGAAGAAAGAGGATTTAGTTTTCATAAGGATGCAAAACTTGATATGAGAATGGACTCTTCAAATCCATTGTCTGCATGGAATGTTGTAAATGAATATAGTTATGAAAAATTAGTTGAAATTTTTTATAAGTATGGAGAAGAAAAATATAGTACTAGTATTGCTAAAGCAATAATTAAGAATAGACCTATAAATACAACATTAGAACTTGCAGAACTAATTAAAAATAATGTACCAATTAGTTATAGAAATAAATCACATCCAGCAAGAAAAGTATTTCAAGCAATAAGAATTGAAGTTAATCATGAACTAGATATATTAGAAAGTTCACTTAGAGATGCATTTGATTTACTTAATGTTGGAGGAAGACTATGTGTAATAAGTTTTCATTCACTTGAAGATAAAATAGTAGCTAATGTTTTTAAAGATTTATGTAGTGATGATGAATCAGCAAGAAAACTACCAATTACACCAGAACATTTAAAAGCAAGAGCTAAAAAAATAGCAAAAATTACACCAAGTGAAAGTGAACTTGAAATAAATAATAGAAGTAGGAGTTCAAAATTAAGAGTAATTGAAAGGATAAGATGAAAAAGAAGAAATACGTAAAATTAAAAATTGAAAATACGATGATGACTTTTATCATTTTGTTTATTGTGCTTGGAATCGTAGTTAACTTTGTAGGACAAGCAAAAATACAATCTTATAATTCTGAACTACAAAGATTAAAGGGTAAGATACAAACTCAAGAACAAATGAATGCTAGCATTCAAATGAAAATAAATGAATTATCTTCTTTAGATAATGCTTTAGAAGTTGCAGATACTTTTGGTTTGGAGTATAATAATAGTAATATTAGAGTAGTTTCAAACGAGGAGTAGATATATTATGAAAAAAATAAAAGCAATAAAAATAAATATAATATTTGTTATTATAGTTGTTTTTATTTTTTTATGTATTATTTTAAAACTCATTTATGTTGGAACTCATCATATTGAAGTTAATGGAAAACCTCTTTCAGTTTATGCTAGTGATAGAGATACAGTTAAAAAGACTACTATAGCAAGACGTGGAACAATTTATTCTAGTACTAAAGAAGTACTTGCTAAAGATGTGAATAGTTATACTGTTATTGCATATTTAGAGCCAAGTAGAACAAAAGATCCAGCTAGACCTTATCATGTAGTTGATAAAGAAAAAACTGCTGAAGCTTTAAGTCCAATTATTAATATGAAAAAAGAAACTATATTAGGTTTATTAAATACAAATATAAAACAATGTGATGAAAATGGTAATAATTGTAAATCAGGTGTACCTTATCAAGTGGAGCTTGGTCCTGGTGGTAGAGGTATAACAGAACTTGTTAAAGATCAAATAGATGCTCTAGATTTACCAGGAATAGACTTTATAGCAAGTACTAAAAGATATTATCCAAATGGAGACTTCTTATCATATACTTTAGGTTATGCTAGACGTAATGATAGTGGTAACTATGAAGGAGAAATGGGAGTAGAACTTTTTTACAATAAAGAATTAACTGGAGAAAATGGATATATAGAATATCAATCTGATATATATGGATATCAAATTACAAGTACTCCTGAAATTGAACAAGAAGCAATTCCTGGAGATGATATTTATCTTACAATTGATATGAATATACAAATGTTTGCTGAACAAGCCAGAACTGAATTAGAAAAATCAGATCCTGAATGGGCAATTGTAGCGGTAATGAATGCTAAGAGTGGAGAAATATTAGGTGTTGCTTCAAGTCCAAGTTTTAATAATAATACTCTTGAAATAAAATCATATTATGATCCATTTGTAGCAAATACTTTTGAACCTGGTTCTACAATGAAAATATTTAGTTTTATGTCTTCTATGGAATCTGGTATGTATAATGGAAGTGAAAAATATAAAAGTGGTACTATAAAAGTAGATGACGCTACTATTAAAGACTGGAATAATTATGGTTGGGGAAATATTACATATGATGAAGGATTTATGGGTTCATCAAATGTAGCAGCAACTAAGCTTGCATTAAATCTTGGAAGAGCTAAATTAAAAGATTATTACACTTCACTAGGATTTGGCAAGAAAACAGGAATATCTCTTCCAAATGAAAGTAGCGGAATTATTAATTTTAGATATAATACAGAAGTAGCTTCTGCTTCATTTGGCCAAGGTATCACTGTAACTGGTGTTCAAATGCTGCAAGCACTTAGTGTACTTGGAAATGATGGCGTAATGATTAAGCCATATATTGTAAAAAAAGTAGTTGATAACAAAGGTAATATAATAGTAGAAAATGAAAGACAAGAGATTACAAAAGTATTTAGTAAAGAAACTGTAGAAAAAATGAGAGATTTAATGAGAGGTGTAGTAGATGGTAGAGCTAAAATGTCAACTGGTACACAGTATCAAATTCCTGGATATGATTTAATTGGTAAGACAGGAACTGCTCAAATTGCTTCTCCAAGAGGTGGATATTTAAAAGGAAGTACTAACTATGTTAGGAGTTTTGCAGGTTTATTCCCTGGGGATGATCCTGAGATTATTATTTATGTAGCTGCTTCTAAAATGAATAGTAGTAAGTATTTAAAACCTTGTATTACTGACTTAGTTAAAAATATTGGTACATATTTAAATATATATGGTAAATCTAATGACAATGAATCTGAAATAATTGAGTTAGATAATTATATAAATAAAGAAGTAAGTAATGTTGAAAAAATACTTAATGATTTTAAGTTAAAACCTATAATTATAGGAAATGGAAACAAAGTAATTAAACAAGTTCCAAATAGTAAAAATAAATTAAATATAGGAAACAAAGTATTCTTATTAACTAATTCTAATGAATATAAAATGCCAAATATAAATGGATGGTCAAGAAGTGATATTGATACTTTATGCAATTTAATCAATATAAAAGCATTTTATGATGGATATGGATATGCTACTGAATACTCAATTAAAGAAGGAACTATTATAGAAGATGGTATGAGTCTTGAAGTAAAACTCGAACCTAAATATAAAGAAACTAATTCTGATGAATAGTTTCTTTTTTTCTACATTTTTTTTACTTTTTATATTGTAAAATTATCATGGTGATTTTATGAGAAAGTATTACTTATTTGAAATAAAAGATAATATACTTAAAAATTATAAAAACAATTATGAAGAGTTATATGAATTATTAGAAAAAATTCATTATTTAAAAAGTGAAGATATAATACTTGGTTTTAATATTTTTAATAGTTTAGTAGTTCCAATAAACAAAAATAAATATAATGATTATATAAGGGAAAATAATATAGAGAATGATAACTACATTTGTTATAATTATACTCATACCATCAATGATTTTTTTTATAATGAATCTACTAAAATGATAATTAATAATTCTCATATCAAAATTAAATCAAATAAAAACATACCATCATTTTTTTATAATTTAAGAACTTTTCATAATATTTTTGTATGCGATTTTGATAATCATGATTATTTCTTACTTGATGAAACCATATATAGTTCTTGCAAAGATAATTAATTTTATGATAAAATTTAAAAAGGAGGAAGATATATGAACGGATGGATAGATGTATTATATCTAGTAGTAGGTATAATAATTGGACTTGTAGTAGGTTTCTTTGTTACTAAAAGAATGTTTCAAAAACAATTAAAAGAAAACCCACCAGTTAGTGAGGAAATGATAAAAGCATTAATGAGAGGAATGGGAAGAAATCCTAGTCAAAAACAAGTTAATCAATTAATGAAACAAATGCAAAAATATCAATAATTAATTATTGATTTTTTAATGGAGTTAAGAATGAAGTATTTTTTTAAACATTTACATACAGTTAATAATCATAGATGGGAAGTATTTAAATTAAGTATTAAAGTAGGAATTCCATTTCAAGGTTTATTACATGATTTATCAAAGTATTCTTATACGGAATTTAGTGAATCTGTTAAGTATTATAAAATAGCTGAAGGCAAGTATAGTCCACTAGTTGCTTGTAAAAAAGATATTGGATATTCTAAAGCGTGGTTACATCATAAAGGAAGAAATAAACATCATTATGAGTATTGGTATGATATAGCAGCACCAACGCCAATGCCTATAATACCATTTAAATATATGCTTGAAATGGTATGTGATAGAATAGCTGCATCTAAAACTTATAATAAAGGTCACTATAATGATAAAATGCCTTTAGAATATTTTTATAAAGAAGAACCTAAAATGACTTTGAATGATAATTTAAAAAAATTTTTAGAAGAAGTTTTTATTAAATTATCAAAAGAGGGAGAAAAATTTTTAAGTAAAAAAAATATATTAAAAATATATAAGAAATATACTAAAAAAATTAAATGATTTAATAAATCATTTTTTTAATTGTAAATAAAAATTATATGTGTTAAAATTAATATTGATAATAGAGGAGTGGTTAGTGTGAAAAAGGATGGTTTAACTTTACCTGAATTATTAATAATAATAGTAATAGTTATTGCTTTAATAATCGCATATTTTCCAATATCAAAACATTTTAAAAAACAAAAAAGTGAAGAAGAATTTTTAACTAAAATAAAAACAATATATCAAACAGCTAAAAAAGATTATAAAGCAGCTTCAGAAAAAGCAAATGGTGAATTTGTATACTTTGATAGCGAAGACAACTATAGAAAACTAAGTGAAAATGGAGATGGAGTAAGATATTATATTGGTTTTAATTCATCTGGCGAAATAGTCTATTTTGTAGTTTATAATGATGAATTTAAAATGGAAGCAGGTTACATTAACACAGAAACTGAAATAACTACAAGTGAATTTGGACTTAAAAAATCAGAAGCTAAATATAAAATTATAGATGCTAATGAAACGCAAGTACCTAACACAAATCTAGTATATGATGGAATGGAAATTAGATTAAACAAATATAATAGTGTAAATGGTTATTTATTAGGAGATGTTAATAGAGATAAAAAATTAACAGAAGAAGATGCTCAACTAATAAATAATTATATTAATTCTTCAATTAAATTTGATGATGAACAAAAAGAAATTGCAGATGTTACTAAAGATGGAAAAGTAAATAATTATGATTCTCTTCAAATTAGTAGATATATAACAGGAGCAGCAAGTGTATATGATTCATATAAATCATCTAGTGGGGATGCAACTATAGATGGAACTAATATTGCACTAACTATGTATAATAGTTATGGGGGGTATTTAATTGGAGATGTTAATAAAGATGGTAAATTAACAGATAATGATTCAGAACTTATTAAAAATTATTATAATGGTAAATTAAAATTTGATGACTTACAAATGAAACTAGCAGATGTAGATGAAAATGGCAAAATTAATGATGATGATGCTGTTCAAATAAAGAGATATATTAGTGGTAATAATAGTAAATATGATAGTTATGGATTACTTCCTCAAGAAGAAAAAGCTGTAGCAACAAATGATGGGACTAATATAGTAAGAATGGCTGATATTACATATAATAAAATAGTTCTTGGGGATGTTAATAAAGATGAAAAAATCACCATCGAAGATGCAGATTTAATTAAAGCATATATAGAAAAGAAAAAAGAATTCACTGAAGAAGAAATAAAAATTGCAGATGTAGATAAAAATGGAACAGTTGAAAATAACGATGTTTTACAAATAAATAGATATACAGTTGGAAGAAGTAGTGTATATGATAAATATTTATTAGATAAAGATGCAACTATTACTGGATCTGAATACAAAGGACCAGAATGTAAATTTACTAAAGGTGAAAGTATAATAGATAAAGGTATAACAGTAAATATAGAATGTGTAAATAATGGTTATGGTTGTACTCTTGAAAATGGAAGTGAAGAAATGTTTGTTACTGGTTCTACTGAAATCACTGTTGTAGATAGAGGTGGAATTAAAGATACATGTAAAATTGAAGTAGAACCATATTATGTATGTGATGAGAAAGATGAAAAAATATGGGTACCAAAGGGAACACTAATTTCAAATGAAGATATTAGCGAAGTAAAGGAAAATACAATAATATCATGTTATAAAAATTTCACTAAAAATAATTATATTTGTAGACAATTAGAAAAACAAAAAAATTGTGATTATACAATTTACTATAAATAAAGATTCATATTTTATGAATCTTTTTTTATATCTTTTTCTTTTAAAAAAAATAAATATAATATATAATTAATTAAGGGAGTAGTAAATATGAAAAAAGTACAAGAGTATATAACATTTTTAACACCAGAGTTTATTTATGTTCCTTTTGATAATCAAGAATTATTAAAACTAAATAGTAATATGGACGTTTATCATAATAGTTTTCTTGGAACAAGAAATGATGGATCTAATATATTTAGTCCAATTAGTGGTAAGATTCTTGGAATAAAAGATACAAATTATAACGGATATACTTCAAAATCATTAGTTATAGAAAATAATTTTATGGATAAAAGAGAAGTATTAAATCCTGTTAGAAATATTAGTAAAACTAAAAAAAGTGAAATGATTAGTTCTTTAGAAAAATATGGACTAAATAAAAAGATTAATAGTAAAACTGTATTAGTAATAAATTCTTCTTATGACAAGAAAAATGATTTAAAAGATGTTGTTATTAATTATGAATCATATGAAGAAATACTAGAAGCAATTGATGAGTTTTTAGATTTATTTAACATGAAGAATGCATATATTTGTATTGATAGAAACGATTTATATTCTATTAATGCATATGAAAAATATATAAATGCATTTTTAAATATATGTATAGTTCATTCTAATAGAAAATTCAAAGATGCAAAATGTGTTTTTTATAGTGTAGAAGAAATACTTGCAATATATAAAGCTATTCATCAAGATTATATGTATGATAATACTATTATTACAATTAATGATGGTAAAACAACAGTTGTAAAAGTAAAGCTATATTCAAGCTTAGGTGAATTATTAAAAGCATTAAAAATAACATATAGATCAAAAAAAATACTTGTAAATGGAAAAGAAATAAATAGTCCAAATGAATTTGCTATAGATTCTTCCGTAAGAAGTGTAATAATAAAGGAAAAATAGTTATGATTTATGTTTTTTTAGGAGAAGATTTTAATATTTTAAATAAAAAGGTAAATGAACTAGTCAATAAATTAAATATAGAAAATATAATTAAATATGACTTTAATGAATCAAGTATATCTGAAATAATAAATGAAAGTAATTATGTTGATTTATTTAATGAAAAAAAACTAATTATAGTATCTAGTTTTTCTTTTAAAAAATTAAAATCTAATAATGAAGAAGAATTAGTTAAATATATAAATAATATGAATGATAATATTATTATTTTTAAGTGCACTAATGAATCACTTGATGAAAGAAAAAATTTAACTAAATTATTAAGAGAAAAATGTAAAGTTATCGAGTGTGCTAAATTAGACTATAAATCATTACATGAATATGTAACTAATATGTTTAAAGAAAACAATTTAAATATATCTTATAATCAAGTGAAGACTATTTTAGATAAATGTGAATATAATCCAGACTATACTATCAGTGAAGTAGAAAAACTAATAATTTATAAAATGGGTGAAAAAGATATTTTTGATGAAGATATTGAGAATTTAATAAATGAAAGTATTGATAAAGAAATATTTAGATTTACAGATTTTTATTTAAAAAAGGATGTTTCATCAACACTAAATTCATATAAAAAATTAAAAGTAAATACTGATGAAGTAATACTTGTAGATATGTTAGCAAAACAAATAAGATTATTATTACAATTAAAACAATTAAAAGGAAAATATAATGATACTGAAATATCTAAAAAACTAGGAGCAAATCCATATACATTAAAAAAACTATATCCATATTTAAATGATTATAGTTATGAAGATTTGAAAAAAAGACTATATAAATTAAGTGATATTGATTATAATATAAAAGTATTAGGATATGATAAAAGTAAAGAATTAGAGTATTTTTTAATAGAAGTATAAGACATATACTTTACATTCAAATAATAAAATAGTATGAAGGATATTTATAATTAAAGTATAATATGTATAGAGGAGGCGAGTATTTATGTTAATACTAGCTAAAAGTATATTAGGATTAATGATTGGATTTTTTGCATCTGTTGTTATTGGCTTATTATTAATTCCTGCATTAAGAAAAATGAATATGAAGCAAAATATAAGTGTTTTTACTGCATTTAGACATGCAGATAAAAATGGAACACCTACAATTGGAGGATTAATATTTATTATTCCAACACTTATAACAATGCTATTTTTATATTTAAGAGGAAGTTTAGAAATATCACATAGTTTATTAATTATAATATTTGTATTTATTTCATATGCTTTATTAGGCTTTGTAGATGATTTTCTAAAAGTTAAATATAAGAATAATGATGGTCTTAGTATTCCTCAAAAATTATTAATTCAAGTATTAATTGCTTTAGTATTTTTCTATATATATATGCAAGGTGGAGGAACAACATATGTTACAATTACCTCTCTTGGAATAAATGTTAATTTAGGATGGATATATGGGTTGTTTATCTTATTCTTGCTTGTTGGATCATCTAACGCTGTAAATTTAACAGATGGTTTAGATGGACTTGCTGGAAGTTTATCTGTAGTTGCATTTTTAAGTTTTGGTATTATTACATGGGGTTCTTCATGGATAGAAGGATATCAAGAAATAGCAATTTTCTGTTTTGTATTAGTTGGTTCATTACTAGGATTTCTAGTGTATAACACACATCCAGCTAAAGTATTTATGGGAGATACTGGATCACTATCACTTGGTGCTACACTTGCAGCAATAGCAATTCTTACAAAACACGAATTATCACTTGCTGTTATTGGTGGTGTATTTGTAATAGAAACATTAAGTTCAATAATACAATTAACTGCAATTAAGAAATTTGGTAAAAAAGTATTCTTAATGACACCACTTCATCATCATTTTGAAAAACTAGGATGGCAAGAAACTGATATAGTTAAAATGTTTTTAATAGTTGGATTTATGCTTGGAATGGTAGCAATTTATTATGGAGTTTGGATGTAGTAATTTATAAAAGGGGGTTAAATTATTACTAAAAGAAATAAGATTATATTTGTTACTACAATTATATTGTCACTTATTGGAATTATAATGATTTATTCAAGTAGTTATATATGGTCAAACTTTAAATATGGTAATGGCTATAAGTATGTATTACAACAAGGGGTATTCTTTATAATTGGATTATTTCTAATGATTATAGTTTCAAAAATTGACTTTAATATTTACAAAAAATATGCAAATACTTTTTTAGGTATTTGTTTTTTTCTTTTAATATTAGTATTAATACCAGGGTTAGGTAGTGTTAGAAATGGCAGTAGAAGTTGGTTTTCAATTCTTGGATTTGGTTTTCAACCTAGTGAATTATCTAAATTAGCATTAATTATGTTTGTATCTAAATACTTATCAAATAATGATAAATATAAAAGAAATACATTTAAATTTATGGGACCAATTTTATTAATTATAGCAATCTTTTTCCTTTTAATTTTATTAGAACCAGATTTTGGAACAGATATGGTTATAGTTATTTCATTAATAGGTTTAATCTATATATCAGGATGCAATGTATCAATATTTTATAAAATAGGTATAGTTGGATTAGTGGGAATAGTTGTTTTAATATTAATTGCACCATATAGATTAGATAGAATAACATCATTTTTAAATCCATGGAGTGATCCTCTTGGTAGTGGATTTCAAATGATTCAAAGCTTGTATGCTATTGGACCAGGAGGGCTTTTAGGATTTGGGTTTAAAGGATCTATGCAAAAACACTTTTATTTACCAGAACCACAAACAGATTTTATCTTTTCAATTATTACTGAAGAATTTGGTTTTATAGGCTCAGTTATTTTAATACTTTTATTTATTATTCTTTACTATAACATTATTAAAAAAGCAATTGATTGTAACAATTTATTTGGTAAATACTTAATATTCGGATTATGTTTTTTACTTATTTTTCAAACATTACTAAATTTATGTGTTGTAGTAGGGTTAGTACCTATAACAGGAGTAACACTACCATTTATTAGTTATGGAGGTTCATCACTTTTAGTTAGTATGATTAGTATTGGAATAATATTAAATACGCAGTAAATTTATATTTTTAATCTATAAAGAATAAATAAAAAAAATAAATAAAAAAGCAAAAAATATTGTATAATTTTTGATAATATTGTAATATTAATAGTAGTAGTATGATAATTGGAGATGGTAAATAGTGGAAAAAGATAGAAGTTTTAAAATAATTGCATTAGTTGCACTTGTTATAGCTATTGTTGGTTTATCTTTTGGTTATGCAGCATGGTCAACAACATTAACTATATCAGGTAGTGCAAAAGTAACACCTGCTGATTGGGATGTTCATTTTGCATATAAATCAGGATCATCTTTAGTTCCTACTTTAATTGGAAATGCTGCTTCTACTGGGGCTACACTTACATCAACATCTGTAAGTGGATTTCAAATGACTTTAAAAGCTCCTGGAGATTCAGTAACTTACAATTGGTTAGTTAAAAATGAGGGAGCTTTAGATGCTGAATTAAAAACTTATAGTTTAGGAACAATATCTTGTGCACCTGCTACTGGTAGTACAGCTTCTCAAGCAGAAGCAACTGCAGTATGTAATGATCTTACATATTCATTAACTTATGCTGATGGAAGTGCTATTACAGTTGGAGATACACTTGCAAAAACAACTGGAAGTAAAGAGTTAAAAATGACTCTTGAATGGGCTAGTTCAAGTACAGCAACACCTTCAGATGATATAACTGTAACAGTTTCAACAACAACTATGATTTATGAGCAAAAGTAGATAAAATGAAAAAAAGTCAAATATATTCATTAATTATATTGTCTATATCATGCTTTTTTTTCTTGCTAAATAGTTTTGTTCTAAAAATATTAAACGAATATACTATAATAGGTTTTATGATAATAGAACTTGGTATTGTATATTTTTTATTAGGATTTGATAGTAGAAAAAAAAGATTTGAAAAAGATATTATATTAGTTTTATCAATATCATGTATATTATATTATTTGTTAACTTATTTAAGTGGAATTATATTTGGATTTAATTATAATATTTATAGTTTGAAATTATTTAATATTATTAAAAATATTGTTCCTGTAATTATAATAATTATTATATGTGAAATCTGTAGATATCACATTAATTCAAAAATATATGATAAAAAATATTTAATGGCTTTATCATTTTTATTATTTTTCTTAATTGATACTACATTGGTTATATCAAAGTTAAATTATTCTAATATTAATAATTTAATTGATAACATTAGTTTATATATTATACCTAGTATTGGTAAGAATATACTTTTAACTTATTTAACTACTAAAGTTAATTATAAAGCTCAAATTATATATAGATTTTTAATGGAAATTCCAATATTCTTTGTACCAATTGTTCCAAATTTAGGAATATATTTACAATCTGTATTTGAGTTTTCATTACCAATTGTAATTTTATTTGTAATAAATAGTTTTTATAATAAATTACCAATAAATAAAGAGAAAATTAAATCAAATAATAAAAATAAAAAAACATTGTATATTCCATTATTTATATTTTTAGGTATTGTAATATCTTTAACTGCTGGATTATTTAGACATCAAGCATTAGTAATTGCTAGTGGTAGTATGGTTCCTAATTTATATAGAGGAGATGTTGTATTAGTAAAAAAACTAAATGATAGTGAAAAAATTAAATTAGATGTTGGAGATATTTTAGTATTTAAAAGAGAAAATAAGACAATAGTACATAGAATATATAAAAAATTAGAATCTGGTAATGAAGTATTTTATGAAACAAAAGGGGATAATAATGAAAATCCAGATGGTTATTTAATTGAGTTAAATGAAGTTGTTGGTACAACAAATATTAGAATAAAATATATTGGATGGCCAACAATATTAATATATGATTTATTTAATCAATAAAAAAGGATGATAGGGATGTTTAAAAAAGTTTTAAATAATTTTAGTAATGTAAAAATTAAACTAATAATTTTATTAGTTGTTTTTGCTATATTAATAAGTGTTTCTATTAAAAACTTTTTTATAACTTTTATAAATGATTCTGATTCTACAATTAAATATAAAGAAACAAGTACATCAAATTATATAGTTAAATTAAAACCAAATAACTTTTATGATAGTAGTATATTACCAGAGGGAATGAGTTATATTGCAAATCTAATTGATGAAATAGATTTAACTTTTAATTATTTATTTTCTGTTACTGAAATAGTTAATTATAATGTTGAGTATTCAGTTGATGCTATTACAAGAGTATATAGTGAAGATGGTAAAACTGTTTTATATGAAAAAATTGAAAGAATAGTTGATCCTGTTAAAGTAAATAACATTAACATAGCTGATTATAGTTTTAAAAAGGATGTTGTAATTGATTATGATTACTATAATGATTTTGTAAAGAAATTTAAATCATCTTATGGTTTAACATCAACTAGTGATTTATCTATTATTCTAAATGTTACAGGCACTGGTGTAAGTGATAATTTTCAAAATCCAATAAAGATTAATAGTAAATCAATTGTTAAAGTTCCTTTATCAGAAAGAACAGTTAATATTTCTTTTAATGCAGATAATATATTTAATGATGGAACTATTACAGAAAAAAGATTCTTTAATGGTAAATCAGTTGTAAGTTTAGTTATATTTCTTATTACGTCTTTTGCTTCAATCATTAGTGTTATTTTTATAATAAAATATGTTTTATCTTTAGTAAAAGGTAAAACTCCTTATGATTTAGAATTAAATAAAATACTTAAAGAAAATGATAGTATTATTGCTAATATTAAAACTGATATTAATTTAAGTAATTTTCAAATAGTTAATATTCAATCTTTTGAAGAGTTAAGAGATGTACATGATAATATTGGCTTTCCTATATTATTTTATGAATTAATAAATGGTCGTGAATCACATTTTTATATAATTAAAGATAATATGGTATATTATTATGCTTTAAAAATCGATAATTTAGAATTAAATGGAGGAGTAAATAATGAACAAAGAAACAATTAATGATTATTTAAATATCACTCCAATTGTTTTTTTGTTTACAATAATAATTCTTTTATTGTCTATTGGTTATGCTGTTAATTCTACTACATTTGCAATAGACGGAAGTGCAATGGTAAGACCAATACAAGATGTTAGAATTACTAATGTTTCATTAAATACTGATACAAATGGTGGTACACTAAATGAAAATATAGAATTTGCTAATCATACATTTTATGTTAATGGACATATTCCATCAGCTCTTGGAGCAAATGGTAATATAATAGTAGATGTAACAGTAACAAATTTATCATCTAGTAGTGTTATTATTACTGGAGTTAATAGTACTGATTTTAGTAATCTTAATATGGAATATGAAGTGTTAAATGTTACTCCAAATGAAACTGTTATACCTCCTGCAAGTGATTATACTTTTCAAGTGAAAATTAAATTTAAGAGTGGAATTATAGAAACTATATTAAAATTCACTGAAAGTATTTTAGAAACACTATTTAATATTAGTACAAATGTTGTATCTACATTTCAAGTATCATGGAGTTATGTCCCTCAATATAGATTAACCATAACTGCTGAACCTAGTGATGCTTTAATATTAGTATATAAAGATGACAATATTATTGGTTCATCTACAGAAGGATATTTTTCAGAATTAGTTGATGCTAATTCAAATATTACATGGTCTGTTTCAAAGGATGGATATATTACTGTAAATGATACTGATTATATGAATCAAGATAAAACACATAATGTTACATTATCAACTTCAGATTCACATACTTTAACAATTAATCCGACACCAAGTGATGCATTGGTTGTTATAAAAAATGGTGATACCATTATTGCTAGTGGAAATGGAACTCAAACTGTTAGAGTAAATGATTATAATAATATTTATTATGAAGTTAGTAAATTAAACTATGTTACAGATTCTGGTACTGTTTATACTAATGGTGAAAATAAAACATTAAATATTGTTTTACAAGAAGCACAAATATTTGAAGGTACATTTAAAAATACAAGTTCTAACACTGCTACTATAGTAAATGAAACAATTTATAGGTCAGGCTATTATTTAATAGAACTATGGGGTGGTAAAGGAGGAACTGGATATAACAATAATGCTTCATATGGGCTTTCTGGAAGTGAAGGATATGTAAATGGTATTATTTATATTAATGCAAATCAAAAAATATATATTACATTAGGTGGTAATGGATCTAATGGTACTTCAACTTCATCAGTTACTTCTGGTGGTGTTCTTGGAGGAGGAAATAGTGCTTCTGGTGGAGGCGGAGGTGGAGGATACTCTGCTGTTGGACTTGATATTACATCAATTAATTTATCAAATGTTACATCTAATAATATTTTACTTATCGCTTCTGGTGGCGGAGGCGGTGGAGCTAGAACAAGTGCTCTTACAAATTCTGGTAGTGGTGGTGCTGGAGGTAACATAAATAATTCTAATACAACTAGTTATTCAAATGGAACTATATATAATGGTTTTGCTGGTACTACAACAACTTCAAACTCTAGTTATAAAACAACAGGAGGAAGTAATATTGGTGGAACATGTTCTGGTCAAGAAAGTGCTTCAGGTAGTTTACTTACTGGAGGAGCAGGATATAAAAATGGTGGAGGAGGTGGCTCTGGCTTCTACGGAGGAGGCGGAGGTGCTAGTAGAGCTTCTATAATTATTAATACAGGTGGAGGTTCTGGAGGAGCAGGTGGCTCTTCTTATGTAAATAGTAGTGTTATTTCACCTGGCTCATATTCATCATCATTAACAAATACAAATCCTAGTACTACTGGAGGTGCTGCAATAATTACTTATTTAGGAGAATCATTAAATTAAAAAAGGAGTTATTTAACTCCTTTTTTTAATATGAATAAATTTAAATAAATAAAAAAGCAAGACCACAAATAATTGTGAAAGTCTTACTCATTATTTCTAATCTGGATATCAAAGATATCGTATTGACGAAACTAGATCCACTAATGTGAGAACTACTCCCTTTCAACGATGTATATTATACCATAAAATGTTAATTTTGCCAATTTTATTAGTGAATATAAGAGAATGTATGATATAATATTTATATAAAAATAAGGTGATTTAGATGGCGTTAAGTCAAGAACAAATAATTAGTATTGAAAATGAAAATATCCAAACACTACAAAGAATTAAAAATAGTGGACCTGGTTATTATGAATTTACTTATAAATATATTGATCAAAATAATAATGTTCATTCTATTCCATATAATATTAATCTTGGAGATGTAGACAGTAGTGGTAGTATTAATTATAATGGAGTAGGTGCTGGAAACTGGGATTATCAATATACAAATAGTTATTTAGCAAATAATAACCACAATAGTATTGATATAGGTTATAATGCTGATATTAAAAATGTTGGATTTAGTAATAATTATTTTTTTGAATCTACATCTAAATTATCAGATGATTTAAAAAGTGTTTTTAATCTTGATAATATGAATCAATTATATGATGGATTTAGTTATTCTGCTGATTTTATTGTACGTATGGGAGCTGATAGAGCAAATAGAGGAAATCTTGATAATTTCTATGTTTTATCTATAGAAGAAGATGATCAAAATGGAACAAATAGATTTTATCTTTCAGAAGCAGAAAGAGAAGCATATAAAAAAGCAAATGCTACTATTATATATGCATATGCTCAAGATTATTGGTATAACAAGAAAAGAAGACAAGATATAATAAATTCATATGACGGAATTCATATGCTTGATATAAAAATAAATGTAGCAGAAGGAAATGTATCTGGTATGCATGTTCTTCCAAAAGCATTATTATCTGAAGCAGGGATGACAAATATAGCTAATGGAGACTTTGACTTTACTCAATTACCAACTACATTTTACTTTGATAGAAATAAAGAAACATATCATATATCTTATGTTTTTACAGAATATTATGTAGATGAAAATGGAGTTTATAGGACAAGGGAATACACAGCTGATCAAAGTAATATGGACTCTTTAATTGCATTAAATGAAGCTTTTTGCCCTATGGTTATGAGTGATCATGATTATTTAATGTCATTTTTAACAAAAGTTACTACATTATCAAATAGTCTAAACTCTAGTAATGTTCAAGGAGGATACTCAAGTACAACAAGTGTACCAGTAAATGAACCTAGTGTTATAAATAGTGCTATAGAAAGTTGTAATGAATTGTTTACTAAAATATCATCAGAAGCATCATCTATTGAAAGTGTAGCAGATTCTATTGACGAATTAGATGTTGATTTATCTTTAATAGCTGATTCACTTGGAATAACTTTGCAAGCACCAATATATGAAGATCCTGATAAAAAAGTAGAAGAAGAACAGAGTAGTGAATTACCTCAATCAAATACAAGAACATCTAGTATTCCTAGTTCTAATGGAGGAAGTTATTCACCATCTATTCCAACAAGTCCAACTATTTCTTCAACTTCTTCAGGGGAATCTGGTAATAATTCATCTTCTACTTCATCAAGTTCACCTAGTTCAAGTCCATCAAATAATTCAGAATCTCATGAAACACCATCTAGTAGTGAAAGTAATGAAAATAATGAGAATAATATTCAAGGTGGTAATATTAATGAAGAAGAAAGTATTATTGATGAAGTGATTGGTGAAGAAGAAATAAATGAATCACCTAGTCAAATAGCTAATTCAAATGTTTCAAATCAAAATAGTATATATAATTTAAATAGTCCAATTATTGAAATAAATGATGATGGAACAGTTAATAATGATTTAATAATTGAAAATCCAGAAGAAGAATTAATACTTGAAGGTAATCCAAATAATCAATTGATATTAAATGATGAAATGCCTATAGATATTGATAATACTGATTATAGATTTGATATTGAAGATAGTGATAGTACTGCAATAGAAAGTAATATTAAAAAGACTTCTTCTAATTCTAAAACTCCTTTAATAGTTGGAACAAGCATTTTGGGTGCAACAGCTTTAGGAGGAGCATTTGTAATTGACAAACAAATCAAGAAAGGTAGAGAAGAATACAATAATATAGAATCTAATTATGAAGAAGATAATATAGAGGAGTGATATCATGGCAGTTATTTATAGTTCTGATTTAAGTTCTGCTAATAGTTCTAGTTCTTTAAATACTCTTATTGAATGTTCAAGTAAGGCAAAAGAATTATCAAATAAAATAAAAAGTTTTATTGATTCTTCTACTAAAAAATTAAAAGGTAATGGATATGATGCTATTAGGAAGAAATTAAGTCTTTATGTTGAAGCTTTAGAAAAAGAAAGTATTGTACTTGAAAATTTAGCTAATGGAATAAAAACAGCTAATAATGAAATGATTTCATATATGCAAGGACATACTGAATTAGATGATAGTTTAGTTCCAGAACTAACTAATAATTTAGATGATTTAAAAAAGAATTTAAGTTTTTTAGAATCATATACAGTTAAAGAAGTAGAAGTAAATGGAGAAATGAAGGAAGAAAAAATTCAAAATGGTAATTTTACTCAAATAGAAGATTGTAAAAACAGTATTACAGAATTATCTAAAAAAATTGAATTATTAGAAGGACTTGAAGGAGCATCAAGTGGTGCTTGGTCTAAAATAGGACAAATAGAAGGAGATATTAATAGTGTTAAAAATGCTGTTAGTGGTTTAACTATATCAACATTTAAATAAAATAATAGACATTTTAGATATTAGTTGGTAAAATGATGTGTGGTGAAGTAAATGATTTTATCAGTTTGTGATAGTGGAGATGTTTTATCTGCACTAAGAATAGTTAGAATATTAATAATGATTATTAAAATAGTAGTTCCGATTATTCTAATAGTTAGTTTAATGCTTAATTATATGGCAGCAGTATCAAGTGGAGATAATGATGCTCTTTCAAAAGCAAATAAAAATCTAGTTTCAAAAGTAATAGCAGCATTACTTATTTTTTTCATACCAACTTTTATTAATATAATAGCTGATGCAACATCAAATAGTGTTGATTTTATGAAATGTATTAGTGATGCTACTAGTGAAGGGGTAGATAGAGCATACTATAATGAAGCAAAGTCTTCAGTTGAAAGAGCTAATAAAACATTATCAAGAAGTGACTATAATATAGCAGTAACACAAATAAATAAAATTAGTAATACTTCATATAAATCAACTTTAAATAATGCTCTTAAGACTACTTTAGCTAAAATAGTTGAAAAAGAAAAGAAAGAAGCTGAAGAAAGAGCAAGAAAAGAAAAAGAGGCAGAAGAAAAAGCAGCTAGAAGAGCAGCAGAACTAGGTGGAGGAGGAACTTCTGGAAGAGGAGTATTTTGGTGGCCAGTTGGAAGTAGTTCAGCTACAACAATAGATGGTAAACTATTTGCAACAGGTGCTCCAAGTGCAACAAGAATAACTGCTACATTTGGTGGAAATGATTCTGTTCATAAAGGACTTGGTGGAGGACATGGTGCAATAGATATTGGAGCTTCTAGATATAGTTATGTAATTGCTGCTGCAGATGGAACAGTTACTTTCCCAGGAGCAAATGATAGAATTGATCACCCAGATCGTTCTATTAAACCGGATGCAAATGGTAAATATAACTGTAAAGGATTAGTAGCAAATAGAGTAACTATTAATCATGGTAATGGATTAACAACATCATATGCCCATCTTTATGCAAATACAACAGTTGTAAGAGCAGGAGATGTAGTAAAAAAAGGACAAGTAATTGGTAAGGTAGGTAGTTCAGGATGTTCTACTGGACCTCACTTACATTTTGAAGTTGCAGTTAATGGAACAAGAGTAGATCCACTTAACTATGTTTCACCAAATAATCCAAGACCATAATTAAAAAATTTATAGGGGGGAATATATGAATTATTTTGTAAAAGACTTATACGTGTGTTTTTTAGGTGAAATTAGAAGTGTTAATAATGGTAGAACTAGAAGATTATATGAAACAAAAAAAGTAATTATTGCTGAAAAGGTTGATAACAAAACATTTAAAGATGTATTTTCAAATAGAGAGTATCTATTATGGGATAAGTGTGAATTTGAAGATGTAAAAGATTTAACTAGTTTACATGCAATATCAGAATATGATGAATTAGAAATACATTATAATACACCATCATTAATGATTTCTAAGTATGAATTATCTCAAGTATTAAATAGTATAACTAATAAAAGAGACAGAATAGTTTATGATGACATAATATTAAATGCAGTTAATTATACTTATAGATTTCTAATGTCATTAAATATATCATATGAATATAGGGAAGAATATATAAAAAGATTAATTGATTTAAAAAATAGATATATATCAGATATTAAAAATATAAAATCAAATAATACAAATATAGCTTTAACTGAAGCTGTTATTAGAAGAGAATATTTAGATCAAATAATTGGTATTGAAGATGAATTAAATCATTTAGAAACATTAGATATATCTCATTTAGAAGATGAAGGTAATAAATTAGAAAGTTATATGTTATTAAAAGAAAACAAATAAAAGTTTTCTTTTTTAATTAATAAAATAAAAAAATAATCATAATATATGATTAATTTTTTAAAATTTTTAAACTTGACAAAAATTATTTAAATTTATAATATTATGTAAGTGGGGACAAAAAGGAGAAATATAATACATGAAAAATCTTGTAATAGTAGAAAGTCCAAGTAAAAGTCATACTATTGAAAAATATTTAGGTAAAGACTATAAGGTTTTATCTTCTAAAGGGCATATTCGTGATTTGGCTACTAGTGGTAAATATGGACTAGGTGTTGATCTTGAAAATAATTTTAAACCAAATTATGAATTAATTAAGGGGAAATCTAAATTAGTTAATGAACTAAAAAAAGAAGCTAAAGATGCTGATAATGTTATTCTAGCAACTGACCCTGATAGAGAAGGAGAAGCTATTAGTTGGCATTTAAAAGATGCACTTGGTTTAAAAGATGATAATTATGGAAGAGTTGTTTTTAATGAAATAACAGAAAATGCTATTAAAGAAGCTTTTAAAAAACCAAGAAAAATTGATATGAATCTTGTACATAGTCAAGAATCAAGAAGAATACTTGATAGAATTATTGGATTTAGATTAAGCAAATTAATGCGTTCTAAAACAGATGGAATAAGTGCTGGAAGAGTACAAAGTGTTGCACTAAAGCTTATTGTAGATAGAGAAAGAGAAATTGAGAATTTTATTCCTGAAGAATATTATACAATTGAAGCTGATTTTAAAGATTTTAAAGCAGAATTAAAAAAGTATCAAGGTAAAGATATAGAAATTAAAAGTGAACTAGAAGCAAATGAAATATTAAATAAGTTATCTAATGCTTTTAATATTGAAAATGTAGAAAAGAAACTAAAAAATAAACAAAGTAAATTACCATTTACAACAAGTACACTTACTCAAATGGCATCAAATAGACTAGGATATCCAGCTAGTAAAACAATGAGTATTGCTCAAAAATTATATGAAGGAATTAATCTTGGAAGTGAAACTGTTGGTTTAATATCATATATGAGAACAGACTCTATAAGATTATCTGATGTATTTGTAAATGATACTAAAAAATATATAGCTAGTAAATATGGTAAAGAATATATTGGTTATGCTAAAACAACAAAGAAAAATGATAATGTACAAGATGCTCATGAGGCAATTAGACCTACTAGCATTAGTAGAACACCTGAATCAATAAAAAAATATTTAAAGCCTGAAGAATATAGATTATATGAATTAATATATATTAGAACACTAGCTTCATTAATGGCAGATGCTAAAGTAGAAGCAACTAGTGTAGATTTAGAAAATAAAGGTTATATATTTAGAACAACTGGTCAAATATATGTATTTGATGGTTATTTAAAAGTATATAGTAATTATGAAGAAACTGATGATGTAATACTACCTGATTTTGCTAATTATAAGTCTAAAGTTATAGTATGTAATAAAATTGATAAAATTCAACATTTTACAGAACCTAAACCTAGATTTACAGAAGCTAAATTAATAGCTGAATTAGAAAAACTTGGAATAGGAAGACCTAGTACTTATGCAACTATTATTTCTATTCTTGAAAAAAGAAAATATGTTGCATTAAAAGATAAGAAATTTTATCCTACTGAAAATGGTATTACTGTAACAGATAAATTACAAGAATTTTTTAGTAATATTATTAATGTTGATTATACTGCTAATATGGAAAAAGATTTAGATGATATTGCAGAAGGTACTATTATGTGGTATGATCCACTAGAAAGATTTTATAAAGATTTTGAACCAGTACTAGCTAAAGCATTTAAAGAAATGGAAAAAGATGCTCCAGAAGAAACAGGAGAGTCTTGTCCTGAATGTGGGAAACCACTAGTAATTAGAAAAGGAAAGTATGGTAAATTTGTAGCATGTTCTGCATATCCTGAATGTAAATATATAAAAAAAGAGGAAAAAGTTATTATAGAAATATGTGATTGCCCTAAGTGTGGACATAAAATAATAGAAAAGAAAACAAAAAGAGGAAAAATATTTTACGGATGTAATAACTATCCTAAATGCAATTATGCATTATGGGATAAACCTACTGGAGAAATATGCGATAAATGTGGTGGATTATTAGTAGAAAAAAAAGATAGTGTAATATGTGTAGAATGTGATAAATAACTCGTAAATTTGATTTTTACGAGTTTTATGTTACAATATAAATTGCTTTGGAGGCGTTTTTATGAATAATAATGATGAAATGTTTTATATTCCGTTTCTTAAAGAATGGATTAAGTGGTTAAGTTATTATCCAGATTTTGAAAAAAGTAGAATAGAAGAACTAGGAAATAAAAAAGCAAAGAATTTAACTTTTGATGAATTAAAAGAATTAACAGAACATAGAGAAAGAAGAGAAATGTTACCATTAATTAAAGAATATAGTAATAATTCTGGTACCAGTGAAGAAAACTTAATGGCTCTAAATTATATTAAAAATCATTCTATTGATACACTAATGTTAAGTAAGCTAACATATGCACAAGTATCTAGGTGTCTAAGTAATATTAATTCTATTTTAGTAACACATAGTGATAAAGATATATTAAAATGGATTAAAGAAAGTATTAAAGTTTATGATTCATTAAATATGGAAGAATCTTTTGTATTAAGACATGTAATAGATACATTATATAGAAAAATGTATGGAAAAGATTATATAGAATCTAATAATAAAATTGAATCTAGTATTAAAATGGTATTAAGTAATAGTTAAATTCTACTTTTTTATAAAAATATGTTGAAATTACTTGCATTTTCAGGTGGTTATGCTACAATTAATATGTAAGCATCGTACGATTTGTACGATGTAATTAGAAAATGGGAGGTAATTTACGATGAGTAAAACTGAATTAGTAGAATTCGTTGCTGCTAAAGCCGGATTAACTAAAGCAGATGCTGGAAGAGCTGTTGATGCTTTTCTAGAAGGAGTAACAACTGGTCTTAAAAAAGAAAAAAAAGTTGCACTAGTTGGATTTGGAACTTTCACAGCTAAAAAAAGAGCTGCTAGAGAAGGAATTAATCCATTAACTAAAGAATCTATTAAGATTCCTGCAAAAGTTGTTGCTGGATTTAAAGCTGGAAGCAAATTAAAAGACGCTTTAAATTAATAAGAAAAGATACTTCAATAGTATCTTTTTTTTTTAGTTTGTGATAATATTATAATTATGAAAGAGATAGTAAAATTGTTAAATGAAAATGGCTATGAAGCCTATATTGTTGGGGGTTATGTTAGGGATTATCTTCTTGGTATTCCTTCTAATGATGTAGATATTTGTACAAATGCACCTATCGATAAGATAATGAAAATATTTAAAGGAAGAGGAAAAGCATTTAAAGAATATTATGCTTATCATATTGATGATGGTGAATTTTCATATGAAATTACAACATTTAGAAAAGAAGGTAAATATAAAAAGAATAAACCTGTAGATATTAGTATTGCTAAAGATCTTGGAACTGACCTTTTAAGAAGAGATTTTACAATTAATACATTTGCTATTGATAATGCAGGTCATCTTGTAGATATTCTAGGAGCTAAAAAAGATTTAGATAGTAGATTAATAAGAGTAGTAGGGGATACTGAAAAGAAATTAACTGAAGATAAAACTAGAATAATAAGAGCTATACGTTTTGCATGTACTCTTGATTTTGATTTAGATCCAGAAATATTAAATTTTATATCAAATAAAAAAGCATATTTATTAAATGAAGTACCTGCTGAATATAAAAAGAGAGAATTAGATAAAATATTTGAAAGTAATAATATTGATAAATTCTTTTATTTAATAAATAGATTCAATATGAGTAAATATTTTAATATTTCTTATACTGGTAATATTGTTCAAACATATGATAAATATGGAGTGTGGGCACAATTACAAACAGATTTACCTTTTTCAAATAAAGAAAAATCTATAATAGTTGGTATTAAAAAAATAGTAGATGATAAAGATATATCTTTAAATGAAGTTAAAAAATATGATAAAGAAATAATATATAATGCAGCATCTATTCTTGGATTAGATGAAAAAGTAAAAGCATTAGAAGATATTCTTAAACTACATAGTATTATAGATATTGATATATCTATTGATGAAATGGTAAAATATGTAAATGCAAGAGATTTAAAGAAAACATATAAATTAGTAGAAAGAAGAATAATGGAAGGGTTACTATTAAATAATAAAGAAGAAATAATTGATTTTATAGGGAAATTGTAATTATGAGTGATTTAAGAAGTGTTTTTGAAAGTAAAGATTTTGTTATAAATAGTAATATAGTTAAATGTATTAGTAATATTGATATTACATTAGATGAGTTTCTATTAATATTATATTTTATTAATGTTAGTCCATTATTAGATACTGATGATATTAAGAATAAACTTGGTTTTGATGATGAAAAAGCATTTAATACTTTTAGTAGTCTTTTAAATAAAAAATATATTGAAATGATAGTTGATAATAAGAATGGAGAAGTTATTGAAAGTGTTAAATTGGATCCATTATATGATAGACTTGCTTTAAATAAAAAGACTGAGAGTAAGAGTACCGATATATTTGCTTTATTTGAAAGTGAACTTGGTAGAACATTAAGTTCTTTTGAATATGAACTAATTAATAAGTGGTTAGATAGTGGAGTTAGTGAAAGCACAATAAAAGAAGCGCTTAAAGAAGCAATTTTAAATAACGTAAGGAATTTTAAGTATATTGATAAAATAATCTATGAATGGTCTAAAAATGGCGTTAAAAAGAGAAATAAAGAGGAAAAAGAATTAGATATGTTTGACTATGATTGGTTAGATGATAATGAATAGGGAATTAATAGTAAGTGAACTTGATAGATTATTTCCTGATGCTAGATGTGAATTAGATTATAAAAAAGATTATGAATTAGTTTTATCAGTTATGTTATCTGCTCAAACAACAGATAAAAGAGTAAATATGGTTACTAAAGAATTGTATAGTAAATATGATACTTTAGAAAAACTTAGTTTACTTAGTGAAGAAGAAATTAGTTCTTATATTAAATCTATAGGTTTTCATAGAATAAAATCAAAAAATTTTAAATTAATAGTTAGTGAACTATTAAAACTAGGATATGTTCCAAATGATAGAGATTATTTAGAAAAACTACCTGGTGTTGGTAGAAAAACTGCAAGTGTTGTTTTGGCTCATTTATTTAATGAACCATCCTTTGCAGTAGATACACATGTATTTAGAGTTTCTAAAAGACTTGGAATAACTACTAAAAACGACGATGTTTTAAAAACTGAAAAGAAACTAAAAAAGTATTTTAGTAAAGATGAATGGAATAGAGTAAATTCACAATTGGTATTATTTGGTAGATATGTTTGTACTAGTAAAAATCCTAAATGCGAAAATTGTAATTTAAAAAATATATGCAAATTAAAAAAGTGATTATTAAATCACTTTTTTTATTGAACTGTAACTGTTTGAGTAAACGATTTTGTTACTGAAGTTCCTTTATATACAAATGATACACTATAGTTTACTTTATAAGTACCAGCTTCTTTAGTTATTTGATCTGGAGTAGTACTTCCTGTTTCAGAAGTAATAGTTCCAGTTGTAACAGTTAAATTTGATACATTTGCTTTTATGTCTTCACCTTTATAAGTAATAGAAGTTATTGATGAAGAATTTAGTTCACTATATGAAGATCCAACAGCTAATGTTTGAGTAAGACCACTCATATTAACTGTAATGTTACTTGGATCAATTTCTTCTTGCCCAATAGCTGTAGTAAATACTAATTTATATCCATTTGATGCATTTGATTTAAATATTGAGTAAGCACTCTTAATAATAACACCATCATAAACACCTTTATATTTACTCATATCAATTGTATATGTTGTATCTTTAGTCCATCCAATATAAGTTGAATCAGAACCACTAGTTAGGTATACTGCAAATCCAAAATCTCCTATATTAGATCTATTATAACTTAATCTCTTTTCTAAATATTTATCTGCTTGAATTTTCCATTCATTGTTGAAGAAATTTGCTAAATATGTTGAATCAATAGCACTTGGTGTTCCTGGAGAAGTCCATGATAGATTTAATGATTCTCCGTTAAGTGAATATGTAACTCCTTGTGGATCTGTTAACTTATCAAATCTTGAAGATGTTTCACTTGGTCCAGTATTACCTACAAACATAAATGTTCCTACTAAACTACTTGGAGTATATGCACTTGGGGATTGAGCAGGTATTGTTTCAAGTTCTACTTTTGCTGATGATATACCACCAGGATTCTTGAATTTAGCATTTTTTTCATATATTTGATTAGCAAGTTTAGCTTGTATATTAAGTCTTTCTGTACTAGCATAAGCATTTTTTAAATACCAACCATTTTTAACGTTTTCTGTTGATAATCCATCTACATATCCTAGCCATATTGCCATAGCATAATCAGTAGTATAACTTGAAGTCCATGAGTCTGGAATTACTGAACTTGTTAGGCCATATCTTTTAAGTAATGAAGTATCATATGAAGTTGTTCCTGTTTTTGTAGCAACTTGTGTTCCAGATACTTTTACTTTTGAAGTTGTAGCACTAGTTAATATTGTAGATATTATATATGCTGTTTGAGGTTTCATTGCTTGAATTGTTTTAATTTCAGGTTTTACTTCTTCTTCAGTTTCTCTATATACAATTCTTCTATAAGAGTGTGGTGTAACTCTATATCCATTATTACCAAATGCTGAATACGCACTTGCAAGTTGGACAGGGGATACACCATTAAATGCACCAATTGCATATGAATCAGGTATTACTTCTTCACTAAATTCTACACCTAATTTAGAAGCAAATTCTTTCTTTTGTTCATTATTAGTTAATCTAAATGCTTGAAGAGCACATGTATTAATAGAGTTCTTTAAGCAATCTCTCATTGTCATAAATCCTTTATATGAACCATTGAAGTTTCTCATGTTACCTCCACCATAAGGAGTTTTATCATCTATAAATGGTCCATATGTACTTAAGTTTTCATATTCAATAGCAGGCCCATAATCTAATATTGGTTTAGCTGTTGATCCAGGCATTCTCTTAGTTTGATTATAAAATGTTGCTATATTTAATGTCATTGCTTTTGATTTATCACGTCCAGCACCAACTGCCATTATTTCACCAGTTTTATTATCAATAAGACCAATTCCTATTTCAATTTTACTATCTTTAAATTTATATGTTTTATAGAAGTTATTTATTATATCTTGTTTACTTCTATTCATTGTTGTATATATATCCATTGGTATATCATATGGATTATTTCCTGTTGCTTCTTGTACTTCTTCAACGACTGTATCAATAAATCCTTGATATTCATTTGCAAGGCTTGTACCTGACTTTAAGAAGTTTTTAATTTCAACAGCAGTACCAGCTTTATATTCTTCTTCAGTTATATAACCATGTCTTTTCATTAGATATAATACAGTATTCTTTCTATCATTAGCATCATTAGGATTATAATATGGATTATATCCGTTAGGAGATTGAAACATACCAGCTATTTGAGCTGCTTCAACAAGGTTCAAATCTTTAACGTCTTTACCAAAGTAATGTTGACTTGCTTGTTGTACACCATATATATTTCCACCTAAACATGGAGTATTTACATAGTATTCAATAATTTGTTCCTTAGTTAAATTTCTTTCCATTTTGAATACTGCCATATATATATCGGTAAATTTTCTTACAATTCCATCAAATCCTTCAGAATTTGTATTTGTGAAAGCAAGTTTAGATAGTTGCATTGTTAGGGTAGAAGCACCTCCACCACCACGGCCCATTACTTGACTAATAGATGCCTTAATAAATCTTGGAGCATCAAATCCATTATGTTGGAAAAATCTTGAATCTTCTGTTGCTATTATCGCATCAACTAATACTTGAGGTAGGTCTTCATATTTAACTTTTTGTCTTTGTTCTGTTCCTAGTGTTGCAATTAATTCACCTTTAGAATCAAATATTCTTGTTGCTTCTTTTTCAAACATCTTTTCAATGTCAAATTCAGGTGCACTTTTTACTATGTAATAACAGAATCCAACTCCTACTAAGAATACACATAGTATAAAGAATACAATTAATACTGTTAACCAGTAAAAGAATCTAAATCTTCTTCTATGCTTTTTCTTTTTTACTTTTTCTTGTTTTAATTCTTCCTTTTTTTCTTTTTTCTCTAATTTTTTCATTTTAGAACGCTCCATTCTAGCTTCTTTTTCACGTTTCAGTTTTTCAAAATCAATTTTTTTCATGTTACTCCTTAAAATAAGCTTCATCTACAGCATCTAAATATTTTAGTCTAGGTAAATAACTTTCTTGTATTTTATAACCTTTAGTTTCTAAATATTCAAATTCTATAGATTTTCTATCATGTGTATTAATAAAATCAATAATATCTTCACCTTTAAGTAAATAAAAATTATTATTCATAAATATTATTAAAAACACAATTCCTTTATGTAATATTACTTTTTTAATATGTTCTAATTGATGATCTTTAACATTTGATAGAGGAAAAGAAGTTTTACTATGACATTCTTTAGCATCAAATTCAATATATTTACCTCTATATATTCCATTATAATCTAGAGTAGATATACTAGAATATACAGCTTTATCAATTAGATGTGATTTATTACTTGGATAACTAACATTTAGTACTTTAATAGGAGTAGGTTTCTTATATATTAGTGATTTATCTATACTATTATAATATGTATTTGATTCATTAATTATATTTTCAAGAAACATTCCTCTGTTTTTATATGAGGTGTTATTCATAAAATCACCAATAACATTATACTATATTTAATATAAAAATTCTATTATTAAGCAAAATTTATTGTAAAGTATGTTTTTATTTTATTTTTTTTATGTTATTATTATTTATAGAAAGTAGGAAAGTTATATGAATCGTCTATATAAAATTTTATTTGTTATTTTATTAAGTATTTTATTTATTAACGTAAATGCAGCAAGTGATGCTTGTAGTCAAAAAAATGCTGCTAGTTTTGGAGCTACAAAATGTGATACTAAAGTATGGGGAAATATGTTTACATCATATTCTTGTGCTAATGTTGGAATAACTAAAGGTTATGAAGCAAAAGATAAAAATGGAAATACTGCTTTTATAGCATGCTATAAGTGTGATAATAATACTGATTGTAGTGGTTCAGGTGGTGGACAAGGTTATTACATTCAGTCATATATTTATAATTCTAGTTCTGGTAAATGTGAACTTACTTTAAATGATTTTATAGCTTTTGATGCTGGTAACTCTGCTAGAAGAGCATTTACTCACAAAGGATGGGATAATTCAGAGAGCGGAGGATGTCCTAAATATATTGGAATGAATTCAAGCAATAATAAAGTTGTTGTATCAAATGATTCATCTGATGTATCAACTTCTAAAGTATCATCTGGTTCTACAACAGTAGATAATGGTGGAAATGGGGGTGGATCATCAATTTCAACTCCAAGTTTAGATTTAAGTGATAGTCAAATGTCTTGTTCTGATTTACTTGGACCAAATTTAACAAAAGTAGTACATGCTGGTATAAATGTTATTCAAATTGCTGGAGCAATAATAGCAATACTAAATGGAATGGTTACTTTAATTCCTGCTGTTATGAGTAAAGATGCTGATGGTCTTAAAAAAGCAAGTAAGAAGCTTGTGTCAATGGCAGTTATATTAGCAGTTATATTCTTATTACCAAGTTTACTTAGAATAATAGGTGATTTACTTGGATTTGATATTTCTTGTATTGTTTAATTAAGTATGATATAATATTCATACTTTTTTTATGAGGTGAAGTATGAAAAAATATATCATAATAATAAGTTTAATAACAATTATTTTATTTTTTGGAACTGTAAGAGTACAAGCATATTCTAGTAGTATTGATGCTCCAAATATAGATATAACAGACAAACAAATGACTTGTTCTGAACTATTAGGTCCTAATTTAACTAAAGTATTAAAAGCAGGAATTAATCTAGTTATGATAGCAGGTGCTATTATAGCAATAGTAAGTGGTATGTTAACACTTTTACCCGCTGTTATGAATAAAGATGCTGATGCTCTTAAAAAAGCAAGTAAGAAGCTTGTATCAATGGGAATAGTACTTGCAGTTATATTTATGTTACCTAGTTTAGCTAGAATAATAGGTAGTATATTAGGATTTGATATTTCTTGCATAATTTAAAGAAATATCTTTTTTTTTTATAAAATTTATGTTAAAATAAGTTGGCTTTAAGAAAAAAACATGCTTATTGATTTAATATTCTAGTGCTTAAATTAATAGAATTTAAGTGAATATTGATTTAAAGATAAGCAGAAGAATTAACGAAAGGAGTGAAGAAAAATGGCAGTTATTGCAAAAAGTTATTTATTAGAAGCAGGTGTACACTTTGGACATCAAGCTAAAAGATGGAATCCTAAAATGAAAGAATTCATCTTTACTACAAGAGACGATATTCATATTATTGATTTACAAAAAACTGTTGAAAAAATAGAAGAAGCTTACGCTGAAATTCTTAAAGCATGTGAAAATGGTGGTAAGGTTCTATTTGTTGGTACTAAGAAACAAGCTAAAGAAGCTAGTATCGAAGAAGCAACAAGATGTAATAGTTTTTATGTAACTGAAAGATGGTTAGGAGGAACTTTAACTAATTTTAGAACAATTAGAGAAAGAGTTAAAAGATTAGTTCAAATCGAAAAGATGGAAGAATCTGGAAAATTTGAATTACTTCCTAAAAAAGAAGTTGCAAAGATTCAAAAAGAATATGAAAGATTAAATAAACTACTTTGCGGTATTAGAGGTATGGAACAATTACCTAAAGCTATTATCGTTGTAGATCCAAGAGTAGAAATTAATGCTATTCGTGAAGCTAGAAGATTACATATTCCAGTATTTGGAATTGTTGATACTAACTGTGATCCAGATGATGTAGATTTCGCAATTCCTGCAAATGATGATGCTGTAAGAAGCGTTAAAGTTGTATTAGGAGTTTTAGCTAATGCCGTTTGTGAAGCTAATGGTCTTCCAACTGTTGATTATGTAACAGAAGATGAAAATGCTCACAAAGAAACAAAAGAAATTAAAGTTGAAACTAAAGTAGTTGAATTTGATGACTTTGCTGAAGAAGAAAAACCTGCTAAAAAAGAAACTAAAAAAGCAGAAAAAACTAAAAAAGCTGAAAAAGTAGATTATAGTTCTATGACAGTTGCTGAACTTAAGAAAATTGCTAAAGAAAAAGGTATTTCTGGATATTCAACTATGAAAAAAGATGAATTAATTTCATCATTAAATTAGGAGGAAAATTATGGAAATTAGTGCTAGTATGGTAAAAGACTTAAGAGAAAGAACTGGAGCTGGAATGATGGATTGCAAAAAAGCACTTGTTGAAAGTAATGGAGACATGGACAAAGCAATCGATTATTTAAGAGAAAAAGGTATTTCAAAAGCTGCTAAAAAAGCTGAAAGAATTGCTGCAGAAGGACTTGCTAATATTTATGTTAATAATAATGATGCAGTTGTTTTAGAATTAAACTCTGAAACTGATTTTGTTGCTAAAAATGCTGAATTTAAAGAATTATTAGATAAGATTGGTAATGCTATTTTAAATAGTGATGCTAAAGATATGGATTCTGCACTTGCACTTGATGTTAATGGTGAAACTGTTAATGATTTAATTGTAAATGCTACAGCTAAAATAGGAGAAAAAATTAGTTTAAGAAGATTTGAAAAAGTTTCTAAAAATGATTCTGAAGTATTTGGTGCTTATCTACATATGGGTGGAAAAATAGCATCTCTAACAGTAATTGAAGGATCTAATGAAGACGTAGCCCGTGATGTTGCTATGCAAGCTGCAGCTATGAGACCACTTTATACTACAATTGAAAGTGTTCCATCAGCTGACTTAGAACATGAAAAAGAAATTATTAAAGAACAAGTAATAAATGAAGGTAAAAAACCTGAATTTGCTGATAAAATTGTTGAAGGTAGAATTAGAAAATTTTATGAAGAAACAGTTTTAGAAGAACAAGCATTTATTAAAGATTCTAGTATGAATGTTAAATCATATTTAGAAAATAATAACTCTAAACTTGTTAAACTTGTTAAATATGAAGTAGGCGAAGGTATGGAAAAAAGAAATGATAACTTTGCTGAAGAAGTAATGAGTCAAATTAAGTAATTAAAAACATTTCATTTGAAATGTTTTTTTTATATAATTTGATTTTTGATTTATTTTATGATATAATACATCTTACTTTGAAGGGAGGTATTATGAATAATTTGGAACAAGAAACTATCAAGAAAATGATAGATATTTATACGCCAAATGGATTTGACTGGATGGGTTCTCCAATTACTAAGAAAAATCCACTTACATATCATCATATAGTAAAAAGAAAAGATAGTGAAACAACTGTTGAAAATGGAGCTTTATTAACTAAAAGTTCTCATAGAAAACTAAATATGTTAGAAAGTCGTAATAAAGATTTATTTGATGAATGGCAATGGTTATTCTATGCTATTAATTATTCAGAAACACATCCTTCTTTTGCTTATACAGAAATGATGAATGAATTAATGGAACAAACAAATGAAGAATTATATGGACCTAAATTAGTTTTAAAATAAAAGAATTACTATTTAAGTAATTCTTTTTTAAATTCTAATAATTCATTATATTCTTCTTTTGTTTTTATAAAACATTTTATACATGGTAAATTTCTATATTGCTCATCTAAATCAAGACCATAACCAACTACAAAATAGTCTGGAATAGTAAAACCTACATAATCTACTTTTACATCTTTAACAATTCTTCTATCAGGTTTATCAAGTAGGGTACATAATCTTAAACTTTTTGGTTTCTTAATTTTTAAATATTTTAATAAATAAGATAAAGTTCTACCTGAGTCAATTATATCTTCAATAACAATTACATTTTTATTTTCAATTGATACACTTAAATCAAGTTTTAATTGTATTTCACCAGAACTTTGAGTTCCACTTCCATAACTTGATATTCTCATAAATTCTATTTTTGCTTCATTTTTAATTCTTTTAGTTAAATCTGTCATAAAATATATAGAACCTTTTAAAATACATATAAATGTTATTTCTTCATTTTTATAATCATTTTCTATTTGTTTAGCTAATTCTTTAATTCTTTTATTTAAAGTTTTTTCATCAATAAATGTTTTTAACATATTTTTTATCCCTCATAATTAGTTTCACAAGATGAATTATCTTCCCATTTCATTGGAGTAGTTACTTTTCCAAAGAACCAAATATTATCATTATTTGTTTCTTTAATAATATATATAAATGGTTTATTAAATGTAATATCAATTTCTTTCTTTTGTTCAAATGCTGAATTAGCTTTTATAGCAAATGCTGTTACAGCAGCAGCTTTAGTACCATTTTCAGATAATTCTATATGTGTTTTATGAATAGCTTCACTTATATATAAATTATCTGCTATATTACTTAGGTCTGCTTTATATGGAGTAAATGCATCAACCATTCCAAGATTCATTAAATCCTTTTTAAACTTATCATAATCAAAATCATATGTATATTTTGGTAATTTTAAATTTACATCATAATTAGAATAATTATTTTTAGATTCTAGTAAATCATTTAATTCATTTCTATTAAAATTATTAATATAACTATCTAAATCATCATTAGGTAAAATAGCAATATATTCTAGTGAAACTCCATCATTTATATCATTAATTGTTTCATCATCATTAGGAAAATAAGTACGATACTTTTTTATTATTCCTTTAGCATTTTTATTTTCAATGTATTCTACATCTTCATTTGTATACATCATTGGTGTATTAATTGTTTCATCATTTTTATAAAATTTTTCTTCTTTTGTATTTTTACATAAGAATGTATTTCTCCATTCAACATCAATAGCAATTGTATTTGCTATAATCATTAATAACTCACTATCTAAATCATCCATTAATTCTGGAATCATATTATATGTTTTTTCACTAACCCAGTCATTTATTACTTTAGGACTAGTAAACTCATCATATATAGTATCTGCTTCATATTTAGTTTTAATAGTATTAACAAAGTCATCATTAATAATATCTTTTCTATTATTATTAATAAATAATCCATTAGCAATATTAATTTTATTTTTTATATTCTTAATAGTATTAATTTTATAATTTCCTAATAAATTATTTATTTGCTCTTTAGTTTGTCCATTACTTCCTTCATTAACCATATTTAATGCATATGCAATAGATAAAGGACTAATTAAATAATTATCTTTGTATCCTTTGTTAACTTCTTGAATCATTTTAAAGTCAAAATCAAGTGCTCCATCATAGTGATATGTTTGTTCATTGTTGTTATCTTTAAAATTCTTAAAAACTAATAAAACAACTATTATTGTAAGTAATAATAAAATAGCAATCATTAAAACATTTTTTTTATTCATATTATCAACTCCTTATCTTAAGTGTATCATAAATTTACTAAAAAACTAATTTTTTAGACAATATTTACTTGAAATTCGACATTATTTGTAATATAATCATTTATAGTCATGAAGGGAGGGAAGAAATATGACACACGTAGAAGTTAAAGACGGAAATGTTGAGGGTGCATTAAAACGTTTTAAGATGAAAGTCCAAAGAAGCGGAGTCCCTACTGAAATGAAGAAAAGAAGAGAATACTCTAAACCAGGCATCGTAAGAAGAGAAGCTAAAAAAGAAGCTATCAGAAATGCTAAAAAACATAATAAAAGCAAAAATTATTAATATTAAGGAGTGGTAGAACATGTTATATGACAAAATATCTAAAGATATGATTGAAGCTATGAAAGCAAAAGATAAAGATAAAGTAAGTACATTAAGATTACTTAAGTCTGCTGTTGATAAATATCTTATAGATAATAAAATGGAAAGACATGAAGCTAATGATGATGTAGTTATTGAAGTTGTCAGTAAACAAGTTAAAACTCATAAAGAAAGTATTGAACAATTTAAAGCTGGAAATAGACAAGATTTAGTTGATGGTTTAAATAAAGAAATAGAGTTATTAAGTACTTATCTTCCTGAACAGTTAAGTGAAGAAGATTTAAGAAAAGTAATTGATGAAGTATTTGATAAAGTTAAACCTACATCTATGAAGGATATGGGTAGTATTATGAAAGAATTAAAACCACTTGTCAATGGTAAAGCTGATATGAAACTTGTTAATACTATTGTAAAAGAAAAATTAAATTAGTAGCTATGCTACTTTTTTTATTTTATAAAAAACTCTTTATTTTAATTAAATAAATTAGTATAATAATTAATATAGATAATAAGGAGTTAAATTATGAGTGAAGAATTATATCAACAAATAGTAAGTAATCAATATGGATATGGCAAACAAATATTGGAAATTGATGGAAAAACATACTATATTCAAGTACCTGAGGGTGGCATTGATAAAGATACAGTTTTCTATATTGCGGGTAGAGGTGCCGGTGGAATAGGTGATACAAAAACAACATTTGAAGCAGCTAAAGGTAAAAATGTTGTTGTTATTGCACCAGTTAATGAAACACAAGCTGAATTTCTAGATTCGTATAAATTAGCTCAACAAATAGTAGATAAATCGCCAAATGCTGATAGTTTAGAAATAAACTTTAGTGGTCATAGTAATTCATCTAACTATGCAATTATGGCTGCTTCAGAGTATTGTAGAGAAACAGGTTCTTCAACTACTGTAATATTAAATGATCCATTTGGAACTAGTGGAGGAGTATTACCTTCTAATTATGATTTTTCACCATTAAGCGATTCATTAATAATAGATGTAACAGCTACAGGTTATAGTTCATGGAGTGTATATGGACCAACTTTAAAGAATGCAGCTGCTAGTGGAGTAGATGTATTATTAGTTAAATATCATTCAGGTGATCATGGAGCAGCTGATGATATAGCAGCATCTCTTGGAACATATAATGTTTATGATTTAAAATTAGTTGGAGGAAATTTTACATATACAGATCATAATGGAAATCCTCAAAATGTAGAAATTACATATCAAATATTAGATGCAGATGGTAATATAAGAGATATTTCAGTTGAAGAAGCTCAAAGATTTATGGAAGAAGCAATAGTAAGAGATGTTACTTCTTTATATAACAATAGTAAAGATTTAGCAGAATTTGCAAGTAAATATAAAGGTGGTAGTGGAAATCTTGCTTCAAATATGAGTTTTGTAGCTAATAGTCTTGGTACTATAAGAAATGGAATAGAATTAATGCCTGCTGCTACTGGAAGCGGAGCTTCAGGTGGAATAATGGGAAGCTTTTATTCGGCAAACAACTATTATTCAGGAGTTACAAATACAATTCTAACAACATTAGCTAGCGAAACAGATGCAATATATGCAATAGCTGATGCAATATATAAAATGGATGGTTTTTCTGCACATTTAGCAGAAGAAAGTTTAACAAGTACTGATGCAGGTACACTTTTTAATCCATCTAATTCAAGTGAAATAGAAGGATTAAATGCAAGACTTGGACAAAGTATTGATAATATGTTAAATGATTCAGAGTTGGGATTCTATAATGCATATAAAAATCCATTTGTATCAGGTAATGTTGGTAAAACTAGTATAAGTGATTTAGATGAAGCAATGAAATCATTAGCTACTGGACTTGCAGATGATATGCAAAGTGCTCATCAAATGAAAGGTTATATTGATAGTTTAACTGCTGGAATTGGACCTGGTAACATGTTATCAGGTGGAGTATGGGATTCAGTAAAAGCTAACATGGAAACATATTCTGGTTTAATGCAGTTAAGAGAAAATTCAGCAGATTACTTATTAAGTGTTACAAAAGTAGCAATGGAACTTGTAAGAGAATCAATT
>CACWLI010000008.1 GCA_902761685.1 uncultured Erysipelotrichaceae bacterium | reverse complement strand
GAAGCCATAGAAAAACACCTCCTTTCGGAAGTGTATTCTATCACTTTTTTATTAAACTGTCTTTTTTATGATGTCTACTCTAAAGGATGCAGTTCATTAGTTTCATAGTCTTTTTTTACTTTTTCTAAATTAATAATAGTATATTTAATCCATTTAAGTCTGTCATAATAATGTCCACATGTCGCCATACTCTTCACTCCTATTATATATTGTTATACATTATAATTTTACAATAAATATATTATTTATTCAATATAAGCACAAAAAAAATTGATAAAATATTTATCAATTTTTTATTATCAACCAAACTAGAATGAGTAATTCTTAAGAGCAGTTGAGATACTATTTGATACATCTGCTAAAGTTTGTTTATAAACTTGAGATTTTGACATAAATGTTTCAAATGCAGCAGTTGCTCTATCTCTACCAGTTCCAACTGTCCAGTTGTTCATAATTTTATCATAATAACTTCTAACATTACTAATGAAACCATCCATTGCATTATTAGCAGCATCTACTCTTGCTTTTCCATTATTAGCATCTGGTGTAATATTGATAGAGTCTCTTGAATCAGAGTATTCAGGTAATTTTGTTTTATCTTCAGTTACTACTGGAGTTAATGTTTCAAGTCCAGCACCATTTGAATTTTGGATATCTCTGTAATTACTAGCAATTTTACTAGAATCAGCAGCTAAACTTGCTAAAGCATTTCTAACTTCAACCATACCATTAAATACTGTAACGATATTATTGATTTGAACACCTGCATCTTTTCCTTCCCAACATCCTTTTAAAATATTAATTCCATTACCTAAATTTGCAATGATACTATCAGCACTAGTATCTTCAGATCCCATTACTCCTCTTTTAAATAATGCCATAGCATCATCATATAAAGTTTGTACACTTTGAACCTTATGATTCATATCATCTACCTCCTATTCTAATAATAAATCATTTTTTTTATTCAATATACTTTACACTTATTTTTCATCAATTTTAATTTCATTGATTATTTTAGTAATTACTGGCATACCATTTTTTATAACGCAACAGTAATCGTTTCCAATACTAGAGAATGAATTTAATTGTACAAGACTCTTAAGTAAGAATTGTTGAGTTAAACCTTGTCCAATCCATATACCATCATTTGTATTTATACAATTTTTATACCATTCATCATATTCATATTTTTTAAATGATCCAGGTATATCAAATAAAACAAAATTAATTTTTGATATTTCTTTCATATCATTCATTATCTTTATAAATTTATCTTTATATTCTTGTTCTAATTTAGTAAAGAATTTTTCAAAGCCAATAATTACACATAATGTATTTTTCTCACTAGATACACTTCTTGGATTCATATTATTTTGATTAACTATATTAACTAATCTTTCACTCTCTGTTGATAACTTGTCTATAACACCATTAAAGTCTATATTATAATACTCTATATCACTTTCAAGATTATCAAAGTAATTATTAGCATCAATTATAATCCTATTAAAATTCTTATTTACTTCAAGTGTTTTAACAAAATTATTAATAAATAATTTCATACTATCAAATTCATTAGAACTAATTACTGTTGAAGGATATTTAGTAAAATCAAATACACTTGGTATTAGTGATTCTTTTGCAATACCAACTGGAACAGAATCTACTCCATTATATTTATTATTAAACATGCTTAGTTTAATAATATCTGGCATAACAGGTATACCCATAGCTTTAGACATTGCAGTTTCATTTAATTTATCAATTAGTGCATTTATTGCTTCAAGCTGATTTCCATCATTTGAAATAAATGCTGTTTGAAATTCACATACTCTGTCAATCTTAACAAGTCCTCTACCTAAATTATTAGTTGGTATTATTCCTTCAGTTTTTCCTAAAATATCTTTATATGCCATTTCATTTGACAATTGTAATGTTAAAATTTGTTTACAACTTTGTGATACTTTAAGTTTTACACTATTTTGACTTTCTGTAGTTATAACGAAATAAATACCATATTTACTTCCTTCTCTAATAACAGGAATAAACTTATCAATTAAATCTAAATATAGTTCATTCATTACTTCAATAGAATTTATCATTACTATAATATTAGGTAAACTTCTTCCACTAAGTTTTAGATAATCTTTATAATTACCATTATATTTAGTAAATAATTTTTTTCTTGCAAGTAATTCACTATTTAACATTTTTGATAAATTTAATAACTTTTCTTCATCGCTAGATAATACAACATCACCTACTTGTGGTGCATCAATAAAATTCATTAAAGTTTCTGCTCCAAAATCAACTAAGTATAAATTAACTTCATCTGTTGTATGTCTTGTAATAATAGAATAAACAATTGAACTTAATAATTCATCTTTACCACTATCATTCATTCCATATATTAATGCATTTCCTTCATTTGTAATTGGTAAAGTTAATATATTTTGTAATTGTTCATATGGATCATCATATTCTCCAATTACTGGATTAATATCATATCTATTTTCTTTATAATTGTACTTTTTGTATAAACCACTTACTGTTAAATTTGAAGAAATCTTATCAAGCCATAATTGTCTTATATTGAAATTACTATTTTTACCAATATTAATTAAATATTTAACAATTGATGTTAATTCTTCACCTTCAGATTTTACAAATTTTTTAGCAATAGAATTATTTATTGTTTTACTAATTCCACCAATGTTATCTATAAAGTATAGATTCTTATCTACTGCTTTTTTAAATTCTTTACTTGGATAATATTGTGCTCCTGCCCAAGCTGATTGTCCAAGTGCAAAATATTCATTATATCCAACTTGTAAATAAAATCTACCTACATTTTTTAACTCAGCTGCTAAATCACATTTAATCATTTCCATACTATCTGATTTATCTTGAACTTTTAAACATATTTTAAATTTAGAGTTACTCCAAATTTGAGCATCTACTACACCAGTAGGTTTTTGTGTTGCTAGTATTAAATGAACACCAAGTGAACGTCCAATACGAGCTGTACTAATCAAGTCATCCATAAAATCAGGTTGTTGATCTTTTAATTCAGCAAATTCATCTGAAACAATTATTAAATGTGGAATTGGTTCACTTATAGTTCCATCTCTATATAATTTTTGATATTTATAAATATCTATTGTACTTTCATTTAACTGATCTCTTACTTCGTTAAATTTTGTTTGTCTACGTCTAAGTTCACTTTGTATACTTGACAAAGCTCTATTTATTTCAGCTTTATCCAAGTTAGTAATTGTACCTACTACATGTGGTAATTTTTCTCCTGTTTCACTATCAACAAATGCACCAGCAAGTCCACCACCCTTGTAATCAATTAATACAAATGCTACTTCTTCTGGACTATAGTTTACTGCCATTGATAATAAATATGTAATAATAAATTCTGACTTACCACTACCAGTCATACCAGCGATTAGTCCATGAGGTCCATGAGCTTTTTCATGTAAATCTAACATAAATTTATCATTATTTTCATTAACTCCAACTTCAGTCTTTAATGATTTTGTTGGGTCATTTTCTTTCCATCTATTAAGAACATTCAATTGTTCTATTTGACCTATTCCAAATAATTCTAAAAATGATATTGAATTTGGCAATTGTTTAATATTATCATCAATAAATAATGGTAAATTTGATAATGTTTTTGATACTGCATACATATCATATTCAGTGTTTACTTCATCTGTAAATCTAAGTTGACTACTATCTTCGTTGTTAATAACAACAGAAGCTGATTCTCCAACTGTAATAAATTTAGTTACTTGACTAGGTATTTTAGATAATTTTTCTTCTAAAATCATTAAACTAAATCCAAGATTATTTTTTTCTGATAAAACACTATCAATTATATCAATCTTTCTAGCTTGATCTATATCATCTACTAATATTAAATAATAAGTATTAAATTTAGTATAATTTTTAATTCTCTCATTATCATCTCCAGAAGTAGTTAATGTTTTTCTACCATCAAAAATTTGTACTAAATAATCAGATATTTGTTGCATTTCATCTGTTTTAGTTGCAAAAAATCTTAAATAATTATCTGAAGTGAATACATATGGTGAATTTTTTAAATACTTCCACCTTTTCTCATTCTTTTTATTTGTAAATACAACTATTTTTAATTCATCATACCCATGAAATGCCATCATTTGTAATAACATATTATTTGTAAAATCGACATATTTTGGATATACACCACTAATAGCTGTTAATTTATTATCTGCAAATGAATATGAAATTGGTACATCATTGATAACTTTAAAATTATTAATCAAATTATCAAGCATTTGTTTTAAGTCATCATCATCCATAGTAAAGTCCTCAGTATGATAATTAATATTTGCATTAAAATTTACTTGTCCTTTACCTATTCTAACTCTTAAGAAATCACCTTGTTCTAACTTTCTTTCCCACAATGTTCTTCTTTTATTAATTATATAATCATAACAAATGTTAGTATTTAACATACTTTCTTCAATTAGTTTCTTTTGTCCATCATATTCTCTAATAATTTCATTTTTCTTATTATTTAAATATGCTCTATATTTTTCTTGTCTATTTTGTTCTCTTTTCTTTTTTTGCTTTTTCTCATAATTTCTAGTTATAATTGGCCAAACAAACATACTAAATACCATAATTCCACTTATAATAAGTGCCGGTATAGATTCTTTCCATGTCCTATTTCCACTAGATATAGATTGTAATGTGTTTGTAAGAGACATTAAAGATGTTGCAGCCATAGCAACCATCAGAGCAAGTGTCATAACTAATGGTGTTTCTTGCATATTTTCTTTTGCTGGTGGAGAATCAATAGACATTTCAAATGTTTCTATATTTTTTCTTTGTCTTGGACTTTTTAAAAAATAATCACTATCTTTATATAAATCCTCATTTTGTATTTCTTCATCAGTAATTTCATCAGTGACTTTAAATTCTTTTTTAACAATTGATTTTACAACTGTACTATTCATTAGATTATTAACAAAAATCACATCACTAGTTAATACTATTTTTAATCCATAAATATTTATAATATCACCATTTCTTGCTGTAACTTCTGTCTTCTTTATAGCTTGATTATTGATATATATCACTGCATCTTCACTTTTTTTAATAAGCCATTTTCCATCTTGATTAGTTAAAGAAAAATGTGAATCTAAAATGTATGGAATATTAATACTTATCTCATTATTTGGACTTTTACCTACATTTACAGTTACTCCATTTGCGACTTGATATCCTTCAAACGAATCATCAGATAAATAGTCACAATATAAAACATAATTTTTATTATCTTTAATAACTGTATAATAATTTTTAGCCTGTAAAAATAAATTATCTTCTTTATTATCTAATAATACTTTTGTATTCTCACTTCCAGTTATTAGCCATTCCCCATCTTTATCACATATATTAACTATATTTTTATCATCATTATCAGTCATCCAAAAATTACCAATTCTTTTAACTGGCAAATTAAATAAAATAATTTCTTCTTCATCAAATAAATATAAATTCATAATAGAACCCCTTTTAAATTAAAACCAATTTAGTTCCATTTAATATATCTGTATCTCTAAGTAATACATTATTCTCATATATTTTTCCATTTTCTACATTTAAAAATATATAATTCTTTTCAAAATTTATTGAATCAAATAGTGTAGTATTTATGAGTTTAGAAATATTGCCAATCTTTTCATTTATTGGTAAATACAATTCATAATTTTTATCTAAAGATAAAATATATAAATTAACAAGTACTTTATTATCTAACATATAAATACCTCCTATTCTACTATTAAAAAGTATATCATAAAAATAACATAAAAAAAAGTAGATTTATTTTTTGTTTCTACTTTTAAAACAATAAAATGCTAATAATGATAAACTAAATCCACATGTATCTATTATTACATCTTTTATTTCACCACTTCTACCAGATATAAATAACTGATGTATTTCATCACTGCATGCATACGAAAAGCAAATAATAAAACTAATAATTAATAATTTTTTAATATTAAAAGAATATTCATTTAACGCTAAGCAAACTAATAATCCTAATATAAAATATACACTTGCATGTGCTATCTTTCTTATTGGATGATCTAACTTATCAATAATTATTTCTTTTTCTTCTAAACTAATATCTTTATCAAAAAAATCTATAACTATTCCAAGGGTATGATATAAAAATCCTTTACTCTGTTTAGTTGATTTTTCAGAATTAAAACTAGAAAAATAGAAGATTAATCCCATCCATAAGATAACTAAAATCCATAATACTATTTTTTTTATCATTATTTCACCATATATTTTTTTACAACATCACTAATACTATTCCATAATACTTTATCGCTATCAAATGTTAATTTATCATAAACATCTTCAAAATTTATCCATATTAAATCATGAACTTCTAAAGATTTATTATCACTTTTACCTTTATATTTTGCTAAATAATATGTACATTTACATAATTCATCATTTTTATTTTTATATTTTTGAATATATATAGGATTTTTATCTAATATTTCAACACTTATTTTAGTTTCTTCTTCTGTTTCTCTTATTGCACATTCAAGTATTGTTTCACCAATCTCTAAATGTCCTTTAGGAAAAGTATAATCATCATAATAATCTCTATATATCATAGCTATTAAATCATCCTTTATCACAATAGTCCCTGCTTTTATTACCATTTTTCCTCCTAAAATTTTAATACATCCATTTTTAAAATATCCATATTTTTTCTTCTATATAATTCTTCTGTATTCAATGATACTATTTCTTTATCACTAAAATTTAATAACCTTATTATTTCATCTATAGTATGATTATTGTCACATTCAATTTCCATATAAGGTTCTAAAAAAGGCCATTCATCAATTTCAATTTCTGCATCTTTATATACAAAACTATGTCTAATCTTTTCTTGATAATTTCTTTTAACCAATCCAAGAGACTCTAACAATCTATTTGTTTCATCAAATGAAGAAGTATTTATTTCTGTTTCACTAACTTTTTGAATACTTGAATCATTTTTATTAAATATATGTTTCACTGTTAATTCAACTTTATCATTACTTTGTCTTAGTCTTACCCATTTATTACCATTTATTAAATATTTCTTAATCTCATCATTAAATGTTTTAGAACTATTTACCCTTTTTATTATTTCTTTTCCATCAAATGATAATAACTCATTAAAGTCTTTTATATTCATTTCAAAATATATTTTATTTAGTACTTCTTCATCAATTAAATCAGTTAATTCAATTAAAACTATTTCTAATTTTAATTTATTAGTTTTTACTAATAATTCATTCGAAGAATTTAATAACTCCAAGCATTCAAGAATTCTATAATATATAGTTGGAATATCATAAGTATATAAACTTTGTTTCTTTGTTCCTTTGAAAACTGCTCCAATTTGAAATAATTTTTCTTTTGTTTTATTAACATCAATATCTAATATTTTAATTTCTTTTTCTAATTTTGACATAACTTCTCCCTTATAAAAGTTATTATAACATATTAAAAGACATTTAAGAATGTCTTTTATTTACATAAACTTTGGTCCACAAACATTTACATTACATACTTCATTTTCTTCTGTACATGTATAACATGGACTATAAGTATGTCTATAAATATGATGGTTTATAATTCTTGTATTAATAGGTTGTACATGAGGCACTTCATGAATTATTTGCTTATGAATACATCTTTCTTGAGGACATTCATATATTGGTGGACACATTATTGGTTCACATGGTACTGAACAAGTAGAACTCATTTCTGAAGATTTATCTGGTGTAATTTTTAATTCTGCATTGCCTTCAACACTATATCCTTGATACATACCCATATTATCTATCATATTAACAACTCCTTTTCAATAATAGTCTATGTAATAAATAATATTTTGAATAGGTATATGTACAATTAAAAATAGTAGATTAATCTACTATTTTTGTGATAAATAACTTACAAGTCTATTATAGTAATCCATTTTTAATCCTGGGGTTACTTTTTCTATTTCTTGAGGAATTCCAGTAATCTTTAGAACATCTGTATTATAAGTTCCTCCACTAACTCCAACTCTAAATCCATATTTTTCCCATGCTATTTTACTTACATCTTGATCTTCAAAAGCTTTGATAACTGTTTTACCTTCTTCATCAAAAGCAGCTATACAGTGAGAGTTCCAAATTGTTGGGGTTGGATATAAAATTCTAATTTTATCTTTTACTTGTTTCCATCCATCAGGATTAGAATTTGCAAAATCAACAACACTCTTTTCATAATCTACTATCATAGGTTTAGCACCCATTCCAGTCTTTAGAAACATTGAGAATAAATCAGCAGGTGTATTATTCATATAACCTGATTTTAAATAGAACTGTTTTAGTTTTGGTAGAGCTTTTTCAAATGAATCATCATTTACTTCACCACCAGCCATAATTGAAAGTAATAATCCATAATATGTTGCTCCTGGACTTGAAGAAACAGGATCAACTGATCCAATATTAATAGGACCATATATAGAATCAAGTCCTATATCTTTCCATTGCTTTCCATCTAATATATAATCAATTAATTTAGGCATATCAGTAATATAATATACACCAGTTTTATCATCTATTGTAACAATTTTTTCATTGATTAAAGCATCAACAACTTTATCCCAGCTATATATAACAATTGGAGTGTTAAGCATATACTCTCCAGCTTCTACAGTTCTTCTAGTTGCTTCTTCTCCAGTTGCAGGTGTTTTATAATATTCATAATATCTTGCATCAGAGAAGAATATATAATCGTAATCACTGCCATCATCTCTAACTACAGGAACTCTAACTGTTTTACCATTACTCCATGTATCAGATACCATTTCTATTCCGTACTTTTCAGCAAATATTTTTTTAATGTCTTCATCTGCTAATAAATCTTCTTTTCCACCACCCACAGCACCATAAACAAGTTTAGCACTAGTATCAGGATTTAAAGTATCTTTATTTTTTAAAATAACAACTACTACAATTATTATTACTAATAGTACTATTCCTATTATTTTTGATAATGCTCCTTCTTTCTTAAACATTTTTATCACTTCCTTCAGTTTCTTTTTCATCTTCATCTAATTCAAAATCAGATGTTCTTTCAAATATTTTCATTTCAAAGTCAAATTCTCTATCTTTTGACTTAATTATTTCTGCTAATAATTTACTACATTCTTGTTCAACTTCTCTTATATAAACTGACATTTTTAATATCAATTTATTTTCAACGAATGTTTTTTCTTTTTTCTTTTCTGCTTCAATATATTTTGTAACTATTTTATCAGTAAATGGTAAATAATAATTTAGAAAATTATATATTTTAGTTGCATTTCTTGGTTGATTACTTAAATGTTCACATATTTTTTGACAATGATTTACTATCTTGCCAATTCTTTCTTTAATACTTTTATCTTTTATTCTTTCTTTATAATCATTCAATTTTGATAATTCAAATTGATATTTTGCAAGTGCTGATCTATCGTAAACAATAACATCAACACTTTTAAATATAAATACACCAGCTATATATGCAACTATTGATAAAAGTAATGAAATCCACAAGGGAAAATCAACAAGTACATATATAATTATAAAACATACACCAGTTAGAATAGCTGAATAAATATATCTCTTTTGAAGCCTTCTCATTAGTTATAACTCCTTACTTCTTTAAATGCGCCAACCAAGTCTTTTCTTCCATCAAATACTTTTGCATTTGTAGTATCTGCTATATCTTCTAATTCCCCTTTTCTAGCACTTCCAAACATTATACTATATACTGGTATACCATTTCCATTATTACCATAAAATCTTCTAAAATCATAAATAGAACCAACATTAGATTCTCCATCAGTCATTAATACAACTGTTTTTGTATATTCATTTTTATCATATTTATTTAGTATTTCTATTGCACTTTGTGCACATCCATAAATATTTGTTCCACCTGTCGGATTAAAATTTCTGATAGTACTAATTAAATAGCTAGTACTTCTTCCATCAGATTCATAAGTTCCTTTATTACTACTACCAAATGGAATTACTATTATCTTATCTTTTTCAGAAAATTGAATTTTTTCTTCTTTTGCTTTTTCATAATCTAATATATAATCCATAGCATCTTCTAATTCTTCTTCTCCATTACCATACATACTACCAGAATAGTCTAAACAGAAAGCTGTTGCTGAAGGTTTTCTAAATACATCAATATATAAATTAATAGCTTCATCCATAACTGATTTAGATGGATATTTTAATGGCATTAAATACTTTGTAGTATCGATACCCCAATCCTTTTTAAATGAATTAGCATCAGCATTTGCTTTAATACCACCATACCAAGTTCTTTTTCCTATTTTTTCTAATTTATCTTGTGATTCACTACTTAATAAAAATGCTTGAATTTTATTAAATGTTTCTAATTTATCTTGTTTATTATCTATATAAGCAAATGGTGAATCATTTATTGAAACTCCATCTACTGGATATATTAAATATAATGGTTCTTTATTACTTGCTACTAATTGTTTATTAATACTAATTAATGAAGATTCAGTAGCAATAACTGCCTCATAATCATTAGAATTTAAAAACATTTCTTTTAAGAAATCATCTGTTCCTGAAACTCTTTCCACCCCAGAGAATAATGATTTTAAATCTTCTTCTACTTTTTTACTTCTAATCATTTCTTCTGTTAGTATTTCAGGAGATCCAGCAAGTGAATTTAAAAATCCTAAATAAGCTGTTAAACCAGTATTAGTCTTAGTTACAGAAGACATAACATATTTTAATTTCTTATCTTTTATTGCATTTACTAAATCTCTATTATATACTTCTTTATCAACAAATCCTAATTCTTGAGCTTTACTTTTCTTAATTCCAAAAACTATAGGATTTATATTAACTGATTTAGAATTAAGCATTGTAACACCATTTAACATATATAGCCAAGTTGAATTAGATAACCATACAGCATCATAACCACCTGGATTTGACTCTAACATATCTATTGCTTCTAAGTCATCAGCGTGTTCAATCGTAAGTTTAATTTTATTCTTACTTGCAAAAGAATATAGTTCACTATCAAAATCTATATTGTCATCATTTGATAATATTCTAAAATACTTGTCATCATTTTTAATGTTTAGTATACCATTTGTTCCTGTAAATATAGAAGCAATTATTGGTATAACGATAAACAATAATATTGGTAATCCAAACATTAAACCTACTATTATAGCTGCTGCATTATTATTTTTTTTCATTTTAACACCCTACTTTATTATTTATTTTCTATTATCTAGTATAACACAACTAATAATTATTTTACAAGTTTAGAATACTCATCTATAGTTGTATTTTTTGATATTCTTACTCTTGGTAATTTATATTTATTACTATTTTTCTTTACTCTACCATTATTTATTGTAAATGCTAATTTTATATTATTATTTTTTAAGGCTTTAATAGTATCATCACTATAGTGTCCAAATGGATAAGCAAATGCGTATGTATTCTTTACTTTATCAACTGAAACTTTTAAATCATTATATATTTCCTCATATGTAGAACACATTACTGCCCCATCCCATTTTGTATCTTTACATCTTCTAACATGTAAAGAATCTGTATGAGATTCGAAATCTAAATAATCTGCATCAATATATTTTTTCCATGTAGATTTATTAGTAATACAAAATGATGTAACTGGCACTTTATATTCTTGAAATACAGGTAATGCTGTATAAAAAAATGAATCCACACAATCATCATCTGTTATAATGACGCTCTTTTCTGGTAAATCTATTTTACCATCAATATAATCTATTAATTCCTGCCATGTTGGATAATAAAAATTATTTTCATTTAAAAACTTTAATTGTTTTTCTAACTCAGTTTTTGCGATATAATTATGACTATTTACTTTACCAGCAGTTTCTCCTTTAGTATCATCATAAAACCAATGATACATAAGTACTGGAATACCCTTAGTATTTTTATTTTGAACATTTATAGTCCTATCAACAGTTGCTTTATTATTATTAGTATCAATAACTGAATAATTTACTTCATATTTTCCTACTTTATTAAAATCAACATTTCCATTAATCTCTACTTTATCAGTTAATTCACCATCGTAATTATCAATAGCTATATAATCATTTAAATCTATTGTTTTACCAACAATAGAATATCTATTAATATTATTTTTAAATTCAATAGTTGGCTTAATACCATCTACTACACTAACTTTTCTAGTAGCAGTAGAAACATTACCAGCTAAGTCAGTAACTTTATAATTAATTTCATATTTACCTAACTTAGATGAATCTATATTATCATAAATAGTAACCTTATCAGATATATCTCCATCATAATTATCAATAGCATTAAATCCTAATTCTACATATTTTTCTTTATATTCTAAATTAATTTCATTTTCACCAGTTAAAGTAATCTTAGGAGCCTCTGAATCTATTACATTAACCTTTCTAATTATTTTTGTATTACCTTTACTATATTTAATAAAGTAAGTTCCAAGTTTTGTCATATCTATATTTTTTTCAATTTTATAGTTTTTAATATTTTTTCCTCTATATTTTACTATAACACCGGAATCAATATATTTTGAATTAACATTAACATCTATTTCTTTATTACCAATTAATTCTATATGATATATGAAAAAATAATTGTATATTAAAAATAGAATAAAAAGAAAATCTAAAATAGATAGTATTATACATATACGTCTCATATTCTACTCACCTATTATAATTATACCAAAATAAAAAGAGACTTAAAAGTCCCTAAAATTTCATATTTTTCATTTGTTTCATCATAACTTTCATTTGGTCAAATTGTTTTAGTAATCTATTTACATCTTCAACTTTTTGTCCACAACCCCTAGCAATTCTTTGTTTTCTACTAGCCTTTATAATATCTGGATTCTTTCTTTCAGCTGGAGTCATTGATAAAACAATTGCTTCTGTTCTAGCCATAATTTTTGGATCTATTTCTACATTATTAAGACCCATTTTAGATGCTCCTGGAATTAATTTAATTAAATTTTCAAGAGGACCTAATTTTTTTATTTGTTTTGTAGTCTTTAAAAAATCTTCTAAATCAAATTTTCCTCTTTGCATCTTCTTAGCGGTACTCATCATTTCATCTTGATCTAGTTCAGCTTCAGTTTTCTCAATAATAGAAAGTAAATCTCCCATTCCTAGAATTCTATTTGCTATTCTCTCAGGATAAAATTCACTTATACCATCTAATTTTTCAGAGTCACCAATTAATTTAATAGGAATATTAGTTAAATGTCTTAAAGATAAAGCAACTCCACCCTTAGTATCTCCATCCATTTTAGTTAAAACACAACCCGTTAATTTTAATTTATCATTAAATCCAGTTATTACATTAATTGCATCTTGACCCATCATAGCATCAATTACAAGTAATTCTTCATGAGGTTTAACAGAACTTTCAATATTTACTAACTCATCCATTAAAGCTTCATCTATTTGTAAACGTCCAGCAGTATCTATTAATATGTAATCATAACCTTTTTCTTTAGCATATTTAATACCATTATTAGCTATTTCTACTGGATTACCTTTACCTTCTTCATATACTTCAATATTTAATTGCTTTCCAATACTTTTAAGTTGATCAATAGCAGCAGGTCTATAAACATCACAAGCTATAAACATTGGTTTTTTATGATGTTTTTTTCTAACCATATTACCTATTTTTCCAATAGTTGTAGTTTTACCTCCACCTTGTAAACCAACTATCATAACTATGGTTGGATTTTTATTAACCTCTAAAGGACTTGCATCTCCTCCAAGTAAATCAACAAGTTCATCTTTTAATATTTTAACAAACATGTCTCCTGGTTTAATGCTTTTTCTTACTTCTTCACCTAGAGCTTTTTCTTTAACTTTATCTATAAATTCTCTAACTATTTTAACATTAACATCAGCTTCTAATAAACAAAGTCTAATCTCACGAACTATATCACTAATATTATCTTCATTTATTACACCTTTTGATTTAATATTACTAACTACATTTTGTAATCTTTCACTTAAGTTTTCAAACATAATATCACCTGTATTAATTATATCAAATTATTTTTAATAAATCTTATTTTAATTCAATTTTTATTATTAAAATTGTTATTCATATACTTTATAGTCATAATAGCAAGATATATTGCCATTATGAATCCAAATATAGATAATCCAATAAATAAAACATTATTACTTAGAGCTTCTATTAATTGACTTATACCTAAATAAATAAAAAATAAAATAAGTAAAATCATAATTAATAAAAATATTTTTTTATTCTTTGGATTAGATTTAACTCCTTTATTATATTTATTAATTTGAACATTTTTTTTACTTTTCATACTTACGCCTCTATATTAATAATACAATAAATTACTATAATAACAATCTATTAAAAAAAAGTGTTAACAAATTGTTAACACTTTTAATTATTATTCTAAAGCTCCTTCAACAGTATCTTCATTTGCATCATCACTTAAGAATTTTTCTTCAAGTACTTCAGCAGCATCATCATCTAATAATTCATTTTTAAGCATAACTTCAATATTATTATATTGTTTTGCTCCAGTACCTGCTGGAATTAATTTACCAAGAATAACATTTTCTTTTAAACCATTTAACATATCTACTTTTCCACGTGTAGCAGCATCTGTTAAGATTCTTGTTGTTTCTTGGAATGAGGCAGCAGATAAGAATGAATCAGTTTCTAAAGATGCTTTAGTAATACCTAACATTACTGGTTTACCAGTAGCAGGTACTCCACCAGCTAAAATTACTGGTTTATTTATATCAGCAAATTCTCTTAGAGGAACACTTAATCCTTCAATTAAAGTTGTATCTCCTGGATCAACTACTCTAATCTTAGTAATCATTCTTCTAATAACTGTTTCAATATGTTTATCTGAAACATCAACACCTTGTGATTTATAAACTTTTTGAACTTCTTTTAATATATAAGCTTGAACTGTAGTTGGGTCAGTAACAGCAAGTAATTCTTTTGGTGAAATACTACCTTCAGTTAATGCTTCTCCGGCAACAACTGTATCTCCTTTTTCAACTTTTAGTTTAGCATTATATTGAGTTATATGTTCACGAGTTTCAACATCATTAGTAATATAAATTTTAAATCTACCATTTTTGTCATCAGTAAGTTTAGTAATTTTACCACCAATTTCAGCAATTGTAGCTTTTGCTTTTGGAATTCTAGCTTCAAATAGCTCTTCAACTCTTGGAAGACCTTGAGTAATATCAGCAGCTGATGCAACACCACCAGTATGGAATGTACGCATTGTAAGTTGTGTACCTGGCTCACCAATTGATTGAGCAGCCATAATACCAGTTGCTTCACCAACTTCAACTACATTACCAGTTGCAAGGTTAAGTCCATAACATTTTTGACAAATACCATTTGTACATCTACATGTTAGAACGCTTCTAATTTCCATCTTAGTAATTCCTGCAGCTTCAATTTTATCAGCTATTCTCTCAGTAATTAATGCACCCTTATCAATAAGAACTTCTTTTGTTTCAGGATGTAATAATTTTTGATTTGAATATCTTCCTACTATTCTATCTCTAAATGATTCGATTACAGCACCACTCTTTTCATCAGTAAATGCTTCAACTTCAATACCTTGAATAGTTCCACAATCTTCTTCTTTTACAATAATATCTTGTACAACATCAACTAAACGTCTTGTTAAGTATCCAGCATCGGCTGTCTTTAAAGCAGTATCGGCTGTTCCTTTTCTAGATCCGTGTGTTGATAAGAAGAATTCTTGAACGTCTAATCCTTCTCTAAATGAAGCAAGGATTGGAATTTCTACTTGACCACCATCTGGTTTAGCCATAATTCCACGCATACCAGCAAGTTGTCCTAATTGGTTAGCAGAACCTCTGGCTCCAGAGTTGATAATCATTGAAAGTGGATTTTCAACATCTTCTTTTAAGATATCTCCTAATTTTCCTTGAACATTTGTAGTAGCATCTGTCCATAATTTAATAACTTTATTATGTCTTTCTTCATCAGTTATAAGACCACGTTTAAATTGTTTATTAATTTTTTCAATTGTAGCATTTGTTTCAGCAATAATATTATCTTTTTCATGGTTAATTGGAATATCAGAAAGTGATATTGTAATACCTGATTTAGTACTATATTTGAAACCTAAGTCTTTTAACTTATCTAAGAATACAGATGTTTCTGTAGTTTTATATCTCTTAAATATTTGAGCAATTATTTTACCTAAATCCTTTTTAATTAAAGCTGGAACAACAGGCATTTTAGCAACTTCTTCTGGTAAATTTTTACCCTTTTCAATAAAGAATTTATCAGGAGTCATAAACTCGATATTTTCTTTACTTCCTTCATTTAAGTAAGGATAAGTATCTGGTAATATTTCGTTAAATATAATCTTACCAGCTGTAGTAACTAAATATTTATCTTTTTGTTCATCAGTCCATACTTTATGTCTAAATGATTTAGCAGGAACACATATTCTTGTGTGAAGAGTAATGTCTCTTCTTTCATATGCCATTAATACTTCATTAGCATCTTTATATGCTTTACCTTCATGTTCTTCACCAGGTAATTCTAATGTTAAATAATAATTACCTAAAACCATATCTTGAGATGGTGTAACAATTGGCTTTCCATCTTTAGGGTCTAAAATATTATTAGCACCTAACATAAGAAGTCTAGCTTCTGCTTGAGCTTCTTCACTAATTGGAATATGAATTGCCATTTGGTCACCATCGAAGTCAGCATTAAATCCACTACATACAAGTGGGTGAAGTCTTAAAGCTTTACCACTTACTAATACTGGTTCAAATGCTTGAATTGATAGTCTGTGTAATGTAGGAGCACGGTTTAATAATACTGGATGTTCACGTATAACATCTTCTACTACATCCCATACTCTTTCATCTTGAACATCTATAATCTTTTTAGCAGCTTTAATATTATGTGCTATACCACGTTCTACTAATTGTTGCATAACATATGGTTTAAATAATTCTAAAGCCATTTCTTTTGGTACACCACATTGATACATTTTTAGACTAGGTCCTACTACGATAACAGAACGACCAGAGTAGTCAACTCTCTTACCTAATAAGTTTTGTCTAAATCTACCTTGTTTACCTTTTAACATTGAAGAAAGTGATTTTAATGGTCTATTTCCTACGCCTTGAACACTTCTTCCACGTCTACCATTATCAATTAAAGCATCTACTGCTTCTTGAAGCATACGCTTTTCATTTTGAACAATGATTGTTGGTGCCTCTAATTCTAATAATTTTTTAAGACGATTATTTCTATTAATAATTCTTCTATATAAATCATTTAAATCAGAAGTTGCAAATCTTCCACCTGGAAGTTGAATCATTGGTCTTAAATCTGGTGGTATAACAGGAAGTACATCAAGTATCATCCATTCAGGTCTATTTCCACTTTCTAAGAATGCATTTAAGCAATCTAATCTTTTAATTAATCTTAATTTCTTTTGACCTTGAGCTTTTTCAACATCTTCTTTTAAAGCTTCTACTTCTTTTTCAAGATCAACTTCTTGTAATAATTGCTTAATAGCTTCAGCACCCATACCAACTTTGAATCCATCACCATATTTTTCATAATATGCTCTGTATTCTTTATCTGATAATGTTTGCTTTTTAGCTAGAGGTGCAATTCCTGGATCAAGTACTATATAACTAACAAAATATAATACTTCTTCAAGTTCACGAGGACTAATATCAAGTACTAATCCCATTTTAGGAGGTACACCTTTAGCATACCAAATGTGGCTAACAGGACTAGCAAGTTCAATATGTCCCATTCTTTCTCTACGTACTTTAGCACGAGTTACTTCAACACCACATCTATCACAAATTACATTTTTATATCTTAGTCTTTTATATTTTTTACAAGTACATTCAAAATCTTTAGTAGGACCAAATATCTTTTCGCAAAAAAGTCCATCTCTTTCAGGGTTTAAAGTTCTATAGTTTATTGTTTCTGGTTTTTTAACTTCACCATAAGACCATTCTCTAATCTTTTCAGGTGATGCTATACCAATACGAATTCCATCAAACTCATTAACTTCCATCATTATTCTTCACCCCTCTCATATGCATCTTCATAATCACCATCAAGTCCATATTCCTCAGTATATTCTAAATCTTCATCTGTAGGTTCAACGTCAAATTCATCATCTTCAAATTCATCATCTTCTTCTTGAACATCTTCATAATCAGATTCATCTTCTTCTGGTTCACTTACTTCAGGTTCTTCTTCTTGTTTTCCAATTTCTTCAATTGAAACTGGCGAATCATCTCTGTCTTCTTCATCTTCTAATGTCTTAATATCTTTTAGTGTTCCATCTTTTCCAATTATTTGAATATCTAATCCTAATGCTTGGAATTCTTTAATTAATACTCTAAAGCTTTCTGGAACTCCTGGAGCAGGAATTGGTTTACCTTTAACTAATGCTTCATAAACTCTAACTCTTCCTACAACATCATCTGATTTAACAGTAATAACTTCTTGTAAGATATGAGCAGCACCATATGCATATAATGCCCAAACTTCCATCTCTCCGAATCTTTGACCACCAAATTGAGCTTTTCCTCCAAGTGGTTGTTGTGTTACTAAACTATATGGTCCAGTAGCACGAGCATGAATCTTATCATCAACCATATGAACAAGTCTAATCATGTACATAACACCAACTGAAACTCTCTTATCGAATCTTTCACCTGTACGTCCATCATATACCCAAGTCTTATAGTCTGGATCAAGTCCTGCTTCTTTAGTTTCTTCTTGTATATCTTCTTCAGTAGCACTGTTGAATATCGGAGTAGCATAATGAACTCCTAATTTCTTACCAGCCATACCTAAGTGTAATTCTAATATTTGTCCTAAGTTCATACGAGAAGGAACACCTAATGGGTTTAAGATTACATCAACTGGAGTACCATCTGGTAAATATGGCATATCTTCTTCAGGTAAGATAAGTGAACAAACACCTTTGTTACCATGACGTCCAGCCATTTTATCTCCAACTTGAATCTTTCTCTTCTTAACAATATAAACTCTAACTACTTTTGATACACCAGCAGGAAGTTCATCAGAGTTTTCTTTAGTAAATATTTGTACATCATGTACAATACCTGAACATCCATGTGATACACGAAGTGAAGTGTCTCTAACTTCACGAGTCTTTTCTCCAAATATTGCATGTAATAATTTTTCTTCGCTAGATAATTCTTGCATTCCTTTTGGAGTAACTTTTCCAACTAATATATCATTTTCTTTAACTTCAGTACCTATTCTAACAATACCATTTTCATCTAAATTCTTACGAGCTTCTTCACTAATGTTTGGAATGTCTCTTGTGAATTCTTCTGGTCCAAGTTTAGTATCACGACATTCAATTTCTTTCATTTCAATATGAATAGAAGTATAAACATCATCTTTAACTATTCTTTCATTTAGAATAACAGCATCTTCATAGTTATAACCATTATAAGTCATAAATGCTACAACTACATTTTTACCTAATGCTATTTCACCTTTATCAGTTGAAGGTCCATCAGCAATAATTTCTCCTTTATGAACTTGTTCACCTTTCTTAACAATTGGTCTTTGATTATAACAAGTTTCATTATTACTTCTTTGATAACTTATTAATTCATAAGTTCTCTTTTCTTCTAAGCCTTTTACTATAATCTTTTTAGCATCAACATATTCAACTACACCATCAATGTCACTAACTACTGAGCATCCTGAATCTCTTGCTATTGCAGCTTCTACACCAGTTCCAACAATTGGAGCTTCTGTAATCATTAGAGGTACAGCTTGTCTTTGCATGTTAGCACCCATCAATGTTCTGTTAGCATCGTCATGTTCCATAAATGGAATCATACTTGTAGTAACAGATACGATTTGAGATGGTGAAACATCTATATAATCAACCTTATCTTTTGAAACAATCATGTTATCTTTATTATATCTAACTGGAACCATATCATCAGTTATGTTTCCATCTTTATCTGCCCCGATAGTAGCTTGACTAATATAATAGTCTTCTTCTTCATCTGCAGTCATATACACAATTTCATCAGTTATTCTTGAATTAACAACTTTTCTATATGGAGTCATAATAAATCCATATTCATTAATTCTAGCATAACTTGCAAGTGATGTAATAAGCCCAATGTTTTGTCCTTCTGGTGTTTCAATTGGACAAATTCTACCATAGTGTGATGGATTAACGTCACGAACTTCCATACCTGCTCTATCACGAGAAAGTCCTCCTGGACCTAAAGCACTAAGTCTACGTTTATCATTTAATTCTGATAATGGATTTATTTGATCCATGAATTTTGATAATTGAGAACTACCAAAGAATTCCTTTAAAGCAGCAGTTACAGGTCTAATATTAATTAATGATTTTGGTGTAACTGTATCAATTTCTTGAGTAGACATCTTATCTCTAATTTGTCTTTCCATACGTGCAACACCAATTCTAAATTGATTTTGAATTAATTCTCCAACTTGTCTTACACGTCTATTTCCTAAGTGATCAATTTCATCATATTTACCAATACCATATAATAAACAAATATAATATGATAAAGATGCATATACATCAGAAATTGTTAATCTCTTAGTATCAATTGTTTGATCATTACCGATAACTTTAATAACTTTTTCAGAGCCATCATTAGCATATACTAAAACTTCTTGAATCTTATTATATGTGTCAAGTTCTTCATTAATAGTTACTTCTTTAACACCATAACCTTCTTCAAAATAAGGTCTAATTGTTTCAAGAATTTCTTTAGTTATAACAGTACCTTTTTTAACTATTACTTCTTTGCCTACTTTAATATCTTGTGCTATTTTGTTATTAATTAATCTATCTAAAACATTTAATTTCTTATTAAATTTATATCTACCAACTTTACCTAAATCATATCTAAATTTATCAAAAAATCTAACGATTAATTGGTTTTTAGCTGAATCTAAAGTAGCTGGTTCACCTGGTCTTAATTTTTCATAAATTTCAATTAACGCTTCATCAGTATTCTTAGTAGAATCTTTTTCTAAAGTATTAATTAAATATTCATCTTGACCAAATAATTCTAATATTTCTTCATTTGATGAAAGTCCTAATGCACGTAATAATGTAGTAACTGTAACTTTACGAGTTCTATCAATTCTTACATACAAAATACCCCTGGCATCTAATTCATATTCTAGCCAAGTTCCTTTATTTGGACGTACTTCACTTGAAATAATATTTCTACCATTCTTATCAATTTCATTTTTATAATAACAAGATGGTCCCATAACAAGTTGAGAGTTAATAACTCTTTCAGCACCATTAATAATAAATGATGCAGTATCTGTCATAAGAGGCATATCGCCTAAAAATATTTCTTGTTCTTTTACTTCTCCTGTTTCATTAATGAAAAGTCTAGCTTTTACCTTTAATGGTGCAGAATAAGTAACTTTTCTTTCTTTACTTTCCTTAACAGTATATTTAGGCTCATCAAAATAATAATCACCAAATTCAAGTGATAATGAACCTGAAAAACTTTCAACTGGGAAAATATCATCAAATACTTCCTTAATTCCTTCCTTTAAAAATAAGTTAAATGAATCCTTCTGAACTTCTAATAAGTTAGATAATTCTAGCGTACTACGCTTTGTTGAGAAACTTCTTCTTTCTCTATGGTCACCAAATTTAACTGTTTTGTATGCCACTATTTCACCCCAATCCTAAATTTTTAAAGAACACAAATTTTATAAATAAAACAAATGTACTGCAATATAAAATTTTATCATAATAAATTCCAGTAAGTCAATGTTTTTTTATTAAATTTATAACTTTTTTATTCTATAAACGAAATATCCTTTGTCTTTATTTATAAGTTCTACAGTTCTTTTATTCTCTAAAATCTTTTTTATTGATAAGGCTCCTTGATCTTTTCTAATAACATAATATAGATAACCATTATCATTTAGATAATCAAAAGCGCCTTCTAATATTTCTAATACTTTATCTTTACCTACTCTAATAGGTGGGTTTGTAATGATAACATCATATTTACTAGTTATATTTTCATAAGCATCACTTATAAAAGCGTCTCCTTGAAAACTATCATACTTTTTTATATTTCTTTTTGTTAAATGAATAGCTCTTTTATTAATATCTATCATATCAACATAAGAATTGTTAATAACACTAATAACTATTCCAATAAAACCATATCCGCATCCAACATCTAATACTTTTCTACTTTCATTATCAGATGACAAATATGTTTCAAGAAGCAATTTACTTCCATAATCTATGCTCTTTTTACTAAACACTCCATTATCACTATAGAATGTGAAAAAAGAAGAATTATATTTATAACTTAATTCTTTAATTTCACTCTTTAAGTTTTGATCATTTTCAAAATAATGACTCATATAATTCTCCTTCTTCTAATACGCAAAAAAGCCTAGCTTAGTAGGCTTATTATTAAATTATGCTAATTCTACAGTAGCTCCGGCTTCTTCTAATTTAGCTTTTAATTCTTCAGCTTCACTAGCAGGAATTCCTTCTTTAACATTTCCACCAGCATCAGCGATATCTTTAGCTTCTTTAAGTCCTAATCCAGTAGCTTCTCTAATTACTTTAATAACTTGTAATTTTTGAGCTCCAGCTTCTTTAAGAACAACTGTCTTAACTCCGCTTCCAGCACTTTCTTCTTCACCAGCAGCAGCAGGTGCAGCAGCAACAGCAACAGCACTTGGATCTACTCCGAATTCTTCTTTCATCATATCAACTAATTCTTTAACTTCAAGAATAGTTTTTTCTTTTAAAGCTTCAATAATATCTTTGTTTTCAATTTTAGCCATTAGTTATTTCCTCCTTTTTCTAACTTTTCAGCATATAAATTAAGTCCTATACTTAAATTTCTTACATGTTCAATTAAACCACCAGCAAACATTGTAAGTAATCCTTCCATACTTGGAATAGTTGCATATTCAGCAATTACTTTAGTATCTACTATTTCATTATCAATATATCCAACTCTTACTTCAAGTGCAGGATGTTCTTTTGCAAAATTACTAACAATTTTAATTGGCTCAATAATTGAATCAGCAAAAAGATAAGCATTTGGTCCACTCATATAATCATTTAATTCAATATTCTTATTCTTTAGCGCTAAATTCATAAGAGTATTTTTATAAACTTTTATATCAGAATTTACTTCTCTTAAACTATTTCTTAACTCAGCTATTTCACTAACTGTTAAACCTTGATAATTTAATAACAAGAATGTCTTAGAGTTATCTAATTTATCAGTTATTTCTTTAACTGTAGCTTCTTTTTGTTTAAGAATCTCTTTACTTGCCATATAAGTCTCCTTTCATATAATTAAAAAGTTTCCTCATGACAAGGAAACTCGTTATAATCGTCATTATAAATATGTTTCCTCGGTAAGATTTATGTTTGTACTTACTGTCTTTGGTCACTTCACGCATTTGATTATATAACACTTTTTTTTGTTTGTAAAGTGTTTTTTAGTTTATTTTATGTATTTTTTTTACATTTATAACAAAAGAAGTAACATTTGTTACTTCTTAGATATTACAACTTCAATCATAGTTGTTCTAGATGTATAACTTAACTTAACATCATTTCCAGTTACAAATACTGGTACTCTTTGTGTTCCAGGTTCTAAATTAGATAAATCAACATATGCCTTAATATCACTAGCATCTAATTTATTTAATACTGATGAAACACCTTTTACAACAACATCAACCTTTGTACTATCGACATTAGCTGCCTGTACTTTATATTTTGATGTATCTAGATTTTCAAATGTTATTGGAATATTTTTAAATTCTTTAGATGTTTCTTTTTCCATTGTTACTTTAATTGTTACATTTGTATCTGACATTGATCTTACACCAGATGGCTTAACAATTGTTTCTTGATATGTTTTATCAGCAGTTAATCCTGCTACATCTATTTCTACTTTAATATCTTTAATATTATCAAGAACATTTTCTTCTCCATATAATGTAACAGTTGTAACATTTGGAGTAATTGTAGCAATGGCACTACCACTTGCAACTTCTCCTACAGGTACTACTGTAATTGGAACAACTTTACTTGGCGATGTAATTGTTACTGTAGCTTTAACCGTTCCAGGAACAATCTCAATATCACTCATTTCAGCACCTTTTTGATCATATGCAATTAATTTAACATTATCAAGAGTATATGTTCCAGCTGCAGTTGCATTTAAGGCATTAACATCAACAATAGCTTTTACACTACCAACTGTTTCTAATTTTTCTTTATAAGATTTAATTATTACTTCATCTCTATCTAAATCAATTGAACTAACAACCAAAGTACTATTTAATTTATCTAAATTTAATATATCAGTAGATAATGCTCTTACTTCACTAACTTTTGGATAAATAACAACTGTAACTGTAGATGGATCTAACTTATAATCCAAAATATTTTGATTAATTGGGTTATTATATTTAACTTTTACTTTTTTAGTTCCAGCTGATAAATCAGTTAAATCCAATGTTAATTTATGATCTCCTAATTGCTCAGCAAGATATAAATTACTCTTACTTCCCATTAAAACTATATCTCCAGTTTCAGGAATTCCTTCTACTACATATGCTTCTTCATTATACTCCGCAATAATAGGTTGATTAGCAAGAACAATAGCTTCTGTTTCAGTTAAATTAATAACTTTATAATCAACCATAATAAATACACCAAAAGCACATGCAAGAGATACATATATCAATGTATTTGGATTGTTAATAAATTTATCAAATGCACCATTTTTATTACTAATTTTATCAACAATAAAATATGCTGCTTTAGACAATGGTGTAATAATAATTATGTCTAATAATCTATATAATATTTTAAATATCTTTCCAAAGAATTTGAGAATTTTATTTACTAGCTTCTTCAACTTCATCACTCTCACTTTCTTCATCTACTTCATAGAATGTTTCTTTTTTAGGTTGTAATTCTTCAAGCAATAATAGTTTTGCATCATCTAGTGATAAATTATAATTTAATTCACTCTTAATAGCTATAGAAATTCTTCCAGTTTCTTCACTAACTATTAATGCAATAGCATCACTAATTTCACTAATTCCTAATGCAGCTCTATGACGAGTACCTAATCTTTTAGATATTGTTGGATTCATACTTGTTGGAAAAACACTACCTGCACAAGTTATTTTATCTCCTTGAATAATTACTCCACCATCATGTAATGGATTATTTGGAAAGAATATAGAAATTAATAATTCGCTACTAATATCTGCATATATCTTATTAGCTGGTTCTATAAATTGTGCTAAACTATAATCTCTTTCAATAACAATTAATGCTCCAATTTTATTCTTTTTCAAATACTCAACAGCATTAATTATTTCATATACCATTTTTTCTCTTTCATCTACCGTTAAAGTCTTATGACGACCAAGTAATTGAGTTCTACCAATGCTTTCAAGAACATTTCTAATTTCTGGTTGAAATATAACTATTAAAGCAAGTGGTCCCCAAGAAATAACATATTCTAATATTATTCCTACTGTATTTAAATGTAACCAATCACTAAATAATTTTAATAAAACAATTGCTATTACACCCTTAAATATTAATGTTAATTTAAAGTTAGTTCTTGCATACTTAAGTAATTGATAAAACATAAGCCATACAATTGCTATATCTAAAACTTTAGTAGCAGTACTAAGTATATTTGATAACATCTTATCACCTCAACTTATAGAAATATTATACACTATTTAACTATCATTTTCTATATTTTTAAACTTCTTTACATTTTAAATCAAAATAAAAAGACTTATTTGTCTATTTATTTACTTTCTACTAGAATCTTAATTGCTGTTTTCTCTTTTCCATCTATAATTACATCATAGAATGCTGGGATACATATTAAATTTTTACCCAGAGGTGCTACAAAACCTCTTGCAATTGAAATAGCTTTTATTGCTTGATTAACTGCACCCGCTCCTACAGTTTGAATTTCTACATGGCTTGCTCCCTCTCTAAATGAATTAGCGATACTTCCAGCAACCTTTTGAGAAATACTTTTGCTTGATACTTTAATTATATCCATATTTTCACCTCAATAATTTATATGTTAATTATAATTAAAAAAGACTAAACAATTAGTCTTTTTTATTCTTCAATATATTTGTTAAATATATATTCTGCTACAGTACTTTCAGCTGATGCATAATTACTTGTGTCAACATTATAATAATCCGCTATAAATTTAAAGAATCCTTCTCTTCCATTATATAATTTTCCATTAAATACAACATCATAATTTTACTAGAAAAATAAGACTATTTTTTTATAGTCTTACTTTTTATTTGTTTTGGTTTTCTTATGGTTTTTGTACTAGTTGTTTTAGAACTAACTGATTTAGCACTTGATTTACTAGTAGTCTTTTTATTTGACTCTATTTTTTCTTTTTTAACTTCTTTTGGTTTTATTTCTTCATCTTCTTCTACTACTTCATCTTCATTATATGATAGAAAATCTAAAATAAAATTTTCAACTTTTACATTTTTAGTTAATATCATAACAAGTGGTTCCAGTAAACTTAATAAACCAAATATAATAAAGTAATAACCAAGAATTAATGATCCTACTTCCACTTTATTATAAATTGAAGATACAACTAATACTCCAAGAATTAATAATAATATTGTTATAGAAACTTTTGGAAAGAAATTAATATCTTTTTTTCCAATTAAATTTTTACAACTATATCCTTTATTTATAACATTTGCTATTGAATAAATTAATACAGCATCAGCAAGAATAAATCCAGAATCAGGATAAGATGTATAGAATAATATAAATGATGCTACACATACATTAATAAATCCAAAAATTAATAATTCATAATCTCCTCTTTTTCTATTAGCAAAATATACAAGTAATGAGAAAAATCCAAATACGAATAATAATGATGGTGCATATTTGACAGGATCTAACATTTCTACATTAGATAAATTTAATAAAATAAAGCCTGCAGTAGCAATAATGCAATATAACATAATATCAAGTATTAATAATCTTCCATCATATTCTTTAATAATTTCCTTTTTCACTTCTTTTTTCCTCCAATTAATCATCATTTCCTAAAAATCCAAAGAAATTGAATTTTTCATCTAGGAAAACATATATTATTTTTAATAGTGCTACAACTGGAGTAGCTACTACCATACCAATTATACCAAATAAATATTCAAAAACCAATAATGAAATAATAATTGTAATTGGACTCAAATTCATCTTCTTACTCATAACAAGTGGATTTAAAACTTCTCCATCTATTGTTTGAACAATTAATATAAATACTAATGTTAATATTCCAACTAATGGGCTTTCAGCAAAACCAATAGCACCAGCTACTGCAGCACCAATATATGGACCAATATATGGAATTAAATTAGTAATAACACACACAAGTGCAATTAAAACTGGTGCATTTAATCCTATAATTGAAAATCCTATAACTGATACAACAAATAATAGTAATGATAACCAAAGTGTACCACTAACAAATGAATACAAACTATCATCTAATTTGTCTAACAAATATCTAACATCACTTCTTGCTTTCTTAGGAAATAATCCAATAAATCCTTCAGAAAATTTATGAAAATCAAATAATATATAGAATCCTAATATTAAACTTATTACTATTTTTCCAACACCAGAAACTAAACTAGATACAATATTCACAGCTGTTTCTGGTAAATTTGTTTGAATTCCTGTTGCAAAATTTTGAATTTTTAACATAAATGCAGATTTAACATTATCTAAATTTTGTAAACTTAAATCAGATATTTTTGCAAAAATATCATCAATCCATCCAGATAAATCATTAGCAATTTTAGGTACAGCAGCAACTATATCACTTATTTGTTGACCTAATGATGGAATAGTAAATCCTATTATTAAACCAACTATTGCAAGCATAACTAAATAAGCTACGACTACTGCAAGTCCTCTTTTCATACCCTTTTCTGTTAATTTTTTTACCATAGGATTTAATAACCATGCTATAAACCATCCAATAAATAACGGAGATATAATAGCAAGAATTTTTCCTAAAAATGACAACACTTTCCATTCTCTAAATATTAATGTTAATACATATATTAAAAGTATAATAAAAAGTATATATAATATTTTTCCAATATTATTACCAAGTGTTAATAATTGATTTAACTTTCTTGTATTTAGTTTTTTATTTTCTTCCTTTTCCATATTACCTACTCTCCTAAAATAATAATATCATATTTTTATTAAAAAAAATAGTTCAACTAGAACTATTTTAATCTTCCATTTTTTTTGCTGCTTTTTTCATGTACTTATAAATATCATGTTCATATTTTTTATAAAGTAGTCCCATTGTCATACCACCCACAAAAGCAACCATTTTTTCTACAGTTCTAATAATATCTCCTCCTTTGATATTATTAGTATTATTATTTTTAATAAAATTATACATGTTTTAAATATGTATTTCTATTGTCTGCATATAATGTTTGAACAGAAGTATTTAATGATTCAATACTGCCCAAAATCATCAATGATTGCTTTGCTCTTGTAACTGCAGTGTATATTAATTTGTTATAAAACATTCTTCTAAAACTCTTTGCAAGTATTATAACAACATTATTATATTCACTTCCTTGAGATTTATGAACACTAATTGCATATGCCAAACTAAATCTATCAAATTCACCATTACTATATTTAACTTTATTACCCATATATGAAATAGTTACATATGTTTTCTTATCAATATATTCCACATCCCATATATATCCAATATCACCATTAAAAACATTGTTCTCTACATCATTCATTAATTGTATTACTTTATCACCAATTCTATATACATTCTCACCTATTTGAAATTTTTCACCATCAGGATTAAATATCTCTGCCATCATTCTATTTAAATTATCTATTCCATTTAAACCCTTATACATTGGAGCTAATACTTGAAAATTTTCTATGCTAATATTTTTTTCTTTAATTTTATTACATATTTCAGTTAAATATTTCATTATGTTATTATCATCACTTTCAATAAATTTAAAATCACTATATTCATTATCAAAATAATCAAATGTTTTTTTATTTTTAATATCATTTGCCAAATATGTTATATAGCTTCCATCTTTAACTCTATATATTGTATTTAAACATTTACTTTTTACAAAATCCATTTTAAGTAAATCATTTAACACGTCCCCAGGACCAATAGATGGTAATTGGTTAGCGTCTCCAATTAATAATAATTTAACATTTATTCTAAGTCCTTTTAATAAACTATAAAATAAGAAAATATCAATCATACTAGCTTCATCAACAATAATAACCTTTTCACTTGCTTTATTATATTCATCAATTCCAAAAGTCTCTGTTTCTTTATTCCACTTTAAAAACTTATGAATTGTATATGCAGGTGCATGTACACTTTCAGACATTCTTTTGGCACTTCTACCAGTTGGAGCAAGTAAAGCAATATCATTTTTAGAAATATTATTTATACTACAAAGTATTTCAACTATAGCTTTTATAATTGTTGTTTTACCTGTTCCTGGTCCACCTGTAATAATATAAAAATTATTTTTAATAGATTCTTTAATTGCTTCTTTTTGTTCTTTATTAAATTTTATTGTATTGTTTTTTTCATACAAAGTTATATACTCATCAATCTTTTTTGAACTTATAACATCTTTAATACTACTTATTCTATTAATCTCACTCAAAATACTTTTTTCAGTATCATAGAATTCAAACAAAGTTACTAAATCGCCAAACTCAACTATCTCATTTTCTTCAAGTAATTTATTTAAATGAGATATGAACATATTAGCATCAAAACTTTTATTAAAATGTTTTTTCATTCTTATAAATAATTCTTCTTTATATACTAAAGTGTCACCAGTTTCATAACACATTAAATAAATATTACGTTTAATCAAAGCATTAATTCTAACAGAAGACATTTCATCATTATTTTTTAAAAAAAGAAAATCTAATTTATCAAATGATATATTATCAACAAGTTCATAAATGTTATCTTCTAGAATAGTAAATAGCTCTACTCCATATAGTGTAATTAAATCAATTGCTTCTTTAACAGTAAAACCATATTCATTTAATTTTATTATTAAATCTTGATTCATTTCATTATTTACTATTTTATCATGCATCATTCTTGCTTTTTTTATATTCATTCCGCTAATATCAGATAGAGCTTCATAATCATTCTTTATTACATCAATAGTATCTACTCCAAATCTATCAACAATTTTTTTAGCTGTTTTACTACCAATTCCCTTAAATAATCCACTACTTAAATAAACAATCAAACTATCTTCATCACTTGGAACAGCTACTTCATATGATTCTACATTATATTGAATTCCATATTTAGGATGATCAAACATTTTGCCATAAAAAATGTAATCTACTTCTTCATTTATTTCATTAAAATTACCAGTAAAACCAATTATTTTATTTACATATTCTATAGCCTCTTCATCATTAGTATCTTTCACCTTAAAAAGACCAACTTTATATGGTCCACTATTACTTTCAAAAATAATCTTTCTAATACTTCCTAAAATATAATTCTTCATATGAATTATATTAACATAAAAATAGAAATTAGTATAACTAATTTCTATTTTTTCTTTTCTAATTTTATTTTATCACTATTATAAAGCTTCTTAGTTCTATATAAATCATCAGAACTAAAATATCTTCTTAATTTCTCATTACCATATGTAATAATTTTATATGATTGTAATTTTATTTTTAATTCTTTTTCAAATTTTTTATATTCTTGAACATCTAAATCAAAATCAAATATATCTTTATCAATTATAAATATAACTTTATTATCAATTGTTTTTACTTCATATTCTAAATAACTAATTCCATTATTTAAATCTACCCATAAATAATTATTAATAATTGCATCTATAAATTCATTTATTTTTTCATCATAATTATCATTACAAATATTTCTTGTTAATGATTCAAATTTTATAGCACACTCTTTTTGCATACTTTTACTAATCATTAAAGTGTATAAATCCTCTCTTTTAGAATATGAAATAGAAAATCCAAGATTATTTATTATTTTGCTAAATTCATTCATAAAAATCTTTCTATCAGTTATTGGTAAATGAAATATCTTAATTGGTTCTCCATAAACAACCATTTCATATTTATCAATATAAAGTTTTGCTACATAATTTCCATTAATTATTTTCCAAAAATCACCATGTAGTAATACATTTATTATTTCCAAGGTTTTAAGATATAATTCTCCTCTATTTAAATCCATATTATAAACCCCTCTCTTGAGTTCTATATTATATCATAAAATAATAATAAATCAAATAAAAAGATGATTACTCATCTTTTTTAGTATTTTTATTTTCTAAAATATATTTATAAATCATATCTTCAGCAATAATTATAAATATACTTTTTTTACCTTTTTTATCTTCATTGAAAATTATTGGCTTATTTAAATTAACTGATGCATCAACCATTTCTTCAAAAGAATCAACATTTAATATATTTTTATATTTTTTCTCATCATAAGATAAATCACCATTAACTATTATCTTGTCATAATTTTTTAATATCTTATTTAAGTCTTTATAATATCTATTATATTTTTTATATTTAGATATTCCTCTAAACAAATTGATTATTAAAAATACAGATAAAACTGACAATGCTATAAATAAATAGAAAACAACTCTATTAGCAATCGGACTTATTCTTGTATACAAATAATCAGTATTATTTATTTTCTCTGTAGGAATAATTACTTCAACTGTTTGAACATTAAATGGTATTCTTACCTCTAATGTTCTATTTTTATTAAAATCCTTAATTAGATTTTTATTATCTCCTAAAACATTTATATTCATAGTAACTATTAGTTCAGCCTTAACTGGAAGAGAAAGACCCTTTTTAAAATTAGTTACATAAGTACTATATTTTTTATAATCAATTGGTATAGTTTCATCTATTTCAAAACTAATATCATTTATACTATTAGTTACTTTTTTCAATAATACTTCATCAGTTTTTTGTAAAATCTTATCATTATTTTCATAATCAATTATTAATAATTGAGAAGTAACTTCATATGAATAATTAAGATTTAAATTATTATCAGCATGAACTTCATATTTAAATCTAGGATTAATAGTATCAATAATACTAGCAACATATTTCATTCCTGAAGGTAATGTTTTTTCTTTATAATATGAATTATCAATCAAATTAACATCATAATCTACTTTTCCCTTTTCATAATAAGTAGTATTAATACTAATATCATTAAAAACATAGCTTCTTAAAAAACATATTATAGCTAACGAAAGAATAATTATAACAGGTAAAACATATGCTAATAGGAATTTATCTAGAGATATAGAATTATCTATTTTTTTTACTACTTTAACATTTTTAGTTTTAACTTTCATTTTTTTCCTCCATTTTATTCTTCAACCATATTGATGGTAATCCTACTTTTTTTATAGTTAATTTTGTTACTCCAATTATTTCACTTTCATTAACTGTCCAATTATCTACATTTTGTCCTTTTCTATCACCTTTTGTTTTGAAATAGTATTTATCATTTATTTCACTTATTGAAACAACTCTATGACAAAATAACTGATTATCTTTTTTAAATACCAAAATATCCCCTTCATTAATCATATTTGCTCTTTCTTTATACTTTTTATCAATTAGAACTACATCCCCTATCTTAATTGTTGGATCCATACTTCCAGAACCAACTACTGCAATCCAAAATCTAAATAGATTACTATTTAAAGAAACCAATAAAATTATTAATACTATCATTATTGTTCTTATAGTATTAATTACTACATAATTATCTCTTATATCATTCTTTTTTTCAATTGTTAAGGTAAATTTCATTAACAAATAAACTCCTAAAGTAAGAAGAACTTGAGTGATTGTATCATTATAGCTTCCTAAGTCAGGAACTATTGGCAATATAAATATATATAAATTAATTATTATTGAAAACAATATACACACTGTATAGCCAAATTTTTTACTCATCAATGATAATACTATATTATTTATTAAATCTACAATAAATATTGTAGAAATAAACTTTACTATTTTTTCAAAATTCATATCATTTGAAAAACCACTAATACCATTTATATATAATAAAGTAATTAACAATATATAAAATACTATAGCCACTTTACTATTACATTTATTAATTACAATATATCTAGTTAATTCCCACATAATAATTAATAAAGTCAATGGTATTACATTTTTTATTATACCCAAAATAGACAAATCAAAAGGTGTATATAAATATCCTGTCACTAAACCAATTGAATATTTTATTATTAATCCAACTATTGTAAACAATAATATACTAAATATATATGTTTTTTTATTTATCAATCTTTCTTTTTCAAAACCAAACAAAATAAATATTATTAAAGCTAAAACTATGCTTATTAAGAAAATGTAATGAATATTTAAAAACTTATAAAAAATATTACCAATTAAAATGATTAAATATATTAGCTCAAAAAATATAAGAACAATATTTTTGTTTTTCATATTTAATCATCCTTTCTTTTATTTTCCAGTCGTTTCACTCACATTAGTGTCTTGTGTATATACAAGAGTTGTTGATAAACCTCCTACTAAAACTTCAGTACTAGGTAACTTTTCAGTAGTTACGTCATTACTATATTTTATTGTTAAAGTAACATTAACTTTGTCACCTGCTTTTAATGTATCAAACTCTGACACATTAGCACCAGTAGATGTATATTTTAATTCATAAATAATATTTTCACAAACATTATTTGCATCAACTGAATTTGTATTTCCATTTCCATCTGTACAAATTTTAGTTCCATTTGTAAGTGTTGATAATTTTGCTCCAAATGTTCCGGCATTTACTATATCAAATGTATATGATGCGCTATCAGCAGGAGTAATAAATTTAATAGAATAGTCACTTATCTTTGTAGCTGAACTATCTATTTTAGGCTTAGAAGCTTCTATAGCGTCTCCACTTAGATTAACGCTACTTAAATTTGCAAAATGAATATCCCATCCTTGTTTAACAACAGACACTGAACCATTTATTTCTAGTGTAGTTGTAAATGCCGCCCACACAATAGTAGAAAATAAGAATACTCCTAAAAACAATGAGCTAAGCAGAATAATATTATTAGTATTTTTAAACTTCATAAATACCTCCTATTATATTGTTAATTATATCAAATTTATAACAAAAAAAATATAATTTATAAAAAAAATGGCTACAGCCATTTTTTATTTTCCAGTCGTTGTATTAACATTATTATCTTGAGTATAAATCAATGTTGTTGTTATACCACTTACTTCAACAGCTTTATCAGGTAATTCGTTAACAGGAGTATTAGCATCATATATAACTGTTAGAGTTACTTTTACGCTATCTTCCGCTTTTAAAGTATCATTTGTTTGTAAGGCAGTACCAGAATTTGTATATTTTAATTCATACGATAAGTTTTTACATACATTAGTAGCTGCAGATGAAGTTGTAGATCCATCTGAATCAGTACATGTGAATTCAGTATTTGTTAATGTAGATAGTTTTGCTCCAAATGTTCCGGCATTTACTATATCAAATGTATAACTACCACTATCTCCAGGTGTTTTAAAATTAAATTTATAATTACCTATTGTTGTACTTTCAGAATCGATTGTTGGTTCTGTTGTTTCTGTTGCTGTTCCACCTAATACAGCATCACTTAAATTAGCAAAATGAATATCCCATCCTTGTTTTTCAACTTTAGCAGCTCCATTTATTTCCAAAGTAGTTGTAAATGCTGCCCAAACTATTCCAACAAATGCAAATAGTCCAACTATAACTACTCCTAATATTACACTATTTCTTATAGAATTATTTTTCATACTCTCCTCCTATTATCAGTTTTATTATATCTATAATTTAAGGATAAAACAACTAATTTAATTATTATTTTACATTATTTTAATCCTATCTTATATGGATCAGAATTACTTCCACTACCTCCTAAATATAAAACATTTGATTTCAAATATAATGTTGGATATACACCATATCCAGAATATGTTTGTGCTGGTACAAGAAATCCTGTATTTGCTGCTATATAAAATAAGAATACACGAGTATCATCAATAGCATAAGGAGTCATACTCCAGTTGTAGTAATCTGAATGATATAAATAATCATTTTCATAACAATCTGAATACCCTCTCCAATCAGTATTTTTAGAAGCACTAGTACTATTTGAAATATAATAATTTAAACATGCACTTCTATTAGTTGTATTTCCTCCACTAGTTGCAAATCCATAATCACTTGGATATAATAAACCAATTTTACCTGTCCAACTTTTACTTGGACTACTATTATTTGAATTACTTGGAATAACTGTTCCATTTCTTTCTTGATTATAAAAATCACTTGTAGTTACTGCCCTTTCTGATGGCCCTGTGATTCCCCAAACCGTATTACCAATATAATCTTTTACATTATTTAATCCATTGTCTGAAAAATCAAATGAATGAGATTTTCTAGTAGAATTTTGGTAATAATATCCAGTTCCAGTAGAACTATTCAAATAATAATCATTTAAAATTGTTTTAACATTTGATGTTGTCCAGTCATTAGTATATAAAGCTGTACCACTAGAATTCATATCCCATGCCAAATAATTAATTCTCGATGTTGATATTATTTTAACTCTAGTTTCTTTATTTCCAGTTCCATCATCAATATTATTAAACACTCCTATAATTCTCCAAGTTTGATTATTAAATGTAATATAATTATTAGGATTACTACCTATATATCTTAAATTATTATCAGAAGTTCCATCATAAGCAAGACCTGTATTACCTATTTCTTCTAAACTATTAGTATTTCCCAACTTAGCTAAATTCATAACATAATTTGCCAATAAAACATATTCTTTCTTTTTAAACGTATATTTTATTGAATATATAATATCTTGACTAGAATTATTATTAGATTCATTAAATGTAATATAACCAGTTGTTTCACTATTAGCTTTTAACAATAAATTGGTTTCACAATTATTATATGTAACATTAATAGATTCATTATTATTTGATATAACTTCAACGTTACTTATATAATAATCATCACTATAGTCATTTTGAAAAACTATTTTATATGTAACACTATCTCCATTATTTGGTAAGCTTGAATACATTGTTGCTTTATTAATATTAAAATCTGCATTATATGTTTCATATCCTGAACCAGTAGAATTATCAAATACTACTTTTTTAATTCTAATTTTAGCATATGGCATAACTTTTGCTTCTCCACTTATACTCATTGTTTCAGAAAAAGAAGCAAATACTATTGTCATAGACATAATTAGCATCAAAACAATTAAATATATTATAATAACTTTAATTTTTTTCATATTTTCCTCTATTTTTATTATAACATAAAAAAAGATTATTATAATATAACCTTCTATAAAAATGGCGTCCCCGATTGGAATCGAACCAACGACCTATCGCTTAGGAGGCGATCGCTCTATCCTACTGAGCTACGAGGACAAAAAGAGAAACTATCCAACTATTTTAATAAACACTACTGCGCTTAAATAAACTGTTGATTTAGCTTCATATTTAAAAAATTCATAAAAACTCACTAACTTATCACACAAACAAACCACCTTAGATTCTTTATAATTAGGTTTTCCCTTAACAACAGGAAACATATGTGAAAGAATTACATCTTTTTCTATTTCATTAACATCAAAATATTTAAGAGAATTCTCAAGTGCTATTTTAGGATGTTCTGATAAAAAATTACGATACTTCATGTTACTTCTACTTAAATCATCTGTAGTAAAGAAGTCATGCATCATTGCACCTCTTGTACATGAAACATAATCTAATTTTAATAATCTTGATAATAAAAAACTCATCTTTGCCACTCTATTAATATGGTCTAATCTATTATTACCATGATGTATTATAGATTTCAATTCTCTATATTTATTGACATTATAAAACTCACTATATATGTCATAATATATCTTCTTATTCTTCATAATTATCACTCTTTATTTATATCCATCTTGGAATGTATAAATTTCTTGTAAATCCTTCCCTATATCTCTCATATTCTTTTATGATTGATTCTGCTATAAACCCCATGATATTTGTTTCTCTTTTTGAAACTTTTAAAGATGTTAAAAAATTAGTAAGAAGTGTTTTAAACTCTCTATCATCAAAATATCTAGCAACTGCTGTATTTAAATCTATTGCTTTTCTTAACTCAACTTTATTTCTTACATTTATTGAAAAAATATATGTTTGATATATTTGTATAACTTTACTACTCATAAAATCAAGTTCACTAAACTCTTCATTAATAATTCTATAATAATCTTTACAATATTTAATTACTATTTTATTTTCTAAAAACCTATTTTCCATTTACCCCACCACAAGTCTTGCTATATCATTGAATGTTACATATATCATTAATAATATCATAAGACCAAATCCAATATAGTTTAATGCTAATTCTAATTTTTCTCCAGTTTTTCTTCTAATAATTTTTTCAATTATTAATATAAATATTCTACCACCATCAAATACTGGTATTGGCAATAAATTCATTATACCAACATTTATACTCAAATATGCTGTTAAATATAATAACCTTTGAAATCCTTGTGATTTTACTACATCTACTACTGAATAAATACCAACAGGACCACTTAGATTTTTAACAGATACCTGACCAGTTATTAATGAACCAAGTATTTTAAATATAGTTTTTGAATTATCCCATGTTCCAGTTATTGAATAATTAAGAGCATTTAAAAATCCTTTCTTGTATGTAGTACCATTTGACACAATTCCAAATACTCTAACTTCTTCTCCATTTTCTTTTTTAACATCAGGCTTTATATTAATAACTTCTATATTTCCTGTTGATTTTTTCACTTTAAATTCATAGTTTGATTTTAATTTTTTAGCAGAAGCTTCAAGTAAAAAATCATCCCATGAATCAATTTTTTCACCATTAACTTCAAGAATCCTATCTCCAGCTTCTAGTCCAGAATTATATGCAGCTCCTCCTTCAACAACTGAACCTACAATAGGTTCATTAACAGGTCTACCATATATTAGTCCACTAATAAAAAACAAAACAATAGCTAATAAAAAATTAAATACAATTCCATTTATTAAAACCCATAGAATACTAAAAAAACCTTTATTTTCTAAAACTCTATCCTTTTTGATTTTAGTCTTTTTATCTTCTTTTTCAGCCATTGAAACATAGCCACCAATTGGTAATGCTCTAAGTGAATATGTAGTTTCACTTTTTTTAGGTTTAAATTTATAAATTAATGGCCCCATACCAAGTGAAAACTCATCTACATAAACTCCACTTTTTTTAGCTGCTATAAAATGTCCAAATTCATGAATTGAAATTATTAATCCTAATATAACAAATAAAATAAGCAACGTTATTATAAAATTCATTTATTAATCCTCCTAGAAAAATGATATTAAGTAAGAAAATGCTAAAACAGCAAATAATATACTATCAAGTCTATCTAATACACCACCGTGTCCAGGCATAATATTACCATAGTCTTTAACGCCATATCTTCTTTTAATAGCAGAAAAAACCAAATCTCCAAACTCAGCTATTAATGATAAAGACAAAGAAACAATTGTAACATAAAATAAACTAGCATTTGTATTAATAAATGTTAAAAAGAATACAGATCCTATAAAAGTACCAAAAAATACCCCACCTATCATTCCCTCAACTGTCTTATTAGGAGATACTTTAGGACATAATTTGATTTTACCAATTTTTGTTCCAAAAAAATGAGCAAAAGTATCTGACATTATAGTTATTAATACAACATATAATAAGTATAATAAGTCAATATTTCTAATTACTATTAAAAAATTAAAAGCAATTCCTAAAAACATAGTTATAGATACTAGAACTAATGCATCTTCTGCATCATATTCTTTTTTATCCATTACAATTAATGGTAATAAACATACAAATAAATCTAATATATATAATCTATAATCAATATTAAAAGTATCTTTTGTTATTATAGATGAAAATACTATACATAAATATGCCACTAAAGCAAGCAATTTAATAGATGTATCTATCTTTTTTTCTTTTTCTCTAACTTTTACCATTTCAAAAAATCCTATAATACTTATAACGCCTACACCAACATAATATGCATAACCACCAAGAATTATTAATGGTATTACTATTATTAATGCAACAATTGCACTTATCACTCTTTGTTTCATATACTTCACCATAAACATTATAACACCATCTATTTTTTTTAACAAGAAATATAAATAATCAATAAAAAAGAGTATTTCTACTCTTTACATAATTCCTCTATATTATCTTCGTAAACCAACATTGAATTAACATAGTTTGTACACCATTCGCTATCCATCTTTACTTTATTAAAACCTTCACATTCTTCACCATTATATTTTGATAGATAGTTTTTATTTTTATCACTTCTTAAACAATAATATTCATTTTCATTATCATCATACTGCCACTTATAATTACCATTTTTATCACTCTTAAACTTTGGAACTAATACTAGTTTGTAACCATCTTCGCTTTCTTTATTTAATGATTTATACTTTGTTTTTCCATACTCTTCAGAAACATGAACTGCTTCACTAACTTGTTTTTCAGTATTCATATTTTCTACCATTTCACTTGAGTAAACGCCATCATTTGTTAACAATTGTAAATCTCTTTTTGATATTTTAATACCAGACTCATTCGTATAAAAATCATCAACATAAGTATAATTTTTAGGACATATAGCATCTTTATCACTATAGTTTCCAATAGTATATGTCTTGTTACTATCGCAATACCAAACTTTATATAAAATAGCCTTATATACAAATTCATTATCAGATAATTTTTGTTTTATAGAGATCTTTGGATATGTATTATTTGTCTTAGTAATAAAATAATCTATATAAGTAGCAACAAAAATCACTACTAAAATAACAATGGTAATAATTATAATTTTTTTTAGTCTCTTCATACTTTCTACTCCATTTAATAATTTAATTATATTCTTAAAAGATTAAAAAGTAAATAAATTAATGTTTGAATTTATTTATTTTTATTTTATAATATTACGTAGGTGATTTTATGAAAAAATTTTTTATAATTACAATTATGTTATTAATGCTAATTACAAAAGCGAAAGCATACGAAAATGAGATTTTCAAAATAGATATTCCTGAATCATACGTTTTAGAAGACTCAAAGGAAGAAAACAATTATAGATGGATTAAAGATAATAATTATATTTCTATAACAACAAGTGATAATAGTAAACTAAAATACGATGTTAAAGAATTTACAGATGAAGAAATAAATAAACAAAAAGAATATTTAGAAACTGGAATTAATAAAGGATTAGAAAAATATAATATAAATATAACTGTAAATGACATAAAGAAACTAAATGATGATGATATATATTATTTAGAATATGACGTATATTATCCAAGTAAAGATATTACAGGATATGATATGTATCAAAAAGGAAGAATGTATACAACAAATAAATATATAACAACAATTATTTATAGTAGTGACAAAGAAATAGCTGGTAATGATGAATATTTAAATATAATCAATTCACTTGATATACTAGATTCTAATGTTATTCATAGTAATTTAACACTATATATAATAATAACAATAGCTAGTGGAATACTTCTATTTGTAATAGCTGTCATTATAATTAAAAAACGTAAACACAAATAGTTACGTTTTTTTAATTTGCAATATTTTCTCTCATTCTATTTAATATTATCTTTTCGCATCTAGAAGCTTTTGCTTGAGAAATACCCATTATTTTAGCCGTTTCATCTTGTGTATAGCCTTCATAATATCTATAGTTAATTATTGATTTATCAAAGTCATTTAATGTTTCAATTTCATTACTTAATAATATTTCATTATCAATTATATTTCTATAGTCATTAGAAACTGTATCATATAGATTATCGTCAATACTTTTTGAGTAACTAACACTTTCAATTATACATATCATTTGTTTTTCTTCTATACCCATATAACTACATATTTCACTAAAAGAAACTTCCCTTTGTAGTTTACTAGATAATAGATCTCTAATTTTTATATATTTTTTATAAATATCATATACTTCATCACTTACAATAATTGTTTTATTCTTTCTTATAAAATCTATTATTTCTCCTAAAATATATTTATAAGCATATGTAGAAAATTTGACATTTGAATTTTTATCATATTTATTAATTGCTTTTATAACACCTATACTTCCTGCCTGATATAAATCATCAATATCATTATAAGAACTATATTTTTTTGCTATTGAGTAAATTAACCCTTCACTTTCTTTTATTCGTTTATATGTTTCCTCCATTATAATTTAAACACCTCTAAACTAGTATTTTCATTTTTTGTTTTAAAACAATAATCAAAAATATCACTATGTTTAAAATTATCAATTATGTATTTACTTAATTCACATAATGCAACTTTGCCTTTAAAGCGATTAGTAAGATCTGCTATTTTAATTAATGAATCAATTCCTCTTTTGTCAATTAATTCAACATTTTTAAGATTAATTGTTACATACTTTGTCTTCAATCCTAAAATAATTGGTATCACTTCACTTTCAAATTGTTGTACTTTATTTCCAACTAATACTCCATCAATTTTAATATACAAAATACTATTTCTAAATCTTAAATTTGTTTTCATAATATTATTCTAATTAATTTTTTTCACTTTTTAAATAGATTCGACAAAACTAGATTTTTTATTCGATTCTTAAATAAAAAACATATACCAAATAAAGATATAAATAATCCAAAAATATAATAATAAACACTATCAAATGTTTTAGGATTTATTACTGGTGTTTCTACTTCTTCCTTAGGTTCCTCTTTTTTAGTGATGTACATCATAGTACAAAATGATTTTTTGCATTCACTAGAAGATGTAACTATTTTTCCATTAGAATCTAATATAACATATTCATTTGTTATATAACTATAAAATGTTTTTTTACTTGATTCTACTTTTTCACAATCATCTTCTGCATTATGATATTCTTCACTTATTGTTGTATTTATTTCATATGTTTTATATAGTTTATCTTTATATGTATATTGTAAACTATATTTAACAAAATTTTCACTGAAATTTGTTATTCCATTTATTACTATATTTGAACTACCTATCATTTTTATCTCATTATTGTATATTTTATGTCCATCACTAGCAATATAATTAATATTTATTTTGCTTTCATTATTACTGTCAATATTGTAATATAATGTAATTTTTATATTATTTATATTTATCTTTTCTTTAAATGTTAACTTTATAGTGTTTTCTAGTTTTATATTTTCAATATTCTCATATTCTATAACATCAATTTTATTATCACTTAAATCAGTAATTAATACTTTTGTAAAATAACCATCTGGATTATTTGAGTCATAATTATCAAAAGAAATTCCTATTACATCACTTGGTTTATATAATTTTGAAATCATAAATTCACGAATAATTCTATCCTTTAATTTTTCGGGTTTAGTTTCTGAAGGACTACTTTCTTCTGTATAATAAAAGTCTTCATAATCAATTATTCTATTTCCAAACTCTTCATATGTTAAATACTTTTCATTTGTTTTTTCTTCAATATAACAAAGATATCTATCCTCCTTTCTTATAAGAATTTCTTCTACCCCATCAGGATAATCCTCACTCCATTCACTATAATTTAAATCAAAATTTAATTTTAACAATAACATCAATTGTAAAAAAATATTCATGTGTTTCTCCTCCTCTATAATAATTATTAGCTATAGAAAGTATGAAACACTTCTTTTTTTATAAAAAAAAAGAATTTATTTAAAATTCTTAATTTTTATAATATCTATTATAGAAAAAGGCAATTATTATTGAACCAATCGAATTTCCTAAAACCATAATCAATAAATATAATAGTGTTTTAAATGACCACACACTAGCAATAGAAAAATAAAACATATTAGCTACACAGTGTTCAAACCCACACAATATAAATACCATTACACACATAAATATTCCAATGTATTTGCCTATCTCATTACTTGCTTTTTTATAATTATTAACAGCTATATACATAAGCATTCCACAAAACATTGATAATATGAAAATACTTAATAGATTATCACTTAATTTTAAATTAGCCATTTTTATTGCTCTTTCACTTAGCGAACTAAATCTAGTTAATAACATTAATTTTCCTACAATAAATGTACCAATAAAATTTCCAAACAAACTTAATAATAATTCATATACATATTCAAATTTATTAATTAAAACATAACCAATCTTCCCAGTATATAAATTCATGCCATACATGCATATCATTAATAATCCTATTGAAAATAGAAATGAACCAACAATAGTATTTTCAACACTTAGAAATATAGTTCCACCTACTCCAATCATTAATCCAGCATAAATACCTTTTATTAAAAAATCTAAATATTTCTTTACTTCTTTTTTATTCATATTAACCTCATTTACAATTCTTTATAAATTTATATGATGAAGAAACCATATCTTCTAAATTTAGTTCTGCTTTCCATCCTAATTCTTTTAATGCTAATGAACTGTCAGCAAAGTATGATGCTACATCACCATCTCTTCTAGGAGCAATTACATAAGGTATTTTAACATTATTTGTTTTTTCAAAAGCTCTTACAATTTCAAGAACACTATATCCTGTTCCAGTACCAAGATTATATATTTTAACTCCCTCAATATCATTAATATGTTCAAGTGCTTTAATATGACCCTTTGCTAAATCAACTACATGAATATAATCTCTTACACCTGTACCATCTTTAGTATCATAATCATCACCAAAAATATTTAAATGATCTAATTCTCCAATAGCAACTTTCATTATATATGGCATTAAATTATTTGGAGTTCCATTAGGATTTTCACCTATTAAGCCACTTTCATGAGCACCAACAGGATTAAAGTATCTTAATAAAATAACTTTCCATTCTTTATCAGATATTGATAAATCACTTAAGATTCTTTCAATAAATGCTTTTGTTGTTCCATATGGATTTGTTGTACGTCCTAATTCCATTTGTTCTTTTAATGGCAATTCTTTTGGATCACCATATACTGTTGCACTACTTGAAAAAACTATTTTTTTACAATTAAATTCTTTCATTACTTCACACAAACTAATAGTAGATACTAAATTATTCCTATAATACTTTAATGGTGCATGAACTGATTCACCAACTGCTTTAAATCCAGCAAAGTGTATAACTGAATCAATTTCATTTTCCTTAAATATCTTTCTTAATATTTCTTTATCGCAGCAATCTCCTTCATATAATTTTGGTCTAACATTTGTTATCTTTTCAATATAATCAACAACTTCTGGTTTAGAATTACTAAAATTATCAATTATTATAACTTCATAACCACTGTTAATTAATTCAACTACAGTATGGCTTCCTATATAACCTGTTCCACCTGTTACTAACACTTTCATAAACACACCTTCTATTTCTACATATTATGATACTAAAATACCATATTAAAGTCAATTTTTTAAATCTATTTTAACACCACTAATAATATCTGTAATTAGATTACTAAAAACTTTAAAAAAAGTAATTCTTTTAACATCATTTTTAACAATTAAATCATATTTATATTCTTTATTATCATATTTTAATGTTAGAATACCTACCTTAGTATTTTTCTTAATTGGAGCTTTTATATCATATAATTCTTTATTTATTTTGTATTTTACATCTTTTACATTTTTATTTACAATTATATTTACATCAGTGTTTAAATAGTACTTTGTTTTTTTATCATATGCATTATCTATATTTATATATTCTTGAAAATCATTTTTATCTATTATTTTTTTACTTCCATAATTACTAAATCCATACTCCATCATAGAAACTGTATCGTTGCTTCTATTGTCCTTATTGTCTTCACCCATAACAATACTAAGAAGTCTCATATTATTTTTTTCCATTGTTGCTGTTAAACAATAACCAGCATTATTCGTAAATCCTGTTTTTAAACCATCTATTCCTTTATAAAACCTTAATAATCGGTTTGTATTAACCAACCAATGATTCTCTCCTGATACTTCAATATAATCTTCATATGTACTTGTAATTTTAAGAGCAAGTGGATATTTAATTAATTCTTTAGCAATCAAAGATAAATCATATGCTGTAGTTAAATGTCCTTCTTCATCTAATCCATGAGGATTTTTGAATGTAGTATTTTTACATCCTAATTCTTTTGCTCTATCATTCATCATTTTTACAAAATTTTCTTCAGTTCCACCAATATATTCAGCCATTGCTACTGCTGCATCATTTGCAGAAGCAATTCCGATTCCCTTTAATAATGTTTTAACATCTATACTACTTCCCTCTTCAATAAAAATTTGAGTTCCTCCCATACCAGAAGCATTTTTTGATATTAAAACTTTATCATCAATATTTATTCTCCCATCTTCTAAAGCTTCCATAGCAAGTAATAATGTCATAATTTTAGTCATACTGGCTGGACTTCTTTTTTCATCTTTGTTTTTTTCATATAATACTTTTCCAGTAGAAGTCTCAATCAATATAGCACTTTTAGCATTTTTAGCTAAATCAATTGTTTCACAATTTACTTTAGTAGTAAAAATAATAATTAAAAGCAATAAAAAAAGTTTTTTCATTAAATCACCCATTTAAATATATGATTTATGAAAAAACTATATACACTAATTCTCTTCTTTTTTAGTACTATCAATTATTTTTTTAATTGCTTGAACATTTCCATTACCATTTTTAAATGAATCAATCATTTCAATAGGAACACAGAATATTAATGTATTTGATTGATCAGATGAAACATCATTAATAGTTGATAATGTTCTTAAATGTAATGCTCCTGGAGTACTAGCCATAGTTTGCGCAGCTATTGCTAAATTCTTAGCAGCTTCTGTTTCACCTTCTGCTTTAGTTATAACAGCAGCTTTTTCTCTTTCAGCCTCTGCTACTTTAGCAATTACTCTCTTCATATCTTCTGGAAGAGTAACATCTTTAAGTTCAACATTTTCTACTTTAATTCCCCATGGATCAGTTGCATCATCAATAACTTTACAAATAGTTTCAGATAGTTTTTCTCTTTCTGATAATAATTCATCTAAAGAAACAGAACCAACAGCATTTCTCATAGTAGTTTGTGCTAATTGGCTAACAGCATAATAGAAATTCTCAACTTCTAATACAGCTTTAGCAGCATCAAAAATTTTATAATATATTACAGCATTTATTCTAATAGATACATTATCTTTTGTAATAGCATCTTGTTCAGGAACATCTACTACTTTTGTTCTTATATCTATTTTTTTATAACTTTCAATAATTGGAAGTATTATTCTCCATCCTGGATCTAATATTTTAGTAAATTTACCTTTGCTAAATTTAACTCCTCTTTCATATTCATTAATTTGAACAATGCTTCTTAATAATATAATAACTACTACTATAACAATAAATATTAAAAAACCTTCCATAAATGTATTCTCCTTTCATTTATATTATACTATAAAAAAAGAATAAATAACATAATTTACTCTTCTTTATCACATTCTTTTTCAAAAATAAATTTATCTTTAATAATACCTCTTTTATATATTATTTTTTTTATACAATATTTCTTTAAATCTGTATAGTTCATATACTCATGTGATACTAAATCATCACTAAAAATAATGATAGACTGATTACTTTTAGTAGCAATATTATTATTTTTTAAATAAGATACTACTGTTCTTTTTAAACTAGATTCAAATGCCATATAATCTTTATCTCTTTCTTTATATCCTATCATAAAGATTAAAACACATAATAATGTTATAATTGAACCCCAAATAAACATAATAACTTTATTCATAATCACCGCTATACCCTGTAGTTACGTATATGCTACATTTTATATATCCAACTGCATTTCCTGTTTTTAAAATTTTTGCATATCCCTTACATTCTTTATTTCTACCATCATAAATACTACTCATATATCCATTATTCTTTAAAGTATCTATACTAACAACTATAGTATCAGTTGTTCCATTTGGATATCTATCAACATAATATTTTTTAGCAGCATCTGCAACTTTTAACTCAAGAGCACTATAATCAAATGTTCCATTACCTTTTGTATATTCTCCTAAATCTACATAAGCTCCTTCTTTATCTTTAGTTAATCCAAGGCTATGTAATCCAATAGTAGCTATTAAAATACATATTAAAAATAATAATAAGAACCCTAATTCTGCTCTAAGTCCCCATCCATTTTTATTCATGTTATTCACCCCTAATCAATTTAATTATACTACATAGAATTATTCTTTTCTATAATAATTCTTGTATTTTACTTTTAATATCATCATCTAAATTATAAATTATTTCTCTTATTTTTATGTTTTTTTCATTAATATTTAAAGATGTTTCATATTTATGTAATTTTTTTTCTATAGTATTTATAAACTTTCCCACATATGATCTACTAACTCCATAATTATCTGCCATTTCCTGTAAACTTAGATCTTCAAAATAATAATTTTCAAAATACTCTTTTTCTTTGTCAGTTAATAATTCCTTATATATCTCATATAGTGTTAATAAGTATTCTCTTTCTTTCATTAGAACTCCTTAAATAAACCATAAATATATTTTTCTATATCAAATGGTATTAAATCCGTTTCTTTTTCACCTAAACCAACAAATTTTACAGGAATATCAACTAATTCTTTAATAGCTAAAACTATTCCACCTTTGGCAGTTCCATCTAATTTAGTTAATATTATTCCAGTAATGTTAGTAATTTCTTTAAAACTTTTTGCTTGGCTTATACCATTTTGACCAGTAGTAGCATCTATTACTAAAAGTGTTTCACATGGTTCATCAGGAATTATTTCATTAATAACTCTATTCATTTTTTCAAGTTCTTTCATTAAATTAGATTTATTTTGTAAACGTCCTGCTGTATCTACTAAAACTACATCATATTTTTCTTCTTTTGCTTTAGTTAAACCATCATATATAACAGCAGATGGATCTGTTCTATCATCTCCAAAAAAACTAACTCCAATTCTCTTAGACCATTCTTCTAATTGACTAACTGCACCTGCTCTAAATGTATCTCCAGCAATTAACAATACTTTCTTCCCGTCTTTTTTTAAATTATATGCTATTTTAGCTATACTAGTTGTCTTTCCTACTCCGTTAACACCTACAAATAATATTACATTAGTTTTATCATTTTGAATATTTAACTTAGAAGATAATATATCCCCATCAACATAGATCATAAATAATTCATCAACAATTACTTCTTTTAAATATTCAAAATCTTCTATTTTTTCTTCTTTAACTCTCTTCTTAAGTCTATCTACAAAATCCATAACTGTATTAACGCCCACATCAGCAGTTATCAATATCTCTTCAAGTTCATCATAAAAATCATCACTAATTTTTGTATATTTAATACCTAAAACTGACAACTTATTAACAAAATTATCTCTTGATTTAGATAAACCCTCAACATACTTTTCTGTTTCTTTTACTTCTTCTATTTCTTCTTTGCTAATATTATCTTCTTTTACAACTTTATTTATTTCTTTTTCACTAATATTTTCTATCTCAATATCTTTTTCTTCTATTTTTTCCTTTATTTCTTCTTGCTTATTAAATAAATTTTTAATTTTACTAAATAGTCCCATAAAACACCTCTAATCTATAGTTTTTTCTAAATAAATCTTTTTATCAAATGCTCCTCTTTTTAATGACTTAACTTTTGATATTTCAATTACCTCTTCTAACGAACTTCCTTCAACAATTGCAAGATATTTAATAACTTCTAGCATATCAGCTAGTTCCTCTAATCTATCTTTTCCATTTGAATTAACAACTTCATTATATTCTTCATTTAACTTTTTTATTAATTCATGTTTAAATTCTTCATCACTTAGTTTTCTAGTATAAGCAACCCCACCATTTTCAACAATAATATTTGGTATATTGTCTCTAACTAGCTTATTAAATACTTGCTCCATATTATCTCCTTTTTAACATGTAGTTATCCCAATAAATATCTCTATTTGTTGCAGTTACTGAATGATTCAAATTATATTCAACCACCTCTAATTGTGTAGTATCTGCTAATAATTCAAATCTTTCTCTCGTTAAATCATTAAAATATCTTCCATCTTCTCTATATTGTTCTTGAGCAGCTCCATTTACAAATGAAGCATATAAGTATCCATCTTCTTTTAAAGCATCTCTTATTTTTTTTAAAATAAACAATAATTTATTTTTTTCTATATGTAATAAAGTTGAACATGCCCAAATTCCATCATAATAATCTATTTTATTTAAATCGCTAAAATCCATACATTTAACATCAAGTTTGGTGTATTCTCTTGCTAGTTTACACAACTCAATAGATCCATCTATAGCATCAACTTTATATCCTAAGTCAGAAAAATACTTACTATCTCTTCCACCACCACAACCAAAGTCTAATATTCTGCCACCTTCTTTTATATACTTTAAAAACATATTATATTGTTTGCTCATATCAACATTAATAGAAAAATCAAAATACTTTTGTGCATTTTCATTATAATAATCAATTGTATTCATAAAAATACCCCCAACAATATAATTATAATATAAATATAGCTTTTTGACAAATATGAAACTCTATGATATAATGACAATTACTGATTTAACTTTTCGAAGGGAATGATTATAATGAATAGTAAAAATGGAGAGACTTTAGTCTGTGCTTTAGGTGGGCTTGGTGAAGTTGGAAAAAACATGTATGTAGTAATGCATGAAGACGAACTTTTTATAATAGATTGTGGAGTTATGTTTCCAGAAGAAGATTTAATGGGAATAGACTATGTATTAGCAGATTATAATGTTTTAAAAAATATGCAAGATAAAATAAAGGGATTAATTATTACACATGGTCATGAAGATCATATTGGTGGAATTCCTTTCTTATTGCAAAACATTAATATTCCTGTAATATATACACCAAATATAGCTGAAAAACTTATTAAAAATAAGCTATCTGAAAGAAATATACCAGCACCTAAATTTGTTACAGTTAATGAAGACTTAAATATAAAAACAAAACATTTCGATATTGAGTTTTTTACTACAACTCACTCAATACCAGATTCATTTGGTATGGCAATTACAACTAAAAATGGTACTATTGTAGAAACAGGAGACTTTAAATTTGACTTAACTCCTATTGGACCAGTTGCAAACATGGGTAAAATGGCAGCCATTGGTAATAAAGGAGTTACACTTCTATTAAGTGATTCTACAAATGCATTATTACCAGGTTTTTCAAATAGTGAATCTGTTGTAGATGAAGCTTTATCAGAAATATTTGCAGAAAATACAGAATCAAGAATAATACTTGCTACATTTGCATCAAACATATATAGATTAACTCATATAGTAGAAACATGTAAACACTACAATAGAAAAGTTGCTGTTTTTGGAAGAAGTATGAATACAAATATTGAAATAGCTATTGAATGTGGATATATAAAAGATAAAGATATATTTATTACAAGTGATGAAGCTAATAAAATGGAGCCATCAAAAGTATGCTTGCTATGTACTGGTTCACAAGGAGAACCACTTGCAGCTTTATCTAGAATAGCTAATGGAAATGATAGAAATATTACACTTATGCCTGATGATACAGTAATATTTTCATCATCACCTATTCCAGGTAATGCAATGTCAATCAATAGAATTATTAATAAATTATATCTTAAAGGTGCAAAAGTATATACAAATGCAAGTGAATCAAATGTTCATACAAGTGGGCATGCAAGACAAGATGAATTAAAACTATTGTTTAGATTGATTAGACCAAAATACTTTATGCCTATGCATGGAGAATATAGAATGCTTGCATCAAATGTTAAATTAGCAACTTTATGTGACATAAAAGAAGAAAATACATTTATAAATAAAAATGGTGATATATTGGCTATGAAAGATGGCGAGGTATATCGTTATGGTTCAATTCCAATTAATGATATCTATGTTGATGGAAGTAGAATTGGTGATGTCGGAGTAACAATCATTAAAGATAGAAAATTGATGTCAACAGACGGAGTTCTAATTGTTATATTAAACTTAGACCTAGAAAACAAAAAAATGTTAATAGAGCCAAATATCACAACACGTGGATTTGTAATAGTTAATGATAATCAAGAATTAATAAAGAAAATACAAGATAAAACTAATTTAATTACTCTAAATGAATTAGAAAAAGATAATTTTAACCTTACAGATTTAAAAAATAGAATTATTTTAGAAATCAATTCTTATGTAATTGAATTAACAGGAAGAAGACCAATAATTATTCCAATGATATTAGATGTAAAATAAAATCGTAATAAAATTACGATTTTTTATTTAAAAAAAAGAACTTTTAGTTCTTTTCTAAAAATCTATTCTAAATAGTTGATTATTTTTAATTAAGAAATAATCATATGCTTTAGAATACATAAATACATATTTGTTATCATTATCTGAAAAAGTTATATATCCTACTTGTTCTAGTGTAGGTAGTTCAAATTTTATAAATGAATCTTCCAAATCATTTAAATATTCAACTGAATTAGAAAGTCCATCTTTATTCATAAATTCACTATAATATACAGTTGATTCATTTTCATTTGTATGAACAGTAATTATATAGTTATCATTATTTTCAATTACTTGGAAATCTTCAATAGCTCCATTATATTCAATTGTTTTTTCATATTCAGTATTAATATTTTTGATAACTAATTTATTAGCATCTGATACTTTAAATTCAAAAGCATAATTACTATTAGTTATAGTTTCATTCAATCCTTCTTCATTTGTACTATAGATTATTTCATCTCTATTAGAATTAATATAGTATCTATCATAATGTAAATAATGAGTAGTATAGTTATTTATCGCATCAATTGTTTCATAGTTATAACATACTTGATAATCTTTATAATCAGGTACCAATAATTCAAATGGAACAAATACTAATATAAATGTTATTATCATTAATAAAATAATACTTGAATTCTTTTTTCTAGAAGCTCTTTTATCTGGAAAATTACATTTTCTAAGAACATATAATGCACTTATAATCCATAAAGCACTTATAATTAAAATTTCTACTCCATTAACGATAACTACAGATAATGTAGGACTATTATATGTACAATCCTTAATTAAATTCATTTCTCCTATAAAAATTGAAAAGTCATAAAATGCATGTAAGAAAATAACAGACCAAATGTTTTTTGTTTTATAATATACACTTCCAAGTAATAAACCAACAGCAAATGCATTTATGATTTGTAAAATAGTTTCAAATAGTGTTTGAACTCCTACATTAGTTATATGCATTACTCCAAATATAATAGATGCTAATACAATAGAAGTAATTGCATTTTTCTTAGTATCACCATATCTTTCAATAAACTCATTTTGTATCCATCCACGACATAAAAATTCTTCAGCAAATCCAATTGAAATACACAATATTACAACATTAATAAAATTTCCTACAGAAAATGAGTCTAATTCGAAAATATTTTGAACAAGTGTTACTACTGAAACTCCTAACATTGGAATAGCATATTTTAAGCTTTTCTTAAAGTCTTCCTTTTTATTTGTAAATACATAAGAATTATTGAATAGAAGCATTACTATTAATACCATTAATGCATAGAATATTTCTATTAATAAATCTTCACCATATTTAAATACAGTTGCATTCTGAGTAAATAAGCTTGCAAGAATAGAAATAAAAATGTTGATTATAGCAAATATTGCTACCATTTTTACAAAGAATACACCTATGCTTTTTTTCTTTCCCTCTTTCATTCTTTTATCATTCCTTCCTATTATATAATCATTATACAATAATTTTTTTTCTTTAACAATAAAAAAAGATTCTTGCGAATCTTTATAATCTAAATGGTGGAGAATGTGGGACTTGAACCCGCGACCTCCTGCGTGCAAGGCAGATGCTCTAGCCAACTGAGCTAATTCCCCATTAGGTAGGCACTTGATAACAATCAAGCATATTAATACTACCATAAAAATATTTAATAAGTCAAGTAAAATCTAACTATTTTGTTAAAATATTCATTATTTCAAGTCCTAATTTAACACTGTCATGTCTTATCATTTCATCATCTATCTTCAATAATGGTTTTTTAATGTTTTCAATTTTAATATTTTTATCATCAATTTCAATTAAATCTTTTTGTTCAAGAGTTTCATATTTCTTTTGAATTTTTTTACTTACTTTTTCACTATTAGTTATTACTGTATCAATTTTTCTTGTACCTAGATAACTATTTAATAAATTAATATGATCACTTACTTTAAATCCATCAGTTTCTCCTGGCTGACTCATAATATTACATATATAGATAATTTTAGCATTGCTTTCATCAATTGCATCAAGAACTTTTTTACACAATAAATTTGGAATAATACTTGTATAAATACTTCCCATACTTAAAACAATAGCATCAGCTTCTTTTATTTTCTTTATAACTTCTTTATTTGCCTTTGGTTCTTTTTTGTAAAAAACTCTTTTAATCTTTTTATCACATAATGTTATATTATGCTCTCCTTCAACAATACTTCCATCAGTCATTTCTCCCATTAAAGTTACATTATCATCTGTAAGAGGTAAAACTGTTCCTTTTAAATTTAATATTTTAGTAACTTGTTTTATACCAGCAGACATACTTCCATAAATATCAGTTAAAGCTGTAATCATAATGTTACCAACAGTATGTCCATTAAAGTCTCCATTTGTCTTGAATCTATAGTTAACTAATTCTCCAATAACATCCTCTGTTTCAGATAAAGCTATCAAAACTCTTCTAATGTCTCCCATTGCAGGTACATTAAATTCTTTTCTAAGCTTTCCTGTGCTTTTTCCATCATCACACACGCTTACTACAGCAGTAATATCAAAAGGAAACTTTTTAAGTCCACTTAATAATACTGACTGACCTGTTCCACCACCTAAAACAACAACTTTTTTTTCATCCATTATTTATTCCCCCTAACATAATAAGCATAATACTCTTCAAAACATAATTTCTCATCAAATATAATTTTAGCAGCTTTTTTTCCAACATATCTTAGTCTCCAAGGATATTCACCAAATCCTGTCAACTTTTCTTTATCTTTATCAAATCTAAATATAAATCCATATTTATATGCATTTTCTCTTAACCATTTATTCTCATCACTACTTTTTGGATTTTCATATGACTTATTGTATGGTACTAAATCAAAAGATAAACCTGTTTCATATTCAGAGTGCCCTGGACGAGCAACTATTTTATCTGCTTCACTTCTTCCACTACTATTAACATAATAATTATATAATTTTTCTTGTTCACTATAACTTCTATAGCTTCCACTAACAACAAATGTATAACCAACTTCTTTACCAGCTTCAATTAATTCTATTAAGTTATCTAGTACTATATTACTTAGTTTATTACCATCATATGCATATTTTACTGGTACTGGAACAATATCTTCTACTTCATAATCTTTTGGTAATCCATATAACCTATTTACTAACATAAGTTCATTTTTACTAGTATCAGTTTCTTTTTCATTATCAATCCAATCAATATTCGATTCAGTATTTATGATTGATATAACTTCACTATATTCAATAGAAATATTATCTCTTTTGTATTCAACATATTTCTCTATGTTTTCTAAAATAAAATACTTTTGTTTTATAAAGTATATATAACTAGGATTATACTCCATTTTTAACAACTTATTAACATCATTTTTATCCAAATTTTTAGTTATATATTTTGCATCCTCTTCATTAAAACCATAATTAATTAAAAGATACTCATCAGTTTTAGTATAATCAATTTTCTTCTTAATAGTTTTAACACCAATAATAATACCAACTACTATTAATATTAAAACAACTATAAATGATATAAATCTAAAATAATTAAACTTCTTTACAGTCATATCATCACCAACTTTATTATACAAAAAAATGATTTATTTTTAAATATTATTTAAAAACATATTATATAATTATTTATCATAATTCGACATAATTGAACATTTATATTTGATATTTTTATAAAATATGATAGAATTAAATCATAATAAGGAGGTACACAAAATGGATTATAGTTTTAGTTTTGATTCTGAAAGTGATGGATATGATTTAAGTTCATATGAAACTGATGGCTTCACTTCATATGATACATCATCTTTTGAAGATGGTGCAATATTAGGAATTGTAGGTACATTTTTTGCAACTTACATGATAATTATCCTTGCTGTTGTTGCATTAATGATTGCATCATGGTGGAAAATATTTACTAAAGCTGGTAGAAAAGGTTATATCTCTTTAATTCCAATTTATAATACATGGGTATTATATGAAATCGCTGGACTTAAAGGATGGTACGTTTTATTAGGCTTAATCCCATTTGTTGGTGGAATTGCTTTACTAGTATTTAATATTATGTGTTATATTAATCTATCTAAAGCATTTGGTAAAGATGGTGGATTTGCTGCTGGATTAATTTTCTTACCTGCAATATTCTTCCCAATCTTAGCTTTTGGTAAGAGTCAATACCAAGGTACTAATGCTCCAGCTGCTACTACAACTGCTAACCCAGTTCCTAGTCAACCAGCAATGGATAGCAATACAAATAATGTTCAAGAGCCAACATTTGTTCAACCAGCTGAAACACCAAGTGCTACTGAAAACCAAAATTCAGTTACACCTGATAACAACAATCAATTATAATCATAAAAAAAAGATGAATTATTCATCTTTTTTTGTGTCTTCTTTTTCTTCAATTTCTTTATTTGAGTCATTACTAAATAAATCTTGTCTAACCTTTTCTTCAATTTCTTTAAATAATGCTGGATTATTTTTAAATACTAATTTAACATTTTCTTTTCCTTGCCCAATCTTTTCACCTTTGTAACTAAACCAAGCACCACTCTTATCAATTATTCCTAAATTAGCAGCAATATCAACAACTTCTCCAGTTTTTGAAATACCTTCTCCATACATTATTTCAACTTCAGCAGTCTTAAATGGAGGAGCAACTTTGTTCTTTACAACTTTAATAACAGTTTTATTTCCAAGTACATCTCCATTTACTTTAATTTGTTCACTTCTTCTTACATCCAATCTAATTGTTGAATAAAATTTTAAAGCTCTTCCACCAGGTGTTGTTTCTGGATTTCCAAACATAATTCCAACTTTTTCTCTTAATTGATTTATAAAAATACAAATAGTATTTGTTTTATTAATAATTCCACTTAATTTTCTTAGGGCTTGTGACATTAATCTAGCTTGTAATCCAACATGTGAATCACCCATTTCACCTTCAATTTCAGCCTGAGGTACAAGTGCAGCAACTGAATCAATAACTATTATGCTCATCGCTTCACTTCTAACTAATGCTTCAACAATTTCTAAAGCTTGTTCTCCTGTATCGGGTTGACTAAGTAATAATTCATCTGTATCAACACCTAATTTTTTTGCATATACTGGATCTAATGCATGCTCTGCATCAATAAATGCAGCTCTTCCACCATTCTTTTGTACTTCAGCAATTGCATGTAATGCGATAGTAGTTTTACCACTTGATTCAGGTCCAAAAACTTCAATTATACGACCTTTTGGATATCCTCCTACTCCTAAAGCTTGATCTAATGCTATAGAACCGCTTGATACAACATCTATATTTTTAACACCTTTTTCTCCCAATTTCATAATAGCGCCTTTACCAAATTGTTTTTCGATATCAGCTAATACTTGATCTAATGTTTTATCTTTATCTTTTTTCATAAGTATTCTCCTTCAATAATCTAATTGTAAACTAAAAAAAAATCTTTGTCAATAACTTTTTACAAACTTTTGTTTGTTTATTTTTAAATTATTCTTTCTTAATTAATTTAATAAATAAATTATTCATAAAAATAGATATTAATAATTATTTTTTTAATTGATATAGAAATAGAATTTTAATTTTTACTATAAATTAAAAAAGCAGTACAACTGCTTTATTTTGTTAAATATTTTTTATTTTTAGTATAATACTCTATTCCACTAATTACAGATAAAACTGTAGCTATCATTATTAATACTCTAGCAGGATATATGTTAAATAATGAAAATGGCAAATTATAAAATAACAATAATGTAATTCCAACTAACATAAATACAGTTTTAACTTTTCCTGTATTTGAAGCAGCAACTGCTCCATTTTTTTGACCTGCCACCATTTTAATAGAATCAACGATAATATCTCTTGAAACAATTACAACTGGAATAATTACAGGAATAGTTCCTTCTGTTGCAAGTACTACTAACACTCCATTTACAAGTAACTTATCAGCAATAGCATCTAGCACTTTACCAAAATCAGTTACTAAATTATATTTTCTTGCTAAATATCCATCCAAAAAGTCAGTCACTGATGCTATCAAAAATAATATTCCACATATTAAGTATTTACTTTCTATTATTATTGTTTCATTAATAGATATTTCTGGAAAATTTAATCCTAGTCTATTTAATGGAAAAATTAACAACACAATAAGTAGAACCGATAAAATAATTCTACAAATAGTTATTTTATTTGGTACATTCATTACTACTACATCCTTTCCTCAACTTGTACATAACTCTTATTATCTATTTGTTTATCTGTAACATATTTTACAATAAGAATTACAATTATAGCAAGTATAATAACAGAAAAAATATAAATAAAAATATATTTTATATTATTAGTATTTTTTCTCTTTAATGTATATGGTGAAACAATTTTATTTTCATCATTTTGACGTTCTAATATTTTTATTTCTCTAGTTTGTTCTAATATATCCTCTACTGGTATTCTTGAAGTATATCCAAACATAAAATCATTAAATGTATCCATGATATCGTCTTCATCTAAATTTAAATATTTAGCATACTTTTTAATTGTTTCTTTAAGAAAAAAAACATCTTTAAATGCATTTATATTTCCATCTTCTAAATTATCAAGTTGGCTTTCTGTAATTTCTAAATCTTTTATTACTTCAGTTTTAGAAATACCAATAGTTTCTCTAGCCTGTCTAAAACTCTCGCCTATTTCTTTCATGTTTAAATCTCCTATAAAAAATAAATAATTCTTAATAAGCCATGTTCTGTACCTTAAAAAGGTGACAAACATTTATCTAATGATTTCTCATTCCCTTACTCCTTTATTAATTCATTCGTAAGAGTTCCCCTACCAAATTTGGGTTTCTCACTCGCGGGGTTTACCTCGTTCCACAATTATTATTCCTAATAATCTCGTCTCTATGGCACTTTTATATCTACTTTAATCAGTTCTTGATTATTTCGAAGCCGTTAATATATTTCTATATTACCTAAGGTTATTTTTTCCCTTAGCACGAACATTACCATCCATTCCAGGATGAGTGAGCATGGACTTTCCTCTACATAATAATATGCAGCGTTTGTCTAAAGAATTATTCACCATAAACAACTTTTTCTAAGTCACTAATTCTCTTCAATAAATCAACATTAGTAACACCTTTATTAGAGCCAGCTATATCTAATGATTCCTTCAAGTTTCTAATTTCTGCTTTCAATTTAGCATTATCTGATTCTAATGTTTTTATTTCAGTAACTAATCTTTTAGTAGTTGCCTCAAAATCAACATAATCTTTTATAATCAAATCAAGAAACTGATCAACTTCTTGTGGTCTATAACCTCTAGCATCTATTTTAAAATCCTTTTCTAGTATTTCCCTAGCAGTTAGAAATCTTTTATCTTCATACATCTTTTTTAGCCTCTCTTCCAGTCTAATTATACGACAAATACTATATCAAAGTCAATAAAAGAGCAAACCTCTAAAATTTGCTCTCATAATTAATAATACTCTTTTTTAATATTTCATCAAATTCTTTAAATTTTCTATTTATATTTTCTTTCATTACACCTCCATAAGTAATATTAATACTTTTAAAGATATAAATCATTAAATTCGACAAAACTAGATTTATTATTCTATTTCTGTTTTATATTTATTAAAAATTTCTTGTATCGTATTATCATCATAATCATCAAATCTTATTCCATAAGATACTTCATCATCACTATCTTTAATAATTTTATTTATATCAGAATAGTCAATAATTACTTTTTCAATTTTATTAGAGTAATGAACTACAACAATATTTAATTCTTTATCATCATCTACATTATAATTTGTATTATATTTTTCATTATATTCTTTAAAATATTCACTTAATTTCATTTTACAATTTGCTTTTACTTCATTTTCATAACTAAATTCACAATAATTTACTATTCTCTTAATCATATTCAAATCATAATATGGGTCATTTATAAAATCATATTGTTTATCTGTTTTAACTATTTTATAATTATCTGAATCAATATAGAATAATTTACCATCATAATATAAATAACCGTCTCTATCAAGCATATCTCCCTCATAAAGATTTACTCTAGAGTTAGTTAAAAATTCTAATGTTTTAGTTTCGTCATTTACTGTTTGGGTTATAGTTAATGCATAATTATTTTCAATTTGATTAAATAGCAGTAATATATCTTCCTTATTTACTTCACCAGTTTCAATATCATTTTCTTTTTTTTCGCCTTTACTTGGAGCAGTTATTATGAAAACAAGCATAAAAAACACAACAATTAAGCTACCTATTAATTTCAAAGTGTTTGTATTAATACCATTTTCTTCATCTAACATAATTTCTCACCCAATAACTTTTCATTCCTTTTTCCATTTAAATAATCTTTTACATTCATTTCTTTTTTTCCGCTTGGTTTTAATCTTGTAATTATTATTTCTTTATCACTACATTTAACTCCAATACCATCACCATAAATATTTGTTATTTGTCCTATTTCTCCACTTACTTCTTTTCCTATTTTACTTTCACAAATCTTTATTACTTCTCCGTTCAAAGTTGCATAAGAAGTTGGAAATGGATATAATCCTCTAATTTGATTAAATACTTCACGAGCTGTTTTATTAAAATCAATTTTTTCTTCTTCTCTTTTTATATTGTAAGCAAATGTAACTTCTTTTTCATCTTGTTTTATTCTATCATTAGTTTTATTAAATATAGATGGTAATGTTTTTAATAGTAAATCTCTTCCTAATATACTCAACTTATCATGAATAGTTCCAACATTATCTTCATCTGTTATTTTTATAGCCTCTTGTTTAATAATATCTCCATCATCCATCCCAGGTGCCATATACATAATTGTTACACCTGTTTCTTTATAATCATCAATTAAACATCTATGAAGAGGACTACCACCCCTTAATTTAGGTAATAATGATGCATGTACATTAACCGCTTTATATTCAGGAGTGTCAAGTAATATACTTGGAATTATTTGGCCATATGCACAAGTTATTATAATATCAGGTTTATACTCTAATATTTTTTCGTATTCTTCCCTTATCTTATTTGGTTGAAATACATCAATATTATTTTTAACAGCTACTTCTTTAACTGGTGGATACTTTAACTCATGATGTCTTCCAACAAAACTATCTGGTTGACTAACCACTAAAACAACATTTGTTTCTTCTATTAACATTTCTAAAATAGGAACACTAAATTCAGGAGTTCCCATAAAAACTACTCTTTTACCTTTCATATTTTCACCACCTAAATTATATTAAATATTTAAACTAATATCAACATTTACATTCTTGATATTTATATTATTAACTTCTGTTAATGCTTTATATAATTCTTCAGTTTTTTTATATTTAATCATTATATTAAATCTATACTTATTTTTTAGTTTTAAAATACTTGAAACACTAGGACCAAGTACTATATATTCTTCATTAAGTACACTATCTAAATATTTTTTTATTTTATTAGCTCCATCACCAGCAATATTAAAATCTTCACTAGTAATTAATATATTACAAATATAATAATATGGAGGATATTTTAATTCTTTTCTTATATTCATTTCATAATTAAAGAAAGCATTATAATCATTTTTAATTACACTTTTATAAACATAATTATTTGGATTATATGTTTGAATTATTACTTTTCCAGGCAAATTAAATCTTCCAACCCTTCCAGCTGTTTGACTTAATAACTCATATGTTCTTTCACTACTTCTAAAATCTGGTAAAGCTAAACTAGCATCTGGATTAATTATTCCTACTAAACTAACATTTTCAAAATTAAGTCCTTTAGATATCATTTGAGTCCCAACTAATACATTATAATTACCACTACTAAATTCTTTAATTAATTTTTGATGAGCATTTTTAGTACTTGTAGTATCTGCATCCATTCTTAAAACTTTTGTATTATATTTTTTTTCAATAATACTTTCTAATTTCTCAGTTCCAAGACCAAGATCTTTAATTGCATCTTCATGACAATTTGGACAATTATCGCTCTTATTTATTCTATATCCACAATAATGACAAGAATAAGAATTACTACTCTTATGATAAATTAATGAAATATCACAATTAGGACATTTATAAACATAACCACAATTAGTACAAGACAAAAAAGTAGAATAACCCCTCCTATTTAACAATAAAATAACTTGTTCTCTTTTAGATAATGCTTTATTTATTTCAATATCTAATTTACTACTTATAATATAATTATGTTTTTTAGCTTCTTTTTCCATATCAACTATTTCAATATCTGGAAATCTGCCACTAATTCTATCAGTTAAATTAATTAAATGCAAAATACCTTTTTTACCTCTTGCATACTCTTCTAAGGCAGGAGTTGCACTTCCTAAAATTACTTTTGCATCATTATATTCTGCTCTTTTGTATGCAATATCTATTGCATTATATTTTGGTGTATTTTCTTGCTTATATGTTGAACTTTGACATTCATCAACAATTATTAATCCTATATTTTTTAATGGTGAAAAAACTGCACTTCTAGCCCCAACTACTAGTGACACCTCCCCCTTCATAATTCTTCTATATTCATCATATTTTTCTCCTTCGCTTAAAGAACTATGAAAAACTGCAACATTATCTCCAAACACTGCCTTAAATCTAGAAACTATTTGAGGAGTTAATGATATTTCTGGAACTAAAACAATCGCTGTTTTATTAATAGATAAACAATTTCTAATAAGTTCAATATATACTTCTGTTTTTCCGCTACCTGTAACACCATATAATAAGTATTTACTATCTTTACTATTTAAAATTTCATTAACTGCTCTTTTTTGATTATCTGTTAATTCTATTTGTTTATTATCTTCCTTTTCAAAAGATACTTCTCTATTAGTTTCATACTTTATTTCAACAATTATATCTTTCTTAATCAAAGCATTTAAAGAAGCACAAGCTACATCACTCTTAAGTAACTCATCACTTCCAATTTTATTTAAAACTTCTATTTCTTTTTTAGCATTTTTATGAGTATTTTTATACTCTTCTATGTCTACTTCACTATTTATTTTAACCTTAGTTATATATTTTTTATTAATGTTTGTTTTTATAGATGCTTTAAGTGCTTTTGGTAACATTACTTGATAACAACTTATTAAATTACATAACAAAGAGTTACTCATATATTTTCCTAATTTGAGTAATTCATTATTTAAATAAAAATCATTATCTTGAATTTTAATTATAGTTCTATATTCTAAAGATTCATCATAATTATTATGAATTTTTAAAACAAAACCTTCTACTTCACGAGAAGCAAAAGGAACTATTACTTTATGACCAACTTTAATAACATCTTTTATATCATCAGGAACAATATAATCAAATACTTTATTTAATGATTTAACAGAATATTCAATTACAACACTAGCAAGCATATTTTATTTCAATTCTCCGTTTTCATCAAATATATCAAGTAAAGAATCAAGTCTATTTATAACTGGATAACCTTTAGACTCCAATTCTTTAGAAAATCTAACTGAAATTCCACCAGCTTCACTCCATTCTTTAAGATTACCAGAAAAGTCATCAACAAGAATTGCACCTTCACTGTGAACCATTTTAGGTTTTGAGATAACTTTAGGCACTATAATTATAGTAATATTATCTTTGAAATGTTTCCTTAAATACTTAATTTTTACAATACCTTCTTCTAATGAATTTACATGTGATAAAAAAGATATTTCAAATCTCTTACTTTCTATTAATTTTTTAATGCATTCAATAGAATCATTTAAAATATTTTTATCTTTTATTATTGTATTAAAATCGAAATTTCTAAATGTTTCTGCTATTTTTTCTTCATTACCTAAAGAAACACCATTCTTTTCTAATTCATTATATAATAGTGGAATTGTATCCATTACTACACCATCAAAATCAATATATAACCTTTTCATAATATTACCTCTTATTAATAATATAATGTTTTATCAAATAAATGTCAATTAAATGAAAAAAGAAGAATATTTCTACTCTTCTATATATTTTCCATCCAATGAAAAACTTTTAGCATCTGTAATCTTTACATTTACTATTTTTCCTATTAAAGATTTGTCTCCTTCAATATTAACAAGTTTCATATTTTCAGTATATCCACATACCTTATTTTTATCTTTATCAGATAATGATGTAACTAAGCATTTAACAACTGTATCCTTCATTTTTTGATTTGATTCATTACTATATTTATTAACTATCTCATTTAATCTATGAAGCCTATCCATTTTAACTTCTTCACTAACAGTTTCTTTCATCAAAGCAGCTGGTGTATTTTCACGAGGAGAAAATGCAAATGTAAATGCTCCGTCAAATTTACATTTTTTAACTAAATCTAATGTATCGTTAAAATCTTCTTCTGTTTCACCAGGAAATCCAACTATTATATCAGTTGTAATACTAGAATTTTTAACTTTCTTTCTAATACTATTATATAGTTTTAAATACTCTTCCTTAGTATATCTCCTATTCATAAGTTTTAAAACTCTATTACTTCCAGATTGTAATGGTAAATGAATATAAGGCATAATATTATCGTATTTTGCAATAACATCAACCATCTCTTCTGTAAAATCCCATGGATGAGATGTAACAAATCTTATTCTTTCTATTCCAGTATCTCCAACATCTTTAAGTAAATTTGCTAAATTATAATCTTTATACAAATCTTTTCCATAAGCATTAACATTTTGTCCAAGAAGAGTTATCTCTTTATATCCTGATTTTTTTAATTTTTTAACTTCATCAATAATATCTTCTTTTTTTCTACTCCTTTGACTACCCCTAGTATATGGAACAATACAATATGTACAAAATTTATCACAACCATATATGATGTCAACCCATGCACTATATTCGCTTTCTCTAATAACTGGTATATTCTCTACAACATCACCTTCATAACTTAGTACTTCTATTTGTTGATTATTTGTCTCTATTTTATTATTTATAATTGTTAGTAAATTATCTAAATTATGAGTTCCACAAACAAAATCTACATATCTATATTTTTTAAGTATTTCATTAACAACTACTTCTTCTTGTGCCATACATCCACAAATACCAACTAATAGATTAGGATTAGTAGTATCCTTTATATGCTTTAAAACACCTAAAAAGCCAAACACTTTATCATGTGCGTTCTCTCTAATAGCACATGTATTTAATATAACAATATCAGCCTTATTAATATCATCACATGATTTAAATCCAACACTTTCTAGCATTCCACATATTTTTTCTGAATCATGTTCATTCATTTGACAGCCATATGTTCTTACATAATACTTTTTATTTTTTCCAAACTTTTCATTAGTTTCTTTATATGTTGTATAATTAATCTCACTATTTTTTCTTTTTCTAGCTTCATTCATATTTGGCTTTTTCATATACATCAACTCCATGCCATATTATATCATAATAATAAAATATATCAAACACCTATTTCTTGTATTATGATATCAAAAATGATAGAATATCTTTGATAAATTTATGATGAAAGGAATTTGCATATGTTTAAACTTGTTTCTAATTATAAGCCAAGTGGTGATCAACCTGAAGCAATTGATAATCTTGTAAAAGGAATAAATGAAGGTAAGAAAGATCAAGTTTTATTAGGAGCCACTGGAACAGGAAAAACTTTTACAATGGCGAATGTAATAGCAAGAGTTAATAAACCTACTTTAGTTCTTGCTCATAATAAAACACTTGCTGGTCAACTTTACGCAGAATTTAAAGAATTATTTCCGGAAAACAAAGTAGAATATTTTGTTTCATATTATGATTATTATCAACCTGAAGCATATGTTCCAAGCAAAGATTTATATATAGAAAAAGATTCATCAATAAATGATGAAATAGATGAATTAAGACATGCAGCAACTGCTGCCATTATTGAAAGACGTGATACAATTATAGTTTCAAGTGTATCATGTATATACAATATTGGTGAAAAAGAAGAATATGTTAATAAAATGTTAAATCTATATGTTGGACAAACTATAGATAGAGATCAAATACTTGAAAAACTAGTTAGTATGCAATACGAAAGAAGCGTAATTGATTTTAAACGTGGTACATTTAGAGCAAATGGAGATGTAATAGAATTAATACCTATCGGAGAAAAGAAAAGCGGTATTAGAATAGAAATGTTTGATGATGAAATAGAAAAAATATCATTATTTGAACCACTTACAGGAAAAAATATTAACAGTGTAAAAACTATAGCCATATTTCCTGCATCACTATTTGTAACTAGTGATGAAAAAATGAAAGAAGCAACATCTAGAATAGAAAAAGAACTTGTTAGTAGATTAAAAGAATTACATGATGATGGTAAACTATTAGAAGAACAAAGATTAAAAGAAAGAACTATGTATGATTTAGAAATGCTTCGTGAAACAGGATTTTGCCATGGTGTTGAAAACTATAGTAGACATCTTGCACTAAGAGAAGCTGGTGAAACTCCAACTACATTAATAGATTTCTTTCCTGATGATTTTTTATTAATGATTGATGAGAGCCATGTTACACTTCCTCAAGTAAGGGGAATGTATAATGGAGATCACATGAGAAAACAAACACTTGTTGACTATGGTTTTAGGCTTCCAAGTGCTCTTGATAATAGGCCACTTAAATTTGATGAATTTAGAAAAAAATTAAATCAAGTCATTTATGTATCTGCTACTCCTGGAGATTATGAACTTGAATTAAGTGGAAAGCCAATAGAACAAATAATTCGTCCTACAGGATTACTTGACCCTATTATTGAAGTTAGACCAACCAAGAATCAAATAGATAATATTTTAGAGGAAATAAATAAAAGAATAGAAAGAAATGAAAGAGTTTTAATTACAACACTTACAATTAGAATGAGTGAAGAATTAACAGCATATTTAAAAGAATTAGGTTATAAAGTAACCTACTTACATAATGAAATAAAAACATTAGAAAGACTAAATATTATAAGAAATTTAAGACTTGGTAAAATAGATGTATTAGTTGGAATAAATCTTCTTCGTGAAGGATTAGATATACCAGAAGTATCATTAATTTGTATTATGGATGCAGATAAACAAGGATTCTTAAGAAGCGATAGAAGTTTAATTCAAACAATTGGTAGAGCTGCAAGAAATGAAAAAGGAATGGTAATAATGTATGCTGACCATATAAGTGATGCTATGAAAATAGCAATAGATGAAACAAGCAGAAGAAGAAGCATACAAGAAAAATATAATAAAGATCATAATATTACTCCTAAAACTATTGTAAAAGCTATAAGAGATGCAGTTACAAATGAAGTTGAAGAAGAAAAAGTTGAAAAGAAAAAATATTCTAAGAAAGAAATAAATGATATGGTTTCAAAATTAGAAATAGAAATGAAAGAAGCCGCTTCAAAGCTTGATTTTGAAAGAGCCACAGAGTTAAGAGATATCATATTTGAGCTTAAAGGAATAAATGACTAATAAAAAAGATGTGTTAATACATCTTTTTCATTGTTTAATTAAACTACTTGGGGTATCATACATCAAATCCATATATTCTAAATACATCATAGCTAAATTACTTATCCTATCAACCACTTCTTGCCCTACTTCATCATATAATTTAATTAAATCTTCATATGTATGTATTTTTTCTAAAACATTAAATAGATTTTTAATTGTATCTTCACTCTCAAATGCTTTTAATTTTTTATTTTCATATTTAAAAAAAATTACTAAATCGATGTCATCTATATATTTTTTACTATCATTAATTAATAAATCATTACAAAATGAATGCAAACTATTAAAGAAATTTTCATCAACATCTACAGAATAACCATTATATATATTAATAGAACTAACAAAGATTGCCCTACATATTGTTTTAAATCCATATTTTTTCATACAAAAACCTCATTAATAATTTATTATAAACAAATATGATTTTTTTTCAATCTTTTTAGTATATTTATAATGCAAATTATACTAAAGTATGATAGAATATTATATATAATAAAGATAGTAGGTGCTCTATGAGAATATATGTAGAAACAAATAAAAAATTATTTAAATATATATTATCATCTAAAGTTGAGGATTCATTTGTTGTTAAATTTTATAGTATTAGTGATAAAACAATTTCTTTATATGCAAAAGATTCAAAATGGTATATAAGTTCATCAGCAGAATATACAATAGTTGATAGTACAGATATGTCTAAAGATACTCTTTTAGAAATAAATAAATCTTATAATATACAATATTCTGATGAATTAATTACTATCTATTGTTTTAATACTTTTGATGAAAATTATATGGATTTAAGTATAGATAATAAAGAAAATATTACTATCGGAAATGATATTAACAATGATATTCATTTACCAAAATCAAATGACATTATTGAAATTAAAAAAGAAAATAATAATTATTACCTTATAGATGAAAAAAATATATCTTTTTTAAACTCTAATAAAACTAATAAATCTATATTAAAAAATGGAGATATTATTTTTATCAAAGGAACTAAAATAATATTTATGTTTGATTATGTTAGAATATCAAATTCATTACCTTCACGAGTAACACTAACAAACTACAAAAAGATGTTATTTGATAACACATCATTTACACCATTAAATGAAAATGAAAAAATAATTGAATTATATAATGAAGATGATTTATTCTTTCATACACCACAATTAAAATTTAACATCAAAGAAGCAAATATTGTAATAGATGCACCACCAGATGAACAAAAAGATGATGAACTACCAGCTATATTTACAATTGGTACAAGTTTAATGATAGGTATTAGTTCAATTATGACTGGATTTGGAGCTGTAACCGGATTAATAAATAAAACAATGACTTTTCAAGCTGCACTTCCTACTTTACTTATAACTGTTACTATGATAATTGGTTCAATTCTACTACCTATTCTTGCAAATTCATATCAAAAGAAAAAGATTAAAAAGAAAGAAATATTAAGACAAACAAAATATTTAGAATATTTAGAAGAAAAAAAGGTAGATATTCAAAATACTATTAATGAACAATCAAAAATATTAAATGACAACTTTTTAGATTTAAATACAATAGCAACTAATATTAAAAATGATAATAAAAAAATATGGAATAAAGAAATAACAGATAATGACTTTTTAACTATTAGATTAGGAATTGGTAATAAAAAAGCAAATATAAAAATAGATGCACCAACTAAACAATTTAGTTTAGAAGATGATAATCTAAAACAAAGTGCAATAGAAATTGCTAATAATCCTTCTCTAATGAAAGATGTTCCTATTACAGCATCATTAATTGAAAACAACGTTTTTCCAATAATAATGGAATGCACAAAAAGAAAAGAATTTATTGATGGAATTTTATTACAATTAATTGCAAACCATAGTCCTGCTGATTTGAAACTAGTTTTCTTTTTAGATAAAAAAAATGCAAATGATTATAGCTATGCAAAATATTTATTTCATACATTAAGTAACGACAAATCAATAAGATTTTTTGCAACAAATGAAGATGAAATGAAAATTATATCTACATATTTAGAAAATGAATATAATGAAAGAAAGCATCATAAAAACAACCATGATGATGATGAACCAAATGAACTAAATAACGCTAAAGAATTCTATAAAAAAGAATCCCCATATTATCTAATAATAACTGATAATTTTAAATTAGCAAAAGATAGTTCAATTGTTAATAAAATATTAGAAACCAACTCAAACTATGGTTTTTCACTTTTAATGTTTGAAAGTAATATGAAAAACCTGCCAAGTAAATGTGAGAGATTTGCTAAAATTGTTGATACTAATAGTGGTTTATTTGGTAAAGATTTAAGTTCAAAAGATCAAGAAACTTATAAAGCTGAATATTTAGATTCTCAAAACATGGATGAACTTGTTTCAATTATTTCTAATATTCCAATATCAGGATTAACAGCTGAAAATGCTTTGCCTCAATCTTTAGAATTTTTAGAAATGTATGATGTTGGAAAAATAGAACAGTTAAATATACTTAATAGATGGGAAACAAATAATCCAACTAATTCATTATCTACTCCAGTTGGAGTTTATAAAAGTGGTGCTAAATTTGATTTAGATTTACATGAAAAATTTCATGGACCACACGGACTTATAGCCGGTATGACTGGTAGTGGTAAATCAGAATTTATAATTACTTATATACTTTCAATGGCAATTAATTATCACCCTGATGAAGTACAATTTGTATTAATTGACTACAAAGGTGGTGGCCTTGCTGGTGCTTTTGAAAATAAGGAAACAAATGTAACTCTACCTCATGTAATTGGAACAATTACAAACTTAGATGTTAGTGAGATGAACAGGTCATTAGTATCTATAAAAAGTGAGCTTAAAAGAAGACAAAAAATATTTAATGAAGTAAGAGAAAAATTAGGAGAAAGTACTATTGATATTTATAAATATCAACGCTTACACAGAGAAGGAGTTATTAAAAAACCTATCTCTCACCTATTCATTATCTCAGATGAATTTGCTGAATTAAAAGATCAACAACCAGAATTTATGGATGAATTAATTAGTACAGCTCGTATTGGTCGTTCACTTGGTGTTCACTTAATATTAGCCACTCAAAAACCTAGTGGTGTTGTAAATGATCAAATTTGGTCAAATACAAGATTTAGAGTATGTTTAAAAGTTCAATCAGCAAGTGATAGCTTAGAAATGTTAAAAAGACCAGAAGCTGCTAACATCAAAGAAACTGGTAGATTCTATTTACAAGTTGGATATGATGAATTATTTGAATTAGGACAATCAGCATGGTCTGGTGCAAAATATCAACCAAGTGAAAAATACATAAAAAAAATAAATGATTCTATAAACTTTATAAATGGAATTGGATATATACAAAAAAGTATAAATGATACAGTTAAAAAAGATACAGTAAAAGATTATGGAGACCAACTATCAAATATTGTTAAGTATATTTATGATGTTGCAACTAAAGAAAATATGGTATTCCATAAATTATGGCTTCCTAAAATTCCAGATATGATATATATAAATGATATAATTTCAAAATACTCTTTTAATAGAAAAGCAACCGATATTGTAGCTGTTATTGGAGAATATGATAATCCAGCCGAACAAATGCAAGGATTATACACAATTAACTTTAATAAAACTGGTAATACAGCAATAATTGGAATTCCTGGAAGTGGAAAAGAAAACTTATTAACTACAATAATCTATAGTTTATCAATTTACTATACTCCAGAAGAAATAAACTTATATTTATTAGACTTTGGAGCTGAATCATTAAAAGTATTTAATGATTTTCCTCAAGTTGGAGATGTAATAACAATTCAAGAAAAAGATAAAATTGGAAATTTAATTAAATATTTAGAAAAAGAAGTAGATAAGAGAAAACAACTATTTGCTGAATACAATGGAAGTTTTAATGATTACAGAAGAGTTACTGGTGAAAAAATACCATTAATAATGACTGTAATAAATAATTTTGAAGCAATGCTAGAAAACTTTGAAGAAGAATATTTAATGCAATTAATGCAACTGTTCCGTGAAGGAATGAAATATGGAATATTATTTACATTATCAGCTGCTTCAACTAATGCATTAAGAAATAATATACTTCAATATTTCTCAAATCTTATTGCTCTACAATTAGCTGATCCATTTGATTATAAATTCTATATGGAAGCTCCTGATGGATTGATACCAGCTAAAATAAGTGGTAGAGGTTTAGCACATATTAATGATAAAGTATTTGAATTTCAATCTGCATATATATGTGAAAAAGATAATATTAATGAAAGAATTAAGAGTATAAAAGATGTATTAAATACAAAATTTGCTAGTGTAAAAGCAAAAAGTATACCTCAAATTCCAAGCACTATTACATCTGATTCAATGCTACCATATGCAAATCAAATTAATAGTTTACCAATAGGAATTGAAAATAATGAATTTGCAATTTATTATCATGACTTTACAAAACATAAGATAAATCAAATAACTGGACATAATGCACTATCTAATTTAGTATTTATAATTGGTATAATAAATGAGATTAATAAGTTAGGTGGTCATATAGAATTATTTGATGGTTCTTATTCTATTAGCTTAGATGCAAGTGAAGGAAACACTTATAATGATGCTGAATTAGCAATTGATAGCTTTATTGAGGCAATTAATGATTCAAGCGAAAATAATTTTATATTTATTTTAGGAATTAAAGCATTCTTAGAAAATCTTAGTGATGAATATTTAGAAAAATATAATGAATTTATTTCTAACATAACAAAAACTAATAATAATTATTTAATTATTATTGATAATTATAATGCATTTAAGAAAATTACTCTTGATAAATGGTATATTGATAACGTTGATAATTCATGTGGACTATGGCTTGGTGATGGAATAAATGTTCAAGTTGTAATCAACATTAATAATTTAAGGTCAGAAGATTCTAACCTAGATTACAATGGACTAGTTTATGCTGTTGATAATGGTGAATATCACGTAATAAAAGGTATTGGTGAATAATATGGAAAATAAAGTTTTAGTTAAATTATTAGTACCAGAATTAGATGAAGAATATGATTTATTTTTACCTATTAATAAAAAAATAGGAAACATAATAGACTTACTTAATAAATCTATATCAGAGATATCTAATAACGCATTTAAAGGTAATAATTTTACAGAGTTGAGTAATTCTATAACGCATGAAATATATAAAATTGACGTATTAGTAAAAGATACCGATATTCGTAATAATTCAAAATTAGTTTTACTAACAAATAAAAATTGTTGATTAAATCAACAATTTTTTATTTATGTGACATTAGACTTGCAGCATTAACTTTCTCAATTGCTGCAGTTTTTTTAACAATATTCATAGACAAATTATTAAAATCTTTTATTATTGAATTAAATTTTTTTGTATAATCATCACAGTCTATTTTACTTGAGCTAATACGTTTACTTAAATAATCTAAATCAGAAACTAAATCAAGACACTTATAGTCTTTAACTTTACTTAAATAAATTTCCATCTTGTTAAAATTTTCATTTATCTCATTAAAACTTTTTACTATTTCACCTTTTACTTTTGAAGTATCAACAATAACAACTTTATTCATTACATCGAATCGAGTTTACTTAAATCATCAATACTTTTACTAAAACTATCTAAATCTATTGAATAGTCTCTCATAACTCTTCCTATAGTTTGATAAACATTTCTCTCTTTATTAATAGAATTAATAAAATAGTCAGCATCTTCACCAAACCATTCATTAGTTCTACCATTAATTCCGTTTATTCTTCTATAAAACTGATCAACTAAATCATTATATTTTTTAGATAATTCCATTAATTCTCTACTAATACTTTGTAGATTATCTACATTTGTTCTTAATAAACTCATATAATCCTTTCTACTATAAGCCTTTATTAATATCTATAGTAATATTTTTAATTTTTTCATCTACTTTTTTAATGAGATTTTCAATATATTCCCTATTAACAATAAAATCTTGTTTTAATTTAATAAAAGGATTAACTATATTACAATTTTTTGAAATACTATTATTTATTATATTTATTCTCTTATTGTTTTCATCAAACAAACTAGATATTTTTTGTAAATAGCTTTTTATTTCATTATATTTATTTAACTCTTTAACAAGTTCATTTTTATAAGCCATATCTATCAAAATTATTTACCCAAGTTTCTTCCACCCCACTCAACAACTACAAATCCTTTTCTCTCTGTACTTGTTAATTCTTGAGGTTTAATTTCTACTTTTTCATCTAATCCTTTAAAATCCATTAATACTCTAATTAGTGTATCTGGTTTTTTACTTATATTTAAAGGCATACATTCATTTACTTCTTCTGTTTGTCTAAATCTTATTAAATTATATTTATTAACTTCTAATTTTGGTAACCAATAATTAATAAATTCATTTGTTTCTTTTCCATTTAAACCTATATATTCAAGTTTTTCCCTTAAGAATTCACTAGCTTTCTTTCCTTCTACTACGAATCCATCTGTGAAATTTTCCTTACCATCATCTTTTCCATCCCAGAATAGTGAATAATAATAGTTTCCACTTTCATCATATAAGTCTCCATTTGGATGTGCTGTTACCCTCCATCCATTATTATATTTTGGATATGTTGATAATAGTTCTTCTGGTTTTCCTACTGTTATTTCTAACTTTGTTTCTTCTTCTGGATATAGATAAATGATTGGTTTATCTTTAACAATTTGATATGGACCTTCAAAAACAATTGTAGTACATGAAGAATCATGTTTTTTGTATGAAGATTCTAATTTACTAAGTGCTGTAGAGAATGAAGTTAATAGTTTTATTTGATTTCTACACTCTGTACATATACTTGTTATATATGATTTTGCACTTGCTTCTGCATTTGTTCCTTTTATTGCATTT
>CACWLI010000007.1 GCA_902761685.1 uncultured Erysipelotrichaceae bacterium | reverse complement strand
GAATACCAATTAAATAAAAAACTAGAAAATGATCCTAGAATTACACCAGTTGGCAAATTAATAAGAAAAACATCAATAGATGAATTACCACAAGTAATTAATATATTAAAAGGAGATATGTCAATAATTGGAAATAGACCATATCTACCAAGAGAAAAAGAAGATATGGGTTTATATTATGATGACATAGTTAAATCTAAACCAGGATTAACTGGTTTCTGGCAATGTTCTTTAAGAAGTGGAGGAACATTTGAAGAAAGATTAAAAATGGAAAAATATTACTCAAATAACATGGGGTTAAAATTTGATATAAGTATATTTTTTAAAACAATAGAAGTTGTGTTAAAAGCAACAGGAGCAAAATAAAAAAGAATAAAAAGAATAATTAAATCAGGGGTTGTACAAATTATTCAAATATTAAAGGGATATGGTACGGCCATATCCCCTTTATTTTGAAGGAAAGGAGAAAGAGTATGAAAATAGCAATGCTAGGTCAAAAGAGAATGCCTTCTCGTGAAGGTGGAGTTGAAATTGTAGTTGAAGAATTATCAACAAGAATGGCAAATTTAGGTCATGATGTAACTGTTTATAATAGACGCGGTAAACATGTTTTAGATAAAGATCAAAAACAAAACAATATAAAAGAATATAAAAATGTAAAAATAAAAACAGTACTTACTATTGATAAAAAAGGTTTAGCCGCTGTGACATCTTCATTATTTGCTACATTAAAAATATTATTTAAAAAATATGATGTTGTTCATTATCATGCTGAGGGTCCTTGTGCTTGGATGTGGATAATTAAATGGTTTAGTAGAAAAAGAATAATTGCTACAATTCATGGTTTAGATTGGCAAAGAGCAAAGTGGGGTGGATTTGCTACTAAATTTATAAAATTTGGTGAAAAGATGGCAGTTAAATATGCAGATGAAATAATAGTTTTATCTGAAAATGTAAAAAAATATTTTAAAGATACTTACAATAGAGATACTATTTTCATACCAAATGGTGTTAATAAACCTCAAATTATTAAACCAAATATTATTAAAGATAAATATAATCTAAAAAAAGATAGTTATATATTATTCTTAGGAAGAATTGTTCCTGAAAAAGGTATTCATTATTTAATAGATGCTTATAATAATTTAAATACAGATAAAAAATTAGTTATAGCAGGTGGTGCTAGTGATACTAGTGAATACTTTAAAAAATTAAAAGAAAAAGCAAAAGATAATAAAAATATAATATTTACTGGTTTCATTCAAGGAGCTGAATTAGATGAACTTTATAGTAATGCATATATTTATTGTTTACCATCTGATTTAGAAGGTATGCCATTATCATTACTAGAAGCAATGAGTTATTCAAATTGTTGTTTAACTTCTGATATACCAGAATGTTCAACAGTTTTAGAAGATAAAGGGGTAACTTTTAAGAAATCAAATGTAGAAGATTTGACTAAAGTATTACAAGATTTATGTATTAATTCTCAAAAAGTTAATAAATATAGGAAAGAATCTCAAAAATATATTTTACATAAATACAATTGGGATGATGTAGTGGACAAAACTCTAGAGTTGTACAAAGGAGAAAAATAAAATGAAAGTTTTAATGTTAAGAACAAATAAAGTGGATCCTGATCCAAGAGTTGAAAAAGAAGCAAATGCTCTTTTAAAGGATAAAGATATCGAATTAACAATACATGCTTGGGATCGAAACAGTAAACACAAATGCAAAAAAGAAACACTTAAATTAACTAACGGAACTGTTCCTATTTATAGAATTGGAATTAAAGGTAATTGGGGAAAAGGAATGAAAAATAATATTTTCCCCGCACTAAAATATGAAATTTATATCTTTCTATGGCTGTTGAAAAATATAAAAAAATATGATGTTGTCCATGCCTTTGACTTGATGACAGGATATCCCGCACTAATTCCTATAAAAATATTTAAAAAGAAATTAGTGTATGATTGTTGTGATTATTATGCTGACTCACAACAAGGACCAAATTTTATTTTGAATATTTTGCGAAAAATGGAAACAAAAGTATTTTCCAAGGCTAATTATTCAATAATATGTAGCGAAAAAAGAAAAGAACAAATAAAACCTGCAACTCCTGAAAATCTATTTATAATCCATAATTCACCCAATATCGACGATTTTCAAATAAAAAGTGAAAAAAAGAAACATATTATAAAGTCAGATAGTGATAAGTTAAAATTTGTATATGTTGGAAATTTTTGCATTGATAGATGGTTGATTGAATTTTTAAACAAAGCGAAAAAAATGTCAGATAGTATTGAAGTTCATATTGGTGGCTTCGGAGGTTTAAATGAAGAAATTGAAAAAATTTCAAAAGAATCCTCAAATATATATACATATGGGAAGATGAACTATGGTGATGTGCTTCAATTAGAAAGCGAATGTGATTGCTTGGTGGCATTTTATGAAACTCATCTACGAAATCATGTATATGCAGCACCAAATAAATTTTACGAAGCGTTAGCAATTGGTAAGCCTTTAATTATGCTAAAAGGTTCTGGTATGTCAGAAATTGTTGAAAATGAAAATTTAGGAGCGGTTATAGAACCTACTGAGCAGTCCTTAAAAAATGGAATAAATAAAATAATGAGGTTAAAAAAAGATAAGGATTTAAGAAAAAGAATGTCAAGACTATTCGAAAAAAACTATTGTTGGCCAATAATGGAAAAAAGATTGTTTGATTTATATGATAGTTTAAAGGGTGAAATGTTATGATTAAAAAAAATAGAAAATTAGTTAGTTTCTGTACATATATTTTTGTGTTATTACCTATACTAGGTACATATGGTTTCTTCTCAAAAAGCATTACTTTTGCTGATATTGCGATAATTATTACTTTGATAGCTGTATTAATGGACTCTATTATATCTCGAAAATTAAAGATTTCTAATAAAGCTTTTTTTCTTTTTGTAATATGGTGTGTTTTTTCTACTATTCTAGCATCAGCAATTTATCCAGGACTTTTTTCAAAAATTACTCTTATTCAGATAATAAAATTATTAATTTACTCTACAGCAATTATAATTATTCCTACAAGATATTTTGACTTTGAATTGGCAAAAAAGGTTTATACAAGAGTTGGTATAGTTTTATCAATAATCGTTTTTATCCAATATTCAATATATTTAATAAATGGTTCTTTTTATCCATGGGTAATAAATAGCAAATATTTTCCAGCAATTTACGTTAATGATGACTATTTTTCTGGGGCATATTTATATATGCTTGGTGGAAGCACTTTTAGGCCAGCTAGTATTTTCTCTGAACCAGCATTGTTTGCACAATTTATATCACCATGTTTAATATTAAATATGTTCTCAGAAGATAATAAAAAGAAATATCTGATTCTCATACTAATAACACTTGCTACATTTCTTGGAAAATCAGCAAATGGAATTGTTTATATTGTTGTAATTTGGATTTCATTTATTTTAATAAAAATGTATTTGGCTTTGAAAAATAAGAAGTTTAAATTGAAGACATCGTTGGTTTTTTTAATATTTATTCTATTTTTATTATCTCCAATATTAATTCCTAAAATGAGTAATTTGCTATTTGGAAATGAAAAATATTCTATTATAAATAGAATTTCTGAAATAAAGGATGTAAAAGGTGAAACTTCAGGAAGTATGAGAATTATAAGAGGATGGCAAATTTATAATAAGATGAGTTTTAAAGAAAAAATTACTGGAATAGGAATAGGGAATATTTTAAATTATTTAGATATTCATCCATACACAGTAACTATGTTTAGTAAATCATATAATGGGTATATGAGTGGTTTGTCAGCAATTTTTGTAAACTTTGGATTAATTGGCGGATTGATATTCCTTTGGTGGTTGCTAAAGCAATTTGCTAGTAAAAGTAAAGTATCAAAAAGTTTATCAATTTTCTTACTTTTATACCTAATAGCTTCAAATTCTTTTTTGTCTCCACAGTTTGTTATTACAATAATATTAGTAATAACAACATTTGATTTAGAAAAAAAAATAAATAATAAGACGCCTACAAATAATTCTGTTATACAGAACACCATTACATATGAGAGGAGTAATTAACAATGAAAACATTGACAATAACATTACATGATACAGACAATTGTGGTTCTTCATTACAAGCATTCGCATTACAAACATTTCTATTAGATAATCATATAGAAAACGAAATAATTAATTATGTACCTAGTTACACCAAAAATAATGGGAATGCTTTAAAGTATTTTGTAAAAAATATTATATATTTTAAGTATATACAAAATAGAAATAAAAAATTCAAAAATTTTAAAATAAAATATTTAAAAATAACAAAAGATAAATATAAAAATTTTGAAGATTTGAAAAATGCAAATTTTGAATGTGATTGTTTGATTACAGGAAGCGATCAATTATGGAATTCATCTTATCAATGTGGTAATGATCCTGCTTTTTATTTAAATTTTGATAATATGCATAAAAAAATTGCCTATGCAGTAAGTGTAGGAAAAAGTAATATTGAACAGAATAATTTAAATATTATTAAAGAAAATGTAAAAAACTTTAATTGGATTTCTGTACGTGAAGGAACAACTGTTGAACAATTAAAACCTTTATTTCCATCAATAGAAATTGATTATGTGTGCGATCCTGTTCTCCTAAATGAAGCAACAAAATATGATGAGATTAAATCTGATAGAATTATTAAAGAAGATTATGTTTTGGTTTATATGGCTCAAATTCCTAATACCGAAATTATCAATAATATAATTAAAAAAGTCAGAGAAAAATATAATATGAAAGTAGTTTTAATCGGTTCGTATCGAAATCGATGTGATTCGGATATTCATATGAGAGACGTAGCACCGGGTGATTTTCTAAGTTTAATATATTATGCAACCTATATAATTTCAAATTCATTTCATGCAACAATGTTTTCTATGATTTATCAAAAGGACTTTTTATCAATTTTGCCAGATAAAAATGGAGCAAGAATTAAAGAAATTCTTGATAAGGTTGGATTAAACAATAACTATATAACTCTGTCTGATGATATAATAACAATTCCAATTATAAACAATTATAGTAGCATAAATAATGAATTAAAAAAATTTAGAAATTTTTCAAGAAATAAACTGCTTGAAAACATATTGGGTAATTTAAATGAATAGCAAGATAAAAAAAGTAATAAAAAATATATTTTCAATGTTTTTTGCAAATGGAATTTCATTCGTAATATCTGCATTAATAACTTTAATAATTCCTAAAATACTTGATGTTGAAAATTATTCTTATGTTCAGTTATATATTTTTTATACATCTTATGTCAGTTATTTGCATTACGGCTGGGTAGATGGAATAAGGTTAAGATATGCTGGAATTTATTATGACAAAATAGATAGAAGCATTTTTAAAAGCCAAATCGTTTTATATAATATAGTTCAATTAATTATATCTACAATTGTTATTATTACAATTATTTTGCTTGGATTTCAAGGAAATAGACAAATTGCATTACTAGCTGTTGGAATTTGTATGGCAATTAGACTACCTAGAATTATGCCACAATACATTCTTGAAATGTCAAATAGGATTACAGAGTGTGCAAAAATAACAATCATTGAGAAAGTATCATATTTAATAATAACAATTATAATTATAGTAACAGGAAAAACATCAGTAATATCCTTATTGCTTGCGGATTTGATTGGGCAATTATTATCATGCATTTATGCATTTTATTGTTGTAGGGATATACTTAAAGCTAAACCAGATAATATCAATAATGCGTTTGAAGAAACAAAGAATAATATATCATCAGGCATAAAATTAACTATAGCTAATATATCTAGTTTACTTATAATAGGGATTGTTAGGCAATTTATCGAGCTGAAATGGGATGTGACAACATTTGGTAAACTGTCATTAACTATAAGCATTTCAAATCTTTTAATGCTTTTTATTAGAGCTATAGCAATGGTAATGTTCCCTACTTTAAGAAGAGTTAATAAAGATAAGTTACCTAAAATTTATTCTTTAATGAGAATTGGTATTATGATTCCATTGTTAGGAATGTTAGTTTTTTATGGCCCATTAAAACTAATCATGTCTAATTGGTTGCCTCAGTATCGTGATAGTTTAGAGTATATGGCAATATTATTTCCTATGTGCATTTTTGAAAGCAAAATGAGTATGCTTGTTGAAACCTACTTAAAAACTCTAAGGTTAGAAGTGTGGCTACTTAAAATTAATGTTTTTACGGTATTATTGAGTTTCTTTACAACTGTTATAACTACATGTATATTACATAATTTAACACTGGCTGTCTTATCTATAGTTATTTTATTGGCAATTAGATGTGTAATTGCTGAAAAAGGTTTATCAAAACACATTGATATTGATGTTAATAAACATATTATATTTGAGTTATTGTTGGTAAGTATTTTTATAATATCTAGTTGGTACATTAGAGGAATAAAAGGACTTACATTATATTTCTTGTTTTATATTATTTATTTATACTTTGTAAAAAATGATATTAAACAATTATACTTTTTTTTGAAGAGAGGATTGAAAAAATGAAGATTAAAGTAATGAGTATATTTGGTACTAGACCAGAAGCAATAAAAATGGCTCCGTTAGTAAAAGAACTAGAAAAAAGAAAAGAAATAGAAAGTATTGTTTGTGTAACAGCACAACATAGAGAAATGTTAGATCAAGTATTGGAAACATTTGATATTAAACCAGATTATGATTTAAATATCATGAAACAAGGTCAGACATTAGGAGATATTACTATTAGAGCATTAAATGGACTTGAAGAAGTAATTAAAGAAGTTAAACCAGACATAGTATTAGTTCATGGAGATACAACAACGACTTTTGCTGGAGCTTTAGCTGCTTTCTATAATCAAGTAGCTATTGGACATGTAGAAGCAGGTTTAAGAACTAATGATAAATATAGCCCTTACCCAGAAGAAATGAACAGACAAATGGTTGATTGTATGACTGATATGTATTTTGCTCCTACTAAATTAAGTAAACAAAACTTAATTGATGAAAATAAAGATGAAAATAAAATATATATAACAGGTAATACAGCTATTGATGCCATGTCAACAACAGTTAAAGAAGATTATTATCATGAAGTGTTTGATTGGGTAGGAGATAATAGATTAATTCTATTAACTGCTCATAGAAGAGAAAACCTAGGAGATCCAATGAGAAGAATCTTTTCCGGTATTAAAAGAGCAATAGATGAAATTTCTGATGTTAAAGTAGTTTATCCTATTCATTTAAATCCTAAAGTTAGAGAGGTAGCTCATGAAGTATTTGGTGATGATGATAAAATTAAATTCATTGAACCATTAGAGGTATTTGATTTTCATAACTTCATTAAGAAATCATATATGATACTAACTGATAGTGGTGGTATTCAAGAAGAAGCTCCATCTTTAGGTAAACCAGTATTAGTATTAAGAGATACTACAGAAAGACCAGAAGGAATTGATGCGGGTACTCTTAAATTAGTAGGTACAGATGAAGAGGTTATCTATCAAGAAACACAAAATCTATTAAATAATAAAGAAGACTATGAAAAGATGAGCAAAGCATCTAATCCATATGGAGATGGACATGCTAGTGAACGAATAGTAGATGCTATAATTAATAAATTTACTAAATAATAAAAGAGTGGTGAATAAAATGACAGTTTTAAATAGACTAAAATCTAATTCAACAGTGAGGAGAATTGTTAAAAGAATAAAAATAAAGCATGAGTATAAAAAAGATTATAAACAATTTGCAAAATATTATATGGATTCCTGCAATGAATATAAACAAATTGAATATAAGATTCTTTTTATTGCTCATAGCTTAGAAAAAGGTATGACTCATAAAGAATTAAGGCCATTTGGAGAACAAAAAATTAAGGATATTTTAGACTGTATAAAAAAACTTGATAGTGTTGAAAGAAAAAAGTCAACAGCTTATTTAATAGGATATAGTATTCTAATAAAATGGAAAGAATTATATGATATCAATAAATGGAAAAAGCCAAATATATATTTTCAGGTATCAAGTTATATAGATACAAGTAGTAATAAGATTACTGAATGTGAAGTCGGTTCGTTTGAATACAGTCAAAAGATGTATGGCAAGTATTGCGGATTTGAATATCTCGATGCTATTAAAACAAGACATTCTGTTAGGGATTTTGAAATTAAAAAAATTAAAGAAGAAGATTTAAAAATTTGTATTGAAGCTGCAATAAGTAGTCCATCAGCCTGCAATAGACAAATGTGTAAGATTTACTATATTGATTCAGAAAATGAAAAAAAAGAATTATCCAACGCTATTATGGGACTAACAGGATTTAATAAGGAATCTATTAATTTATTTCTTATTACATATGATGTTTCCGCTTTTTTGTTTTATGGTGAAAGAAATCAAGGATATTTTAATGCTGGTCTATTTGCTATGAATTTTGTAAATGCTCTCCATTTTAAAGGAATAGGTTCCTGTTTTTTACAATGGGGAAATAAACATTCTCAAGAAGTAAGAATAAAAAAACAATTAGGAATCCCAAAGGATGAAAAAATAGTTATTGCAATAGCAGCAGGATATTACAAGAACAATACACTAGTTCCTAAAAGTTATAGGAAAAGAATAGAAGAATTATATAAAAAAATATAAAAAATAGGAGGAAGAGTATGAATAAAGACTATTCTATAAGCTTTGTTAGATTTATAGCTATGTTTTTTATTATACTATGCCATATATTTCAATACTTTGATAATGAAGCTGCTTGGTGGTTTAATGTTGGTGTTCAATTATTTTTATTTATTTCTGGTTGGCTATATGCAAATAAAAAAATAAATAATTATAAACAGTTCTACGCAAAAGAATTTATAAAAATTCTTTTACCTTATTATATTTATTTAATTATTATATCTATCGTCTACAATGTTTATATTCCAAATATTATTAATATAAAAGACATAATCTTATCATTATCATTATGTGGAACATTAAAAGGCTTGAGTCATCTATGGTTTATAAGGTATATTGTTTTATGTTATTTATTGTTACCATTATTATACAAAGTTTTTAAGGAAGAAAAGGTTAATAAAAAAACAATCATTAATATATTAGTACTATTTTTTATCTTTGAATTATTCGGATTATTAACTAAAAATTTTATTAATGGTACATGGATTAATTGTTTTATACTAGGATTTATTGTTAATAGGTATAAGTTGGTATTAAAAAAGAACTTATTATCATGGACTATAGTCATCTTATCATTTATTCTAATAGGAATTGAAATAGTAATTAAGTATATTTTTAATATTAAATTTCAAGGAATATTATCAATGATATTTAATAAATATTGTAATATTTGTCATTTGCTATTATGCACATTACTGTTCTTTTTGTTAAGAAAGATTTTTGAGATTTTAAAGAAAGATAAAATAAAACACCATATTTTAGATTTTACAGATAAGCTTTCTTACTATATATATATTACACACCATATCTATATATTAGGGATGCTATCTTTTTTTAATTATATAGATAGTGTTTATTTATCAATAATTCTCATAATGATTGTTACATTAACTTCATCATATCTTTTGTTTCTATTAACAAATTTTTTAAAAAAATTTTTAATTACTAATAAAGAAAAAACAGTTTACGCTCAAAAATAGACATTTTATGACAATTTATTGATAATATATAAATGATAAATTATAATAACTATTCAAGTGCAGGCCATTAATCTAATATGATACTAGGCTATAATTAAAAATGAAAAAAGGGGATAATAAAAAATAAAGGGCATGCTCTTAAGGGAGGTTTGCCCTTGTGGGAGTAGAAGATAATTTATTCTTTTTGATATTCAATTTAGTATATTTATCTAGACTAAATAATACTGGAGTTAATACCGTAAAAAACGGAATTGGCTCCAGTTTTTTTATTGCAATAAATTATTTTATTAGAGGGCCTCCATATATTTTCAAAAGAAATTTTTAAAAGTAGATAAAATGGAAAGGCCCAAAAGAAGAAAGAAAACTTTAATCACTAAAGTGCGTGTAAGAGTAGAAATTGAACAATAATAAACAAAAATTGTATTCTAAAGCAAATAATGAGCCAAAAGTGGCTCATTTTTAATGATTAGAAAACTCATTTTTTTATACCAATTATAACTCATCCCCACAATCACCTTTCTAAGAATGTTGTCACCACGAAAGAACTCATCAACGGCCAACACTCATCTTTATAGCCTTCATATCAACTACCAAATATCTATAAAAATTTTATGGTTTTATAGTTATCCTAAATTTGTATATAAAAAATTATTCGAAAGAACATATCTAAGTTATTATAAAGAAACAATTATGTATTTTATTGTTTTTATCATTATATGCTCTATAACATATGTAATATCGTCAATTATCAACATAGATATACTATTATTAACTGTAATAATAAGAATACTAATATGCATTATTGTTCCCAATTTATTAATGATCATAATATATAGAAATAACAAAAACTATAAATACATAATAGGACTAATAAAAAATTTTTTACAAATAATAACTAGTCATTTGAAAAGAATAAAACTATTATAATTTCTTCATTATTTATCGATAATAGCTTGTTATCAAATAATGATTATAAAATAATAATAATAAAAAATTTATTTAATATGTGATATACTATTGTAATATTAAAAGGAGAAATATATTATGAAAAATAAAATAATTAATACTAGTTTATTGTTGATATGTATGATTAGTATATTTCTTTTTTCTTGTCAGGATAGGGATAGTAGTACTAATACTAGTGTTGGGACTACTAAGGTTGTTGTTAGTACTGTTAGTAGAGAGAATATTGATTCTACTAAGGTTAATGATATAGCTAATAATAATTTTTATATTATTAGGAAGAGTGCTCATTTTATTGAATTTTTTATACTTGGGTTACTTGTTATAAATGTAGTTAAAGATTATTATAAAATTAATTATAAGTATTTAATTATATGTATATTGTTTTGTTTGATATATAGTATTAGTGATGAAGTGCATCAAATATATGTTCTTGGTAGGAGTTGTCAAATAAAAGATGTAATAATTGATACTATTGGTAGTGGTGTTGGAATAATGATCTATTATTTGATTGGAAGGAAACAATTAGTTTTAAAAAACTAATTGTTTTTTTATATTGTAATAAATGTATAAATAATATATAATATTTTTAATTTATTAAGAATGAGGTAAAAATGAAAGATTTGATACTAAAATATTATGGCCTAAAAGTGGGAGAAGAAATAGAAGTTACAGATGATGAAAAATTAACTTTATTTATTACATATGATACTTCTTATGATTTTTATTGTGAAAAATGTGAAAAAGAAAAAACATTTGATAATTTAAGTTTATATAAACCACTAATAGTATCACAAACACATGATTTTATTTCTTATAATTTATATGAGGCAGAAATTAAAAATAATGAACTAAAATATAAATATAAACTTGATAGTAAAAAATTTAAAAAAGAGTTTTTATTTGATGATTGTATATTATATGTTCTTAAGGAATTTGAATGTCCATATTGTAGAAATAGAATAATTATGTTTTATAAATATTTTAATAAAAAGGTAAAAAAATTATATCAATCATATGATTATAATCAAACTTACAATGAATTAAAAAAATATAAAAAAAATAATATTATAGATGATAAAGATTTAAAAGAAATAGAAAAGGCATTTAATTGTAAATCACAAGGAATGAGTGTTGCATCTTTTGTTTATCTTAGAAGAGTCTTTGAAAATATGATAGATAAAATATATAAGAGAGAAAAAAAAAATATTACTTTAAAAGAGAAAGATAGTGATTTTTCAAAACTAATTATTAAAGATAAATTGAAATATTTAGATAAATATTTGCCAATATTAATTGATGGCAATATTACTAAATCTAAATATAATGAGTTATATAAATTATTAAGCGAAGGAATACATAAATTAGATGAAAAAACGTGTGAATCATTGTTTGATTTATTAAGCAAATTAATATTAATAATATTAGAAAAAGAAGAATCAAAAAAAATTGAACAAGCATATATAAAACAATTGAGTCAATCTTATAACGAAATATTCAATAAAAATATTTGATAATTTAAAGGAAGTAGATATGGAAATATTAATAGAAAAGTATAAAAACATTAATAAATTAAATTTAATCATTGAAGATAATAAAGTAAACCACATTTTTGGAATAAGTGGTAGTGGAAAATCATCAATTGCTTCTGCATTAGCAAAAGAAGTAAGTGAAGAAAATGTAATGGTTGGTTATAAGAAAGAAAATGTTATCGTCAAACTAAATGGTAAAGATGTTGATAATACTCAGTTTGGATTATTTGATTTAGATATATCAAAAAATATTATTTTTTCTAATGAAGAAAATCAAGATATATATGAGGTCCTTTTTAGTGAAGATGGAGATTTAGTTGAAGCTAAAAATGAACTTGAAAATCTTATGAAAGATTTTTATTCATTAAGGGATGTTTTAATTAGTTATAACAATAAAATTGAACTTGTTGTAAAACATTTTGATATTAAAATTAATAATGATGGAACATTATCTAAAAGATCAAAACTTTATAAATTGGAAGATGATTTATTTAATAATGAAGGATCAAGTGTTTTAAAAAATTTAAGAAAAAATGATGAAAACTATATTAAATGGTTACAAGATGGAGAAGTATATAAAAAAGAAAAAAATAGATGTCCCTATTGTAACTCAAAAATGAGTTTAAGGAAACTTGCATTTATTGATAAAGTAACAAGATTAACACCAAAAAATTTTGAAATAATAACAAAAGAAAATAATTATTTAGAAGATGTAGGCATTAAAAAGCCAAAATATACAAATATTAGAGAAGTAAATAGAGCAAAAAAAGAAATAATAGAATTATATGAATTTAGTGAATATATTAAAAATATTATATATTTATTTGAAGAATATAAAAGTAATGAACTAGATATTTCTAAAATTAGTAAAATTAAATTATCTCCAAAATTTTTGCAACTATTTCCAGAACAATATGAAAATGTAGAAAAAATAAATAATAGTATAAATCTTATAAGAAAGATGATAATAAAAGTTAAAAGTAAAACAAATGATACTATACAAAAGAATAAAAAGATAATTAATGGCTATTTAAAGAATATGGGTATACCATATAAATTCTATGAAAATCATTATAATTTTGAATTAAAAAAAGCATCATTTTTACTACAACATATTGATGATAAAACTCATACTGATAGAAGACAAGGATTATCATATGGTGAAAAAAATATTATATCTCTTATATTGTTTTTAATAAGTTCTAAAAAACAAATTTTATTAATAGATGATCCTGCTTCATCTTATGATGAATATAGAAGAGAATGTATGATAAATATGATTTATAATTTTCAAAAAAATAGAACAATAATATTATTTTCTCATGATCAAGTTTTTATTAAATTTGCAGTTTTGTTAAAATATAAGGAAAAACATAAAATAAAAATTTCAAAAGCAGATATTGAAAAAAAGAATAATACAGGAAAGATATATCATTTTTGTAATTATAATGGTGAATGCAAGTTTTTAGAAATTAGTGATGAAGATTTTGGAGACTTGGAGGAACAAACATTAAATAATATAAAAGATAAAGAATTATCGTATTATAGAAAAATTATTAATTTAAGATTATTATGCGAGTTGAACAAAAACAAAAATAAAAGCAAGTATCGAGATATTTATATGTATTGTTCTGCAATTTTACACTTTAAAAAAAAGGAAGATATTTATAAAGAATTACAGTTAAGAGAGATGGATGAAGATTTAATATTAAATAAAATAAAATCATTATTTAATATTGAATTACAAAAATTACCTGATGATTATTTAATTGATTTTTTGGAAAAAGATTTATCAAATTTTGAAAAGATATTCTATTATAGAGAAAAAAATAAAAGTAGTATTTATAAAATAGAATTTGATAACATAGTACACTTGAATGATAGATTATTTGTATCATTAAATCCTTATAAATTTGACTATTTTTCAAATAATGTTTATGAATTGATTAATAATAAATAATAAACAAATAAAATATGTATCTCTTATGATATACTATTGTAATGTTGAAAGGAGAAATTTATTATGAATAAAAAGATCATTAAAGTAATTAATATTATATTATTGTTGATATGTATGATTAGTATATTTCTTTTTTCTTGTCAGGATAGGGATAGTAGTACTAATACTAGTGTTGAAACTACTAAGGTTGTTGTTAGTACTGTTAGTAGAGAGAATATTGATTCTACTAAGGTTAATGATATATCTAATAATATTTTTTATATTATTAGGAAGAGTGCTCATTTTATTGAATTTTTTATACTTGGGTTACTTGTTATAAATGTAGTAAAAGATTATTATAAAATTAATTATAAATATTTAATTATATGTGTATTATTTTGTTTGATATATAGTATAAGTGATGAAGTGCATCAAATATATGTTCTTGGTAGGAGTTGTCAAATAAAAGATGTAATAATTGATACTATTGGAAGTAGTATTGGTGTAATCATTTATTATTTAATATATAAAAGAGTAATTAGTAGAAACTAATTGCTCTTTTTAAATTGATAATTATTCTAAAATATGTTAAATTATTTTCATGGAATATAGTTTAATGGAAGAACGATGATCTTCACAATCAAAGATGGAAGTTCAAATTCACTTATCTCCATAGTATATTAGCAGTATAAAAAATACTGTTTTTATTTTACATTTTATTTTACTAATTATTGACATAATTTGTTACATAATGTATAATTGAAAACGATTATTCTATTCAAGAGCTGCTATCTAAAAAATATATAATGGGAGGTGAAATATTATGAATAAAAGAAAAGAAATATGTAATTTAACCAAAAGTATTATGGATATCAATAATCAATTAAGTAGATATAATAGAAATGAAGCAATTAGAGTATTAATAAGTGCAAGAAATAATATTATTATTGAATCATTAATATATGAAACAACTCAAGGTCCAACAGTAGATATTAATGACATTAGAGATGAAGTTTTATATTCAAAGTTAAATGATTATAAAATCATGTGCATTAATAAATTAAATGAATTAATTAATGAAAATTGACAGGAGGTAAATATGTATAAGTCTATATTTGAAACAAAACCTAAAAAAGAGAACAAAAACCAATTTTGTAAAAGAATAGTTAATATATTAAATAATATTACAATAAATAGTAATGGTCATTATTTATCTGGAAAAGAAATGATTAATGAATTATTTAGATATTCTAAATTTAATTTTGGATATATATCAATAGATGATTTATTAAAAGAAGAAAATATTATGAATAAAGATATATATATTCTTTCCACAACATCAAGCCCATTAATAAGTGATGAAAATATATTAAAAAATATTGAAATAATTATAAATTGTATATATGAATATTTGGATAGTAAAAGAAGAAATTTTGTTAATTCAAATGAAGCCATTCATGAAATAACTATATTATCTAATGTTATTAACTCCTATTTACTTTCTCTAGGATATAAGTTAGAGAAAACAATTGATGGTTCTAAATTAATGATAGTTGAAAACGAAATAAATATTGATGTTAGTGAAATTAAAGATGTAAAGATAAAAGAAGAAATCTTAAACTATTATGATTTTAATAATTTAAATGATCTCCATGAAAAAAGAAAAAGTATAGATGCACTAGCTTTATTATTAGAGTCTAAAGAGAATGATATAGAAAAAATACTTGGCAATGGAATTAAAAAAGCTTTTGGATCATATGTTAATAATATTCAAATAAGGCATAATAATAAAGAAAAAAATGATAGAGCACATTATAGAGAAACAGTAGACAATTTAACGGATGAGGAATTAAAATGTTGGTATGATTATATTTTTTCTTTTTTAATAAACATTTTTAAAAATTTATATTTATTAAAGAATATTAATATTAATAATAATTTTAAAATAAACAATAAATAATTATGGAGTTAGACTAGAAAAAAATGATTTAATTTGTTTTTTGAGGAAGTTGATGATAAATAATTTTAGTATTGAAAAAATAAGTAATTTTAAATATAATAAAAAATCAAAGGAAATGGTTTTATGAATAGATTGATATTTATGAAGGGTTATTTAATTAATAATCCAAAATATAGTGTAAGTAGAATACAGGAAGAATTAATTAATTCTAGAATATGTTTATTATCAATTGATAATAATGGGGATTTTAAGACTTCAAATGTGGAATATATTAATAGTTCTTTTATTGATGATGAGTTGGGTAGTTTGTTACAACTTAGTACTTATTTAAATAAGTATGAGAAAGAATTATTATATGATTATAATGATAAATATATGTTATGGTTATATCCAATTCAAATTAAATATAAAAATTTTGAAATTAATGCTAATATATCACTTAGATTATATTTAAATAATACTATTATTACTACTATTGAAGTGGATAGTGAATATGATACTAAAAAGTTACAAAAAGAAATATATACTAGTGAGTTTGAAAGTATAAGTTCTAGTGTAGAATTATATAATTATATATTTGAAAATTATAATATTAATAGTTTTAATTCTTTATTTGATTTTATTAAAGTATTATTATCTGGATATTTTGAAATGGATGGTAGTATCACTAGAAATTTATTTATAGTAGATAAAGAAAAATTAAATATTAAAGATATTTATAAAATATTAAATATTACTGAAAAAGATTTTAAGAGTTATGAAGAGTTAAAAGATTATAGAACTCTAGATGATTATTATCACTATAGTAGTGAAACATCTAGTTTAATATATGGAAGTGATATTAATCAGCCATACATGAAAGTATTAATTCTTGATTATGAAATTATATATTTAATACTTAATGATTTTGTAGTATATAATGCTCTTAAAAATGATAAATTAAGTTTAAAAGAATTATATAAATTAAGAGATGATTATTCATTTAAATTTGCTACTAAAAAGTATAATAAATATGAACTAGAAAATGATTATATAAATGATATTTTAAATTTACAAAACAGATATGATTTAAAAGATTTAATTAGTGAATCAATTAATAAAAAGATAGAGAAGAGAAATGATTTATTTCAAAAGAATATTACTATTATTACTATAGTATTAACTATATTTACATTTTTTAATTCTGCTATATTAGATAAAATAATTAGTATGTTTAAGTATATTTTAGAATATATGCTTAGTTAATGTAAAATGACTAATAAATAAAATATATTAGTCATTTTTTATATGCTATAATTAAAATAGGTGATTATTATGGAAAATAAATCTTTTAAAGTAATGAAAATAATTAATAAAATACTAGCTTTTATAACACTTATATCTATGTTTGTAACTATGAGGATTTCAAATAATATAAAACTTGATAAAAAGTTTTATATTATTTCTATTGTATTAATGGGATTATTAATTATTAGTACTACTATTCAAAAAGCTTATGAGCAAATACATATTAAAGAAAAAAAGAAAACTAATAAAAGAGTTAAAATACCATTTATTTATATTATATTAATCATTATATCAATTGGAATGATAGTTTATAGTGAATATACAAGATTTATAAATGAAGGCAACTATAATAATATAATGATAAAAGAAGGAATAATAAGAGAAATTAAAAATGATAAATTAGTTGTAACTATTAAAGAAAATGATGATACAAAAAGTATTCATATTAATAAGCCATTATTATATAAGTTTAAAGTAGAAGATGAGATTGAATTAGTTCGTGATAATAATAGCTATAAATTTTATGATAAAAAATTATATTTGAGGATTTTTATTCCATCTATTTCATTATTAACACTTACTATTATATTAATATTAATAAAAGTACAAAGTGGGAGAATAAAATGAAAATAGATAGAGAAAAATTTAAAGAAAAATCTGAAAAAATATATTCTTATGTATTTTGTATATGTTTGGTTATTATTTTTATAACTTCATATATATATTCTGAAATAAAACCACCTATAGATTTAATAAGCTTTAATGAAAAAAATATTTTACTATAATATTAATTATAAATTTATCGCTTATGTTTGGACCACTATTGTTTCAAATAGCATATTATATTATAAAAAGATTATATTTACGTGTTTATAAAAATAGTGTTCTTTTAAAAATATTATTAATTCTAACTATAATAACAGGTACTTTTGGTTTTTGTATTACAAAAGAATATTATACTGGATATTATGTATGGTATGTTACTGTTGCAGATGTTAGGGATGATAAACTAGTTATAAATAGAATTGTAAATGATGATACTGTTTCTTATGAAATTAATAAACCATTCTTAATTAAGGTCAAAAAAGGGGATAACATACATATTAAATATAGTAAAAGAATTGGTGATCTAAAATATTTAATAGATAAAGAATATGGAGTATCTTTATTAATAGCTTCAGGTGTGTTTTTTGTAATGATGATTATATTTGCATCATTAATGCCATCTGTTGAAGAAAAAAAGATTGTAAAATAGGAGAATAATGTAATAATGAAAAAAGAAAAGAAAAAAGATAAAATTACATATGATAGAATAATTAATGAATTATCACTTGCAATATTTGCTTTTGGATTACCATTATGGATATTATTTTTTATATATTTATTTACATTTAATAAAAATGATAAAACATATATATCTCTTACATCTGAATTAAAATATTCTGCAATTGCGTTAATTTTAATTTTATTAATTTACTTATATAGAACAAAAATAAAGAGTAAAGTTAAGATTAAAAATAAGAAAATAAACTTAAAGCCAGTATTTTTTATTACACTAATTATAACAATCATTATTTTCTTTTTAGGAATACATATAAATTCAAGAAATAATGATGATATAGTTTTTGTTAAAATTAAAGAAATTAAAAAAGATAAATTAATTGTATATGGAGAGTATATTCATGATGATGAAGTTGTTTTTGAAATTGATAAACCATATTTTATTAAATATACAGATGGTGAATATATTGAAGTAAAATATAAAAATAATATTAGAGATAGTAAATGTGTTATTCCTTCTTATTATGGTGATAGATTAATAAAAATTGCTATTATATTATTTATTATATTAATTGTATTATTTCTAATGTTTATTTAAATTAAAAAGGCCACTAATTAGTAGTGGTTTTTTTATTGCACTTAAAAACCTAACTTATCGTCGTTAGGTTTTTTGGTAATTATGCATTCATTTATAAGTAATGCACTAAATATAAATAAATGTTTACACATACCTGCAGATTTTGATATATCCGCATTCATTATTTTCTAATTACAGAAAATTTATAATGGTATAATGAAATTAATAATAAGTAGTAATCTATTTTATATAATCCTATCTTAAGATCTTTATAATCATCAAATTATAAATAGTACTAAGACTATATAAAACAGGTGTTAACATACTACCTTCTTATTAATGGGTGTTACCATTAAAGTGTGCGTATAATAACTGAACTAACAGTTATTATTTTTTACTTATTATTAATAGTAAAATATAACTAAATACTTTATATTAATAATAAATAAAGGAAAATTGTGTATCATTATTATCAGGATTAATAGCCAGTGAAGGTATTAATCGAAATAACAACAACACGAATGTTATTAAAGAATCAAAACATATAATTAAATACATTTTATCTTTGATAACAATAATAATATATCATATAATTTGACAAATTCCAACACTTTTTTTAAAATTTTTATTTCTTTACATTTTGAGTGTAAAATTTATTAATAATTTTTTATTTATGTGATAAACTATATATAGAGAATAGGAGTGATAATATGATATTACTTTATACGTTTTTATTAAGTTTTATTAATATTTTTCTTCTTTTTGGAGTTTGTGCTTTAAAAATTAGTTCAAATATAAGTAAAATTGAGGAAAAAGGTGAATGAAATTCACTTTTTTTATTGATTTTTTTTATGCTTTATAATATAATATACAGCCATGGGAGGAATGGATTTATGAAAAAACTAAGTTTAGTAGCTTTAATAGTTAGCTTATTTTTAGTAGGACTAGTAAATGTAAATGCCATAAGTGAAAAAGACTTACAAGCTAAATTTGAAGAAACTTTAACTCTTAATGGTGATAAGTATGGACTATCTAGCGGAGATATTACTTTAGTTGAAAGATATTTAAGTAAATATGAAGTTAGTAGTAGTGATGCTGATTACATTGCTGAGAGAATAGATAAAGCTAAATCAATTATTGAAGCTGATGGCCATGCTAAATTTGCTAATTTCTCAGATTCAACTAAAAGACAATTAAAAACTTTAGTTGATGAAATTAGTGATCATACATCTGTTAAGGCAACAACAACTAAATCATCAGTTATTGTTTACAATGCTGACGGAAGTACATTCGCTGAAGTAACAGAATTAGTAAGACAAACTGGTATGGAAAATAGTAATACTGCTGCTATAGCTGGTATTTCACTATTAATAGTTGCAGCTGGTGCATGTTTAGTAATTAGACAAGTTATAACTAGCAAATAATGAAAAGAATAAAAATAAGGAAATTTGCTAGTAATATAGCAATTTCCTTTTTCTTTACATCATTATTCGTTTTATTATTTTATTATATTCTTGATGATAAAGTTTCAAAATATATATCATTAATTAATACAGTAGCAATTGAAAGACATGATATAGAAGTTAATGCTACATATGATTTTAGTCAAAAAAGATTAATTGATTATCCAAATTTTGGAAACAAGTATGCAAGAATTAAAATATCTAGTATTGATTTAGATTTACCTGTATATCATGGGGACACTTTAAAGATACTTAGATATGGTGTTGGACATTATGCTGGTAGTTATTTTCCTGGTGAAAATGGAACTATTATAATGGATGCTCATAATACTAGTGGATATTTTAAGAAATTAGATCAAGTAAAAGTAAATGATAAAATAGTAATTGAAACAAATTATGGTGTATTTACCTATATAGTTGAGAATACAAAAGTAGTTAGTGAAAATGATTTAGATGCTTTTAAAGTATCACATGATGGTGAAAAATTATTACTATATACTTGTTATCCAATTAATAGGAGTGTGGTTGGTCGTAAGACTAAAAGATATGTTGTATATGCTACCTTGGAGGAAGAACATAATGAATAGAATAAAAATAATACTTGGATATATTCTTGGTATAATTACTTCTATTTTGATTAGTTCTTTAGTAGTAATACTCATACTTAAATTTACAATATTTAAGAAAGAATATGTCAAAAGTGTACTAGTTAAAAACAATTATTATAGTGAAGTGTATGAAAATACATTAATAGAAATGAAAGATTATATGACTTCTTCTGGACTTGAAGAAGAAGTACTTGATAATTTATTTAGCCAAGAATCAGTTAAAAATGATATAAATAAGTATATTGATGAGTTATACAAAGGAAACTTGTATTTTCCAGATATAGAGTCTATGAAAGAAAAACTTAGTCAAAATATTGATACTTATTTAAAAAATAATAATATTGATGTAACTAATAGAAATGAATTAAAACTATTTATAAATGATATTACTAATATATATAATAAAGAAATTAGATTATATAATATCCCTAATAAACTTATAAATCCATTTAATAAAGTTAGTAATATTATTGATAAAGTTATATTAATATTATCAATTATAACTATAGTATTTAGTGTAATTTTAATACTATTTAAAACTAAATACTTTGGTTCAGTTATTATGAGTAGTGGTTTGATATTATTATTTATAAGATTTGAAATATTTGAAAAAATAGATATTAAAAATATTATATTAATAACTGAATATTTTTCAAAAGTATTAATTAACATATTATTAGATTTAGTTAAATTAATATTATATGGAAGTATAATTTTAATAGTAATTGGTTTAATATTATGTTTTATAGAATCCATGGAAAAAAAGAAAAAGAGGAGTGAAGAAAATGGAAGAAATTAATTTAAAAGAATTTTATGATTATTATAAAAAATATGTTTTAATAGTAATCGCAGTTGTATTATTATGTGTAGCAGGAATAATAGCATATAATGTATTTTTAAAAGTACCTATGTATACTACTAGTACTACAGTTGTACTTGTTAAAAATGAGAGTGTTAGTGATAATACATCAACTATTGATCAAAATGATATTAATTTAAATCAAAAATTAGTATCTACTTATAGACAAATTATTAAAAGTAAACTTGTATTAAATCAAGTAATTAAAGAATTAAATTTAAATTATAGTTATGAGAAGTTATATGATGAAGTAAGTGTTAAAGCTGAAGATGATACTGAAATACTAAGAATTACTGTTACTGATAAAGATCCAAGAGTAGCTAAGAATATAGCTAATAGTGTAGCTAGAGTTTTTGATAAAGAAGTAACTCAAATATATAATATTAATAACGTTAGTGTTATTGATATAGCCGAAATACCAGGAAGTCCTTCTAATAATAATTTAATTAGAGATATAGTACTTGCTATATTAGTTGGATTTGTTGGAAGTAGTGCTGTTATATTTATTATATTCTACTTTGATGATACTCTAAGAGATATTGATACAATTGAAAGTGAAATGAAAGCTAGTTTACTTGCTAAAGTATATAAAGATAATGAAAGTGATGATATTATAGTTTCTAATAGACCAAATGCTCTTGCTAGTGAAAGTATTAGAACACTTAGAACTAATTTACAATTCTCTAGTATTGATGAGGAATTAAAAACTATATTAGTTACTAGTTCAATTCCAGGAGAAGGTAAAAGTTTTATTACTGCTAACTTAGCAACATCTTTTGCTCAAGATGGTAAAAAAGTATTAATAGTTGATTGCGATTTAAGAAAAGGTCGTCAACATAAAATATTTGGAGCAAGTTCTAAAATAGGATTATCTGGTTTATTATTAAATGATATTAAAAAATATAAAGATTATGTAGTTGAAACTAAGATTAAAAATTTATATTTAATTCCAAGAGGTGTTCTACCTCCAAATCCTAGTGAATTATTAAACTCTAAAAAGAATGAAAATTTAATTAGTGAATTAAGTAAAAATTATGATTTAGTTATTCTTGATGGAGCTCCTATCGCTGGACTTTCTGATTCATTAATTTTATCAAGTCTAGTTGATAAAACTATACTTGTTAGTGCAATTAATTCAACTCCAAAAACTGAGCTTAAAAACGCATTAAAATCACTTGAGAATGTTGGAGCTAAATTAGCTGGTGTAATAGCTAATAAAGTAGAAGCTAGACGTCACTCATATGGTGGGTACTATTACTACTATGGGAAAGATGAGGATAAAAACGAATAATGATAGATATTCATAATCATTTATTATATGGAATAGATGATGGAAGTAAATCTTTAAGTAGTAGTATAGAATTACTAAAAGATTTAGAAACGCTTGGGTACTCTAGTATTATATTAACTCCTCATTATATTAAAAACACTAAATATAATAGTAGTAAAACTAATAATTTAAAAATACTTAGTGAACTAAAAAAAGAAGTTAAAAAAAATAATATAAATATTAACTTATATCTTGGTAATGAAATATTTTATGATGAAGATATAATTGAATTATTAAATAGTGATGAAATTAGTTCCTTAAATAATACAAAGTATTTATTAATTGAACTTCCTATGAGTGGAGAAGTTATAGGATATGAAGATATATTTAATGATTTAATTATCAAAGGATATAAAGTTATACTTGCTCATCCAGAAAGATATTTATCTTTTCAAAAAGATTTTAATAAAATATATGAACTTGAGAAAATTGGAGTATTATTTCAAAGTAATATTGAAAGTATAATCGGATCTTATGGAAGACATGCTAAAAAGATGATAAAAAGATTACTTAAAGAAAATAAAATATCTTATTTAGCTACTGATATTCATCATAAGAAAGATTATTCTAAATATACTCTTTCATATAAGAAAATTATTAAAATTATTGGTAATGAAAAGTTTAATGAACTTACAAATATTAATCCTAGTCATTTAATTGACTAGGATTTGTTTTTATGGTATAATATACGCTAATTTCAGGAGGAAAAATGAATAAAGAATATTATAGGGTCTATCTAAATAAATCTAAAAATGGTGAAAACGATATTTCATATGGATATATTGAAACAAGAGTATATGGAGATGCTGGTGATAGATACCGTGTTACTAAAAAACAAGTAAATATTGTTTGTGTTAAAGATGAAACTGATGATGATGTTATGATTGATATTATAAGTGGAAGAAAATATAGAAAAAGTATAACTAGTTATGTTCCATATATAACATATCGTGAAGCTGCATTAATTGAACCAAGCAATATGGGTTATTTTATTAATGGATTTAAAGAATTAAGTGATGAAGAAATAAAACAATATATTAATAATCTAAATTCACTTGAAAGAAGAATCAAAAGTGATTATGAAGAGTATTTAAGATATTTAAACGAAATGAATGAATTTAGTAATCATTGTATCGAATTAAGGAGAAAATTATAATGGAAACAAATAGTATAATAACAGGGTGTATTCCTGGAAATCAAAATGGAATACATAAAACATATGAAGAAAGTTTTCTAATTGCTTTACATAATAGAACTTTCTTATATGATATTTTTAATAAAAAAGCAGATACATATTTAACAGAAAAAGGAAATATAGTAATAAGTGATGAAGAATATTCTAAAAATATGAAAAGAGTAGAATTGTTAAATGTTTATCCAATTGCTAGTGATACATATTTTGTATGTGAATTTATAGAACCAGAAATATTACATAGACATTTATTAGATGAGAGATTAAGATTAACTGAACTAGGGGAAAGTTATGGAAGAAAATAATTTAATATTAGGTAAAATAACTAATGGAAGAGGTGGAATTGGTAGAACTTACTTAGAAAGTATGATTATTTCTTTAGGTTCTATGGATATTTATAAATTAACTAGAAAAACAGATAGAGAAAAATTATATATGACTTCTTCTGGTAAAATATTTATAAGCGATAAAGATACAGATATATGTAAAGAATTAGAAATATTAAATATAATATATAACTGTGAAAATGAATATTTTGTTGAAGTAATTGAAAGAGACATATTATATAGACATTTGCAAGATGAAAGAATGCAAGTTGAGTTATTTAGACGTGCAATTGAAGAAGGTAGTTATGGAAGAAAATAATTTAATATTAGGTCGTATACCAGGTGGATGTGGTGGTATTCATAAAACATATGAAGAAAGCTTTATTAGAATAGTAGATGGGAAAATAATAGATTGTTTAAGAAATGGATTAAATTTTAAGTTTTATATTGACAGTAGTTCAAATAATGAATTAGTCGTTTTAGCTAATTTAGAAAAGAAAAGTTCAGCATCATTAAAAGAAGCTGAAATAATTAATATATTTGCATCTCCTATATCAAATTCATATAATAGAGAAAGAATAGATAATGAATATTATGTTGAATATATAGAAAAAGATATTTTACATAGACATTTAATTGATGAGAGAATGCAAGTTGAATTATTTAGACGTGCAATTGAGGAGGGCAGTTATGGAAGAAAGTAATAATTTAGTATTAGGTAAGATAGGAGCAAAAAGTACTTTTAGTAAAACATATGAAGATAGCGTTACTGCTATTATTACTTCTGAATTATTAATAGATGCAATAAATCATCCAGAAAATACAAAAGTGTGCTTAAATGAAAATAATTTACTTAAAGTAGTAGATATTGATTTGTATGAAAGTATGAAAGATAAATTTACTGAAGTAGAGGTAATTGGAGTTACTCCATTTGAATGTAGTAATGGTTATGGAAAAATATATAGATTTTTAATAGAAGTAATTGATAAAAAAGCATTACATGCTCATCTTGTAGATGAAAGAATGCAAATAGAATTAAATAGACAATTATTAGAGGGATTAACATATGGTAGATAGTAATAATATAATACTTGGTAGAATTAATAGTGGATCTGGTGGACTAAATAAGACATATGAAGAAAGTAGAATTATAATGGTTGATTCAAAATATGCTTCTCGTATATTTTCAACAGATAATCCAGATAAACTATATTTATCTAAAAGCGATGGTTCTGTTTTTATAGGTTCTGATTATAGTAAAGAAGAATATACAGAACTTGAAATAATAAGTGTACTTCCTTATGGTGGAACTAGTCAATATGGAGGAATGTATTTTTCATTTCTAGTTGAAGTAATTGATAAAAATATTTTACATACGCATTTAATGGATGAAAGAAATCAAATAGAAAGATTAAATGATAATATTTTAGAAAGGACTTTATAATGACTAATAAAACTTTAAAATTTTATGTTTTATCATTAAATAATAATAGATACTCTGACTGCGTTCAAGCTCATATGTATACTGAATATGATTATGAATGGGAAAGTGTACCAATAATTGGAGTAAGCGATGAAGCAGATGAAAATGTAATGACTGAGTTTTTTACTGGTAGAAAAATATATAAAATAAGTGAATGTGGATGTGATCCATGTTTAACTTATACAAGAAAAAGAGAACCTACACTAAAAGAATTAACTAAAGTATCAGAATTAAATAAGCAAAGAAAAATTAAAAGACAATATTTTTTAGAAAATGGACTAAATGATGATACTTTAGAAAGTTATGATGAACAATTAATAGAAATACTTAATAAAAATATTTTAGATTATGAAGCTTATGCTAGTGCGATTGAAGATTTAAGTGAAACTTTTATGGAATTAAAAATGCATCAATAATTGATGCATTTTTTATATTTTAATTAATATTACTCCAAGTATTATAAGTATAGCAGCTATTAATTTTTGAATAAATTTATTTTTATTTCTTGATATGAAATATTCTATTGTAGCGTTTAATATAGAAGTAAGAGCAAATAGTGGAGCTACTATTGAAACACTACCTAATTGATATGCTTTTACTGACGAAATTAACATTAAACACCATGTTAAACTTGAAAGTAAGAATAGTTTTTTATTATATAAATTAAATTCACTTTTAAGTTCTTTAATACTATGATGTTCAAATATAAATATAAGTAATGCTGGAAATGATACAGTACATATTGTATAAAATGCAAGATTAAAGTAATCACTAATACCTACATTAATCATCATTGCAATAGCAAATAATAAGTTAGATATAAAGCACATAATAAAGTATTTATTTAGTCTTAATTTACCTTTATCAAAAGATAATATTAAGTTACCAATTATAATAATTATTGCTCCAATTACTTTTTTAATTATTAACTTTTCTTTTAAGAATATAAAACCAAATATTATTAAAAAAACAGTAGATAATTGTTTTAACATACTAAATATTGATGGATCTAGTCCATATCTTGCTTCAATATTTAGTCTATCTGTTAGAGCATAAATAACACATACTACTAAAAGTGTTAAATAAATAATCGGATCACTTGGAAATTTAATTTTAAATAGTGGAATAAATAATAGTGCAAACATTGCTGTAAATAGTTCTAATAATATAGTTAGACTACCAGCGTTTTTCATATTTCTATTTGCTTTTTTAAATGAGTGAGCAAATATAACTGCGCTTACTAAATAAATAATTGTCCATGTTTCCCATTTGTTAAATAGATTCATTTTGTTATACTACCTTTCTATTTAACATTCTAACTTATTTATTTATTTTATTCAATTATTTTTTTGAAACTCCAAGTATTCCACCAACCATACTTGATAATATAAGTGATAAATAATATATAAGTGATGAGAATGATAATTTAGATAATATAAGTGATATTAACATGTAAAAGATAACTAATATGACAGAAATAAAAAATCCATTTAAATAGCCTCTTTTGCCTTCTAAAATTGATATTTTATAGCCAATTATAAAAAACATAATTAAACTAGCTATAAAATTAATAATACTAATAGTTTTATAATTAATAATACCTGTATAACAAATAATACTCATAATAATTAGATAAACTAATATCATTATTAAATAATAAGAATATGTTTTTAAATAATTTTTAATTTTATTCATTTTTCCTCCCAATTAATATTATGTTTGACTAAAATTTTTATTACTAAGGCATAATAATATTAGGTGATAAAATGGATTTATTTTTAGTAATAATTAAAACTATATTTTTTTATATTTTTATATTAATAATATTTAGATTAATGGGTAAAAGAGAAATAAAAGAACTAGGAGTAGGTGACTTTGTAATTAGTTTACTTATAACAGAACTAGCTAGTATTGCGATTGAAAACTATGATAAATCTATATTACTTACTACAGTTCCAATTATTATATTATTATTTTTTGAATTATTAGAGGGATATTTATCATTAAAATTTAATAAGTTTAGACATTTAATTGATGGTAAACCATCTTTAATAATTAATAGAGGTAAAATAAATTATAAAGAAATGGTTAAACAAAGATATTCACTAGATGATTTAATGTTAGAACTAAGAAATAATAATATTAAATCTTTAGAAGACGTAGAATATGCAGTACTTGAAAATAATGGTAATTTAAATATTTTTAAATATGAATTTTTAAAGAGTCATGGTGATTTACCATTTCCACTTATATTAGATGGAGTAATTCAAAAATCTACTTTAGATTATTTAAATAAAGATGATAAGTGGCTTTTAAGTAATTTAAATGGTATTAATAAAGAAGAAATATTTTATGCATTTTATAAAAATAAAAAAGTATATGTTATAAAAAGAAATGAATTAGATATGTAATGTTTTATTAATCTCTCTATAATAAAAGTAAGTGGATGTTATTAAATTAATTATTATTGATATTACTAGTGAATACATTCCAAGTTTAAAAAGAGAAGATACTACTATTGATAGTAATCTGATAATAGATGTTTTAATTGTAATATTAAAGCATCTTTTTGATTTACCAAGTGCTTGAAGAGAATCAATAAGAGGATACTCAATATAAAATAAAAGAGTAAAAGGACTAAGTAATCTAATATAATCAATTCCTTCATTTGTTTTAAATAATAAATTTAAGAAAAAAGATGGGAATATAGTTATTATAATAGTAGAAGTTAATCCAATGAATAGTGATAATAATACTATTTGTTTTATTCTTTTCATGCACATTTTATAGTCTTTAACTTTATAATATTTTGATAATTCTGGTATTAAAGAAGTAGAAATATTTTGAGTAAAAAATTGTGGCATTAATAATAATGACAAAGAGTAGGCATTAATTACACCATATTCATAAATAATATAATCTTTTGTATATCCCACATATAAAAGCATATTGGTAAGTACTATTGGTTCTAAAAAATAAGATATACTTCCAATTATTTTACTTAGTGTTACTGGAATACAAAAATCCATTACTTTTTTAACTTCACTAAAATCTATTTTAAAGTCTTTTAAAGTTATTTTAAATCTAGGAGCATATTTTATCATAACTAACCATGATGAGATTTCACCAATTATATTTATTAGTATTACAAAACATATCGCAGAAATATTACCAAATAATAGTATTTTCTTTAAAAATAAAATAATTAGTATTAATCTTACAACTTGTTCAATAAAATTAGATAACATATATGGAAACATATTTTGTTTACCCCAAAAGTATCCTTTAATAATCGCAGATATACTAATAAAAGGCATAGTTAAAGATATACAAATAATTGGTAAAAATAACTCTTTTTCATGAAGTAAATTATTTGATAAAAATCTAGAAGTTAAAACTACTATTAATATAACTAAAATATTTATAATAATTGATATTGGTATAATAGATAAAAATAATTTTTTAGTGTCACTTGATTTTTCACTAACTAATTTAGATATTGCATTTGAATAAGAAAAAATAGCTATTACTGAAAGCAGTGAAGTAGTGGGTCCTAGTAAACTATAAAGTCCCATCGCAGTAGTTCCTAAGTATCTAGTAACTATTATTTTTAAAATAAAACCAACTATTTTTCCAAAAACTCCTCCGATTAATAATACTAATGTTGATTTAAAAAATACATTATTTTTTATTTTGTTTAACATAATAAATTATATTTGATTATTTAATTATTTATGTTATAATTGATTTGTTCAAAAGAACAAACAATTTAAAATTACCTTATAAAGAGTGATTTAGAGACTGGCTCGCAGATCACACCAACCTATTTAGTTAGGTGGTAAACCCAGATGGATGAGGATAACTTATACATATACCTAAGTTATCTTAGGTATTTTTTCTTTCTAAGGTAATAATTACTGAAGGGAGGAATAAAATATGAAATTATACAGTAATGAAATTGTTTTTAGAGGACATCCAGATAAAGTTTGTGATCAAATTAGTGATGCCTTACTTGATGAATTTATACGTGGAGATAAAACAAGTAGATGTGGAATCGAAGTATGTGGAGGAAAGGGTAAAATATTTATTACAGGAGAGGTTACATCAAAAACAAAAGTTGATGTAGAAAAAGTAGTTAAAAAAGTACTTAGTGATGTAGGATATAATACAGAGTATGAAATAATAAATAATATTGGACTTCAAAGTAGTGATATAGCACTTGGTACAAATAATAAAGTTATGGGAGCAGGAGACCAAGGAATGATGTTTGGTTATGCTTGTAATCAAACATTAAATTATTTACCAATATCAATGGTAATATTACAAGAATTATCTATGGAATATGATAAATTAAGACAAAAAGATAAGAGATTTAAAAGTGATGGTAAAGCTCAAATAACTGGTTATTTTGATGAAGATATGAAGTTAATTAGAATAAAAGAATTTACTGTTTCTTATCAAAATACAGAAAAAGAAAGAGAAGAAACTGATGAAATAATTAAAAATATTTGTACTAAAATATGTGATAATTTTGAAATTAAAATTGAAAAATTTTTAATTAATCCAACTGGTAGATTTGAAATAGGTGGTTTTGATGGTGATGCAGGATTAACAGGAAGAAAAATACTTGTAGATAACTATCAATCATTTGCTCATGTTGGAGGAGGAGCTTTTTCAGGTAAAGACCCAACTAAAGTAGATAGAAGTGCTGCTTATAAAGCAAGATTAATAGCAAAAGATTATTTAAAAAAATATGATTTAAAATGGTGTGAAGTTCAACTAAGTTATGCTATTGGTATTAAAAAACCATTATCAATATCAATAGATTCAAACTTAGGAGTAATAAATCCAAGTGATAAATTATATACTGAATGTGAACCACATAACATAATAAAAGACTTAAAATTATTAGATAAATGCTATTATGATACAGCTAAATATGGTCATTTTATTGACTAGAACTATTTAATTTGTTAAAATAACAAATTACTTAGGGGGAAAGTAATATGAATTTTAATGCAACAAATTATTTATGTAGATCACTTAATGAAAGTAGTTATAAAATATGCAATAGACTATTATCTAATGGTGAATTAAAATGTATTTCACAAATATTTAAAGATTTTAGTATTGGTTTTGCTTCATTTGTTAATACTAAACAAAATGTTACTTATTTTGATGTAAAATGTCCAAATGATGATATTAAAATGTTATATACATTCTTAGATGAAAGAAGAAGAATAAATATAATATTTGAACTTTATGATGGGATAGATGATACAAGATTTCATATTACATATGTAAATGGAATAATAGAAGCATCAATAATTGAAGATAATCCTAATTCAAAAGATAATGGCATTTATTATTATACTAATCGTGGAAATGGAAGCGATAAAACAAAATACTATCATGAATGGACTTACTATGATGAAGGAGTACTTAGAATATTAAAAAATACTTTTACACGTGATCAAGTTTATAGTTTAGTTGGAAGCGATAATGAAAAAATTAAAGCACTAGGATTTGACCCGGATACTTATAGAACTGATGAAGTGAAAACACAAACTTCATTATCAGTTTCTACTGCTTTAAATGATTTTATTAAAGGATTAAACTCAGAAAATATGGAAAAAGTATTTGAAAAAATAAAGGAAGGTTATGAGCCTAATAATAACAATGTAAGTTTTTCATTAGTAATTAAATAAACACTTATGTGTTTATTTTTTTGTAAAGTAGACAGTCTAATCTTGAAAAAATACTTTTTATGTGGTATATTTAAATCAACCTAGAGATAGATATAGACACAATAAACCGCCAAGTAATAGTATAGGGGGACTAATTAGTATATGGAGTTGAATATTGCAGAAATGCAAGATCCCGATTATGTTATGTGTCCTACCACCTCGTGGAATCGCGAGTTTTTATTACCTATATTTACACTAGGTTTTTTATTTGGTATAATATATCCACCAAAAAGGGAGTGAAAATAGATGAATCTTTCAAGATTAGAAACATTAGTTGGAGAAGATAACATTGAAAAAATAAAGAAATTAAAAGTTCTTGTTTTAGGACTTGGAGGAGTTGGAGGATATACAGTTGAATCACTTACTAGATGCGGAGTAGGTAATATTACTTTAGTTGATGGTGATACAATAAAACCAAGTAATATAAATAGACAAATAATAGTAACAACAAAAAATATGAACAAATATAAAACTAAAGAATGGAAAAAAAGAATTAAAAGAATTAATCCAGATGCAATAGTTAATATAATTAATACTCATATCACTGAAGAAAACATAGAAGTATTATTTAGTGATAAATATGACTATATAATTGATTGTTGTGATACAAGTAAAGTTAAAATTAGATTAGTAAGAGAATGTCATGAAAGAAACATAAAATTAGTTTCATCTATGGGAATGGCTAATAAAATGGATGCTACTAAAATAATGATTAGTACACTTGATAAAACAGAAACTGATCCACTTGCTAAAAAAATAAGAAGTGAAATTAGAAATAAAGAATTAATGAAAAATGTTACTGTTGTTTATTCAAATGAAAAACCAATTAATAATATAATGCTTGGTTCTACTGCATTTGTACCAGCAGTAGCAGGTCTTTATATATCAAACTATATAATTAATGATGTAATTAAAAAATAATTACATCTTTTTAATTTAAAATTGAAAAAAATCTGAAGTTCTAGATGCATATGTTTCTCAATTAAAAAGAAATTGTAAAATTGCAAGAGAATAAAAAGTTCTAGATAATCTAGAACTTTTTTATTGTTTTATTTTTTGATTAAAGTTATACATTTCAGTTTCAAATTTATTTTTTCTTGGATTATAATATTTTCTTCCTTTTAAATTATCTGGCATATATTCTTGTTTAACCCAATAATTTGGATAATTATGAGGATATTTATAATTTGGACTAGTTGTTCTAATATGTTCTGGTATTCTACCAACATTTCCTTCATTTATATCTTCTATTGCTGTACTAATAGCTTGATCAGCTGAATTTGATTTAGGACTTAAAGCCATTTCAATTATAACTACACTTAGTGGTTTAATAAGTTCAGGGTATCCAACTCTTTCACTTGCTTCAATAGCTGCGATTACTTTAGGACCAATACCAGGATTAGCAAGTCCAATATCTTCATAAGCAATTACAATCATTCTTCTATATATTGAGTCATAATCACCTGAAACGATTAATCTTGCTAAATAGTGTAGTGCTGCATCAACATCGCTTCCTCTAATACTTTTTTGAAAAGCAGATAACATATCATAGTGCCCATCTTCATTTTTATCAGTAAAGAATGCAGGACGAGAGTTTACTTCATTAATATTTTCAATACTAACTTCTTTATTAAATCCATAATAAATAAATTCTACTAAATTATATGCATATCTTATATCACCATCAGAAATAGCAGCTATATGTTTAATTGCTTTATTATCCATTTTTATATCAGGCAATACTTCTTTAACTCTTTTAAGTCCTTTTTCTATATCATTTTCACTTAATGAATGAAGCTCTAATAATTGACATCTACTTCTAATAGCTTGATTAATTGAATGAAATGGATTTGAATTAGTTAAACCAATTAAAGTAATTAGACCACTTTCAATATAAGAAAGTAATATATCTTGTTTATCTTTATTCATTCTATGTATTTCATCGACTATTAAAATCATTCCATTATACATTTTTGCTTCTTCTATAACAACTTCAAAATCTTTTTTAGAATTAATAGTAGCATTAAGCATTCTATATCTCATATTAAACTCATTCATAAGTGCTAAAGCAATAGTAGTTTTTCCAATACCACTTCTTCCATAGAATATAATATTAAATAATTTTTTTTCTTTTACTAAATTAGTTAAAATTTTACCTTTTCCAATAAGATGATCTTGACCAAGGACATCTTTTAGTTTTTCTGGTCTTAATTTATTTTGAAGTAGTTCCATAAAATCACCAAGTATTATTTTATCAATTTAATAAAAAAAAGAAAAGCAATTGACTTTATTATTTCAAAAATTATATAATAATTTATGTAAAATATAAGAATAGAGGTAAAGAGGGCGTGATTCAATGAGTGATAACATAACAATTAGTATTGGCTTTTCAATTTGTGCCTTTATTTTTCTTATTCTTATAATTATTATGTATACAAGTAAGAAAAAGTTTAAAAATATAGAAAATTCATTATTCTTATTTTTATTAGTTTTATCTTGTCTATTAATAATATCTGAATTCTTTTATGTATATTGTTTAACAAGAATAAATGAAATACCAGGTGTTACTAGAGTAGCATGTAGGGCTTATTTATATGGAATAATTATTTGGATGGGTGTTTTTATTTTCTATATAATAACTCAGTTAACAAGACATATAGAAGATAGACAAGAAAAAAATAAAATAAGAAAAAAATGTTTAATAATACTTGCTATTATTTTATTTATAATTACAGGTATCTCATCATTTTTACCAATTGAATATTATGACTATAGTGAACACTTATATGTGTTTGGTGGACCAGCAGTGTATCCTGCATATTTGATGGGTGCAGCTTGTATGTTTACTATGATATATGGCTTACTTTATAAAAATAAAGAATTAACAGGTAAGCAAAAAGGTCCTCTTGCATTTGCAATTGCATTTGTTATTTCAATTACAATTTTACAATTCTTTGTAGAAGATGCTGACTATAATATGCAAAACTTTCAATTTGCAACATTATTAATGGCATTATTCTTCACATTAGAAAACCAAGATAATAAATTATTAAAAGAACATGAAGAACAAAGAATAGAAGCAGAAAAAGCAAATAAAGAACAAACTGAATTCTTAACTAGTATGTCTCATGAAATAAGAACACCAATGAGTACAATTATGGGATTTAGTGATGCTTTAATTAGAGAAGGAGCAAACAATAAAGAAGTAGTTAATAGTGATGTAAATAATATTCATGCTGCTGCTGTTAAATTACTTGATTTAATTAATAATATACTTGATTTATCAAGAATAGAATCTCAAAAAGAAACAATAGTTGAAAAAGATTTTGAAACAACACCATTTATAGTTGATTTAAATGATACAATTAAAACTAAAATAGATTCAATGAAAGTTAAACTAGATGTTATAATTGATGAAAATATACCTAGTAAACTATATGGGGACTCAGTAAAAGTAAGTAAAATTGTATCAAATTTAATATCTAATATTATTAGTTATACTAAATTTGGATCTATTATCTTAAATATTAAAAATTCTCAAAAAGATAATGAATACGCTTTTGAAATAGATATTAGTAGTGATGGTAGTGAGATAGATGAAGATGACTATGAAAAATACTATACTAATGATAATACTGAAAATGTAGTTAATAATAATATTTTAGGTTTAAATGTTGCTAAAATGTACGCTAAAATGCTTAATACTAACATTGTAATGACAAGTAGTGAAAGAGAAAATATTGGATATAAAATAGCATTTAATTTTCAAATTATTGATGCTAAACCAATTGGTAATATACATGATTTATTAAATCCAAAAGAAATAGATACTACAGTTAATATAGAAGGAAAGAAAATATTAATTGTAGATGATAATATGATTAATATTAAATTATTAAAAAGATTGCTTGCTGAATATAAGCTTGATATAGAATCATGTACAAGTGGAAATGAATGCTTAGATAAGGTTAGAGAAAAGGATTATGATTTAATATTCTTAGATCATATGATGCCTGGAATGGATGGAATAGAAACATTAAATGCTCTAAAAGATATAAAACAAAACTTACCTCCAATAATTGCTTTAACAGCAAATTCATTTTCAGGAGTAAAAGAAACTTATGTAAATGCAGGATTTACTGATTACTTAGCTAAACCAATTAATAGAAATGAATTAAATAAATTATTAATAACAACATTAAAATAAAGAAAGAAAGGAATAAATAAATATGGTATCAAAATTAATTTTAACAATTGGTAGTATAATTTTTATGATGTTACTTATGATATCATATACTTCAAAAGATACTAAAATAACAGTTAGTGTAAAACTGTATAGGTACTTACTAAGTACATCTATTGCATTAATTGTTACTGAAATTTTAGAAGTATTTTTATGGACTTATACTAAAAATCAATTCATAATAGATTTATCTTTTAGAATTCACTATCTTACAGGATTTATTTATTTCTTTGTACTATATTATTATAATATGGCAGTCATATCTAATGATAAATATTTAACTATTAAAGAAGCAATTATTAAAGAAAAAAGTGGTTTAATATTTTTAATATATACTATTGTAGTAGCAGTAGTAGCTATGTTATTGCCAGTTAAACATATGACAGAAGAAACATTTACTTTTATACCTGGACTTTGTGCTTATGTATCACTTGGATATATAGTTTTAACTATGATAATAATTGCATATAGAGTATTTAAAATTGAAGATGCTAGTAATAAAACTAAAAGAGCAATATTCTTCGCATTCTTTGCTGTAGTAGTTATTGGATCATTTCAATTTGTTTTTCCAAAAATGGTATTATTTGGATTAGGTATTACATGGGGATTATTTATTTATTACTTTAATATTGAAAACCCAGATTTAAAATTAATAGATGAAATTGACGAACTTAAAAGATCAGTAGAAAGAAGTAGTAAAGCAAAATCAGATTTCTTATCTAATATGTCACATGAAATTCGTTCACCAATGAACGCAATTATTGGATTTAGTGAATCAATAATTGAAGATACAGAATTTGATAGTACTAGAGTATTAAATGATATTAATCATATTAAATCATCAAGTAAAAACTTACTTGATATCATTAATAACATATTAGATATATCTAAAATAGAAACTGGGTCTGACACAATAGAAAATAGAGAGTATTCTCTTAGTAGTCATATAATTGACTGGACTGGAATTGTAGAAACAAGACTTGAAAATAAAAATATTAAATTTATGCTTGATGTAGACAAAGAAATACCAAGTAAATTATATGGAGATTCAACTAAAATATTTCAAGTTGTATTAAATATATTAACTAACTCAGTTAAATATACTGAAGTAGGTAGAATTAATATGACTATTAGTAAACAGTTATTAAATGAAGCAACAATGATGCTTAAATTTAAAGTATCAGATACTGGATTTGGTATTAAAGAAGAAGATTATGATAAAGTATTTCAAAAATTCTCTCGTTTAGATTCAGCTAAAACAAATGAAATAGAAGGAACTGGTTTAGGACTTGTACTTACTAAAAAATATGCTGAACTTATGGGAGGAGATATATGGTTTGAAAGTGAATATGGAGCAGGTACAACATTCTATTTTGAAGTTCCACAAAAAATAGTTGATCCAACTCCAATGGGAAATATACTTGAAACCATAGATGACCAATTAAATCATGCATTACTTGATTGTAGTGGTAAAAAAGCATTAATAGTAGATGATGATGAATTAAACTTAAAAGTTACAAAGAGATTACTTGGTGCTTATAAATTCGAAGTAGAAACATTAAATGACCCAGAAGAATGTATTTATAAATTTAAAATGGGAGAACAATATGACATTATATTCTTAGATCATGTTATGAAAAAGATTGATGGAGTAGAATTAGTTAAAGTATTAAAGAGTTTAAGTGGATATAATGTTCCACCAATAATAATGCTTACTGCTAATGCTATTACAGGTGTTAGAGAATACTATTTAAAATCAGGTTTTGATGAATACTTATCTAAACCAATAGATATTAATGAACTTGATAAACTAATTAATATGTATTTTAATAAACAATAGTGTAAAACTATTGTTTTTATTATGTAAATTAAAAGTAAAACTATTTAATTTTTAAAATATTTTATTATATAATTAAAATGGGTAATTAAAATGATAGAAATAGATAACAAAGAATATATTAATGATTTTGAAAACTATTTAAGAATAGATAAAAACTATTCTGATAATACACTCGAGTCTTATATTAGAGATATTAGATTCTTTTTAGAATACACTAATAAAAGTATTGAAGACATAGGTAGAAAAGATATAGATAACTATATTATTCATATATTACCTACATATAATGAAAGTTCAGTAAATAGAATAATAGCTAGTATTAAAAGTTTCTTTAAATATTTATCTATTTATAAAGGATTTATTAATGTAGCTGAAGATGTATCAAGTTTAAAAAGAAGAAAATCATTGCCTAAATATTTAAGTATTGAAGAAGTGGATAAATTACTTGATATACAAATTGAAAATGCTTTTGATTATAGAAATAAAACTATGTTAGAAGTATTATACGCTACTGGACTTAGAGCAAGTGAATTAATAAATTTAGATATTAATAATATAGATATTGCTAATATGATAGTAAATGTATATGGAAAAGGAAGTAAAGAAAGAATAGTTCCACTATCTAAAATAGCAGTTAGTTATTTAAACTCATATATAAATAATTATAGACAATTATTATTTGTTAAAAATCAAAAACCAACAGATGCATTATTCTTAAATAATCATGGTCAAAGAATTACTAGACAAGGATTATATAAAATGATTGCTGATGTTGCTCATAAACAAGGTATAGATAAAGAAATAACACCACACGTACTTCGTCATAGTTTTGCAACTCACTTAATTGAATGTGGAGCAGATATTAGAAGTGTACAAGAATTACTTGGACATGAAAATGTTGTTACTACTGAAATATATACACATTTAGCAAATAATTTTATAAAAGATAATTATAATGAGTATTTTAATAGAAGTACAAAGGAGTAGTTTATGTTTAAAAGAGTATTTTTAATAGTATTAGATAGTTTAGGTATTGGTTCTACTCCTGATGCGGAAAAATATCATGATGAAGGAGCTAATACTTTATTACATACAATTGGGGACAAATATAATTTAGATGTTCTAGAAAAACTAGGTTTAACTGTATTAGTTGGAAAACAAGAAGATGGCGTTCGTGGACTTTATATGAGATGTAGACCACTAAATAAAGCAAAAGATTCATTAAATGGTCACTATGAAATGATGGGAGCAATATCTAAAAATCCATATAAAACATATCCTGATGGATTTCCACTTGAATTAATTAGTAAAATACAAAAAGTAACAGGAAGAGAAGTTATTGGAAATGTAAGTTGTGATGGCATTAGAATACTAAATGATTTAGGTGAAATGCATATTAAAACAGGAGCATTAATAGTTTATACATCAAGTGATTCAGTATTACAAATCGCAGCACATGAAGATATTATTCCAGTTGAAGAATTATATCAAATATGTGAAAAAGTAAGAGATATAACAAATAATGAAGAATATAAAATAGCTCGTATAATAGCAAGACCATTTACAGGTAAAGTAGGATATTTTCAAAGAACAAGTAAAAGACGTGATTTTGCATTAGATCCACCAATAAATACACTTGATTTATTAGATAGAAATTCTATTCAAACAATATGTATTGGTAAAATAGCAGATATGTTTAATAATAAAAGCATTTCAGTTAAGATTAAAACTAAAGATAATATTGATGGAATGATGAAATTAATAGACTTTGCTAAAGGTGAATTTAGTGGATTATTATGGTTAAACTTAAATGATTTTGACAGTGATTATGGTCATAGAAGAGATAGAGAAGGATATTTAAAAGCACTAGAAGAATTTAATTATTATCTACCAATATTCATTAAAAATCTAAAAAAAGATGATTTAGTTATTATTACAGCAGATCATGGATGTGATCCAACATTTATTGGACATGATCACACAAGAGAATATGTTCCAATATTAATATATAGTCCAATATTCAAAAAAGGTAAACATTTAGAAGATAGAACTACATTTGCAGATATTGGAGCAACTATATTAGATAACTTTAATATTAAAAATGAGTTAGGATTTGGTGAAAGTATATTTGATGAATTAAGAAAAGAGTAAAATTACTCTTTTTTTATTTGACAACAAAAATAATAATTAATAAAATTATACTTAGGTGAAAAATATGAAGATAGAATTTGATAAACCAGATTTAACAAAAGAATATGTAGAAGCAATAATAAATAAAAGAAGAAATGGTAATATTGATGTAACAAATATTATTAATAGAATAAATCATTATTATTCAAAAATAGATGATATGAATTTAATAACAGTATTAAGTATGTCAGATAAGATATTCTATACTATATTAAGTGATTTAGCTAATATAAAATTAGATAGAAATGATGAAATGAATATATTATCTTTAATGAATAATAAAAATTATACTCATACTCATTTAATTAATACTACAATGCTAGCTCACAGAAAAGTTCCAACTACAGTTTCATATCTAATTACAGCAGATGAAGATGTAATAATAGATGAAAATCACTTATATACAGCTAGTGAATTATCACAACTAATAGATAGAAAAGATTTGGTAATACTTGATAAAATATATAATACCAAAGATATAACTATTCCTAGTAAAAGTGAACTTGAATTTGGATTTGAAGTATATAATAGTAAAAGATTCTTAAACGAAAAAGATAGTTTATATTTATATACATTAAAATATATTAGAAAAATAGTTAGTAATGAATTAATAGATGAAGCAAAAAGAAAATATAAAGAAGATTTAAATAGTGAAATAGATTATGTTATAAACTTTAATAATGAAGATGATTCAAAAGAAGTATCTGATGAATTAAAAAAAATTTTAAAATAGATAGTTTAACTTTCTTTTGATATAATATAAATAGGTGAAATATATGAAAATAGGGGATACTTTAATAGTAGATATAATTGATAATGATAATATTGGTAATGGAATAGCTAAATATAATAATATAGTTATATTTATAAAAAATGCATTAATAAATGAAAAAGTTGAAATAGAAATTACTAAAATAAATAAGAATTATTATATTGGCAAAATAATTAATATTATTAATAAAAGTAATAAAAGAATAGAAGTTAAATGTAAATATTATGATTCTTGTGGAGGATGTAATTTTTTACATACTAGTTATGATAATGAAATAGATATTAAAACTAAATATTTAAATAAATTATTTAATAATATTAAATATATTAGTACTAAAAATGAATATAACTATAGAAATAAAGTTACATTACATGTTTTAGAAGGCAAATTAGGCTATTATAACGATAAAACACACTTGCTATGTGAAATTGATCATTGTTTACTATTAAACCCTAAAATCAACTCTAAAATAAGTGAAATTAAAAAATATAATTTAAATGATATAAAAGAAATAATGATAAGAGTTATTAATGATGAAATAATGATTCATGTAATTTCTAATAAAGATAATTTAGATATATCAAATATTGAATGTGATTCACTTTATATAAATAATAAACTAATTAAAGGAAAAGAATACTTAATAGATGAAATAAATAATTTTAAATTTAGTATTTATCCAAATAGTTTTTATCAAGTAAATAAAGAAGGTATGAAATTAATATATGATGAAGCTTTATCTTATATTGGAAAAGGTAATAACTTGCTTGACTTATACTGTGGTACTGGAACTATTGGTATATGGATGAGTAATAACTATAAAAATATTACCGGTATAGAAATAAATGATTCATCAATTAAAAATGCTAATATCAATAAAAAACTTAATAATTTAAATAATATAAAATTTATTTGTGGTGATGCTAAGAGTGCAAATGGTAATTATGATGCAATAATAGTAGACCCACCTAGAAGTGGTCTTAGTAAAGAAGTAATTAGTTATTTAAATAATTCAAGATCAAATAAAATAGTTTATATTTCATGTAATCCAAATACTTTAAAAAGAGATATTGAATTACTAAATAATTATAAACTAGATAGTATTAGAGCATACTCAATGTTTCCAAGAACAAAACATATTGAATGTGTAACACTACTAACAATAAAATAAGATAGGAAGATGATAATTATATGAAAAAATATTTAATATTATTTTTTATAACTTTAATGTTTATACCATTTATAGTTAAAGCAGAAACTTGTGATACAAGCAAAATAACAATAAGTTCAATTACACTTCAAAATAAATCAAAAAATGTAAATGAATTATCTGAAGCTACAGCAAGTGGTAAAAATATTAACCTAGATTTATCAATGGCTAGTGTAGGTGATAATATAGAATACAAAATACTAGTTAAAAATGACTCAAATGATGACTATGAACTAAATAAAACTAGTTTTAATGTTAGTTCTAATTACATTGATTATAGTATTAATACTGATGATGACTCAAATATTGTAAAAGCTAATTCTACTAAACTAGTACATTTAAAAGTTATGTATGCAAATGAAGTACCAGATGATAAATTTGAATCTGGTTCATTTAGCGAAAACAAATCAATGGTAGTAAACTTATCTACTAATTCAATTGAAAATCCAAAAACAGGAATTATTAATTATACATTAGTACTCACTTTAGTTTTAATTGCAAGTGTTGTTTTAGAAATATTCTTAAGAAAAAAGAGTATTTCTACTTTAGTAATATTAATTGGAATAGCTTTAATTATACCAATTAGTATAGATGCATTATGTAAGTGTGAACTAAGTATTAATTCAAAAATTCAAATAGATAAGTCTTATTTTTGTTATAATAATAAACAATTTGAGTTTATTGATGGAATGACATGGGAAGAATATTATTATAGTGATTACTTTAAGGAAGAAGATTGGATACATGTATCAGAAGATGACAATATTACTTGGTATGATTTTCCAAATGTGTTTATATATAATAATGGTATACATGAAGATTTAAATTATAATGATATAGAAAAGTTTAATCGTGATGGTCCAGCTGGAATTATAATATCCAATAAAAATGGATGTTATTATAGAAAACTTCGCTAAAATTTATAATAAAAAAGAGAACGTAAATAGTTCTCGTTTTTTATTAGTATTAGTAATTAATAAAATATATGTTATAATTTAATTAGGAGTAAATAGTATGAATCGTATTAAAGATGATTTATTTAAATTACAAGATAAAAAATATAGAGAATTTCAAAAAACATTAATACCAAATATTAATCCTAATAGTTTAATAGGAGTAAGAACTCCTGATTTAAGAAATTATGCTAAAAAAATGGTTAAAGAAAATAACTATATTTCATTTTTAAATGATTTACCACATGAGTATTTTGATGAAAATCAATTACATGCTTTTATAATTTCAGAAATAAAAAACTATGATGAGTGTATCAAATATATAAATGATTTTCTTCCATATATAAATAATTGGGCAACATGTGATCAAATGTCACCAAAAGTATTTAAAAAACATCACAGTGAGTTAATCAAAGAAATTAAAAAATGGATAAAGTCTAAACATACATATACTATTCGTTTTGGTATTTTAATGCTTATGCAACACTACTTGGATAATGATTTTAAAATAGAATATTTAGAGATGGTTTTAAATATTAAATCAGAAGAGTATTACGTAAATATGATGAGAGCTTGGTATTTTGCTACTGCTTTAGCTAAACAATATGATATAGTAGTAGAATACATTACAAAGCAAAAGCTTGATACATGGACACATAATAAAGCAATACAAAAAGCTGTTGAAAGTTATAGAATTACAAATGAACAAAAAGAATATTTAAAAAAATACAAAATAAAAATATGAACTCGCGTAAAAAACAGTTTATATTAAGAAAGGATGTTATAAAATGGAAAATGAAAAGAAAATGAATGTTATAGTTTTAGGAAATAGCGGTTCTGGTAAAAGTACATTAATTAATTCAGTTGCTGGAGTTAATGCATTAAGCGGAGTAGGAGAAAGTGTTACACAAAAAATTGATGTATTTGAATCAGATAACTGGCCAATTAGATTTATTGATACAAAGGGATATGAATATAACTTAATAGAACAATACAAAACTATGTATCAAGTTAAAAAATATACTAAAACTCAACTTGGAAAAGATAATAATTTAGGAATTGATGCAGTATGGTATTGCATTGATGGAACAGTTAGAAGAACTTTTAAACATAATATCGAACTTATGAATAAAACAGTTAAAGGATGGAAAAACATACCTGTTTTTGTAGTTATTACTAAGTCATATTCTGAAATTGATATTCCTGAAAATATAAATGCAGTAAAAGAAATATTTAACAAATTTAAAAATGTTAATTTAAAAGAAATTATTCCAGTAGTAGCACAAGAATATCAAATCAATGATACAACATGTGTACCTCAAAAAGGTATTGATGAATTATGTATTAAAACATTAGAGTGCATAGATGAAGCAAAAAACATTAGTAAAGAAAATAAATATCAAATGATTCTTAATCAAAAAAGATTAAGTGCTCAGGGTATAACTGGAATATCTGCTTCTTCTGCAGTTGTAGTTGGACTTGCACCAATACCCTCTGGAATATCTGATGCAGCAATTTTAGTTCCGCTTGAAGTAGCTTTAACAAAAAAGATATTTAAAATATATGATGTTAAATATTCTGAAGGTTTAATTGATAAGATAATTGGTGGAACAATTATAACAGTAGTAGCTAAAATGATAGTTCAAAAAATACCACTTGCTGGTCAAATTGCAAATGGTATTGTTGCTGGGTCAGTTGTGTTTTCTCTTGGAGAGAGTATTATTGGAGTTTCAGAACTAATTTACACAGGCAAAATTGATCCAGATGACTTAGATAAAATATATGAAGTAATTGAAGAAAAAATGAAAAATAATGTTATAATTGGTTCAATTTCTACATACTTTGAAAAGAATAAAGATAAACTTGGTAATAAAAGTGCTAATGAAATATTTAATGATATATTAAAAATTACTAAAAAGAAGAAAAAGTAGACTATATGTCTATTTTTTTTATGGTATAATTTTTATGAGGTAAATTATGAAAAAAATACTATTTGTTTGTCTTGGAAATATATGCAGAAGTCCAATGGCTGAATTTATGTTTAAAGATATGTTAAATAAAAAAGGTATAAGTGATAAATATTATATTGAAAGCGCAGCAACAAGTAATGAAGAACAAGGAAATCATGTTTATCATAAAGCTATAAATAAACTAAATAGTGTAGGAATAAATTGTGATAATAAAACAGCTCGTAAAATGACTAGGGAAGATTATAATAAATTTGACTTAATTATTGGGATGGAGAAATCAAATGTTATTAGTATTAAAAGAATTATAGAAAATGATTATGATAATAAAATATTTAGATTACTTGATTTTAGTAGTAATCCTCGTGATATAAGTGATCCATGGTATACAGGAAACTTTGATAAATGTTATGATGATATATATGAAGGATTAGAGGGATTACTTAAATATTTAGGTGAATGATGAAAACAGATATTTATAAAATAAATAATAGTATTGATAAATTAATTAATGGTAAATATACATTATTTTTAGATCAAAGAGAGTTTAACTTAGTAAAAAGTAAATTAAAGAAAAAAGATTACAATATATATTTACCATATAAAGACTCAGAAAAAGTAATATTGTATTCTACAGATACGCCAGAAGTATCTCTATATAAAATAAATTCTTATAATAAACTCACTCATCCAATGATACTTGGTAGTATTTTAGGACTAAATATTCAAAACAGTTATCTAGGAGATATAATAGTAGATAATGATAATTACTACTTTTATATATTAAGTACACTTGATGATTATATTAAAGATAATCTATTATATGTAGGTAATAATAAAGTAACAATAGAAAAAATAGACTTAGATACACTAAATAATTATGAAAGAGAATATGAAAGCCATGAAATAATTGTTTCTTCATTAAGAATAGATAATGTAATATCTAAAATAATTAAAACTAATAGAGATAGAGTAATAGATAAAATTAAAAATAAAGAAGTAATTTTAAATTATGAATTATTAAATAAAAACTCTTATATATTAAAAGAAAATGATATATTTAGTATAAGAAAATATGGTAAATATAAATATATTGGTGTAATTAATAATACCAAAAGAGATAATTATGTAATAAAATATTTAAAATATATTTAATATTATTTTAATATTAGTATTATTTAATTAATTAGAAGTGAGGTGTTTTATGAGAATACTTGTAGTTGAAGATGAATATAACTTAGCTGATGTAATAGCAACTGCATTAAAAAGAGAAAAATATAGTGTAGATGTATCAAATGATGGAGAAGATGGACTATATAATGCATTATCAGGTATATATAATTTAATAATACTTGATGTAATGCTTCCACATGTAGATGGATTTGAAATATTAAAACAAATAAGAGAAGAAAAAATAGATACTAAAGTTATTATGCTAACAGCTAAAAGTGAACTAGAAGATAAATTAAATGGTTTAAATAATGGAGCAGATGACTATATGACTAAACCATTTCATATTGAAGAGTTAATTGCTAGAGTAAATATTCAACTTAGAAAAGATGCAAACAGTACTACTAGTGATTCAATAGAATTTGGAGATATTAGATTAAATTTAAAAAGCTCAACACTAACATGTAAAACTAATAATGAAAGTATTGATATTGGTCTAAAAGAATTACAATTGCTTGAATATTTAATTAAAAATAGTGGAATTATTATTTCTAAGGAACAACTATTGCTAAAAATTTAGAAATAACAACTAGTGGTGTTTCAAGTGCCGCAATAAGAAGTGATAAAGGAGGGGAAAATGTTAATGTAGATGGAGGAACATATACAACAAATGGCGCCGGATCTCCTAGTATATACTCAACTGCTAATATAACAGTTAAAAATGCAAACTTAATTTCAAATGCTTCAGAAGGAATTGTTATTGAAGGTAAAAATAGTGTTACAATTGAAAATACTACACTAACTGATACAAACAATAAATTAAATGGACAATCAACTACATATAAAAATATATTCTTATATCAATCAATGAGTGGTGATGCAGCAAATGGAAATAGTGAATTTACTGCTATTAATAGTACAATTACTACTAATAAAGGAGATACTTTATATGTAACTAATACTAGTAGTACAATTAATCTAAATAACAATACAATTATTAATAATGATAGTACTGGTAATTTCTTAAGAATACAAAAAGATTCATGGGGAAATAGTGGTAGTAATGGTGGAAGTGTTATATTAAATTTAACAAATCAAAAAGTAAACGGAAATATTGTAGTAGACGAAATATCTACTCTTGAAATGGATTTAAAAAATAATTCATCTTATACAGGTAATTTAAATAAAGATAATAGTGCTAAAAGTATTAGTCTTACACTTGATAAAACATCTACTATTACACTTAGTAGTGATGCTTATGTAAGTAGTTTAACTAATGAAGATGAAACAAATAGTAATATTAATTTTAATGGATATAAATTATATGTAAATAATGTAGCTATTAATTAATGAATAGCTACTTTTTATATGATATAATATTATTAAATATGGAGGAAAGTTATGGAAGTTAAATTTAGAAAATGTAAGAAATGTGGTAATGTAGTATGGAGCTTTAATGAAACTAGTGTTACTTGTTGTGGTGAAGAAATGAGTGTTATTAAAGCAAATAGTGTAGATGCTGCAGTTGAAAAACATATTCCTAATTATGAAATAATTGGTGATAAAATTAAAGTAAGTGTTAATCATGTAATGGAAGAGGAGCACTATATTATGTGGATTATGATGGTAAGTGATAATGAGATTCAATATAAAGAATTTAAACCAGGTGAAAAGTGTATTACTACATTTAATTTTAAAGATAATAGTGTATTATATTCATATTGTAATTTACATGGTTTATGGACTAATAAAGTTACAAATGAATAACTAATCAATTTTGAATAAAACATTCAAATATAAGCTTAAAAATCACTTTAAAAGAGATATTTAATCAATATCTCTTTTATATTTACCACATATTTGTTAAATTACCATCTTCCTTATAGTATTTATCCATTAGTACAACGTGTGGGAATGAAGAGGGTAGTTTAGATTTTTTAATTTTAGAAATTATTACTCCAATAGTATCATACCATATAGCTTGAGCTACATAATAATTATCATTATCCATTCCAACTATTATACCAATATGTCCTCCAGCTCTTTCACTATGAAGTAAATCTCCAACTTTAATTGTATTAGATGTTGCAAGAGAAGTGTTTAATCTTTTAACTGTACCAAAATCAGTTAAATCACTTTTATCACTCCATCCAGCACCAACATCTTCTACATCAAATCCACCATTAAGTAGTGCCCATGATACAAATCCACTACAATCAAGTCCATTATTAATATTTCTTTTTGCTGAAACAGAGTAGAGTGAACAACCCCATATACTAGGCCCTCTTTTTGAGCCAGTAATATTTTTATATCTACTTGAATGCAAATACATACCAGTATGATAATATCTTCCTTCGCCATCAACATTATTAGTAGTTTGACGACCATTTTCATAAAAATAATTAATTCTATATGGAAAATCTAATGTAAGAAATCTAGCTGCTTCTACAACTCCAGCTCTTGTTTTGTATCCTGCTTCATTAACTTTTTCTTTTAATATTTCATCAATTAAATTATTTTCATCTTCACTAAACCTATCACAAGGTAGGTAAGCTTTACTATAGTCATATCCACCGCTAGGTCTATTAGTTATTACATCTGTTACTATAACGTCTACTTCAGTTTTAGCACCCATAATTGATGCTATTATTTTAGTATTTCCCTTACTTTTACCAATTATTTTACCATCTTCAAAAAAAGCAATATCACTATTTTCACTAGTATAACTAACTTCTTCTTTAATATATCCAATTGACTCATATTCACTAGTTATAGTAGTACTACCATTAATAGGTAAATAAACTTTTTCTTTATTTGTTTTAATACTTAATATTTTTCCAACATATTCTGTATCATAAACTCTATAAATTTTATTATCTTCATTCTTTAAAAATACATAATATCTATTATCTTCTTCTATTTTTTTAATACAATTATTATTTAGTGATAAAGTCCAACTCTCATCATCTACTTTTGGTTTTTCTTCATCATATTTAAATAAACAATATATTTTATTTCTAATTCTATAATTTTCTAATTCATAATCTACATTAAAATAATTATGATCATCTATATAGTATTTGTAATTAGATGGAATAGGGGCAACATATACTCTAAAATACAATAAAACTATTATAGTAATTAAAATTATTATTAATACACTAATATTAACTATTCTTTTTGATTTATCATATTCTTTTTTAATATGTTTTTTCTTTTTATTTTTTTTCTTTTTAGCCATCTAATCACTTCCATTAGTACCATAGTTTTGTTAAATTGCCATCCTCCTGATAATAACTATCCATTAACATAACATAATAGTATCTATTAAATATTGTCTTTTTAGAGTAGGGAATAATAACTACTGCTACATTTGGTGGAGTCCATAAACTCTCTGCAACATAATAATAATTATTATCTTCACCAACTATAATAGCAATATGACCGCCATTAACTCCTCCAGAACTAAGTAAATCTCCAACTTTTACCTTTCCAGAAGAAACAACACTTGCATTAAAGTTAGTTCTTTTACCATAATCTGTTAAATCAAGGTGAGGGGCAAGTCCTGCTCCAATATCTCCAACATCAAAACCGCCATTTAAAAGTACCCATGATACAAATCCACTACAGTCAAGTCCATTACTTCTATAACCATGTGATGGTCTACTATATAAACTGCATCCCCATGTCTTAGGTCCATTAGATTTTTTACCAATACCACTAAATCTACTTTCATCTAAATATAGTCCAACATGGTAATATCTTCCTTCACCATCAACACCGTTTGTACTACCACGACCATTTTCACTAAAGTATCTTATTTTATATGGAAACTCTAATGCAAGGAATCTAGCAGCTTCAACAGCACCAGCTCTTGTTTTATATCCAACATCATCAATTCTAGCTTTTAATATTTCATCAAGTAAATCATTTTCTTCTTTATTATATCTTCCACATGATAAATAAGGTTTTTTAGAATTATAACTATTTGGTCTTAAAGTAATCAAATCAGTTACAATAACTTCAGTATCAACACTTTCATCCATAATTTTAGCAGTAATCTTAGTTTTACCAGATTTAAGACCTTTTATATGACCATTTTGATCAATTGATGCTATATTACCATCTTCACTAGTCCAAGTCAAATTATCTTGAACATTTCCAATACTATCCCATACTGCTTTTAAATCATATTCACCATAAATGGCTAAATATACTTTATCTTTATTAACTTTTAATTCAGTAACTTTACCAATAGTATCAACATTATTTATTTTAAATATTTCATTATCTTCATTTTTAAAAAATGCATAATAAATATTTTTATCTAATTTAAAAGATACCTTATTATCTGATACTTCTTGCCATCTCTCATCACTTATACTAGGAATGGTAGAATCAGTTTTATATAAAAAATACATCTTACTACGAAGATTTCTTTCATCAACTTTATAACTAATATTTATATTATTAAAATTATCTAAAAAGACATAATTTATAACAGGAGTAGGTGCTTTATAGTAAATATAATTAATTACATTATAAAAATACCAAATAAAATAAACTGTTAATAAAATAACAGCTAAATTTAGTAACACTAATGCCATAACTCCTATTTTCTTCATATAATAACATTTTATCATTTATTAAAATTATATACAAGAAAAAAGGTATTCATTCAAATATTGAATACCTTTCTTACTAACGACATCTAGAATTACTTCTAGAGTTTGATTTTGCTCTAGAATTAGATCTTGCTTTAGCATTGCTTCTTGCATTGCTTCTAGCATTATTTCTAGCTTGTGCCATCTTTAATCACCACCCAATATTATTATGTATTTAATTAAAATTATAATGTATTTTATTTATGGTAATATTTGGCTTAAAAGAATAATATTTTATATTATGAAACCATTATTATTATCATTTATATCTGGATTATCCACTATTTTAGGTAGTTTAATTACATTTTTCAAAATTAAAAGAGTAGAGGAGTTTACTACTTATATACTATCATTATCAATGAGTATAATGACTATAATTTCTTTATTTGATTTGATTCCAAAATCTACAATTATATTAATAAATAATTATAAAATAGTTTATGGATTATTATTCATTATATTAACTTTTTTACTTGGATATCTAACAATATTTATAATTAGTAATAAAATAAATGACACTAATTCTTTATATAGAGTAGGAGTACTTAGTATGATTTCATTAATGTTACATAATTTTCCTGAAGGAATTGCTGTTTTTATGAGTGCTTATGATGATATTAAAGTTGGAATTAAACTATGTATTGCTATGATGCTTCATAATATACCAGAAGGTATGGCAATAGCAGTTCCAATATACTATAGTAAAGAAAGTAGGGGAAGAGCATTTTTTTATACATTAATATCATCATTATCTGAACCAATAGGTGCCCTACTTTCATTTATATTTTTAAAAAGATATATTAATGATATATTGATCTCATTTATACTAATATTTGTATCTGGATTAATGATAAGTTTATCTTATAATGACATATATAAAGAAATAAAAAAATACAATAAAAATAAATATATAATTTATGGAATAATATCTTCAATTATAATATATATACTCCTCTATTATATAAATTAATAGGAGAGGGGACCCCTATTTAAAATTTTAAAAAATTAAAATTGGAATTAAGACGAATAACTATTCATTTTTTCATTTCTCGATTCCAATTAGAAATTCAGTTTTTTCTTTGAGATGAATAATTACTCATCTTTTTAATTCTCGATTCCAATTAGAAAACATTAGTTTTTTCTTTGAGGTGGATAATTACTCACTTTTTCATTTCTCGATTCCAAATAGAGGAGTAGTGCTAATAATATATATCCTTATCTATACTATATATATAAATATGTAATATAATTATAATTCTTAAATAAAAAATTAAATTTAAAATATTAAAATTTATATATTATATATATTAATAATAATGTTTAACCAAATAACAGAATAAATAAAAAAGATTATTATTTTTTAGTAATAATCTTATTAATTTAAATAATTTTTATATAGAAGTTAACATAACATATATTATTGGAAGTACTTCTTTTCCTTAAAAATTATACTTTTCTTGATTGTATTTCAGCCATTCTATTTAGAACTTCTGATGCATTTTCTTTAGTTATTTCAGTATAACCAAGTTCTCTTAATGCTTGTACTTTAAAAGTATTTAATTGTTGTGTACGACTTAATTTTTCTTCTTTATCAGCTTCAATTTCTTGTTCAAATCTATTATGAGATTCAACTAATTTAGATTTAGATGCTCCTCCATTATTATATAAATTAAATGCTGTGAATATTATACTTTCTAATATAAATTGTTTAGTTTCATTAAATTTAAATTCTTTAGCATTAGTAAAACCACATTTCTTAGATAAATATGCAAATATATATTTAATCTCTTGAACATTATCTAATGATTGAAGTACATGATATAAATATAAGAAAATCCAATATGTTTCTTTAGTTTTTTCTTCTGTAAATTTTTCTTTAATTAAGAATACTAAATCATTCAACAAATCTTGTTCTTCCCTAGTTAAATTTTTATAATTAAATGCTTGACTATTCATATCTCTAACATTTTGATTTAATCTAGCTTCAACATTTTCTAAATATTCACTAGTTACTTTTATATTCTTAATTGCTTTATCACTACCCTCCTCTATGTCTAATAATTTAAGTAGTAATAATCTTTTTTCTTGAGGCCATTTACTTAGTGAATCAAGTTCTAAATAATTATAAATCATTTGTCTTGATACTCCTAAATATTTAGCTAATTTTACTTTTGATATACCTATTTCACTTAATAAATCGTTTAATTCTTTCATCTAATCTCTCTCCTCTATTCTGTACAATACAATTGTATAATACTTTACATTTAATTGTCAATATTTTTTAAGAGAAAATAAAAAGAAATCTATTTAAGATTTCTTTATTCTTTTATATTAAATATTCCAAGTACATCGTCTCCTGCATATGTAGTTGGTAGTTTTCCATCCCATTTTTCAATGAATTGTTTTGCTATTAATTCATCTGTTAAAGATTGCTTTAATAAATCATTTGCTTTTTTAGTTGCTTCAGCTTCAACAATCTTACTTTCAGCTTCTAATTTAGCTTTTTCAAGTTTTTGTTCTGCTACTTGTTTTTCCTCAATAGCTTTAGTATATTCAGCACTAAATTTAAAATCAGTCAAGTTAAAGTCTTCAATAATAATACCATATTTTTCTACTTTTGATTGAAGAGCATCTAAACAATTTTTAGATACTTCACTTCTTTTAGTAGTAATTTCTTCTGCATTATATTGAGCTATAGCACTTTTAATACTTTCTTTAATTGCAGGTATTAAAACAGTAGTTTCATAATTATTACCAACTGTTCTATATAGATTACTTGCTTTTTTAGCATCAACTCTATAGTTTACTGCGATTGTTGTATCAATAGTTTGCATATCTTTTGTAGAACTTTCTACTGATATTTCTGACTTTTGAACTTTTATATTAACTTTTTGAATTTGTTCAATATATGGTATTTTTAGATTTAATCCTTCATTTAGACTTGAATCAACTATTTTACCAAATCTTACTTTTAAACCAACTTCTCCTGATTTAATTGTTTGAAAACTACTTAATATTGTTACTAGTAAAAATAAAGCAATTAGTCCATAAACAATCATCTTTTTTTTACTTACTCCATATACATCAATAACTTTTTTCATAAATAACCCTTTCTTTATTAATGACACTCTTGCCATTTCTAACGCATATTATACCATATTTTATATGTCTTTTAAAGCATTATTATTACTTTACTACAAGTTAAAAATAATATAAAATATTACTAGAGGTAATTCTATGAAAAAATATTATGAAAAAGATAATCAAACAATTTATAATTGTGATAATTTAGAATTATTAAAAGAATTAGAAAGTGAAAGTATAGATTTAATCTATTGTGATATTTTATATAATACAGGAAAAGTTTTTGATGACTATAATGATAACTTAGGAAAACCAGGTGAAGCAATTGAATGGTATAAACCAAGAATACTCGAAATGAAAAGAGTATTAAAGAAAAATGGATCTATTTTCTTACACTGTAATTGGAGACTTGATTCATACATGAGAATACTTATGGATGAGATATTTGGAGAAGCTTGTTTTAGAAATAGAATTTATAGACGTCATAGTAAAGAAAGAGGTTTTTATTTAAACTTTGATTCTCAAGTAGATATAATCTTATATTATGTTAAAGATAGTCATAATTTCACTTTTAATGAAATTGAAGGAGAAAATGAAAAAGTTTTACCATTATATGAAAATGGGTATATTGAAGGAAGAAGTAATACTATTAAGTTAGGTGAAAATATAATAGACTTTAAAGCTAGAAATAAACATTACTTAGTAAGTGAAGATAAATTACATGACTTATATAGTCAAGGTAAAATAGTTTTAATAGATAATCTTCCATATAGAAAAACTAAAAATAATGCAATGGGTAACTTGTGGGACGATGATGCTATGCTAGATGAATATAATAGAAATAAAGTAGCTGATACATATGACACTCCAAAACCAGAAGCAGTTGTAGAAAGAATAATAAAAGTATGTTCTAATGAAAATGATACAATTGCTGACTTCTTTATGGGTGGTGGAACTACTGCTGTAGTAGCAAAAAAACTTAATAGAAAAGGAATTTATTGTGATATAAATAAAAAAGCATGTGATGTCACTATTAAAAAATTAAAAGAGATTTATTAAAATCTCTTTTTTATTTTAAATACCAAATTTCTTTATTATCTTTAAATACTTGTTTAATTATTCCACCCATCAAGCATTCTTCCCCTAAGTATATAACACAAGCTTGTCCTGGAGTAACTGCTTTACCATTAGTATATTTAACCTTTATATTGTTATCATCTAAATACTCAATGCTAACAGGAATATCTTCACTTCTATATCTAAATTTAGCAGTAGCTTCTGTTGGTCTTTTTTCAGAAATATAATTCATATCTTCTATTATTGCTTCATCAGATAATAGATATTTTGAATCATCTCCGTATGCAACATATAAAGTATTTAATTTAGAATCCTTTCCACATACATAATGTCTTTTTAAGTCTCCTGATAAACCAACATTTCTTCTTTGACCAATTGTATAATTCATTAGTCCTTTATGAGTTCCTACTACATTATGAGTTTCAACATCAATAATATCCCCACTCTTGCCTTTTAAATAATTAGATACAAATTGTTGATAGTGTCTTTCTCCTATAAAACATATACCAGTTGAATCTTTTTTATTATATACAGGAATATGATTTTCTTCTGCTATTTTTCTTACCTCTGGTTTAGTTAAATCTCCTATTGGAAATAAAACATCTTTTAATTGTTCAGTTGATACTTGTGATAAGAAATATGTTTGATCTTTATTTGAGTCAACTCCTCTTAATAGTTTTCCATCTTTAAGTCTAGCATAGTGACCTGTTGCTATTTTATCAGCACCAAGTTTTTTAGCTTCTTTTTTAAATAAATCAAACTTAATATACTTATTACACATAATATCAGGATTAGGTGTTCTACCCTTTTGTAATTCATCTAAAAAATATTTAAATACATCATCCCAATATTCTTTAATAAAATCAACTCTATATAAAGGAATGCATAACTCATCACATACACTCTTAGCATCTCTATAATCTAATTCTTGAGGACAAACATCTTCTGTTATACCTTCTTTATCATTATTAATGTTAGAGTCCCAATTTTTCATAAATAGACCAACAACATCATATCCTTGTTTTTTAAGTAAATATGCTGCAACTGCTGAATCTACTCCACCACTCATACCAACTACAACTTTCATGTTATCTCTTTCCTTTCATGCTAGATTATAACACAAATTTAATAATATTAGAAGATATAAATGTTTCAAATAAACTACTAATAGTTAATATAGATAAAAATATTAAAAAAATTATTAAATAATTCTTACAAAAACTTTTAATATTTATATTTTTATTATTTTTAATAGCATTATATACTTTAAATGAAAAATGTATACTATAATAACTAATCAATATAAATATTAATTCATTTAATAATCCAACAGGAAACAATAAAATTAAGCCTAATATTAAACCTTTCATCTTAAAAGAATAAATTATACTAATAAGAGTAAAACCAAGTGAAATACCTCTAAAAATAATTATTAAAGGAGTTAAAAAAGATAAAAAGAATATTAATCCAAATATAAATATAATACTAATGTATTTATAGTTATATAAAATACTATTAAAAAAAGAATTTAAATAATTAATCTTATTATTTTTAATCATCATATAATAATTAACTATTTCATTATTATTTTTATTAAATATAAAAAAACTAATAATACCAAGAATAAATCCAAATATAAATAGTATAACTAATACTTTGAATAATCTACTTTTAATTATTTTCATATTAAATTATATTAAATTCTTTATTTTTTATGACATTTATATTATAATTTATTTGAGGTTAAAAATATGGCAAAAGATAAAAATAAAAAAAAGAAGTCTAAAAAAGTAAAAGAAATAATTAAGAAAATAGCTTTGTGGTTATTCTTAATTGTTATAGTTGGTGGAATGGTATTTACTTATGCTATTACTGCATTTTCAAAATAAAAAGAGTTTTTAAAACTCTTTTTTATATACCACCATGTACATATGGTAAATCATCAAATTCTATTAAATCTATATCTATTAAGTTATTAGAATTATCAAATTCTAACTTAAATACTTCCGGAGCATTAATTATTTTATCCATAAATATTTTGCCTTTAAACTTTAAAGTTAATTTTCTATCTTCAGTAACATCAACTAACTCACACCATTTAAGAAGTACATATGTAATAGCATACCCATGAGCAAAAACTGCAATTCTTTTATTTTTATTTTTCAATAGTATTTCATTTATACATTCATATACTCTTGAACTAACTTCTTCTTGTGATTCTCCACCTTCTGTTTTAAATGTTTTATCTTTATATTGACGAGAAAACCAATCAGGATATTTGTCACTATTAGGTTTACCACAAGTTCTTTCATTTAATCTTTCATCTACATTTATATGTAAGTTTTGATTTTCACATAAATATTTAGCAGTACTTATAGCTCTAACCATATTACTTGAATAAACTATATCAATATTCTCAAGTTCATGTTCATGAGAAAGTATTTCTGCTCTTTTTTCTCCTTCTACACTTAGTATAATTTTTTCATCTTTTAAATAATTCCCATCAGAACCATTAAATGAGTCAAACTTACTTCTTGGATATTTAACTGAATGTCTTATTAAATATAATGTAGTCATAATATATTTCCCTTCTTATATTAAAGATTATATCATATATTTTTATAAAAATAAAAAACAGTCACAATGACTGTATCTTATATAATGGTGGCCCGCTAGGAATTAGAACCCTAGACCCACCGATTAAGAGGCCAACCGATAAAATGTATTCAGGTTATTATAATCTAAATGTTTATCAAAGCTAGATTTTAATTGAATTTTTTCGATTTTTTTATTGGTCACAAAATTGGACATAGTCGTTGGGTCTATTTTATTTGATTTTTCCAGCACATTTTGGGCAACCTGTTCCTTCACTTCTTCTACCAGGCATAGCTACCCATTCATAACTACATTTATCGCATTTCCACCATACTTTTTTCCAAGAATGAAAATGTATTTTATCTGGATAGATACCAAGTTTATTATTTTTCTTATAGTTCCATTCTTGCATTAAAATTGGTTGTTGTGATTTAAAATCATTAAATCCCTCTAGAACTTGTTTACCATTACATATAGGACAGCCTGTTGGATTTTCTTTTCTACCTCTTGTATGAATAGTTGCACTATAACTATGTCCTTTAGGGCATACCCACCATGCTTTATAATTTGAACCACATGTATATTTTTCTGGACCAAATTCATTTTTAGTATAATCCCATTCTTCAGTTAATTCTGGTCTTTGAGATTTTAAATCATTATATCCTTCAAGTATTATCTTACTGTTACAAATAGGACATTGTTCTTTTTTATTTCCAGTCCTATGTGAAACAGCTGATTTAAAACTATGACCTTTAGGACATATCCACCAAACTTTTTTAGATGAACCGTATTTTATTTCATTTGGCTTCATTTTATTTTTATTGTAATCCCATTCTTTTGCCAATTTTGGAAACATGGTTTCCAAATCATTTTCACCAGGTATGACTTTTAAACCAGAACAGTATGGACACCCAGCACCTTTGATATGATTTACTACGCATTGCTCATAAGAATGCCCTTTTTCGCATTTCCACCATACCTTTTTTACACTGCCAGGAACAATACTAGTTGGTTTGATTATATTCTTGTCATAGTCCCATTCTTTGATTATGTTCGGATATAAATTTTCTATACTATTTTGTTTAATTTGAAATATATATTGACTATAAATATATTGTCTATCAGCTGTTATATCTATTTCAACATTGGATTCATAATTAAATAATTCATTAATAATATTAAAAACTTTTTTTATTATTCTTTCTATTTCTCTATCATTATTATTTTTCTTCAAATTTAAAGTATAATCTGCATAACTTTGTGTATTCAAATCTTTTTCTCTAATTCTAATTAATTTAATATTTAATTCATGCAAATATTTATACTTTTCTTCTTCTCTTTTTAGAGAATCTTTTGTGTTATGAAAGAACACTCCATCATATTCTATTCCTAGATTCATTGATGGCAAAAATAAATCAACTTCTTTTCCAATTAAATTCCATCTATTTTGAACATCTGGAAATTCTTGCTTTAAATAATAATATAATGCTTGTTCTGGAAAAGATGTACTAAATTCTCTAGCACACCTAGGGCAAGCAGTTCCATGTGTTCTATGAGTTATAGGTGATTTATATGAGTTTTCGCAAATTGGACATACCCACCAAACTTTCTTTTCAGAACATCTTATTACTTTATCTGGAAAGATACCTAATAAATTGTTCTTTTCATAATCCCATTCTTTTACTAATTCTGGAAAGTTAGTTTTTAAATCATTTATTCCAGACACAACTATCTTACTACCACAAACTGGACATCCTGTTCCATTTGTTGTTCTGCTTGCAACAATAGCTTGCCACTCATAATTACATTTATTGCATTTCCACCATGCTTTATATTCAGATCCTGGAACTATATCTTTTGGACTTTTCTCGTTTTTATCAAACATCCACTCTTTCATTAAATTAGGATAATTATCATAAAGAGAGCCTTTAGTCTTTATTTGATTCTTTAATTGTTTTTCTCTATTTGTTTTTGGAGCACAATTTGGGCAACCAGTATTTTTATTTCCAGTCCTATGTGCAATAGATGTTTTCCATTCATAGCCACACTTGTTACATATCCACCATACTTTATGAGAACTTCTATATAAATATTCACTTGGCAATTTTTTATTTTTTAAAACATTATATTCTTTAGCTAATTCGGGATATTTACTTTCTAAATCATTATAACTTTTTAACAATTTTTGATTAGCGCAATAAGGGCAACCAGAATTTTGATTACCAGTTCTTCTGCAAACGGGAGCACTCCATTCATGTCCATTTGAACACTTCCACCAAACCTTTTTAGAGGATCCATATGATATGTTATTTGGCTTTATTCCAATAATATCATTTTTATCATAATTCCATTCTTTTACTAATTCTGGAAACTTTGATTTTAAATCATTATATCCTTCAATTATTTGTAATCCTGAACATACAGAACAGTTTTGTCTTTTCTTACCTGCACAGGTTCTAGAATTTAATCCCATCAAATATGAGTGTCCTTTTTTGCATTTCCACCATACTTTTCTTGCTGATCCATAAGAAACAGTATAAGGGGATAAACCTAGTTCATTATTTTTTTCATAATCCCATTCATCTACTAATTCAGGATTATGCTCAGCTAAACTTATCATATTTCACCTCCTTTGCTATGTATTATAGCAAAAAATATATATTATTACATCTAACTTTTAATACTTAAATAATATGATTTTTATAAAAATATTTGCCAGAAAAAATGACATAAATTTTAAATTGGCCATGAAATTGGCCATAAAAATGTACAAAAATTGTAAATGTTTTTGTTAAGTTTTGACACTTTGTGATAATTGTGGCATCAAAATAAAAATGCCCTTAAACACTGGGTTTAAGAGCATTTTTGCTTTAAATATTAATGGTGGCCCGCTAGGGATTCGAACCCTAGACCCACCGATTAAGAGTCGGTTGCTCTACCATCTGAGCTAGCGGGCCAAATCAAATTAACAATAAGAAGTATATCATAAATAAATTAAAAAATAAAGTATTAAATTAAAAAAATAGTTCATTATGAACTATTTTATATAACTTATTTCCTTTATTTCATCATTATAACCTTTTATTTCTAATAATTTTGTAACGCTAACTACTTCATATCCTTTTTCATTTAAAGCTGGTATTAGTTTTTTAGATGCTTCTACTGTTTCTGGATAAATATCATGCATTAATACAATACAACCATCACATGCATTTTTAATTACATTATTATATATTTTATCAGAATCTTTTACTAACCAATCTTTTGGATCAATATTCCATAATATAACTTTTAAATTATATTTATTTAACTTACCATCATATTTTCCATAAGGTGGTCTAATATATTTATAATTATTACCTGTCATTTTATTATAAATAATGCTTGAAGAATTAATTTCTTTTTCTACTTCATCAGCAGATATAAGTGTTAAATTCTTATGAGAATATGTATGAGTTCCTATTTCACTACCAGATGATTCTATATCAAGTATAGTACTTTCAAATTTTTTCATTCGATTTCCAATCATAAAGAATGTAGCACTAGATTTATTTAATTCAAGTGTTTTTAATATTTCACTGGTATATTCACTAGGTCCATCATCATAAGTAAATGCAATATATTTTTTTCCTTCATAATCATTATCATTAATAGATGTATTTGTATTAAAAACAATACTAATATTTGGAATATATTCAATATCTTCAAACTTAATATTATTAAAATAAACATCTATTTTATTATCATCCATAATATACGTAAAATTATTAATAGTTTCATTTTTAATTTTTTCATATATTTGACTTGAATACTTATAATATACTTGTTCTTTTATTTCATTATCTAAATAATCTCTATCATATACCGAAGTAATATAATCTATTTTTTTATTTTTTAAGTTTATTAAAATATTTTTATTTTTAATATTATCTAAAGTATTTTCAATATAAAAGTTAATATTTACAAATTCATCTTTAATATAATATAAATCATATGTTATATCTAACACTTTGTTATTTTCATTTGTTCTAAATTTTTTTACATATGAATATATATTATCAGTGACTATTTTATTTATTTTATTATCTTTAAATCTAGGATATTCAACATGTACTTTAGTAATATCATCACTATATTCAATAACAGATGATACGGACAAATTCTCTTCTTCTACTGTATCTTCTTTATAAAAAATAGTAGAAGCCACTAATAGTAATGCAAATAATAAAGTTATATATGATAAATATTCTACTGCAGCTTTTTTAATATTTATTTTATGCATAACTAATCTCCTATTCTATATAAATAATATATCACAAAATCTCAATTTTTAAACAAAAATTATAAAATTTCTATTGAAATGCTAATTTTTTTATGATATTATTAATAAGCGATGGACCTTTAGCTCAATTGGTTAGAGCATCCGGCTCATAACCGGGCGGTTGTAGGTTCGAGTCCTACAAGGTCCACCACTAATTGCAGGTGTGGCGAAATTGGCAGACGCGCTAGACTTAGGATCTAGTGGAGCAATCCATGGGGGTTCAAGTCCCTTCACCTGCACCATAATGAATAATAAAAACTAACTTAATTAAAGTTAGTTTTTTTATTTGTATCTTATAATTTAATCATTATAATTCAAAAGTTCTGGAACTTCGTTTCCATCATTCTTCTGCAATTTATAACCTGTACCAAATTGATTACATCTACTTTGAAGATATAATCTTCGATATATTGGAAAACATAAAATTATTTTATATGTAGTACTAATCAACTTTTTGCGAATAATTCCAATCAGCAAATACTTCTCCATTTGGCGCTAAAACAAGTTCTAATAAACAATTATCTTTTTTATAATAATTAATAAGTGTTTTAGCAGAATCTATTTCACTATTACTTTTAAATACAAGAACAACATTATCTTTTTCAAGTATTCTAACAAAATGAGCATACCCTACTATTTCTTTTATTATAACATAACCATTTTTTATTAGTTCTTGTTGCCAACTATCAAATTCTTTATCTTCTATTCTATTTTTTCTTGTAAATAGAACCAAATCATCATCATGAAAAGAATCATTTTCTAATTTTGTTAAATTTGCAAACATAAATTCTCTTATACCAATTTTATTAAATGTACTGATAAATGACTCTACTTTTTCAATTGAATCTATTCCACCATCAAAACATGTTATATTAATTCTAATTTTTTCTTTTAGATTATTATCTATATTTTTAAAGTCTTCAATATTTAAAAGATTATTTGATTTAAAAATTTTATAGTTTTCATCGTCATCTATTGCATGTCTACTTATATCTATATGATCAAATTTTTGAAGCATATCAATGCTTTTATACCATTCACTTTTAATACCATTAGTAACAATTACTTTCTTTTTACAATCAATTACATCTAGCATTTTTCTTATATTATCACTATATAATAATGGTTCTCCACCTACAAATTCTACGCTATAATATATTCCTTTAATTCTTTTTAGAGATTCTAATTGTTTTTGTATATTTGTTTTTCTTTTTTCTTTATATCTCTCTTTAGTTTTAGTTATACAAAAATCGCAATTTCCATTACACTTGTATCCTAAATCTACATATAGATTTAATCGTTTGTGAACTTTATAACCATTTACCTCTTTAATTTCATTTAACATTTTATGTTTTTTAAATTTTTCTTCAATATTAGATTCCATTATTACCTCTTTTAATAACTCTTACTTCAAGAAACTATTATACCATATTTATGAAAATATGATATAATACTTTAATATTAAATGAGGTTTACTATGAATATACCAATAAAATATAATGATGAAATTGATGAATTTACTAAAGATTTAACATTACAAATGAGACTTGAAAACTATATTAATTCTCATTTTGATGTGGCTTATGTAATTTCTAAACTATGCCCTATTTATTTACTAGGTGGTTCTATTAGAGATTTAATATTTGCTAAAAAACCAAAAGACTTAGACTTTGTTATTCTTGGAAAAGAAAACATCGATTGGATAATAGAAGTTTTTAATAAATATAATATAAAATATGAATTTAATAGATTTGGTGGTTTTAAATTTGAATATAATAATACTAGAATAGATTTATGGTTAAGTGATGATTTATTTTCTTCAATACAATATAATGTAGATGGTTTATTTTTTGATTTAAGAACTAATTCATTAATTTCTCTTACATTTGATGATTTTGTAAATAATGGATTAAAACTAGTTAATAGTGAAAACAACATAGAAAAAGGAAGAGAAAAAAAATTAATAAAATTTGAAGAAGAATTTAAAAATGAAAAAAGATAGTATGAATATTACTATCTTTTTAAAACTTTAATTTTCTTTCCATTCTCCTATCATTTAGCATTGTTTCTAAATAAGGATATTCTTTAAATAATTCATTATATTTTTTTATTAAATTTTCTAAATCTTTTTTTACTTCTTTATAATCTCTATGTGCTTCTCTATCATCTACTGGATTATAATTCACTCCACCTTTATCTCTATATAATTCTATTGCATCAGTTATTTTTTCAACTGGTTCAGATACATCAAATCCAAAATCATCTAATAAAGCAAATTTAAGACCAATTAATACTGCAGCAACTACATTTATAAAGGCAAAACTAACAATTAATATTAAAATATTTAATATTGTATATGGTACATTAATTGGGCCATCACTACTAGTAGCTATTTTATATTCAGTAATATTTGAAATACCTGCTTCTTCAAATGATAATTCTGTAGTATCAACTAATCTCTTTGGATCAAGTTCAATATTAGTATAATCTTTTAAATCAAGATTAGTATCTTTAACTATATATGTATTAATAGTCCATGTTCTTGTTTCTTCATTTGGAATAAAATGAGTAATTTTAATTTTTCCTTTTTTAACTTCATAAGTATCTTCTAAAAAGAATTCTCCATCTATTTCACTATAACCTTTTGTATCAAAGTGTCTTTCAATTATAGGTACGTTTTCTTTTGATATTGCATTAATAAATACTCCATTAGCACCAACTAAAAAAGCTAGAGATAATCCAATTGCAGTAATATTAAATGTACCTTGTATAATCCCACTTAATAAATCCTTAGTTGCTTCGCCAAAATAAGCAGAAGTAGTATGTCTAATATCTTTTTGTCTTTTTAATTTATTTTCACATGATAATAATTCTCTTTTTTTACTATCAATTGATAATAAATCTTCACTCATTTCTTGAATAATTTTTTCTAGATAATCATCATCATACACTGAAGCAAGTAAAAATATTTTATTTCTATTTTCTTCATCAATTTTTTTATAATTAATATCTCTTAAACTTTGTAATAAATTTTTATTATTAGACATTCTATCTATATCATTAATAGCAAGCTCATTTAAAATACTAATATCAATATTCATATCATATATATGATTAAGAATAGTAGAGCTTCCATACTTTTTAAATTCATATTTAATAAATGGATAAATAGTTTCATAAACATTATCTAGAACATTTTTCTTTAATTTACCAAAAGATTGAGCTTTTTGTAAATTTAATAAATTAAAGTTAATTTGTTTTATCAAAGCTTCAAATTCACTATCAGATAATTCTCTTTTTTCTTTTATTTTATTAATATCTTGAACTGTTTCAAATATACCAAAGAATGAATATATTTTATTAACTAAAGTTTCAAGTTCATCTACAAATCTAAGTGTCTTTTCTAATTCTTTACTATCTTGTGCTAAAGAACTAGTATTTGAAAGTGAGTTTGGAATAAAATTTCTAAGACTATCAAATTTCTTATCAATAGATTCTAAATCTTTTTCTAAATAATCACTATTTAATCCAAAACTACTAATAGTTTTAATTTTTTCATAGATTGACTCTAATTTAACTCTAGCAGTATATACATTTTCTAACATATTTCCCCCTCTTTTTAGTGAGACATATTATACCACAAATTGGTATATAAGTAAATGAATTTATTTCTAGTATTGGGAAATAATATTACTAAGGAGGAATTATGACACAAAAAGAATTATTATATTTAGAAGATGCATATAAACATGAAAATAATATTACTAATATTTGCTATCAAATGATAGAAGAATTAGATGATGAAGATTTAATATCTTTTATGGAAAAAGAAGTTAAAAAACATAATACTATGAAAGAAAAATTATTAAATTTTATGGAGGAAAAATCTGATGAATAATGAATTATTGATGAATAATTATTTAATGATATTAAAAAGTACCATAGAGGTATATATTCATGGTACTTTAGAAAGTTCAAATGAAAAAGTAAGAGATATATTAAAAACAGGACTTGATGAAACATTAAAGCACCAAGAAAGAGTTTATAATAAAATGGTAGATAATGAATGGTATATTATAGATAACATTAATCCTTCATGTATCTGTGATGTATTAAATAATTTAAATTAAAAAGCACTAAAAGTGCTTTTTTATTATACTTTGATTTGATAAATCTCTTTTAAATAAATAATTTATTTTTTGACGATATGCATATATTTTAAAACTATGACTTCCATTTGGAGATGTTTCATATTTTATACTATCATCTATAAATTCAATAGGATCATTTTTATCTAAATTTTCATCTATTTCTTCTTTAGAATAAATACCAAATCTAAACATCATAATTGTATCTATTAATTTATAATAATTATAATTTGAACACAAACTATATAATTTATATAATCTATCTCCTGTTATACCTAAATTTTTACATGTAAGTAAATTTAAATATATTCTCTCTTCATCTTTTAAACTTAACAATATATAAAATAAGTTTTCATTATCTTCTGATACTTCTAATATTAATTCTTCTATATCATCCATTATTATCATCTCCAATTATAATACTAATTTTATTTCATCAGTTTCTTCGCTATAACCAATTTCTTGATTTTCATTATTTAATCTAATAACATCTTCTAATGATTTTATTAATTCTTCACTAGTTAATTCTAATGTATCACTACTTACTATTCCCTTTTCAAGTTCACTTCTAAGTCCTATATTCATTTTAGTAAGTTCACTACTATTAGATGATAAAACATCTTTAATAATTGAACTAATTGAATCGTATTCTTTAACAAATTTACTTGTATTATCATTACTATGTAAAATAATAATTTGATTTTTCCATAAAGGAATAGTTGTAAATATAATAAAGTTTATTTTATCAATTAATGTTATTATATTATTTTTTAATAGATTTATTTGTTCTCTTGTTTGAAAACATACTGTTCTAGTAGTTTGTAAATCTAATATTTTTCTTTCAAAAATATTAATAGCATTTCTAAGATCATTTATTTCATTTACTAATTTGGTATTATCTGAATAATTCTTAATACTCATTATTTCATTAATTCTTGCATTTGAGTTTTCAATTATCTTTTTACCTGCTTCAATATATAAACCAAGTTCTTTATAACAATTAATATTTTCAAAACTTAATAATTCTAAAAGTTCTAAATCTTTATGTAAAGTTAGAATATATTTTCTAAGTTCTAAAGATAAAGCTTCAACATTTGAAATTAATCTATCATAATTTATTTCTTCGCTTGCTCTTTCTTCCTTAAAGAATAATTTTTTCCATATACCAACATCTTCTTTTGGTTTATTTGACTCATTTATTTCACTAATAATACTTCTTAATAATTCTTCTACATTATCTGTTTGATTATTACGAATTTTTTTCATTATCTTATCAGTAAATACACTTGCTCTTTCTTCTACATCTTTTGCAAATGAAACAATATTACTCATGTTAGATAAATCAAAGTTATTAGCAAATTTATTAATTAGTTCATTTTCTTCGTTCATGTTATCCCCTTCACACTCGAGCGTATATTATACCAAAAAACTAGTGAAAAGTCAAAAATTATTGTATAATATATTTGGTGATGAAAATGATATATTATTTTATTGGAATTAAGGGAAGCGGAATGAGTGCTCTTGCATGTATTATGCATGATCTTGGATATAACGTAATGGGTAGTGATAAACCAGATCACTTCTTTACTCAAGAAAGTTTAGATAAAAAAGGAATTAAAATTCTTACATTTAATAAAGATAATATTAAAGAAGGAATGACTATTATACAAGGAAATGCATTTAATGATGATCATGAAGAAGTAAAAAGAGCTCATGAACTCGGATTAACTATATATACATATCAAAGTATGATTGATAAATTAACTCATGATACTAAATTAATAGCAATATCTGGTTGTCATGGTAAAACAACAACTACTACAATGATGAGTACTGTATTTGAAAACATTGGTATTAACTATTTAATTGGTGATGGAACAGGATTTGCTGAAAAAAATAATGAATATTTTGCATTAGAAGCTTGTGAATTTAAAAGACATTTTTTATCATATAGTCCATATTATGCGGTTATAACAAATGTTGAATTAGATCACACAGATTATTATAAAGATTTAGATGACGTTAAAGATGCATTTACTACTTTTGCTAATAGTGCTAGACATTATGTAGTAATGTGTGGTGATGATGAAAATGCTAGAAGTTTAGTAATAAATAAACCTGTACTACATTATGGATTTAACGAAAATAACGAGGTTGTTGCTAAAAACTTAAAAGTAGAAAATGATAGAACAACAGCAGATGTGTATATTAATAACGAAAAATTTGACACATATGTATTCCCATTTGTAGGAGATCACTTAATATTAAATGTTTTAGCAGTTATTAGTGTATGTTATTTAGAAAATATAGATAAAAATGAAATAAGAAATCAAATATTAAAAATTAAACATGCTAAAAGAAGATTTATAGAAGAAACATTTATGAGTAATATTCTTATTGATGATTATGCACATCACCCAACTGAAGTTAAAGTAACAATTGAAGCTGCTAAAAAGAAATATCCAAATAGAAAAGTAATTGCAATATTTAAAGCTCATACTAAATCAAGAGTTAAATATTTCCATAAAGAATTTGCTGATGCACTTAATATAGCTGATAAATGTTATGTTATGCCAATTGGTGAAGATAGAATAGAAATTGGATATGAAGAAGTAACTCATTTTGATATTTTAAAAGATACAAATAATGGTGAAGAAATTACACTAGATACAGCAGATAAATTATTACAATATGAAAATTCAGTATTATTATTTATGAGTAGTAAAGATATATATTTCTTAGAAGATAAATATAAAGAATTAAAAAAGAATAGTTAATTAAACTATTCTTTTTATTTTTAAAAAAAGGAAGGAAGATTTATTCTCTTCCCTCTAATCTACATAATAAATCAATTTTAAACATTTCTTTTTGTGCATTAGCTTTAGAAATCATTATACCTTTATATGCTGTTAATTCACTTCTATGACCATCTAATAATATTTCTTTTGGTTCTAAGTTATTTAACATAACAATATTATTATCTTTATATACAGTATAATTTAATTTAACTTCTCCATAAACTTTTACAAATAATGAGTCAGTTGGTAATCTTAAATCATATGTTTCAGTTTTTTCATGTTTGTTAATTGAAACTAATTCTCCAACAAATTCACCACTTCTTAATTTTGGATAAAAATCAAACATTAATTTCTTATAAGCAACCATGTTATACTTTTTTAAACTTCTTTCAAGTTTCTTAAAGTTATTCTCATCTAAATAATCTAAAATATATCTACCTTTCATAATCATCAAAACCCCCCTTAATGATTTGTGAATAAATTATACCATAAAATTTAAAAAAAGTCAAATATTTTTGACTTTTTAATGTCTAAATGAAACTTTATCAGCTATACTTTCAACAGTTTCATCATCGAAACTATCTGAAAAACTATAACCACCATTTCTATTATATTCTCTTTCTAAATAAGATCTAATTTCCATTTCAGCATTTGTAATTATTCTTTTCTTGAAAAATCTAGAGTATCTTTTTACTGCCATAAGTAATGCTTTTTCATCACCACATAATTCTTCTTCATCTACTGAATGATTATCATCATCAAGATACATTATATCAGCATAAAAGTTTGCTACTTCTTGAATTCCTTCTGGATATTCTAGTCCTAAATCTAATCTAGCGTTTTCATCAAATACGTATTTACAAAATACTACATTTTCATTAAAATCGTTTCCATCAAACATAATCTATTTTCCCCTAAAAACATGCATATTATACCGCAAAAAATAAAATAAGTCAAATTTTTGACTTATTCATCTATATTTTTCCTTTTAAATTCACATCTTTTATATTTTCTAGATAATTCAATTCCACGTCTATTTAATTCTCTTCTAGCACATGCTTGATTTCTATATGAGTTAAATTTTCTAGCTAATAAACATCTAAGTTCATAAATACTCATTTTAGTATAATCATAAACTGTATCATCTATTCCTCTTGGTGGAATAGCTTCTCTATGAAATTCTAAATTTTCTCCTTCATTCATTACTTTTGGTACATAATAAGGAATTCTATGTTTTCCATCACTAACTAATATTACTTTTCCGCTAACTAATAATTCTGGATTCTCACTTATTTCATCAAATGAACTTCTTTTTAACTCAGGAAATAATTTTTTAACTTCAGCATGAGTTATCTTTTTTAAATCTTCTCCATTCAATGAAACATATCTTGATAAATATTTTGATAAACTAATTTCTTTAATCATAAAAACCTCCTGTGAATAAAAAAGAGTTGTAACAAATGGTACTACTCTTTTTAGCTTTTGCTAATAAGTTATATCGCCCAATTTCTTCTTTTTCTAGCTGTATATTAACACAATTTTATTTATTAAGCAACATCTTTTAATTTTAAACTAACATTTTCTCTTTTAATATTTGCTAATGTAGCTATTTTATCTTTTAATAAATCTAATTCATAAGCATCTAATTCACTTATAGCTTTAGCTATATCTGCTTTAGTAACTAAAGGTTTTACTTCTTCTTTTTTAGGAACATTTACTTTTTCCTCTTCTTCTTTATTAAATGGTGTTAACTCTAATGATTCTTCAATTGGTGCTTCTCTTGTAATATACTCTATTGGAGTTTCATATGTATCATATAATGTTATATCATTTTTTCTTGCTGTATATTTTTCTGGCTTTTCATAGAAAACTTCTTTTTTGCGAGCAATACTTAATTCAGGATTATATAAATCATTTACAGGTTTTTCTTCTTCTAATTCAGTTTCTTTTTCATGAAGAACATAATTACCTTTTTTGATTTCCTCTCTTACTTTTTCATTAACAGCATTTTTATTATTAATAATAGAAAGTGCTTTTATAAAGTAATAAAAAGGAACAAATCCTAATAAAACATTAACTATTTTATCATTAAATTCATATAAACTATTTTGTCTTTTTTGAATATAACCTTTATCATGTAATCTTTTTTCTACTAATGGTCTTACTGATTCAATTACAGCAATTCCAAATGCAGTAGTTATTAGTTGAATAATAATATAAACTATTAAAACATTTTCCATATTATCTACTCCCCTTAAACGTGATGAATATTATAGCAAAATCTTAAAGAAAAGTCAAATAATATCCATTATATTTATTGATTTCTTTTATCTTTGCTGATTAATTTTTCTTCTACAGTAAGATATTTAATTCTTTGAATAATTCTTCTTGCTTTAATTAAATCATTTCCTTTAGATGTTTCAGCTAAAACACTTTCTAGTTCATCTATTGTAAAATTTGATGTAAAAAAAGTAGTTAAATCATTATCCATTCTATGTTGCAAAATAGTTCCTAAAACTTCATCTCTAGACCATGAACTATTACTCTCTGCTCCAATATCATCAATTAGTAGTACATCACTAGTCATTATTTCATCTAACACTTCATCATAATTATAGTTATCAAATGAAGCTTTTAATTTAACTAATAATTTAGGATAAAAAACATTAACTGTAGTAAATCCTTTATTAGATAATTCATTTAATAATGCACTTAATATATATGATTTTCCACTACCAAAAGAACCACTTAAATATAATCCTTTTACTGGCTCATTATTTACTTTTTTCTTTAAAAAGTCTTTCATATATTTTAAAATACTAGATCTTTCTTTTTCACTAATTAAATTACTTAATGATGCATTTTCTAAACTTTTAGGAGTTTCAAAAAATTTAGTATTATTATTTTTTATATTTTTAGTTTCTTCTTCTTTATAAAATTTACAAGGTCTATATGAAAATTCTATTTGATTATCTCTAACATTTGGATAATATACATGACCGTTTATTTCATTTTTACATTTATCTAGTCCTTTGCATTTTGAACAATTCTTTAGTTCACAAGCAGTTACTTCTATTTTAGAAGTATATTTCATTAATACATCTTCTTCAAGTTTTAATTTATTACATATTTTAGTAAACATTTCATCTTTACTAGATAGAATGAATTCACGTCTTAAATCATTATCAATACTTTTTTTGCTTTTATTAACTAAATTATTTGATTTAATCATTTTCTTAACTCCTCAATAAAATTCTTAAATTCAATATCCTCTTCACTATTATCTTCAGATGATATATTTTCATTAAACCATGCAGGTAATACTTGAACTTTTTGTTTTGTTTCTTTTTTATACATTTTTTTATGTTCTTTTTCAGCTAAATTCATTGCTTCTTCTGCAGTTTCAATTCCACTTCTCTTCCATTGACCTGCGATAGTTTCAACATGTTGTTTAACAAGTTTATTGTTATTTGTTTTTAAAATATAATCAATTAATACATTAACAACTGCTGGATTTAGTTTTAAATCCATTACCAAATTTTCTATTATTCTTATATCTCTATCAGTTGGTTTAACACCTTTATATTTAGCAGTCAAAAATTCTAGAGGTGAATGACTTTCAAATACTTTAATAATTCTTCCTCTTTTTGAGTTATCTCCACTAGCACTCTTAAGATATTCTGGTTGACTTTTAAATAATAAACTTGGAAGTCTATTATCATTTTGAAATTGATAATAACGTCTTGTATTCTTTCTTAATTCATCTTTATCAATATTACCTTTTTCATTTAGTGATGCTCTTACTAAATCAGCCATATTAACTGGATCTATTTCATATAAAAAAGCTAAATTAATTATTAATTCTTTATTTGTTTTATTTAAACATTTTTCATTAAACATTTCTTTTGGTAATGATGATACCATTAAATCAAAATCATAATCTAATTCATACTTTAATAATAATTTATTTTTAGAAATAATATCATCATTATTTACTTCAAGTAAAGTATAATTTCTACTCTTGTATACGGAATCAAAAGGAAGAGTTATCTCTTCATAATCTTTTAATGAAATATGTGGTAATTTAAAATAATCAAATAGTCTATTATATTCAGCTTTACCAACATTGTTATATAATACTACATTAAATATTGGATGACTAAAAAATTCAGATGCTGATACTGGACTATATAATTCATATACATATGAATTAACATCCCCCTCATGATAATAAGTTCTAAGTAGTCCAATTCCTTCTAATCTAAGTCTTGATTCTTTAATATTATCTAAAGTAAGACCCATACTAGTCATTAAATGATGATGAGTTAGTTCTCCTGAAACATATAAGTTTCTTGTTTCACTTTGCAATTTTAAATATAAAACAACTGCAGTATTTCCTATTATAGGCATATAAAGCATATTCAAAACAAGTTTATCCATTTCTGATAATAAACTTTTATCTATAACTTGATATAAATCTGCTGGATACAAGGAAACTTTTTTCATATTACCACACCAATTTAATTATATAATAATTTCTAAAAATAAAAAAGAACTTATTCAAATAAGTTCCTAAATTTTTCTCCAAATAAACTGATTGCTTCTTCATATTCTTCATCACTTACTGTAACAAAATATTCTTTATCATTTTCAGTTAATGTTTTTCTAATAACTATATGTTTATAGTTTTCAACTTCACTAAGTAAACAATAATTATTGTTATTGCATTCATCTTCTAACATTATTAGGTATTGTTTCCCATCATCAAGCGTATAACTCTCTCTCATTATTTACCACCACCTAATACAATTTCATTTGATTCATAATTATAATATTGATTAGCTCCAATATTAACTAAATCATGTTCACTTCTCATATTTTTAATACTAGATGAATAACTTGGCTTATTGTTTTCTTCTCTTTTCTTTTGTTGTTTTATTTCATAATCTGCTTTACTAACAGCCATTATTCCAAATATTATAGCACCTACTATAATAGCTCTTTTAACAGTTTCACTATCTGGTGCATGATAACTCATTTTCTCTCTTTCACTTCTTCTTTGTTCTTTTTTAGAAATTGATTCTTCTCTAATTCTATCATCATTTATACAATTACTTGTATATCCATATAAGCTTTCATTTTTTATTTCATCTATTGTTACACCATTTGATAGTGCTCTAGCAAGCACTTCAAAAGCAACATATCTTTTAACTTTAGGATCACTATGATATTGATAATACTTACTAGTTGTATCTTTTTCTTCAAGCAAATTTTCTTTATTAATTTTATCTACTGTATTTAACATTTTTTCATAAGCAACTTTATATTCATCATTAAACTTAACACCTAATTCTTGATTATATAACATTCTATAAATAGCTTTATCACATAATCCCTTATTAATATGATAATCTTTATATCCTTCAAATAGTAATACTTCCCTTATATCATTTGCTAATCTTGGTAAAGATATATTAGGTGCTAAAATTGGTTTAATACCATTTAATATTAAATTTATATTTTTAAGAGCTTCTTCTCTTGCTTCTTTTTCTAAAATACCTTCCATTTTTTATCTCCTTTATAATTTAATTTTACAATATTTAAAAATAAAAGACAATAAAAAAGCATGTGTTACATGCTTTTAAAGAACTAATTTCATTTCATCATTTTGTTCTAACAAATCACTTCTAATACTCTTTAAAGAATTTAATTCAATTTGTCTTTGAACAACTTTATATTTTCCTTGAACTTCAATTATTTTATCAACAACAGCATTATGTTCTTGATCACTACATCCATGACTATCTAATTGTGCTAATTGTTCATGTAATTTTTTATCAAGTTTAATATAATAATCTCTTTTTTCTTCTAAACTCATCTCATCTGGTGTTTTTTCTTGTAGTATTTTTGGTACTATCTTTTTAGCTACTTTTTTCTTTGGTACTTCTTTTACTACTTCACTAGATTTAACAATTCTTTCTCTTTCTTCAAGTAAAGCTTGTCTTTCTTTTGCATATTTAACATCAGGTTTTAAAAATAATTTACCTGCTTTATAAATATTTAAAATTGGAACTAATAAATAAGTATAATCTTTAATAAAACTAATAGCTTTTTCAGAAAAACTTCTAGGATCACTAATAATTGTATAACCAGATCTTTCTATTTTATTATTTGCAGCATTATTTTTAATATTAACTATAAGTGTAGAAACACAAGTTAATCCTAAACAAGTTAAAAATATCATAAAATATTCCCCCCCTTTAAATACGCCGTATATTATAACATAATTACATATTTTTGTCAATTTTATCCATATTTATCAAGTATTCATGTAATTCTTCTGCCACATGAGTTGGAATAATTTCTGACAATTCAGAAGTACTAGCTTCTCTCATTTTAGATACACTACCATATTTTTTAATTAACGCTTTTTTACGCTTTTCACCAAGACCAGAGATATTATCAAGTACACTAGATATACTACCTTTACTTCTTATTTCTCTATGATAGCTAATTACAAATCTATGCGATTCTTCATCTATACGAGATAGTAATCTAAATACATTAGATTTTTTATCAATTTTAATTATTTCATAATTATCTCCATCAACTATAGCTTCTGGACTATGATGATTATCTTTTTTAACACCAATAATTTTAATCTTCATATTTAGTGATTCTAATATGCTTTTACATGCATTTATTTGATTATTACCACCATCTACTATTATTAAGTCAGGCCATTCTAAATCATCCTTTAAAACTCTAAAATAACGTCTATAAATAACCTCTTTCATAGCAGCAACATCATCATTCTTTTCAAATGATAATTTAAATTTACGATAGTTTTTTCTTGATGGTAACCCATCAACAAAACTAACCATAGCAGAAACAGTAAATGTTCCAAAAAGATTTGAATTATCAAAACATTCAATAATATGTAACTTAGGTAAATCAAGTATAGTTCTTAATTCTTCATTAGCATTAGTAGTTAACTCTTCATTATTATAAATTAATTTAATTTCTTTTTCATATTGAGTTTTAGCATTTTGATATGCCATATCAAATAATTTCTTTTTATCCCCTCTTTGAACAGTAATTACTTTTGTATCAAGTACATCTTTAAACAATTGTGTATCAACAATATCTGGAACTATTACTTCTTTTGGTACTATATTATGTCTTCTATAAAAAGATGCAATATAATATTCAATAGTATCTTTAAGTTCTGTCATAACAGGAATTATTTTAGTATTTATACCAAGTAATTTACCACCACGAATAAACATACAAACTATAGAAACATAGGAATTCTCAAAATAATAATTAAATATATCTCTATCTTTTGCATCACTAATCTCAACATGTTGATTATGAAATAATAATTTAATATATTCTAAGTCTTCTACTAAAGACTTACATACTTCAAAATTTAAAGCTTCTGAGTTTACTCTAATTTTTTCATTAATTTTATCTATTAATAATTTATCATTACCATTTAATATAGATAATATTTCATTTTTAATTGGAGTAATATCTATATCTTTATGTTCACAATATCCAAGACATTCTCCTATATGATAATATAAGCAAACTTTTTTAGGCATAGTATCACATTTTTTAAGTGGATATAATCTATTTAGTAAATTAACAAGTCTTCTAGCTGCATATTGATTTGGATAAGGTCCAAATAAATAACTCTTCTTTTTATTAGCATTTATTTCTCTTTTAACTATTAAACGAGGATATTTTTCATGAGTAAATTCAATATATGGATAACTTTTATCATCTCTAAGTAATATATTATATTTAGGATCATATTTTTTAATTAAATTAAGTTCTAAAACAAAAGCTTCTGTTTCTGTATCAGTAACTATATATTCAAAATGATCTACTTCACTAACCATTTTTTTAGTTTTACCAGTTACTCTTCCAGTAAAATAACTTCTAAGTCTATTTTGAAGTATTTTAGCTTTACCAACATATATAACTACACCACTAGAATTATACATTTGATAGCATCCTGGTTTTCTTGGTACTTCTTGAAGTTCCTTCTTAAACATTACTCATCCCCTCCTTTAACTAGATGTATTATATCATATTTTACACCATTTTACATATTAAACATTTGTATAAAATAAAATATTATAAAAATTTGATAAAATATATATGGTGATAAAAATGAATGACAAAAGAAATATTAAAGAATTATCAAAAAAAGAAAAAGATAGTTTAGAATTATTTAATAAAACAAAAGATAAATTAATAAAAAAAGGTTACACTGAACATGACTTAACTATTAATGTAGTAAAAGCTAATATTTACGGAATACTTTTACCTATACCAATTGCTATAATACTTGTTATTCTATATTGCTTATTTAATAGATTTGAGTTTGAAGAAATTACCATGATAGTATTTTTAATAATTAATATGTTTATTGCTACTATTATACATGAATCAATTCATGGAATAACTTTTTCATTATTTACTAAAAATCACTTAAAAGATATTAGATTTGGTTTTATAGTTAAAACACTTACTCCATATTGTTCATGTAAAGTACCAGTAAAAAAATATCAATATTTACTTGGAATTTCTATGCCAGGATTAACTCTTGGAGTACTTATTTGTATTATATCTATTATTTTAGGTAAACAAATTATTTTATATAGTGGTTTATTTCAATTATTCTGTGCAGGTGGAGACATGATGATTATCGCATTAATATTAAAGAATAAATCAAATAAAAAAAATCAATTATATTTAGATCACCCAACAGAAGTTGGAGTAGTATTATTTGATAAATAATATTACTCTTTTTTTTTAGATTAAATTATTATAAAATAATTATATGAAAAAGATTAATGAAAGTTTTTTTGAAATTAAAAAATCAAAATTTATTGGTTTACTTTATGAAGTAGATTCTGTAATGGAAGTTTATCAAATAATTAGCGAACTAGAAAAAGAACATAAAAAAGCAAGGCATATTGTTTATGCTTATAGAATTAACTCACAGGAAAAAAACTATAGTGATAAAGAACCAATGGGCACAACTAGAGGATTATTAGATTTAATACATATGAAAAATTTAGATAATACTTTAATAGTTGTTGTTCGTTATTTTGGAGGTATACTTCTTGGTAGTGGCCCACTTACAAGAGCATATACAAAAACTTCTTCAATGCTATTCATAGAATAATTCACTTAATATTTTAAGTGTTTTTTTTATACCATCATTCATAACTAATTCTATTGTTTTATTAATTGTTGAACCTGTTTTAGTAAATATATTTGAATAATCAATATATTCATCTACTAGATAATCATTTATACTAACATTTTTTCCTTCATTAACATCACTTTCAAATCTTTTAATAGCTTCTTCTGTTAATCTAGTTTTAGTATATGTTTTATATTCATAGTAGCCTGTTTCTTTTGATAAATACATTATTAAAAAAGCAATAAATAAAAATAACAATAATTTAACAACAGGATTTATTTTTTCTTTTTTTTCTTCTATCATAATTTTTCCTCAATTATAAATTCATTTAAAATATATGCTAAAACTTCAAGTGTATTATTTATTTCTTCTAATGAATTATCAATTCCTCCAAGTTCAATAAGTATTGCATATGGACTTTTATCTTGATTAAAAATTACATCTTTTCTTTTCATTATTCCACGACTAAGACCACTATAATATTTATTGAATTTGTCATTTAACTTTTCCGCAAATTTTTCATTTTCACGATAATTTTTATGCTTAGTAGTAAGAACAAACATAATACGAGCATACTTTTTATTATCACGCTCATATAGAGTTTTTTTATATGAAACAGAATCTCTATGTAAATCAATTAATATTTTATAATCATTTTTATTTAACTCTTCTTCCATATATACCCTACTTGCTTCATAAGCTCCTTTGTAATCTAAATTATGTTTTTTTAAATAATCATTAATACTTTTAGTTTGAACAAAGGATTCAATCTTATAATCATTTAAATAATCTTTTAATATAAAAGAAGCTAGTCTAACATCAGGAGTAACAGAATAATCACTTACAAATGGTAGAGAGTATTTTTCAGTATCATGTGTATTATAAATATAAACTAGTGGTTTTGATTTCACTTCTTCTTTTTCTTCACTACTCACATTAACAACTATATTATCAACACTATTTTCATTAGTAATTGTTCTATTTAATGAACTATATAATTCACTTTTAATACTTGTATCTTTTTTTATATACTTACTATTAATTTCATTAATTATACTAAAACTTGTATCTGTATTTAGTATTAGTGAAATATATAAATACAAAAATAGTATTAAAAATAATACAAATAATATTTTTCTAATTAATTCATTTTTAATTCTAAATCTATTCATATTTTCTTCTCCATATATAAAATATATAACTATAACGATTAAAAATTTGTCGAAAAAGACTTAAAATTAATTGATTTTTTATAATTTATTTGTTATTATTAAAGAAGTCTTAAGGGAGGTGGAATCATGCCTAATATTAAAAGTGCTAAAAAAAGAGTAATTATTACTAAAAAAGAAACAGTACTTAATAATGATGTTAAAGCTAGTATGAAGACTGCTATTAAGAAAGTTGAAAAAGCAGCTACTAAAGAAGAAGCTCAAACACTATTAAATACAGCTATTAAAAGAATAGATAATGCTGCATCAAAAGGTGTTATTAAAGCAAATACTAGAGATAGATATAAGACAAGATTAAATAAAGTAGTAAACCAAAAGTAAATTAGTAGATTTAGATCTACTTTTTTTGTATAATAAAAATGGTGATATTTATGAGAAGGACTAGAATTTTACTTAGTATATTAGTATTTATAATAGCACTATTTGGTTTATATTATGTTTGTACTAATTATGAAACTGTAGTAACATTTTTAAATAAAACATATAAAAGAATTACTAGAAAAGAAGTAATTATTCCAACAGATACAAAAAATCACAGAGAATATAATTATTTAACAGTAAGTGAAACTGATAACTTTGAAGTTAAAAGTATAGAAGATATTAAAAAAGTATATTATACAGTATTAAATCATGGATGGGATTCTTTTACATTCTATTGTGATATAGATTATGATAATTGTTTAGATGATTTAAAAGAAATCGCATCATCTGATGCAAAAGATGATGCATATATAACACTAATAAATAATTATGTTAATCCATTTAATTCATATAATTCATTTAATACTCAAGTATTAGATGATGAAATAACTATATCAGTTGATAGAGTTTATACAAAAGATGAAATAGATAGAATTAATGATAAGATTGATGTTGTTTTAAAAGATTTAAAAATAGATACTTCTTTTATAACAAATGAAGATATTAAAAAAGTACATGATTATATTATTAATAACACAACATATGATGAAAAATATAAAACTGATGAAGAGTCCCCTCTTTCAGCTAAAGCAAATGGTGCCTTACTTAATAATAAAGCTGTATGTAGTGGTTACACTGATGCATTTGCCCTATTTTTAGACAGAATGAATATTCCAAACTTTAAAGTTAATAGTGAAGAACATATATGGAATGTAGTATTCTTTGATAATAAATGGAGACATATAGACGTAACATGGGATGATGATGAGATAAATAAAAACAATAATAGAAACTTCTATATGATAAGTACAAATGAATTATTTGAAAAAGATAAAGAAGAACATAATTATAATAAAGAATTGTATGATGAATTAAAATAAAAAAGACTTCTATTTTGATGTGAACCCCAAATGGTAGACATCATAAAAAAGACAGTAATTAAAAAGAGAAAAGTTATTTTTCTCTTTTTGTGTAAGTTTTTCTCTTTTT